>NZ_JBFBOC010000001.1:300482-883303 GCF_040685975.1 Kitasatospora sp. NPDC086791 | reverse complement strand
AGGCCCAGGCGAGGAGCGCGAGGAGGAGCGCGAAGGGGATGAGTGTGCAGAGGGTCGCGTGGCCCTCGGTATGGCGGGGTTCAGGTGCGTCCGCACGGACCCCTCTTCGTTCGTTTCCGATTCCGTTTCGGATCGACGTGAGATCGATCCGGATCGATCTGGGACCGCCGAGGGGACGCGCCATGACCGACCAGGACTTCCACCCCGGTCTCACCCCGGGACACCTGGGTGCGCCGGTGCTGGAGCCGGAGGGCCGCCCGCCGGCCGCGCCCCGGCCGCGCCACGATGCGCCGGATCCGCACCGACGGCGTAACGGACTGGCCTGCGGGCTCACCGCGCTCGCGCTGATCGCGGTGTTCGGAGGGGTCGGGATCACCGGCTACACCTGGTTCCAGGCGCAGCGCAAGCCCCCGGCCGCCGCCGACTTCGCCGGGCAGGGCACCGGCAGCGTCCAGGTCTCGGTGCCGGAGGGCGCGGGCCTGTCCCAGATCGCGTCCGCCCTGGTCCGCAACGGGGTGGTGGCCAGCTCGCTCGCCTTCACCCGGGCCGCGAAGGGCAGCGCGGCGGCCGCCGGACGGATCCAGCCCGGGACGTACACGCTGAAGCAGAGGATGTCGGCCGTGGCGGCGCTGGCGATCCTGATCGACCCGGCCAACGCCAACGGCCTGACCATCCCCGAGGGCTGGCGCGGCTACCAGATCTACGCCGCCATCGACAAGAAGCTCAACCTGCCCGACGGCACCACCCGGCGCACCGCCCAGGAACAGGGCGTCGAGCTCGGCCTGCCGGACTTCGCCAACGGCAGCCCCGAGGGCTACCTCTTCCCGGCGACGTACGCCGTCACCGACGCCACCACCGCGCTCGACCTGCTGAAGCAGATGGTGGAACGGGCCGGCAAGGAGTACGCCCGGGACGACGCCACCGTCGTGGCGCAGAACCTCGGGCAGACCGCGTACGGGCTGGTCACCGTGGCCAGCATGGTCCAGGGCGAGGCCGACAACACCGAGGACATGGGCAAGGTGGCCCGGGTGATCTACAACCGGCTGGCCAAGGGCATGGCGCTGCAACTGGACTCCACGATCAACTACGCGCTCGGCCGGTCGACCCTGAACACCACGGTGACCGAGACCAAGCTGGACTCCCCGTACAACACCTACCTGCACCCCGGGCTGCCGCCGACGCCGATCTCCAACCCGGGACGGCAGGCGATCATGGCGGCGCTGGACCCGACGCCGGGGGACTGGCTGTACTTCGTCACCGTGCGGCCCGGGGACACCCGGTTCACCGACAACTTCGAGGTGCATCAGCGCAACGTGGCGGAGTTCAACGCCAACCGGGCGGCGGCGAAGCCGAGCGCCACGGCGTCCGGGCCGGCCACCGCGTCCGGGTCGGCGTCCGGGGCTCCGTCGGGGGCCGGGGCTCCGGCCGGGCCGGGTGCGGCGACGCCGTAGTGATCTTGTGTGCTCTCCGTGAGGTCGCCCGTCGACGGTGCACTCACCCGGGCAGGGGTAAGGCTGCGGTACGGTAACGTCTCCCTCCAGGCGCTGCGCTAGCACGCCGGTTCGAGATTCAGCCGGGACGATGCCGTCCCGGACGGCCGGTCCGATCCGCCGGCCGTCACCGTCGGTTAAGGGGATCAATGACCGATCTGGGTGGGGGCTACGCCCCCCAGGGCGAGCCGTGGCACCCCGGTGATTCCGGGTACGACGGCCGGCAGCCGGTCCCCGGCCAGCAGGACGGCCAGTGGCAGCAGCAGTACCCGCAGCCGGGCCAGCCCGGCCAGCAGCCGTACGGGGACGGGCAGCAGGGGTATCCCCAGCAGCAGATGCCGCAGATGCAGCAGGGCCAGGGCTATCCGCAGCAGCAGGTGCAGCAGCAGGGCTTCCAGCAGCAGGCGTTCCCGCAGCAGGGCTTCCCGGGCGGTCAGCAGGGCTTCGTGCCGCAGGGCCACGCGCAGCAGGGGTATCCCCAGCAGCAGATGCCGCAGGGCCAGGGCTATCCGCAGCAGCAGATGCCGCCGCAGATGCAGCAGCAGGGTTTCCAGCAACAGGGCTTCCAGCAGCAGGGGTTCCCGGGCGGTCAGCAGAACGGGATGCCGCAGCAGCCGGGCATGCCGCAGCAGAACGGGATGCAGCAGCCCGGCGTGCAGCAGCAGCCGGGCATGCCCCGGCAGCAGATGGCACAGCAGCAGCAGGCCCGGCCGCAGGCGGCGCCGGCGCCCGCGCCTGCTTCGGGGCCGGGGCCGGACGGCATCGACTGGGAGGCCGAGGCCGCCGCGCTGGAGTCCGGCGCCCCGGTCGGCGGCGAGGGCGAGGGCGCGGCCGACGAGTGGGACGGCCACCAGGACGGCCACCCCGAGGACGGCGGCTACCTCGACGAGCACGCCGAGCAGGAGGCGGGCGGCTTCCTCGGCACGCAGGACGAGTCCCGCGAGGCGACGAAGAAGCGCAAGGAGAAGGGCAAGAAGTCGGGCCGCCGCAACGGTGGCGCCTGCCTGCTGGTCGCGGTGGTGCTGCTCGGCGCCATGGGCGGCGCCGGCTGGTGGGGCTACGGCTTCTACCAGGACCACTTCGGCCCGCCGCCGGACTTCACCGGCGAGGGCACCGGATCCGTCCAGTTCGAGGTCAAGAAGGACGCGGTCGCCGGGCAGATCGGCCTGGCGCTGAAGAACGCCGGCGTGGTCAAGAGCGTCGACGCGTTCACCTCGGCCTGCAAGTCCGAGCCCAAGTGCACCACCGTCCAGCCGGGCTTCTACGGCCTGAAGAAGGAGATGCCGGCCGCCGCCGCGCTCAAGGAACTGCTCGCCCAGGCGGGCGGTGCGGCGATCGTGATCCCCGAGGGCAAGAACTCCACCGAGATCTACGCCCTGATCGACGCCAAGCTGAAGCTGCAGAAGGGCGCGACGGCCGCCGTCGCCCAGGCCCAGGTCAACGACCTCGGCCTGCCCCCGTACGCCCAGGGCAAGATCGAGGGCTTCCTCTGGCCGACCCGCTACAACATCGCCGACGGCATGAAGCCCGAGGACCTGCTCAAGCAGATGGTGAAGAACGCCACCGACAAGTACGCCAACCTGGACTCCCAGGCGGCTTCGGTGGGCCTGAAGACCGGGTACGAGGTGATCATCGAGGCGAGCATCCTCCAGCGCGAGGGCAACAACGTCGACGACTTCGCCAAGATGGCCAAGACCATCCAGAACCGGCTGGCCGCCGGCGGCGAGATCAACCACAAGCTCGGCATGGACACCACGCTGCAGTACTCGTTGGGCCGCAAGGAGCTCAACAAGGGCGACATGGACAACGCGAGCAACCCGTACAACACCTACATCAACCCGGGACTGCCGCCGACGCCGATCTCCAACCCGGGCGACGACGCGCTCAACGCGGTGCTCCACCCGGCCGACGGCAAGTGGCTGTACTTCATCGCGATGGACCCGCAGCACACCCGGTTCGCCGAGACGAGCAAGGAGCACTACGCCAACGTCAAGGAGTACTGCCAGGCGGCCGGGAACGGCTTCGACGAGGCCCGCGGCCACTGCACCACCAAGTAGCCGCGGCGGGACAGCAGTTCATGGAGAGGCAGTGTTGACCAGCAAGCACCGGGCGGCCGTCCTCGGCTCGCCGATCGCCCACTCGCTCTCGCCGGACCTGCACCGGGCCGCCTTCGCGGCGCTCGGGCTGGACGGCTGGCGCTACGACCGCTTCGAGGTCGACGAGGCCGCGCTGCCCGGCTTCGTCGCCGGGCTGGACGAGGCGGAGTGGGCGGGGCTGTCGCTGACCATGCCGCTGAAGCGGGCGATCGTCCCGCTGCTCGACGAGGTCAGCGCGACGGCCCGCGCGGTGGACGCGGTGAACACCGTGGTGTTCACCGCCGACGGGCGGCGCACCGGGGACAACACCGACGTCCCCGGGCTGGTCAACGCGCTGCGGGAGCGCGGGATCACCGAGGTGTCCGGCGCCGCCGTCCTGGGGGCCGGGGCCACCGCCTCCTCGGCGCTGGCCGCGCTCGCCCGGATCTGCACCGGCGAGGTGACGGTCTACGTGCGCAGCGCCGAGCGGGCCCGGGAGATGGCCGAGCTGGGCGAGCGGCTGGGCGTGGTCGTCCGCACCGCCGACTGGGAGCGCGGGGCCGAGGCGCTGGCCCAGCCGCTGACCGTCTCCACCACGCCGGCCGGCGCGACGGACGCCTTCGCCGCCGTGCTGCCCGCCGCGCCGGGGACGCTGTTCGACGTGCTGTACCACCCGTGGCCGACGGCGCTGGCGGCTGCCTGCGCCGAGCGCGGAGCGACCGTCCTGGGCGGGCTGGACCTGCTGGTGCACCAGGCGGTGTTGCAGAGCGAGGCCTTCACCGGGCGGACGCCCGGGCCGCTGGCGGCGATGCGCGAGGCGGGGGAGAAGGCGCTCGCCGGGCGCTGAGCCCGAGCTCCCGGACCGCCCCCGGTGCCCGGACCGGTCGCCGGGTGTCCATCATCCGGACGCCCGGTCTCGCTGTCGGGCCTTCCGCGGCACGGTTCGTGACCGGTTGCCGTCCGTCACGCGGACTGTGGCCCCCAGGTGCCGCCGGGGCATGAAAGGATTCGGACAGAAGGCACGCTCGGGCGGGCCGCGGCGGTGCCGTGGGCCGGTCCGCTGATGAAGGAGCTCCGTTGGGTACGTTGCGCTGGCTGACGGCGGGGGAGTCGCACGGCCCCGCACTCGTCGCGACGCTGGAAGGCCTGCCCGCCGGTGTACCGGTCACCACCGCCGTGGTGGCCGACGCGCTGGCGCGCCGTCGGCTCGGTTACGGCCGCGGGGCGCGGATGAAGTTCGAGCAGGACGAGGTGACCTTCCTCGGCGGCGTCCGGCACGGCCTGACCATGGGCAGCCCGGTCGCGATCATGGTCGGCAACACCGAGTGGCCGAAGTGGGAGCAGGTCATGTCGGCCGACCCGGTCGACCCCGAGGTGCTGGCGGGCCTGGCCCGCAACGAGGCGCTCACCCGCCCCCGGCCCGGCCACGCGGACCTGGCCGGCATGCAGAAGTACTCGATCGAGGAGGCCCGGCCGATCCTGGAGCGCGCCAGCGCCCGCGAGACGGCCGCCCGGGTCGCGCTGGGCGCCGTCGCCCGCGCGTACCTCCGTGAGGTGGCCGGGATCGAGATCGTCAGCCACGTGGTCGAGCTGGCCGCCGCCAAGGCCCCGGCCGGTGTGCTGCCGCTGCCCGCGGACGAGGCCCGGCTGGACGCCGACCCGGTGCGCTGCCTGGACGCGGACGCCTCGAAGGCGATGGTCGCCGAGATCGACCAGGCCCACAAGGACGGCGACACCCTCGGCGGCGTGGTCGAGGTGCTGGCCTACGGCGTGCCGGTCGGCCTCGGCTCGCACGTGCACTGGGACCGCCGCCTGGACGCGCGGCTGGCCGCCGCGCTGATGGGCATCCAGGCGATCAAGGGCGTCGAGGTCGGCGACGGCTTCGACCTGGCCCGGGTCCCGGGCTCGCAGGCGCACGACGAGATCGTCCCGACCGCCGAGGGCGTCAAGCGCACCTCCGGCCGCTCCGGCGGCACCGAGGGCGGCCTGTCCACCGGCGAGGTGCTGCGGGTGCGCGCCGCGATGAAGCCGATCGCCACCGTGCCGCGGGCGCTGCAGACCCTGGACGTGCGCACCGGCGAGCCGGCCAAGGCGCACCACCAGCGCTCGGACGTCTGCGCGGTGCCCGCCGCGGGCATCGTCGCCGAGGCGATGGTCGCGCTGGTGCTGGCCGACGCGGTCAACGAGAAGTTCGGCGGTGACAACGTGAGCGAGACCCGCCGCAACGTGCAGGGCTACCTCGACCACCTGATCATCCGATGACCCACCCCGTCGTGGTGCTGGTCGGCCCGCCCGGCAGTGGCAAGTCCACCGTCGGGCGGGCCCTGGCCGAGCGCCTGGGCGTCGGCTTCCGGGACACCGACGCCGACGTCGAGGCGACGGCCGGCAAGCCGATCCCGGAGATCTTCATCGACGAGGGCGAGCCGCACTTCCGCGCGCTGGAGGCGGCGGCCGTACGGGCGGCCGCCTCGGGGCACGACGGGGTGCTGGCGCTCGGCGGCGGGGCCGTCATGGCCGAGGACACCCGTGAGCTGCTGCGCGAGCTGCCGGTGGTCTTCCTGGAGGTCCCGCTCGCCGACGCGGTCAAGCGGGTCGGCCTGGACGCCCCGCGCCCGCTGCTGGCCGTCAACCCGAGGGCCCGCTGGCGCGAGCTGATGGAGGCCCGCCGCCCCCTCTACCTGGAGGTCGCCACCGCCGTGGTCGACACCGCAGCCCGCACCCCCGAGCAGGTCGCGGACGCCGTACTGGAAGCACTGGAGCTGAAGACCCCCCATGACTGACTCCACCGTCAGGATCCACGTCGGCGGCAGCGCCGGCCACGACCCGTACGACGTGCTGATCGGGCACCAGTTGCTCGGTGAGCTGGCGCCGCTCATCGGCAACCGCGCCAAGCGGGTCGCGATCATCCACCCGGAGGCGCTGGCCGCCACCGCCGACGCCATCCGCGAGGACCTGGCGGGCGAGGGCTACGAGGCGATCGCGCTGCAGGTGCCGAACGCCGAGGACGCCAAGAGCGCCGAGGTCGCCGCGTACTGCTGGTCGGTGCTCGGGCAGACCGGGTTCACCCGCAGCGACGTCGTCGTCGGCCTGGGCGGCGGCGCCACCACCGACCTGGCCGGCTTCGTCGCCGCCACCTGGCTGCGCGGGGTGCGCTGGGTCGCCATGCCCACCACGCTGCTCGGCATGGTCGACGCGGCCGTCGGCGGCAAGACCGGCATCAACATCGCCGAGGGCAAGAACATGGTCGGCGCCTTCCACCCGCCGGTGGGCGTGCTGGCCGACCTCGGCACCCTGGAGACCGTGCCCAGGCACGACTACGTCTCCGGCCTCGCCGAGGTCATCAAGTGCGGCTTCATCGCCGACCCGGCGATCCTCGACCTGATCGAGGCCGACCCCGAGGGCGCCACGACCCCGGCCGGCCCGCACACCGTCGAGCTGATCCGCCGCGCGATCCAGGTCAAGGCCGACGTGGTCTCCGGGGACCTCAAGGAAGCCGGGCGGCGCGAGATCCTCAACTACGGCCACACCCTCGGCCACGCCATCGAGCGCAACGAGCGGTACAAGTGGCGGCACGGCGCCGCGATCTCCATCGGCATGGTCTTCGCCGCCGAACTCGGCCGCCTGGCCGGGCGGTTGGACGACGAGACGGCCGACCGGCACCGGGCCGTGCTGGCCTCGGTCGGCCTGCCGCTGAGCTACCGCGCGGACGCCTGGCCGAAGCTGCTGGACGCGATGAAGATCGACAAGAAGTCGCGCGGCGACCTGATCCGCTTCATCGTCCTGGACGGCCTCGGCAAGACCTCCGTGCTGGAGGGCCCCGACCCGTCCCTGCTGGTCGCCGCCTACGCGGAGGTCTCGGCGTGACCCGGGTGATGGTGCTCAACGGCCCCAACCTGGGCCGGCTGGGCAGCCGCGAGCCCGACGTCTACGGCGCGACCTCGTACGCCGGGCTGGTCGAGCGCTGCACCGCGCTCGGCAAGGAGTTCGGCTTCGAGGTCGAGGTGCACGAGACCAACTCCGAGCAGCAGATGGTGGAGTGGCTGCACGAGGCGGCCGACGGGCAGGTGCCCGTGGTGATCAACCCGGGGGCGTTCACGCACTACTCGTACGCGATGCGGGACGCCGCCGCGCAGCGCACCGCGCCGCTGATCGAGGTGCACATCTCCAACCCGTACGCCCGGGAGACCTTCCGGCACACCTCGGTGATCGCGGCGGTGGCCTCGGGCACCGTCGCCGGTTTCGGGCTCGGCTCGTACGAGCTGGCGCTGCGTGCGCTGGCCGAGGGGCTCACCTCGCGCTGAGGCTCGGCGGTCCGTCCGCTACGGGCCCCGGCCCACGGCCCGGCGGCGGACTGTGCCCGCTGCCGGGCCGCCGTGTAATGTCCCCGCTGAGAGGTGTCGGGAGGTGCCGTGACGCAGTACGCCGGAGGCGGGCAGGTCCCGCCGCGTCCCGCGGCTCCGCCGGTGCCGCCCCCGCCGCCGCAGGTCCTGCCCGCGCCGGCCGGGTCGCCGGCTCCCGTCGCGCCTGCGGTGCCCGGTGCTCCTGCGGTGCCTGTTGCTCCTGCCGTTCCCGGTGCGACTCCCGTTCCCGGTGCGCAGGCCGGGCCGGTCGCTCCTGCCGCGGTCGGGCCCGCTCCGGCGCCGGCTGCGGTGCCGACCCCGGCTCCGGCTCCCCTCGCGGTCCCGGTCCACGCCGCGGCGCCCGGCGCGGCGGTTCCCTCCGGGGGGACCGGGCACTTCGTGCTGCCGTCCGGGACGCCCGTCCAACTTCCCGTCCACCCGCCGCAGCGGCACGCGCCCACCGGGCCGATCGCCGTCCTGCTGATCGGTCCGGCCGGGGCCGGCAAGACCACCGTCGCCCGGTACTGGGCCGAGCGCCGCCCCACCCCGACGGCGCACATCAGCCTGGACGACGTACGGGAGTGGGTCCAGTCCGGCTTCGCCAACCCGCAGTCCGGCTGGAACAACGCCTCCGAGGCGCAGTACCGGCTGGCCCGCCGCACCTGCGGCTTCGCCTGCCGCAACTACCTGGCCAACGGCATCTCCTGCATCATCGACGACGCCGTCTTCCCGGACCGCCCGGCGATCGGCCTCGGCGGCTGGAAGCGGCACATCGGCCCCGGCATGCTCCCGGTCGTCCTGCTGCCCAGCCTGGACTCGGTGCTGCACCGCAACGCCCGGCGCAGCGGCAACCGGCGGCTCGGGGACGAGGAAGTGGCGCGGATCCACGGGCGGATGGCCGGCTGGTACAACTCCGGGCTGCCGATCATCGACAACTCCGCCCTGGACGTGGCCGGGACGGCCGCCGAGCTGGACCGGGTCATCCTGGCCCGGCTGATGGGCATGCCAGTCCGCTGACCTGGGGATTCGTGGGGCTGTCGGTGCCGGCTGCGATGATGGACCGGTCCTGTCGCAGCGTCCCGAGGAGCTGACGCCCGTGCCGGAAGGCCACATCATCCACCGCCTCGCCGCCGAGAACCGGCAGGCCTTCGGCGGCCGCCCGGTCCGGGTCTCCAGCCCGCAGGGCCGCTTCGCCGACGAGGCCAAGGTGATCGACGGGCAGCTGCTCACCGGTGCCGAGGCCATCGGCAAGCACCTCTTCCTCGGCTTCGAGGAGGGCGCCTGGGTGCACATCCACCTCGGGCTCTACGGCGGCTTCGCCTTCGGCACCGGCCCGGCGCCCGCGCCGGTCGGCCTGGTCCGGCTGCGACTGGAGGGCGAGGACGGCTACGCGGACCTGCGCGGCCCCAACACCTGCGCCCTCGTCACCGACGACCTGAAGGCCGCCGTCGCGGCCCGCCTCGGCCCCGACCCGCTGCGCGCCGACGCCGACCCGGAGGCCGCCTGGCGCCGGATATCGGCCAGCCGCACCACGGTCGCCGCGCTGCTGATGGACCAGAAGGTGCTGGCCGGGGTGGGCAACGTCTACCGGGCCGAGGTGCTGTTCCGCCACGGCATCGCGCCGCACCGGGCCGGGCGGGACCTCACCCGGAAGGAATGGGACGCGATCTGGTCGGACCTGGTCGCCCTGATGCACGAGGGCGTCGCGGCCGGCCGGATCGACACCGTCCGCCCCGAGCACACCCCCGAGGCGATGGGGCGTCCGCCCCGGGTGGACGACCACGGCGGCGAGGTGTACGTCTACCGGCGGGCGGCGATGCCCTGCCTGGTCTGCGGCACGGACGTGCGGACCGAGGAGCACGCCGCGCGCAACCTCTTCTGGTGCCCGACCTGCCAGGCAGCCTGAGACTGTGATCCACCCTCCGGCGCGGCGCCCAGCCCGTAGGCTGGGGCCGACCGGCCGGAGGGAGCAGGCAGATGGAGCATCGCCGGGTGGCCAACACCGTGTCAGGAACGGTGAGCGGCCACGTGGTGCAGGCCGACACCATCGGCGCGGTGCACCTCCACCAGGCCGAGCCGCCGCCGAGGCCGCATCAGGTCCGCCCCTCGCACGGGCCCTTCGTCAACCGTGAGCCGGAACTCGCCGCGCTGATGTCGGCGTTGGGCCGAATCGAGGCGGGCGGTCTGGGGATCGTGGTGTTCACCGGGATCGGCGGGGTCGGGAAGACCGAGCTGATCGCCAAGTTCACCGAGGAGCACCGGGCGCGGTTCCCGGGCGGCGACCTCTACGCGGACCTGCTGGCCTACCGGCACGGCGGCGGGGTGGACCTCCCCTCGCTGCTGGCCGGCTTCCTGCGCGCCCTCGGGGCCGAGCCCCCGGCGGTGGAGGCGGAGCGGTTCACGATGTTCCGGACGGTCACCGCCGAGCGCCGGTGCCTGTTCTTCCTGGACAACGTCGAGCACGCCGCCGAGGTGCGCGCACTGCTCCCGTCGAGCGGGCTGGTGGTGGTCGCGAGCCGGCGGCGGCTGCCCGCGCTGCGGACGGTCGGCGCGGAGGTGCGGCAGCTCGGGCCGCTGAGCGCGACGGCCGGTGCCGATCTGGTCCGGGCCTGGCTGGGCTCCGAGCGGGGCACCGACGGGGAGCTGGCGGCGCTGGTCGAGCTGTGCGGCGGGCTGCCGCTGGCCCTGAACGCGGTCGGCAGTCAGCTGCTGGACCGGGACAACCTGCCGGTCGGCCGGGTGGTGGCCGAACTGCACGACCGTGAGGGCAGGTTGGCCGTGCTGGACGACGGGGAGAGCGACCTCGGCCCGACCTACGACCTGGTCCACGAGCGGCTGTCGCCGCAGGGCCGGGCGCTCTACCGGCTGATCGGCGTGCACCCCGGTCCCTTCGTGTCGGCCGAGTCGGCGCGGGCGGCGGGCGTCGAGCAGGCCGGGGCGGCGCTGCGCGAACTGCGGGCCGTCCACCTGCTCGACGAGGTGGTGGACGACGGCCCCGGGACGCGGTTCCGCGCTCACGACGTGGTGCGGCTGCACGCCTACGGCCGGACCCGCGAGCTGCCCGGCCGGACGGAACTCCTCGCCCGGGTGGTGGCCTACTACCGGGGCCGGGCCGCACTGGCCGACCGGGCGATGGGATCCCGGCTGCGCCTGCAGGAGGAGAGCGGCGCGGAGCTGCCCGGCTTCGCCTCCGGTGCGGCGGCCCTGGAGTGGCTGCACGCCGAACGGGCCAATCTGCGCGCGGTGGTGGAGGAGGCGGCCGGGCAGCGGTGGCACGGCGAGGTGTGGCGGCTCTGCGAGTCGCTCTGGCCGCTCTACCACGGCCGCAAGCTCTACGAGGACTGGATCGCCACCCACCGGCTCGGCGTCGAGTCGGCCCAGTGGGACAACCAGCCGGCCGCCGTGGTCCGGATGCGCAACCAGCTCGCCCGGGCCCACTTCGAGCGCGGGGAGCACCGGCTCGCCGCCGAGCAGTTGGCGCTGGCCTCGGAGCAGCTGCCGCTGGTGGCGGACCGCCGGGTGGTGGGGGTGCTCCACGAGACGGACGGCCTGCTGTGCCTGGCCGACGGCCGTCCCGGCGAGGCGGTGGAGCGGTTCACGCTGGCCCTGGCGGAGAACCGGGGCGACGCCCACGGCGAGATCGTGCAGAGTTACAACCTGGCGCAGGCGCTGATCGCCGACGGCCGCGCCCGGGAGGCGCTGGACGTCCTGGGCGGTGCCGCCGAGCGGGCCGAGGACACCGGCGACCACGACATGCTGATGAAGCTGCCGCTGGTCCGGGCCCGGGCCCACCGCGCGCTCGGGCAGCTGGACCTCGCCGTCGCGCAGGCCGCCGACTGCGCCCGGCGGGCCGAGGAGCGGAGCCAGGTCGCGAAGGAGGCGCAGGCGCACACCCTGCTGGTCAGCCTCGCGGCGGAGCTCGGTGACCGGGAGCTGGCGGAGCGCAGCCGGGCGCGGCTGGGGGAACTGACCGGTCAGGGCCCGGACGAGGGCCCCTGAGGCCCGGTGGTGAACGAGACCCGGGTGCGGTGCCCGCCGGTGCGGACGGTGAGTCCGTGCCCGGGGAGGCCGGCCGGGTCGCCGCCGTCGGCGAGCCAGCAGGCCACGGCGGAGCCGAGCAGCAGCGGGTCGATGCCGGGGTCCGGGTCGCCCCAGCCCGGTTCGGCGCGGGCCTCCAGCAGCAGGCCGGTGCGCAGCCGGAGCAGGTGGCGGGCCGGGCCGAGGGCGGCCACCGCGACGGCGAGGCCGGGGAGTTCGGCGGCCGCGTCGGCGAGCCAGCGGGTGGCGGGGTGCTCGGCGCGGACCTCGGTGCGGGCCAGCACCTCCGCGGTGTAGCGCAGGGCGTCGCCCGGGTGCTCGTCGGTGAGCGCGTGGAAGCCGCGCGGGGTGTGGTCGGCCGGGTCGAAGGGGTAGCGCCGCAGGCTGACCTCGGTGCCCTCGCTCTCGCCCTCGACGTCGTACGCGGTGGGCCCGTCGGTGGTGCCGGGGCGTGGGACGGGCTTGGGGTAGGGCGGCAGGACCGGTTCCTCCCCGGGTTCGTCCAGGCCCTCCAGGAAGGAGTAGAGCAGCGGGCGCAGCAGTTCGGCGGACCGGCCGCGCCGGCTGAGCGAGCGCTCGGTGAGCGGGCGCAGGTCGGCCGGGTCCTGGTCGTGCAGGGCCAGGGCGAGCTGGGCGGCGAGGTCGCCGTCGGGGTCGAGCACCGGGGCGGTCTGGCCGAAGGCGTAGCCGGGGGAGCGCGGGTCGAGTTCGGCGGCGCCGGTGGCGACCAGCACGGTGGGCCGTTCCAGCGCGGCGCCGTAGACGGAGACCGAGCCGTGGTCGCCGATCAGGCAGTCGGCGGCGACCAGGGCGGCCTGCCAGCCCTGGTGCGGCGGGATCAGCCGCAGGCCCATCCGGCGGGCGGTGTCGAGCAGTGCCTCGGGGTCGTGCCGGCTCCAGATGTTGGGGTGCAGGACGAGGGCGACGGTGTACTCGTCGGCGGGCAGCCGGCGGACCAGGCGCCGGGGCAGGTCGGGGCGGCGGCCGAATAACGAGTGCTCGCTCCAGGTCGAGTTGACGACGACGAGCCGTCGGCCGTCGACGGCGCCGAGCGCGGCGCGGTAGGCGTCGCGGGAGCGCCGGCTGCGCAGCATCCGGTCGAAGCACGGATCGCCGACGACCCGGGCGACGTCCAGCGCCTCGGGGCAGGAGGTCCGCAGGCGGTCCAGCTGTTCGGGGTGGGAGAGGCCGAGGACGTCGACGAACACCCGTCCGCGGTGGGTGAGTTCGTTGCGGGAGAGGCCGGCGGAGCTGACCGTGTCGCCGGTGGACTCGGCCACCAGGCGGTTGTAGCCGGCGCCGTGCGGGAGGACGACGAGCCGGGCGTCCAGGCGGTGCATGGAGGAGTGGACGGCGCAGGCGACGGCCAGGTCGAAGCGGTGCCGGACGGCGTCCTCCCAGTCCAGCACGGTGAAGCCGGGCAGGCCGTGCAGGTACTCGTCCAGGGCGCGGTCGGCGAAGGCGGAGCCGGGGTTGACGGTGAAGTACCGGGCGATGCCGTCCGGGTTCAGCAGGGTGAGGACGTCCAGGACGCGGGTGGCCGAGGTGAGGGTGCGGGCGACCGCCAGCACGCGGGCACTGACCGGTCGGGTGTTCCAGCGGTCGGCGGGCCAGGCGTGGGGGTGGGACGGCACGCCATGATCGTACTCATCCGGGGTGCGGCCCGGGAGGGGTGTTCCCCGAGTGTCGGTCAGCCCGCGGCGGCGGTGGGCTCGTGGTGCTCGGCGGCGGCGCACTCGTCCAGGAGGGGGCGCATGGCCTCGTCCACGAGCCGGTAGCGCACCACACGTCCGTCCTTGTCGCCGGTGACCACCCCGGCCGTGCGGAGCAGCCGCAGGGCCTGGGAGACGGCGGGGTCGCGCATGCCGGTGGCGACCGCGAGGTCGGTGACGGCGAGCGGGCCGGCCCGGTGCAGGGCGAGCAGCAGGGCGAGCCGGCCGGGGTCGGCGAGCAGGGAGAAGCGCTCGGACCAGGACCGGACGTGCGCGGTGTCGCCGATCGCGGCGATGGCCTCGCAGACCCGGTGCCCGTCGATGGTGCGGTGGCCCGCGCGGTCGGCCGGTACGAGATGCATGCGGACATTCTTGCAGGCGGGGGCCTGTGATCCTGAACACCTGCGCAGGTGCGCAGCCTTGCATGGGTCGGGGCGGGACCCCTACCGTGTAGCCCGCCGTGGTGCTCGGGAAGACCGGTGACGGACCCTCAGGGGTCCGGATTCCGGAGCGGCCCTCGCCACTGTGATCGGGTCATTCCTTCGCCCGCGACGGAATGCGGTCCGTGTCCACGACGCCACTGGGTGCCTCGCGCCCCCGGGAAGGCGGACCCGGATGTCCCGTAAGCCAGGAGACCGGCCACGGCACTTCACGAAGTGATTCCACGAGGTGTTGGAGCGTGATCCGGAGATGACCCTGCCCGAAACCGCCGCCGCGAACGCGAAAGCGGTCCCGTCAGTGCTGCCCACCTTCCGGTGGAGACGCGAGGACACCGTCCGTACGGCCGGGTTGATGGGGGTGATCCTGGCCATGCACGTGGTGGCCTTCGGGACCCTGATCTTCCTGGTGGCGCCGGAACGGTACGCGGTCGGAACCCAGGTCTTCGGGGTGGGCCTGGGCATCACCGCCTACACCCTCGGCATGCGGCACGCGTTCGACGCCGACCACATCGCGGTGATCGACAACACCACCCGCAAGTTGATGGCGGACGGCAAGCGGCCGGTCTCGGTGGGCTTCTGGTTCGCCCTCGGGCACTCCTCGATGGTGGTCCTGATGGCGGCCCTGGTGGCGGGCGGCGCGCAGCTGGCCAACACGCTGATGGACGACGAGTCGACCACCCACAAGTGGCTCGGCGTGGTCGGGACGACCACCTCCGGCGTGTTCCTCTACCTGATCGGCGCGCTCAACCTGGCGGCGCTGCTCGGCATCGTCAAGGTGTTCCGGGCGATGCGGGCCGGGCAGTACGACGAGGCGGAGCTGGAGGCGCACCTCGACTCGCGGGGCTTCATGGCCCGGGTGCTGAACCGGGCGACCCGCTCGATCACCCGGCCCGGGCAGATGTTCCCGGTCGGCATGGTGCTGGGCCTGGGCTTCGACACCGCAACCGAGGTCACCCTGATGGTGATGGCGGGTTCGGGCGCGGCCTCCGGGCTGCCCTGGTACGCGATCGTCTGCCTGCCGCTGCTGTTCGCGGCCGGGATGAGCCTGTTCGACACCCTGGACGGGACGTTCATGAACTTCGCCTACCAGTGGGCCTTCGCCAACCCGGTGCGCAAGGTGTACTACAACCTGACCATCACGGGGCTGTCGATCGCGGTGGCCTTCATCATCGGCACCATCGAGCTGGTCGGCGTGCTGCACGAGAAGTTCGACCTGACCGACCCGGTGAGCGGCTGGATCGCGGACATCTCGCTGGACAACGTCGGCTACGCGATCGCCGGGCTGTTCGTGGTGGTCTGGGCGGTGGCGATCGGGTACTGGAAGCTCGCCGAGGTCGAGAAGCGCTGGACGCCCGAGGAGGCGTGAGCCGACGGGCCGCCGAACGGCGCCTCCCCGCCCGGGAAGGCGCCGTTCCGTGCGTGCGTGGTCAGCGCTCCTCGCGGAAGTCGACGTGCCGGCCCGCGACCGGGTCGTACTTGCGCAGGACCAGCCGGTCCGGATCGTTGCGGCGGTTCTTGCGCGTCACGTACGTGAAGCCGGTTCCGGCGGTGGAGCGGAGCTTGATGACGGGGCGCAGTTCGCTGCGGGCCATGGGGTGTCCTCCTGGTGCGTCGGGGCTGTGGCGTGCCGGATCGAGACCGTACACCGAAATGGAAGTCATTTTCATCTGGTGTAACGTGAGCTCCGTCCCGCCCATTCCCGGACGCCAGGGAGCGCCCATGTCCGCCCGCTGCCAACTCACCGGCCGGCGACCCGGCTTCGGCAACGCGATCTCGCACTCGCACCGCCGCACCGGCCGCCGCTTCGACCCCAACATCCAGCGCAAGCGCTACTGGCTGCCCGGCGAAGGCCGGTACGTCCGGCTCGCGCTGAGCGCCAAGGGCATCCGCACCGTCGACGTGATCGGCATCGAAGCCGCCGTCGCCCGCATCCGGGCCCGGGGGGAGAAGGTCTGATGGCCAAGCAGAGCAAGATCGCCAAGAACGAGCGGCGCCGCGCCGTCGTCGCCCGCTACGCCGAGCGTCGGGCCGCACTCAAGCGGATCATCGTCCACCCCGGCACCGGCCCGGCCGAACGCGCCGCCGCGCAGGCCGAACTCGCCCGCCAGCCGCGCGATGCCGGCGCGACCCGGATCCGCAACCGCGACGCGGTGGACGGCCGCCCCCGCGGCTACCTGCGGGCCTTCGGCCTCTCCCGGATCAACCTGCGCACCCACGCCCACGCCGGCCACCTGCCGGGCGTCCGCAAGGCCGGCTGGTGAGCGCCCCGGCCGCCCACCCGGAGGGGATCAAGCTGCCGGTGGTCGTCGTCGCCGGGCTGCACGCCGACGAACGCCGCGCCGCCGTCGAGGAACTGGCCGCCGCCGCGGTGGACGCCGTGGTGCTCCGGCACGACCTGCGGGACGCCGCGCGCGGCGTCGTCCACCGCGAACTGCGGGACGCCGGAGGAGCGTTCGACGAGGACGACGTACCGCTGTCGAACGACTGCCCGTGCTGCGCCCTGCGCGAGGACCTGCTGCCCCGGCTGCTGGAGATCGCCGACGAGGGCCGGTACGGGCTCGCGATCGTCGAACTGTGGGGCGGCAGCGATCCGCACCCGGCGGTCGAGGTCCTCGCCGAGGGCGAGTCGCAGGGGCGGCGGGCGGCGGACGCGGTCGAACTCGCGGGCGTGGTCGCCGCCGTCGACCCGAACCGGCTGATCGGCGAGCTCTCCGTCCCCGACGACCTGGCGGAACACGGTGAGCACACCGCCGCGCGGGACGAGCGGACCCGGGCGGAGGCGCTCGCCCACCAGATCGAGTACGCCACCACCCTTGCCGTCCCGCGCGCCACCACCCTCGCCGTCCCGCGCGCCACCGCGCACGCGCCGGGGCTCGCGCTGCTGCGCCAGCTCCACCCCACCGCGCGGGTCGTCCGGCTCGGCACCGGCGCCCTCACCCGGGCCGCGCTCGGCGGCTTCGACGTCGCCGCCGCCCGCGACCGGGTCAACCCGGCGATCGCGCTGCTGCCGCAGGAACGGGACGAGGCCGGCGTCACCACCCTGGTCTGGGAACGCCGCCGGCCGCTCCACCCGGAGCGGCTGCGCGAGGCGCTGGAACTGCTCGTTCCGGCGGCGCAGCGCAGTCGCGGCCGCTTCTGGCTGGCCAACCGGCCGGACCTGATGCTGGCCTGGGACGCGGCCGGGGCCAACCTCGCCGTCGAGGAGTGCGGCCCCTGGCTCACCACCCTGACCGACGCGGACTGGGAGTGCTACCCGCCCGCCCGCCGGGCGGCCGCCGCCCTCGACTGGCACCCCCTGCACGGCGACCGGGTCCAGCAGCTCAGCTTCACCGCGGAGGGGCTGGACGCCGACGGGATCACCGCCCTGCTCGACTCCTGCCTGCTCACCGACGGCGAACTCGCCGCCGGCGAGACCGGCTGGAAGACCCTGCCCGACGCCTTCCGGGACCTGCTCGCTCCCGTCCACCGGGCGGACCGCCCGCGCTCGCGCGCCGATGAACCACCCCGCCGATGAACCACCCCGCCGAAGAACCGTCCGTTGACGGACCACCCGACAGGAGCCCCTGATGGCCGTACCCAAGCGCAAGACCTCCCGCAGCAACACCCGGCACCGCCGCGCCCGGTGGAAGGCCGCGCCCCCGAAGCTCGTCCCGATCACGCTCGACGGCCGCGCCCTGCTCGTCCCGCGGAACCTGGTCCCGGCATACCGGCGGGGCCTGCTCGACCCGGACCAGGGGTAGCGGCGGCGACGCCGTGCGTACGCGGTGCGTGCGTGGTGCGGTGCGCGGCGTTCGGGCCCGGGCCGGCGGGAAGCGGGCGGTGGTGCGGGGGCGCGGGTGGGCGTGGGCCGAGGCACCCCGGGGTTCTGCCGGGGGCGCTCGGCGGGCGGTTCGGGCCGGGGGTTCGTAGGCTCGACGCATGGCGGATGCGTACGCGGGGCGGCGGGAGCGGGTGAGGGAGCACTGCAGTGCGGCCGGGGCCGATGCGGCGCTGATCACCCGGGCGGCGAACGTGCGGTATCTGACGGGCTGCGCGCCCTGCGGGGCCACGCTGCTGCTGACCAGGGAGCGGGCGCTGCTCGCGCTGCCGGACGACCTGCCGCCGGACGACTCCGGCGAGCACCTGATCGCCCCGGACGTCACCCGGCTGCCGGTGGCGGCCGCGGCGGACACCGCGCTGGCCGCCGCGGCCGCGGCGACCCGCTTCGGGGTCACCGGCCTGGCGGTGGAGGAGCACGACCTGACCGTCAGCCGGCACCGGGCGGTGGCGGGCCTGGCCGAGCGGGCCCGGCTGGTCGACCTGGGGCAGGTGGTCGAGCGGCTGCGGGTGGTCAAGGACGAGCACGAGATCGCCGACCTGCGGATCGCCGCCGAGATCGCCGACCAGGCGCTCGGCGAGCTGCTGGAGTCGATATTGGTCGGCCGGACCGAGCGGCACCTGGCCATGGAGCTGGAGCGCCGGATGATCGACCACGGCGCCGACCGGGCCGCCTTCCCGGTGTCGGTCGGTACCGGCAGCCACTCCGGCCAGGCCGCCCACCAGCCGACCGACCGCCGGGTGGAGGAGGGCGACTTCCTGACCGTGGTGATGGGCGCCCAGTACCGCGGCTACGGCGTGTCCACCGCCCGCACCTTCGTGATCGGCGCGGCTCCCGCGCCCTGGCAGGTGGAGCTGCACCGGCTGGTCTTCCGGGCCCAGCGGGCCGGCCGGGAGGCGCTCGGACCAGGCGTGGAGCAGTGCGTACCCGACCGGGCGGCCCGGCAGGTCCTGGAGGCGGCGGGCCACAGCGAGGCCTCGCCGCACCCGGTGGGCCACGGCATCGGGCTGGAGATCCGGGAGGCGCCGCGCCTCGGTCCGTCGGACATGGGTAAACTGGACAGCCGCGTGCCGGTCACCGTCGGCCCAGGGGTCCACCTCCCGGGCAAGGGCGGCGTCCGGATCGAGGACACGCTCGTCGTGCGCCCCCTCGAAGAGGGCGGGCCCGAGCTGCTCACCATCACCACCAAGGAGCTCCTCGCCCTGTGACCGCGGCCTCCAGTCGGCCGTCGGCGGCAGGACGCAACCCTTGGTTCCTTGACAGCTATATCCAGGAGTAAGTGCGCCCGTGGCTTCCACGAACGATCTCAAGAACGGCATGGTCCTCAAGCTGGAGGGCGGCAAGCTCTGGTCCGTCGTCGAGTTCCAGCACGTCAAGCCCGGCAAGGGCCCGGCCTTCGTTCGGACCAAGCTCAAGGAGGTCCTGACGGGCAAGGTCGTCGACAAGACCTTCAACGCCGGCACCAAGGTCGAGACCGCCAACGTCGACAAGCGCGGCATGCAGTTCTCGTACAAGGACGGCGAGAACTTCGTGTTCATGGACATGGACACCTACGACCAGCTCACCATCGAGCCGGCCGTCGTCGGTGACGCCGCCAAGTACCTGCTGGAGGGCTTCGAGGCCCTGGTCGCGCAGAACGAGGGCGCGGTGCTCTACATCGAGCTCCCGGCCGCCGTCGAGCTGACGATCGCCGAGACCGAGCCGGGCGTCCAGGGCGACCGCTCCACCGGTGGCACCAAGCCGGCCACCCTGGAGACCGGTGCCGAGATCCAGGTGCCGCTCTTCATCACCACCGGTGAGAAGGTCAAGGTCGACACCCGCGACGGCAGCTACCTCGGCCGGGTGAAGTAAGTCCGTGTCGGCCGCACGCAGCAAGGCCCGTACCCGGGCCTTCCAGATCCTCTTCGAGGCCGACCACCGCGGGGTCGACCCGCAGCAGGTCCTCGCCGACTGGGTGGCCCGCGCCCGCGAGCCGAAGCCCGACGAGGGCACCCCGCAGGTCGGCGAGTACACCATGGAGCTGATCGAGGGGTACGTCCAGCACGCCCGTCGCATCGACGACCTGATCTCGCAGTACGCGGTGGGCTGGACGCTCGACCGGATGCCGATCGTGGACCGCAACGTCCTGCGACTCGGCGCGTACGAGCTGATCTGGGAGGACGGCGTCCCGGACGCGGTCGTCCTGGACGAGGCCGTCGAGATCGCCAAGGAGTTCTCCACGGACGACTCCCCGGCCTTCGTCAACGGTCTGCTCGCCCGCTTCCTGGAGCTGAAGCCGAGCATCCGCCGGTAACCACCGGCCCGCTTCGTGAACGGCCGCCGAACCCGGATTCCGGGTCCGGCGGCCGTTCGGCGTTCCCGGCCGTCGCGCGCCGGGGACCGGGCGGCGTAGGGTGATGCCCTACTTGCCAGTAACTTGGCGTTCGGAACCACGTGCGAAAGGGCAGGTCTCCCCACATGACCACCGTGATCCGCAGCGAGTTCGACCAGGGCATCGCCCTCACCAGACACCCGGAGGAGGCCGGCCGCTACGAGGCCGAGCTGGGCGCCGGCTGGCAGATCGGCGGCGGGGTCAACGGCGGGCTGCTGCTCGCCGTGGCCGGACACGCGCTGTCGCTGGAGCACGAGTCGCACCCGGACCCGGTGTCGATCAGTGGTTACTACCTGTCCGCCTCCACCCCCGGCCCGGCCACCGTCCGCACCGAGGTGCTGCGCACCGGCCGCGGGCTCTCCACCGGCACCGCCTCGCTCAGCCAGGACGGCGTCGAGCGGCTGCGCGTGGTGGCCAGCCACGGCGACCTCTCCGCCGCCGACGGCGAGGTGCGCACCAGCGCCCGGCCGCCGCAGCTGCCGCCGCCGGACCAGTGCATCGGCGTGGAACACGCGCCCAGGGAACTGCTCACCGAGGCCGCCCTGCTGGAGCGCTTCGACCTGCGGCTGGACCCGGCCACCGTCGGCTGGGCGCTCGGGCAGCCCTCCGGCAACGGGCGGATCCAGGGCTGGTTCCGGCTCGCCGACGGCCGTCAGCCCGACCCGCTGCTGCTCCTGCTGGTCGCCGACGCACTGCCGCCGGTCACCTTCGACCTCGGCATGCCCGGCTGGGCCCCGACCGTCGAGCTGACCGTCCACCTGCGGGCCAAGCCCGTCCCGGGCTGGCTGCGCGTCACCCACGCGACCCGCAACCTGGCCGGCGGGTACTTCGAGGAGGACGCCGAGATCTGGGACGAGTCCGGCCGCCTGGTCGCGCAGTCCCGCCAGCTGGCCCGGGCGCCGCGGTAGTCCGGGAGGGTTGCGCCACCGGCACTATTACCGGTGGTTACATTCCTGTGACACGCCGTACGTGTGCGGCGCGCGGGTGGTGGGGAGGAAGGCGGTCAGCGGCGAGCCCGCCGCCGACCGTCACCCCCGCCGGCCGCCGTCGCCGGCGGTCGCCCGCCGAAGCCAGGAGCCAACCGATGAGTAGCCGCCACGGCCGCGCCCGCCGCAACTCCGACTGCACCGCCGGCGGCTCGCGGCCCGCGGTACGGGCGTCGCACCGGCCGAAGGGGACCGACGGGGCCGAGGTCGCCGAGGAGGTCGGGGCCGCCGAGGGGTCCGGGGGCATCGAGGGTGGCGAGGGTGGCGAGGGCGCCGACCGGGCGTTCGTCATCGGGGTGCTGACCAGCGCCGCGGACTTCGCACGGGCCCGCGCCTGGGGGATCTCCGACGCCCCCGACTACGAGCGCTACCTGGCCGACACCGGCGAGCTGCTGGCCGACGCGCTGGAGCGCTTCGAGACCGTCCGGGCACGGATGTTCCACCCGCAGGACTTCGAGGAGTTCTGCCTGCTCAACGGGCTGGACCCGGCCGAGCCCGCCGCCCGCGACCGCTACCTGGTCAACCCGGCGCTGCAGACCCAGCTGCTCGCCTACCAGGGCGAGGAGCCGGCCGGGGACTTCGTGCCGCGCCTGATCCGGGCCCGGGAGAACGGGCTGACGCTCTGCCACGCCGACCTGCTGCTCGACGGCGGCCTGTACGGGGGCGCGGGCGAGCCCGACGAGGAGCACACCCGCTGGGTGCGCGCCGCCTACGAGCGCGGGGGCGAGGTGTTCCGCCGGATGCTGGTCGGCGCGGGCGCCGGCGTGTACGAGCTGCGCCTGCGGGTGGACGCGCCCGGCGGCCGGCTGACCGCGGCCGCCCGGGTGCTGCAGTGGGAGGACGGCGTGGTGCGGATCAACGACGAGGACCTGGAGCTGGTCTGCGCGGTGCTGTGCGCCGGGCTGGCCCTGGAGCTGCCGGGGGTCGCGGTGCTGCACGGCTCGCAGGGCTCGGCAGCCTCCTGCGGGGAGTACCTGCCGGCCTCCTGGGCCTGGTCGAGCGGCGGGCAGGACTGGGCGCCGGCGGACCGGCCGGTCCGGCTGGACGGGGTGGCGGCGCAGCCCGGCTACAGCCTGGGCACGGTCTGCTGACGCGCCACGCCGCGCCGGTACGCCTCGCGCCGCGCCCGGACCCGAGCATCCCGCGCTCGCGATGGCGGGCGCCCGGAAACGCCGCGGCGCGGCCCCTGGTTCGGGGTGCCGCGCCGTGACGTTTCTGCTGGTCGGCACGGGTGGAACGAGTGCCGGCACGTGCGAGGTTCCGCGGGCGGGAGCCGGTGCGGTGAGCCTCAGCTCGCGTCCTCCTCGCGCACCGCACGGCGCGCGTCGGGGTTCAGCACGCCCCAGGAGATCAGCTGCTCGGTGAGGATCGACGGCGACTGGTCGTAGATGACCGCCAGGGTGCGCAGGTCGTCCTGGCGGATCGACAGCACCTTGCCGTTGTAGTCGCCGCGCTGGCTCTGGATGGTCGCCGCGTAGCGCTGCAGCGGGCCGGCCTTCTCGGAAGGGACCTGGGTCAGTCTCTCCAGGTCGAGGACCAGGCGCGGCGGCGGCTCGGCCGCGCCGCCGGGGGTGCCGCCGGGCAGCAGCTCCTGCACCGGGACGCCGTAGAACTCGGCCAGCTCGGCCAGCCGCTGCACGGTGACCGCACGGTCGCCGCGCTCGTACGAGCCGACGACGACTGCCTTCCAGCGCCCCTGGGACTTCTCCTCGACACCGTGCAGGGAGAGCCCCTGCTGAGTGCGGATCGCTCGGAGCTTGCCTCCGAGTTGCTTCGCGTAGTCGCTGGACATTGATCTCCCCGGACGAGATTGCTTCGCGTTCAGTGGTGGGTCACGGGCGATTGCCGACGCCGTTACCGGTGGGTTCGACGTCCGTCTCGTAACTCACTGTGAGGTTACGTAGAGTAAGGTAGTTGCGTCAAGCCGAATGGGGCAGTCGTGCGAATGGCCCGCATCGTCGGCGCGTCCGGGGTGTTAACCGCCGGAAGCGGAATGGTGGACTTCTGTTTGCCGTCCGGGGCGCTGCTAGGATGACCCGAAGCCCACGCCGACCCGGCGGGGGCGATCCAGACATCCTTTAAGGCCCGTCCAGTGAGGCGGGGAAGGAGGTCCGCTTCGGCATGACCACACACCGAGATTCCACGTCGCAGGAACCGACGCCGCGGCCGCCGCACCAAGTGCTGGACGGCACGGACATCGCCCGGGTCATCACCCGGATAGCGCACGAGATCGTCGAGCGCGCCAAGGGCGCGGAGGACGTCGTGCTGCTCGGCATCCACACCAGGGGCGTCCACCTCGCCCGTCGCCTGCACGGCCGGCTGGCCCAGATCACCGGGCGCGAGATCCCGCTGGGCACCCTGGACATCACCATGTACCGGGACGACCTGCGGCTGAAGCCCGCCCGCGCCCTGGAACACACCGAGATCCCGCCCGGCGGCATCGACGGCAAGCTCGTCGTGCTGGTCGACGACGTGCTCTTCTCCGGACGCACCATCCGCGCCGCGCTCGACGCGCTGAACGACATCGGCCGGCCGCGCGCCGTCCAGCTGGCGGTCCTGGTCGACCGCGGCCACCGCGAGCTGCCGATCCGTGCGGACTACGTGGGCAAGAACCTCCCCACCTCGCTGCGCGAGGCCGTGCAGGTGCGCCTCTCCGACAGCGACGGCGTGGACGCCGTGCTGGTCGGGGACCGCGACTTCACCGCGCGCTCGTCGCAGACCATGGCCGCCAAGCCGTCCGAACCGCACCTCCCGGAGTAGCCCGCGTGAAGCGCCACCTCGTCTCCGCCGCCGATCTCAGCCGCGACGACGCGCTGCTGATCCTGGACACCGCCGAGGAGCTCGCCCAGCTCTCCGGCCGGGCCGTCAAGAAGCTGCCCACGCTGCGCGGCCGCACCGTCGTCAACCTCTTCTTCGAGGACTCCACCCGGACCAAGACCTCCTTCGAGGTCGCCGAGAAGCGCCTCTCGGCCGACGTCATCAACTTCTCCGCCAAGGGCTCCTCGGTCTCCAAGGGCGAGAGCCTCAAGGACACCGCGCTCACCCTGCAGGCCATGGGCGCCGACGCGGTGGTCATCCGCCACCACGCCTCGGGCGCACCGGCCCGGCTGGCCCAGTCCGACTGGCTGCACGGCAGTGTGATCAGCGCCGGTGACGGCACCCACGAGCACCCCACCCAGGCGCTGCTCGACGCCTTCACCATGCGCCGCCACCTCAACCCGGGCGCCGGCCACGACCTCGCGGGCCGCCGGGTGACGATCGTCGGCGACGTCCTGCACAGCCGGGTCGCCCGCTCCAACGTCCACCTGCTGAACACCCTCGGTGCCCAGGTCACCTTCGTCGCCCCGCCGACGCTGCTGCCGATCGGCATCGAACCCGATCCCGAGACCGGCGCGGCCGGCTGGCCCTGCGAGATCAGCTACGACCTGGACAGCGTGCTGCCCAAGACCGACGCGCTGATGATGCTGCGGGTGCAGCGCGAGCGGATGAACGCTGCGTTCTTCCCGACCGAGCGCGAGTACAGCCGCCGCTACGGCATGAACGGCCTCCGGCTGGCCCAGCTGCCCGAGCACGCGATCGTGATGCACCCCGGCCCGATGGTCCGCGGCATGGAGATCACCGCCGAGGTCGCCGACTCGCCGCGCTGCACCGCGGTCGAGCAGGTCGCCAACGGCGTCTCCGTCCGGATGGCCGTGCTCTACCTGCTGCTCGGCGGAGCCACGCTCGCCGACGCCCCCGCCGACGCCCCCCGTACCGAGACCGTGGAGACCGCTCAGTGACCACCTACCTGATCCGCAACGCCAAGATCCTCGGCGGCGCCCCGCAGGACCTGCTGCTCGCCGACGGCGTGATCAAGGAGATCGGCACCGGCCTGGCGGTCGAGGCGGACATCGAGATCGACGCCACCGGGCTGGTCGCGCTCCCCGGCCTGGTCGACCTGCACACCCACCTGCGCGAGCCCGGCCGCGAGGACGCCGAGACCGTGCTCACCGGCACCCGGGCCGCCGCGATGGGCGGCTTCACCGCCGTGCACGCGATGGCCAACACCACCCCGGTGGCCGACACCGCCGGCGTGGTCGAGCAGGTCTGGCGGCTCGGCCAGGAGGCCGGTTACTGCGACGTGCAGCCGGTCGGCGCCGTCACCGTCGGCCTGGAGGGCAAGAAGCTCGCCGAGCTCGGCGCGATGCACGAGTCCGCCGCGGGCGTGCGGGTCTTCTCCGACGACGGCAAGTGCGTGGACGACGCGGTCCTGATGCGCCGCGCCCTGGAGTACGTCAAGGCCTTCGACGGCGTCGTCGCCCAGCACGCCCAGGAGCCGCGGCTGACCGAGGGCGCCCAGATGAACGAGGGCCGGGTCTCCGGCGAGCTCGGGCTCGGCGGCTGGCCGGCCGTCGCCGAGGAGTCGATCATCGCCCGCGACGTGCTGCTCGCCGCGCACGTCGGCTCCCGGCTGCACGTCTGCCACGTCTCCACGGCCGGCTCGGTCGAGATCATCCGCTGGGCCAAGGCCAAGGGCTGGGACGTCACCGCCGAGGTGACCCCGCACCACCTGCTGCTCACCGACGAGCTGGTCCGCTCCTACGACCCGGTGTACAAGGTGAACCCGCCGCTGCGTACCGCCGAGGACGTCCAGGCGCTGCGCAAGGCGCTCGCCGACGGCACCATCGACGCCGTGGCCACCGACCACGCGCCGCATCCGGCCGAGGACAAGGACTGCGAGTGGGCCGTGGCCGCGATGGGCATGGTCGGCCTGGAGACCGCGCTGTCGGTCGTCCAGCAGACCATGGTCGACACCGGCCTGCTGAACTGGGAGGGCGTCGCGGACCGGATGTCGCACCGTCCGGCCCGGATCGGCCGTCTCACCGGGCACGGCCGGCCGATCTCGGTGGGTGAGCCCGCGAACCTGGTGCTGTTCGATCCCGCGTACCGTGGTGTCGTGAACCCGGACAGCTTCGCCACCCGCAGCCGCAACACCCCCTACAAGAGCCTCGACCTGCCCGGACGGGTGCACGCCACCTTCCTGCGCGGGCGGGCCACCGTGCTGGCCGGCGAGCCGGTCGAGCAGGGCGGCGACGCGTGATGGACCACGCCACGCTCGCCAGGGAGCAGGCGAAGGTCACCGACTGGCCCGGGTACATCGGCTGGTCCATCGGCCTGCTGATCGTGATCGGCCTGGTCTACTGGCTGATGCGCCAGGGCTGGAACTGGCGCCGCACCCTGCAGTCCGGCATCCCGCCGCTGCCCGCCGTGCCGGACCGGGCCGGGCGCACCATCCTGGAGACCAGCGGCCGGTACCACGGCACGACCACCGCCGGGAACTGGCTCGACCGGGTCGTCGCGCACGGCCTGGGCACCCGCAGCCGGGCCGACCTCACCCTCGGCGAGGACGGCCTGCTGGTCAGCCGTCCCGGTGACGTCGACTTCTGGATCCCGGCCGCCCACCTGACCGGTGCCCGCACCGACTCCGCGATCGCCGGCAAGGTCGTCCCGTCCGGACTGCTCATCGTGAGCTGGGTCCACGAGGGCACCGAGCTGGACTCCGGCTTCCGGGCCGACCACCCCGACGAGCACGCCGCCTGGGTCGAGGCGATCGCCCACCTCGCAACACGTACGCAGACGAAGATGACGGAAGAGGCCGCGCAATGACCGCACCTGCCCCCACCACGCAGCGCCAACGGCGGGAGCGCCGGTTCTCGGACCGTGCGGCCGCCGTGCTCGTCCTGGAGGACGGCCGGACCTTCCGGGGCCAGGCCTACGGCGCGACCGGCGAGACCTTCGGCGAGGCGGTCTTCAACACCGGCATGTCCGGCTACCAGGAGACCCTGACCGACCCGTCGTACCACCGCCAGGTGGTCGTGATGACCGCGCCGCAGATCGGCAACACCGGCTGGAACGACGAGGACGACGAGTCCAAGCGGATCTGGGTCGCCGGCTACGTCGTGCGCGACCCCGCCCGGGTCGCCTCCAACTGGCGCTCCCGCCGCTCGCTCGACGAGGAACTGGTCAGCCAGGGCGTCGTCGGCATCAGCGGCATCGACACCCGCGCGCTGACCCGCCACCTGCGCGAGCGCGGCGCGATGCGCTGCGGCATCTTCTCCGGCGAGGCGCTGGCCGACCAGGCCACCCTGCTCGCCCGGGTGCAGCAGTCGCCCGAGATGAAGGGCGCCGACCTGTGCGCCGAGGTCGCCACCACCGAGCCGTACGTGGTGCCCGCGATCGGCGAGAAGCGCTTCACCGTGGCCGCGCTGGACCTCGGCATCAAGGCGATGACCCCGCAGCGGATGGCCGAGCGCGGCATCGAGGTGCACGTGCTGCCGGCCGACGCCACCCTGGAGGACATCTACGCGGTCCGGCCGGACGGCGTCTTCTTCTCCAACGGCCCGGGCGACCCGGCCACCGCCGACCACCAGGTCGCCGTCGCGCAGGGCGTGCTGGAGCGCAAGACCCCGTTCTTCGGGATCTGCTTCGGCAACCAGATCCTCGGCCGCGCCCTGGGCTTCGGCACCTACAAGCTCAAGTACGGCCACCGCGGCATCAACCAGCCGGTGCAGGACCGCACCACCGGCAAGGTCGAGGTGACCGCCCACAACCACGGCTTCGCCGTGAACGCCCCGCTGGACAAGGTGAGCGACACCCCCTTCGGGCGGGTCGAGGTCTCCCACGTCTGCCTCAACGACGACGTGGTCGAGGGCCTGCAGGCGCTCGACGTCCCCGCCTTCAGCGTGCAGTACCACCCCGAAGCTGCTGCCGGCCCGCACGACGCGGCGTACCTCTTCGACCGGTTCGTCGAGCTCATGCGAGGCGACGACAAGCACAGCGTGAAGCTCATGGAGGGCCAGCGTGCCTAAGCGCACTGACATCAAGTCCGTCCTGGTGATCGGCTCCGGCCCGATCGTGATCGGTCAGGCCGCCGAGTTCGACTACTCGGGCACGCAGGCCTGCCGGGTCCTCAAGGCCGAGGGCCTGCGGGTCGTGCTGGTCAACTCCAACCCGGCCACGATCATGACCGACCCGGAGATCGCCGACGCCACCTACGTCGAGCCGATCACCCCGGAGTTCGTCGAGAAGATCATCGCCAAGGAGCGCCCCGACGCGCTGCTGCCGACCCTGGGCGGGCAGACCGCGCTCAACACCGCGATCTCGCTGCACGCGGCCGGCACGCTGGAGAAGTACGGCGTCGAGCTGATCGGCGCCGACGTCGAGGCGATCAACAAGGGCGAGGACCGCGACCTCTTCAAGGGCGTCGTCGAGGCGGTCAACGCCAAGATCGGGTACGGCGAGTCCGCCCGCTCGGTCATCTGCCACACCATGGACGAGGTGCTGGCCGGCGTCGACACGCTCGGCGGCTACCCGGTCGTCGTGCGCCCCTCCTTCACCATGGGCGGCGCCGGCTCCGGCTTCGCCCACGACGAGGAGGACCTGCGCCGCATCGCCGGCCAGGGCCTGACCCTCTCGCCGACCACCGAGGTGCTCCTGGAGGAGTCCATCCTCGGCTGGAAGGAGTACGAGCTGGAGCTGATGCGCGACAAGCACGACAACGTCGTGGTCGTCTGCTCCATCGAGAACTTCGACCCGATGGGCGTGCACACCGGTGACTCGATCACCGTCGCCCCGGCGATGACCCTCACCGACCGCGAGTACCAGATCCTGCGCGACATCGGCATCGCCGTCATCCGCGAGGTCGGCGTCGACACCGGCGGCTGCAACATCCAGTTCGCCGTCAACCCCGAGGACGGCCGGGTCATCGTCATCGAGATGAACCCCCGGGTGTCCCGCTCCTCGGCGCTCGCCTCCAAGGCCACCGGCTTCCCGATCGCCAAGATCGCCGCCAAGCTGGCCGTCGGCTACACCCTGGACGAGATCCCGAACGACATCACCGAGGAGACCCCGGCCTCCTTCGAGCCGACCCTCGACTACGTCGTGGTCAAGGTGCCGCGGTTCGCGTTCGAGAAGTTCCCGAGCGCCGACGCCACGCTGACCACCACCATGAAGTCGGTCGGCGAGGCCATGGCCCTCGGCCGCAACTTCCCCGAGGCGCTGCAGAAGGCGCTGCGCTCGCTGGAGAAGAAGGGCTCCCAGTTCTCCTGGACCGGCCCGCTCGGCGAGAAGGCCGAACTGCTGGCCAAGGCGGTCGTCCCGACCGACGGCCGGATCAACACCGTGATGGAGGCGATCCGGGCCGGCGCCACCCCGGAGGAGGTGTTCGAGGCCACCAAGATCGACCCGTGGTTCGTCGACCAGCTCTTCCTGCTGGACGAGATCGCCGGCGAGCTGGCCGAGGCCGCCGAGCTCACCCCCGAGCTGCTGCGCCACGCCAAGCGGCACGGCTTCTCCGACGTCCAGATCGGCGAGATCCGCGGCCTGAAGGCCGACGTGGTCCGCGAGGTGCGCCACGCCCTCGGCATCCGCCCGGTGTTCAAGACCGTCGACACCTGCGCCGCCGAGTTCGCCGCCAAGACCCCGTACTTCTACTCGTCCTACGACGAGGAGAACGAGGTCGCCCCGCGCTCCAAGCCCGCCGTGATCATCCTGGGCTCCGGCCCGAACCGCATCGGCCAGGGCATCGAGTTCGACTACTCCTGCGTGCACGCCTCCTTCGCGCTCGCCGACGCCGGGTACGAGACCGTCATGGTCAACTGCAACCCGGAGACCGTCTCCACCGACTACGACACCTCCGACCGGCTCTACTTCGAGCCGCTCACCCTGGAGGACGTGCTGGAGATCGTCCACGCCGAGCAGCAGGCCGGGCCGCTCGCCGGCGTGGTCGTCCAGCTCGGCGGCCAGACCCCGCTGGGCCTGGCCCAGGCGCTCAAGGACAACGGCGTGCCGATCGTCGGCACCCAGCCCGAGGCGATCGACCTCGCCGAGGAGCGCGGCGCCTTCGGCCGCGTCCTGCGCGACGCCGGCCTGCCCGCGCCCAAGCACGGCACCGCCTTCTCCTTCGAGGAGGCCAAGGCGATCGCGGACGAGATCGGCTACCCCGTCCTCGCCCGCCCGTCCTACGTGCTCGGCGGCCGCGGCATGGAGATCGTCTACGACGAGGCCTCGCTCGCCTCCTACCTGGAGCGGCACGCCGGTCTGATCTCCGAGCACCCGGTGCTGATCGACCGCTTCCTGGACGACGCGGTCGAGATCGACGTCGACGCGCTCTACGACGGCACCGAGCTCTACCTCGGCGGCGTCATGGAGCACATCGAGGAGGCCGGCATCCACTCCGGCGACTCCGCCTGCGCGCTGCCCCCGATCACCCTCGGCGGCCACGACATCAAGCGCCTGCGCGCCTCCACCGAGGCGATCGCGCGCGGCGTCGGGGTGCGCGGTCTGATCAACATCCAGTTCGCCCTCTCCGGCGACATCCTCTACGTCCTGGAGGCCAACCCCCGCGCCTCCCGGACCGTCCCGTTCACCTCCAAGGCGACCGCCGTGCCGCTGGCCAAGGCCGCCGCCCGGGTCTCGCTCGGCGCCACCATCGCCGAGCTGCGCGCCGAGGGCATGCTCCCGGCCGAGGGCGACGGCGGCACGCTGCCCGCCGACGCGCCGATCGCGGTCAAGGAGGCCGTGATGCCGTGGAGCCGCTTCCGCGACGTGCACGGCCGCGGGGTGGACACCGTGCTCGGCCCCGAGATGCGCTCGACCGGTGAGGTCATGGGCATCGACAAGGTCTTCGGCACGGCCTACGCCAAGTCCCAGAGCGGTGCCTACGGCGCGCTGCCGACCAAGGGCAAGGTCTTCGTCTCGGTCGCCAACCGCGACAAGCGCAACCTGGTCTTCCCGGCCCGGGCGCTGGTCGGCCTCGGCTTCGAGCTGCTCGCCACCGCCGGCACCGCCGAGGTGCTGCAGCGCGGCGGCATCCCCGCCACCGTGGTGCGCAAGCACAGCGAGGGCGAGGGCCCGAACGGCGAGAAGACCATCGTCCAGCTGATCCACGACGGTGAGGTCGACCTCATCATCAACACGCCGTACGGCACCGGTGGCCGCCTCGACGGCTACGAGATCCGCACCGCGGCCGTGGCCCGCGCGGTGCCCTGCCTGACCACCGTCCAGGCGATGGGCGCGGCCGTCCAGGGCATCGACCGGCTGCTGCGCGACGAGGTCGGGGTGATGTCGCTCCAGGAGCACGCCGAGCTGATCAACGCCGGCCGCAAGTAGCACCACCGCAGTGGGGGGCACCGAAGCCAGTCGGGTGCCCCCCACTCTTGTGCCCGAATCCGCTCGTCGCCCCGGGAGTTGACCCCCCTTTGTACAAGATCCTCTTCGACCTCGTCTTCAAGAAGATGGACCCGGAGAAGGCCCACCACCTGGCCTTCTTCTGGATCCGGCTCGCCTCCTCGGTGCCGGGCCTGCGCACCCTGGTGCGGCTGGTGCTCGCCCCGGGCGACCGCGCCCTGCGCACCCGCGCCCTCGGCCTCGACCTGCCCGGCCCGTTCGGCCTCGCGGCCGGTTTCGACAAGAACGGCGTCGGCATCGACGGCCTGGCCATGCTCGGCTTCGACTACGTCGAGATCGGCACCATCACCGGCGAGCCCCAGCCCGGCAACCCGGCGCCCCGGCTGTTCCGCCTGGTCGAGGACCGCGCGCTGATCAACCGGATGGGCTTCAACAACCAGGGCTCCGCCCGGGTCGCCGCCCGCCTGGCCGCCCGCCCGCACACCACCTCCACCCCGGTGATCGGCGTCAACATCGGCAAGACCAAGGTGGTCGAGGAGGCCGACGCGGTCGCCGACTACGTCAAGTCCACCGAGCGGCTGGCCAAGTACGCCGACTACCTGGTGGTCAACGTCAGCTCGCCGAACACCCCCGGGCTGCGCAACCTGCAGGCCGTCGACCACCTGCGCCCGCTGCTGGCCGCCGTCCGCGAGGCCGCCGACCGCACCACCGCGCACCACGTGCCGCTGCTGGTCAAGATCGCCCCCGACCTGGCCGACGAGGACGTCGACGCGGTCGCCGACCTCGCCCTGGAGCTGGGCCTGGACGGCATCATCGCCACCAACACCACGATCGGCCGCGAGGGCCTGCTCACCGACGCCGGGCGGGTCGAGGAGATCGGCATGGGCGGCCTGTCCGGGGCCCCGCTCAAGGCCCGCGCCCTGGAGGTCCTGCAGCGGCTGCGCGCCCGGACCGGGGACCGGCTGACCCTGGTCTCGGTCGGCGGCATCGAGACCGCCGAGGACGCCTGGCAGCGGATCATCCACGGCGCCGACCTGGTCCAGGGCTACAGCGCCTTCATCTACGAGGGCCCGTTCTGGTGCCGGCGGATCCACAAGGGCCTGTCCGCCCGGATCCGGGCGGCGGGCTTCCGCGACCTGGCCTCGGCGGTCGGCAGCGCCGTGCGCAGCTCGTGACCGCGGTGGTCGCCGGGCGGAGACCCGGGCGACCGCCGGGCGAACGCCGCGAATGCCGCACCCCTCGTACTCCTCCTCCTCGGGCCCCTCGGACCCTTCGGACCTTTCGGAAAGTGACGACATGACCCTCGCCCCGTTCGGCGCCCGGCTGCGCCAGGCCCTCGACACCCGCGGTCAGCTCTGCGTCGGCATCGACCCGCACGCCTCCCTGCTCGCCTCCTGGGGGCTCGGCGACGACCTCGCCGGCCTGGAGGCCTTCAGCCGCACGGTGGTCGAGGCGCTGGCCGACCGGGTGGCCGTGCTCAAGCCGCAGGCCGCCTTCTTCGAGCGCTTCGGCAGCAGGGGCGTCGCGGTGCTGGAGAAGTCCGTCGAGGAGGCCCGGGCGGCCGGTGCGCTGGTCCTGATGGACGCCAAGCGCGGCGACATCGGCTCCACCATGGCCGCCTACGCGGAGGCCTTCCTGTCGCCCGGCAGCCCGCTGTTCTCGGACGCCGTGACGGTCAGCCCGTACCTCGGCTTCGGCTCGCTGCGCCCGGCTCTGGACCTGGCCCGGGAGCAGGGCTGCGGCGTGTTCGCGCTGGCGCTCACCTCCAACCCGGAGGGCGCCGAGGTGCAGCGCGCGGTGGGCGCGGACGGCGAGTCGGTCGCGGCCTCGGTGCTGCGGCAGCTGGCGGCCGAGAACGCGGGAGCCGCGCCGCTGGGCTCCTTCGGCGCGGTGGTCGGCGCGACGCTGGCCGACGCGGGCGTGGACCTGGCCATCAACGGCCCGCTGCTGGCGCCGGGCATCGGCGCCCAGGGCGCGACCATGGCGGACCTGCCGCGGGTGTTCGGCGCCTCGGTGACCAACGTGGTGCCGAGCGTCAGCCGGGACGTGCTCAAGCACGGCCCCTCGGTGGCGGCGCTGCGGGAGGCGGCGGAGCGCTTCGTCGGCGAGTTCGCGGACGCCGTCGAGTAGGCGGGTCGGACTCCGCCCGGCGGGCCCAGCGGGTGCCGTCGGGCAGCGGGAGCGGGCGGGGTCGGGGCGCGCGAGCGGGCGGCGTCAAGGACCCCGGGGTGTTCGGCGGGTTGCGGAAGGCGCCCCGCCGGTAGCCGATCGGTGACCCTGTGGAGTGTCCGCAGGACGGCGGCGGCGTCGCGGAGCCGACGTGAGCGCCGTCACATCGGCCCGTCAAAGTTTCGCAATCGCGGTCATTTTGCCCTGGAAAGTCCTGGTCGGCCTTGGCTGACCAGGACTTTTCGTGTTCTTTTCCTGACGTGGCGCCGCAATGCGGGTAGTGTCCGGCGATAGGTCATCGGCGAGCCACGAATTTCGTGTCTCCCGCAGGTCAGGGCCTTGTGGTTCCTCTTGCGGACGGCGTCCTGGGTACCAAACCAGTCATAGCTCAATCCCTTCCATCCACACCCTGAGGTGAACGGCGTGGCTCTTCCGCCCCTTACCCCTGAACAGCGCACCGCCGCGCTCGCCAAGGCCGCCGAGGCTCGCCGGGAGCGCGCCGAGGTGAAGAACCGGCTCAAGCACTCCGGCGCCTCCCTGCACGAGGTGATCAAGGCCGGCAAGGCCGACAACGACGTCATCGGCAAGATGAAGGTCTCGGCCCTGCTGGAGTCCCTTCCGGGCGTCGGCAAGGTTCGGGCCAAGCAGATCATGGAGCGCCTCGGCATCAGCGAGAGCCGGCGTGTCCGGGGTCTCGGTACCAACCAGATCGCCTCCCTGGAGCGGGAGTTCGGCGGAGGTGCCGCCTGACCGTGCCCCCGTGGTCCCGTCATCCTCCGCGATCCGGGATAATCGGTGCATGAGTGAGCGTCCGCGGCTGACCGTGCTCTCCGGCCCTTCGGGGGTCGGCAAGAGCACGGTCGTCGCTCATATGAGGAAGATGCACCCCGAGGTCTGGCTCTCGGTGTCGGCGACGACCCGCCACCCGAGGCCCGGCGAGAAGAACGGGGTCCAGTACCACTTCGTCGACAACGACGAGTTCGACAAGCTGATCGCCAACGGCGAGCTGCTGGAATGGGCCGAGTTCGCCGGGAACCGCTACGGCACCCCGCGCGCGGCCGTGCTGGAGAAGCTGGAGCGCGGCGAACCCGTGCTCCTGGAGATCGACCTGCAGGGTGCCCGGCAGGTGCGCGAGTCGATGCCCGAGGCGCAGCTGGTGTTCCTGGCCCCGCCGAGCTGGGACGAGCTGGTCCGCCGGCTGACCGGCCGGGGCACCGAGTCGCAGGACGTGATCGAGAAGCGGCTCGACGCCGCCAGGATCGAGCTCGCCGCCGAGCCCGAGTTCGACACGACCCTTGTCAACACCTCCGTCGAGCAGGTAGCGGCCGAACTGCTAGCCTTGCTCGGTGTAGCCTGACCTGTCTGTCTTTTCCACCCTTTCGGAAGGTTTTCGCGTGTCCTCTTCCATGACCGCGCCCGAGGGCATCATCAACCCGCCGATCGACGAGCTGCTCGAGGCCACCGACTCGAAGTACAGCCTCGTGATCTACGCCGCCAAGCGCGCGCGTCAGATCAACGCGTACTACTCGCAGCTCGGTGAGGGCCTGCTGGAGTACGTCGGCCCGCTGGTCGACACCCACGTGCACGAGAAGCCGCTGTCGATCGCGCTGCGCGAGATCAACGCGGGCATGCTGACCGCCGAGGCGATCGAGGCTGCCTGAGCCGGCCACTGTTTTTCCGGGAGGGCCCGGCGGAATCGTTTCCGCCGGGCCCTCCTGTCGTTTCTGCTCGGGGCTTCCCGTCGTGGGCCCGGGGCCGGCCCCGGGGTGGGGTGCCGCGCGGGCGGGAGCTGAGGGGCCGTAGGGTGGGCGGGTTCCCGGTGCGGAGGAAGGTCGGTACACATGGGCGGCGAGCGGAGCGGGCTCGGCACGGAGCGGGGCGTCGGTGCGGACGCCCCCCGGGTGGTCCTCGGGGTGAGCGGCGGGATCGCCGCGTACAAGGCGTGCGAGCTGCTGCGCCGGTTCACCGAGTCGGGCCACCTGGTCACCGTGGTGCCGACCGAGGCCGCGCTGCACTTCGTCGGCGAGGCCACCTGGGCCGCGCTGTCCGGCCGCCCGGCCGCCACCGAGACCTGGGAGCGCGTGCACGAGGTGCCGCACGTGCGGATCGGGCAGCAGGCCGACCTGGTCGTGGTCGCCCCGGCCACCGCCGACCTGATCGCCAAGGCCGCCCACGGCCTCGCCGACGACCTGCTCACCAACACGCTGCTCACCGCCCGCTGCCCGGTCGTGGTGGCGCCCGCCATGCACACCGAGATGTGGGAGCACCCGGCCACCCGGGAGAACGTCGCCACGCTGCGCCGCCGGGGCGTGATCGTGCTGGAGCCGGCCGTCGGACGCCTCACCGGCAAGGACACCGGCAAGGGGCGGCTGCCGGAGCCGTCCGCGATCTTCGACGCCTGCCGGGCCGTGCTGCGCCGCGGCGGGGAGGTGTCGCACGACCTGGCCGGCCGGCACGTGGTGGTCTCGGCCGGCGGCACCCGGGAGCCGCTGGACCCGGTGCGCTACCTGGGCAACCGCTCCTCCGGCAAGCAGGGCTACGCGCTCGCGGTGACGGCCGCCGCGCGCGGGGCCAGGGTGACGTTGCTCTCGGCCAACGCCGAGCTGCCGGATCCGGCGGGGGTGGACGTGGTGCACGTCTCGACCGCGCTGGAACTGCGCGAGGCCGCGCTGAAGGCGGTCGCGGACGCGGACGCCGTGGTGATGGCCGCGGCGGTGGCGGACTTCCGGCCGGCCGAGTACGCGACCGGCAAGATCAAGAAGGTCGAGGGGGTCGAGCCGGCCCCGGTCGCGCTGGTCCGCAATCCCGACATCCTGGCCGAGCTGTCGGCCCACCGTCCCCGTTCGGGTCAACTGGTCGTGGGATTCGCGGCGGAGACCGACGACGTGCTCGCCAACGGCCGCGCCAAGCTCGCCCGCAAGGGGTGTGACCTGCTCGTCGTCAACGAGGTCGGCAACGGCAAGGCCTTCGGTACGGACGTCAACGAGGCCGTCGTGCTGGGCTCGGACGGCAGCGAGACCGCCGTTCCGGTGGGCCCGAAGGAGGCGCTCGCCGACGTTGTCTGGAACCTGGTCGCAAAGAGGCTGGAAACGGCCGACAACTGATCGAAAGGCGCTGTGGGGCGCTCGAGAATTGCTGAAGTGGGTGACGTTCGGCGGAAGCAGACCGTTAGACTCCAGGAATCAAGTCTTTCCGGAGTTACCCGGTCGTCCGGGAACTTCAGTCAGCAGCCGCTGCAACCCCAGGGAGCGCTGTGTCTCGCCGCCTGTTCACCTCGGAGTCCGTCACCGAGGGCCACCCCGACAAGATCGCTGACCAGATCAGCGACACCATCCTTGACGCCCTCCTGCGTGAGGACCCGACTTCCCGGGTCGCCGTGGAGACGCTCATCACCACCGGCCAGGTGCACGTGGCCGGCGAGGTGACCACCAAGGCGTACGCGCCGATCGCCCAGCTCGTCCGGGACAAGATCCTGGAGATCGGCTACGACAGCTCCAAGAAGGGCTTCGACGGCGCCTCCTGCGGTGTCTCGGTGTCCATCGGTGCCCAGTCGCCCGACATCGCGCAGGGCGTCGACACCGCTCACGAGCACCGCGTCGAGGGTGACGTCGAGGACGAGCTGGACAAGCAGGGTGCCGGCGACCAGGGCCTGATGTTCGGCTACGCGTCCGACGAGACGCCCGAGCTCATGCCGCTGCCGATCACCCTGGCCCACCGCCTCTCGCGTCGGCTCACCGAGGTCCGCAAGAACGGGACCATCCCGTACCTGCGCCCCGACGGCAAGACCCAGGTCACCATCGAGTACGACGGCGACAAGGCCGTCCGCCTCGACACCGTGGTCGTCTCGACCCAGCACGCCAGTGACATCGACCTGGAGTCGCTGCTCACCCCGGACATCCGCGAGTTCGTGGTCGAGCCGGAGCTGAAGGCGCTGGCCGAGCAGGGCATCAAGCTGACCACCGAGGGCTACCGCCTGCTGGTCAACCCGACCGGCCGCTTCGAGATCGGCGGCCCGATGGGCGACGCCGGCCTCACCGGTCGCAAGATCATCATCGACACCTACGGCGGCATGGCCCGCCACGGTGGCGGCGCCTTCTCCGGCAAGGACCCGTCCAAGGTGGACCGCTCGGCCGCGTACGCGATGCGCTGGGTGGCGAAGAACATCGTCGCCGCCGGCCTCGCCCGCCGCGCCGAGGTGCAGGTCGCGTACGCGATCGGCAAGGCCGAGCCGGTCGGCCTGTTCGTCGAGACCTTCGGCACCGAGACCGTGCCGGTCCTCTCGATCCAGAAGGCCGTCTCCGAGGTCTTCGACCTGCGTCCGGCCGCGATCATCCGCGACCTGGACCTGCTGCGCCCGATCTACTCCCAGACCGCCGCGTACGGCCACTTCGGCCGTGAGCTGGCGGACTTCACCTGGGAGCGCACCGACCGGGTGGAGCAGCTGAAGGCTGCCGTGCGCGACTGACGTCCGTAGCGCTCGAAGCGGCGCCCGCCCCTCTCGGGGGGTGGGCGCCGCTTTGTGCGTGTGGGGGGGGCGTGGCGCTGCCGGGGGGTGCTGGGAGCGGCGGGTGCCGCTTCGGGTGGGCGCCCGCTGTGTGCGCGGTGTCGGTGTGACCTGGTAGTACTTGGTGGCGATGAGCAGCACAGGGGAGAACGGGGCCGCCGAGCCGGAGCAGCTGGCGTTCATCCGGGAGACGGTCAAGCGGGCCAAGCCGCGCAGCTGGCGCGGGGCCAAGCGGGCCGAGCACCTGCCGGTGGCCCGGGTCGTGGTGGACAAGGGCGTGCTCACCATCGACAAGTTCTTCGACTACGAGGTGCCGGCGAGCATGGCCGAGGAGGCCCGGCCGGGCGTCCGGGTGCGGGTGCGGTTCGGCGCGCGCGTGGTGAAGGGGCAGCGCGAGGGCGGGGAACTGCACGACGGGTTCATCGTCGCCCGGCTGGAGAAGAGCGATTTCGCCGGGCCGCTCGCCCCGCTGGCGCAGGTGCTGTCGCCCGAGCCGGTGCTCACCCCGCAGCTGCTGCGGCTGTGCCGGACCGTCGCCGACCGGTACGCCGGGACGCTCGCCGACGTGCTGCAGCTGGCCGTCCCGCCCCGGCACGCCAAGGCGGAGGCCGAGCCCTCGCCGCCGCCGCTGCCCCGCCCGGCCGCCCCGGCCCCCGGCAGCTGGCAGCGCTACCCGGCCGGTCCCGACTTCCTGGCCGCGCTGGCCGCGGGCGGTGCGCCGCGCGCGGTGTGGGCGGCGCTGCCCGGGCCCGGCTGGCCGTACGAGATCGCGCGGGCCGTGGCGGCGACGCTGGCGGGCGGGCGCGGGGCCCTGGTCGTGCTGCCGGACCGGCGCTCGGTGGCCCGGGTCGACCAGGCGCTGACCGAACTGCTCGGCCCCGGGATGCACGCGGCGCTGGAGGCCGACCTCGGCCCGCGCGAGCGTTACAAGCGCTGGCTCGCGGTGAGCCGCGGCTCGGTGCACGCCGCCATCGGCACCCGCTCGGCCATGTTCGCGCCGGTGCGCGACCTCGGGCTGGTCGTCGTCTGGTCGGACGGGGACGGCAGCCACAGCGACCCGCGCGCCCCGCACCCGCACGTCCGGGAGGTGGCGCTGCTGCGGGCCGCCGAGGAGGGCGCGGCGGTACTGCTCGGCGGGCACGCGGTGACCGTCGAGGGCGCGCAGCTGGTCAGCACCGGCTGGGCGCGTCCGCTGGTCGCGGACCGGGAGACGGTGCGGCAGGTCGCGCCGCGGGTGCGGACCGTCACCGATCAGGACCAGCACCGCGACGCGGCCGCGCAGGCCGCCCGGCTGCCCTCGGTGGCCTGGGAGGCCGCCCGGGAGGCGCTGGCGGCCGGGCACCCGGTGCTCATCCAGGTGCCCCGGCGCGGTTACGTGCCCCGGCTGGCCTGCGGGCGCTGCCGGACCCCGGCGCGCTGCCGGCGGTGCGAGGGGCCGCTGGAGACGCCCTCGGCGGACGCCGCGCTGACCTGTGGTTGGTGCGGGGAGGCGGAGCGGGACTGGCACTGCCCCGAGTGCGGGTCGTTCCGGCTGCGGGCCCAGGTGATCGGCGCACGGCGGACGGCGGAGGAGCTGGGCAAGGCCTTCCCGCGGATCCCGGTCCGCACCTCCGGGCGGGACGCGGTGCTGGCGACCGTGCCGGACGAACCCTCGCTGGTGATCTCCACCCCGGGCGCGGAGCCGGTGGTCGAGGGCGGCTCCGGGTACGGGACGGCGCTGCTGCTGGACGGGTGGGCGCTGCTGAGCCGACCGGACCTGCGGGCCGGGGAGGAGACGCTGCGGCTCTGGCTGGCCGCCGCCGCGCTGGTGCGGTCCTCGGCGGAGGGCGGCGCGGTGGTCGTGGTCGCCGAGCCGTCGGCCCGTCCGGTCCAGGCGCTGGTTCGCTGGGACCCGCTCGGGCACGCCGGGCTGGAGCGGGACGAACGGGCGCAGTTGCACTTCCCGCCGGTGTCGCGGATGGCCTCGGTCAGCGGGAGCCCGGCGGCGGTCGCGGACCTGCTGGGGCTGATCCGGCTGCCGGAGGGGGCCGACGTGCTCGGGCCGGTGCCGGCGACGGCGCTGCGGGGGGAGGAGCAGGAGCGGGCGCTGCTGCGGGTGGCGCCCGGGCAGGGGGCGGCGCTGGCGGCGGCGCTCAAGGCGGCGCAGATCGCGCGGATCGCGCTGCGGACGGCGGAGCCGGTGCGGGTGCGGATGGATCCGACGGACATCGGGTGAGGCGCGGGGGTGGCGGGGTGGGGCGGGGTGAGTGGGCCACCCCGCCCCGGGGTGGCCGGTCGTTCGTGTGGTGGTGCGGTGGTTCCGTGCGGTGGTGCGGGTGGTGCGTTCGTGCGGTGTGGGGTCAGCCGCGCAGGGGGATGCCGGTGCGGTCGACGGGGGTGCCGCGATCGATCGTCGTGCGGTCGATGGTGGTGCGGTCGATGGTGGTGCGGTCGGTCTGGGGGCGGTCGACGGGGGTGCGGTCCATGGCGCCGCGGTCCAGGCTGTTGCGGTCCAGGCCGCCCTGGCGGGCCGCCGGGACGGTCGCGGCCAGGCCGCCGGTGGGGGCCGCGGCGGGCAGGTCCTCGGAGCGGTCAGGGCGGCTGGGGCCCGGGACGGCGCCGCCGGCCGCCAGGAGCTCGCTGGTCGGGCGGCGCATGCCGTAGCGGCGGTGCACGGCCTGCTTGGTGACGCCGAGGGCGGAGCCGACCGAGTCCCAGGAGAAGCCCAGCGCCCGGTCGAACTCCACCGCCGCCGCCACCAGCGTCTCCACGCTCTCCCGCAACTCCTGCGCCAGGCGCACGGTCGGCGCCGGCGCCCGTCCGTACACCACGAAGCCGGCCGAGGTGCTGGGGCGGCGCGGTCGGTAGACGTTGCCCAGTTGGGCGGTGAGCGTCCGCAGCGCGTCGACCTGGCGCCGCACCCGCTCGATGTCCCGTACCAGCAGGTGCAGGCTCGCCCGCGCCCGGGCGTCGTGGTTGATCTGCTCGGCCATGGCCTACGTGCCACCTTCCGTACGGTTCGGCTCGGCCGGGCGGCGGTGTCCCGTGCGCCCGGCTCCGGTCAATCTCTCTTGACCAACGCCGAAGCGGGGGCCGGGGTAACGCCGCTCGGCAGAGTCGGGTTATGCCAGTGCGGTTCCGGCGGCCCCGAGGGCATGGGGGGAGGGGCGGGCGCGTTGCATAGACTTGGCGGGAACAGCCCTTGCCCGCAGTCCCTTCCCGACGCCCGACACCTCGACGGACAGGAGCCCGTACCCCGTGGCGATCCAGCCGATCCGCCTCTTCGGAGACCCCGTCCTGCGGGCCACCGCCAAGCCGGTGACCGTGTTCGACAAGGAACTGCGCAACCTGGTCCGCGACCTCACCGAGACTATGACGGCGGCCCCCGGCGCCGGCCTCGCCGCCCCTCAACTCGGCGTCTCCCTACGGGTGTTCACCTACCACGTGGACGGCGTCACCGGGCACCTGATCAACCCGGACCTGTCGCTCAGCGAGGAGGAGCAGGAGGGCCCCGAGGGCTGCCTCTCGCTGCCCGGCCTGCGCTACGACACCAAGCGCGCGTACGGCGTGGTGGCCAAGGGCTTCACCATGTACGGCGATCCGGTCACCCTGGAGGGCACCCAGCTGCTCGCCCGGTGCATCCAGCACGAGACCGACCACCTGGACGGCATCATCTTCATCGACCGGCTCGACCGCGAGCAGCGCAAGGCCGCGCTGAAGGCGATCCGGGAGGCGGACTGGGGCGCCGGGCCGGCGCCGGTCGTCAAGGTCTCCCCGCACAGCACCTTCGGCGCCGCGCGCTGACCCCCGGCCCGGCTTCCTGAACTCCCTTTTGCAGAAAGGCACTTGATGCGTCTCGTCTTCGCCGGCACCCCCGAGGTCGCCGTTCCCGCCCTGGACGCCCTGCTCGCCTCCGACCGGCACGAGGTGGTCGCGGTGGTCACCCGCCCCGACGCCCCCGCCGGACGCGGACGCAAGCTGGTCGCCAGCCCCGTCGCCCAGCGCGCCGAGGAGGCCGGGATCGAGGTCCTCAAGCCGGCGAAGCCCAGCGACCCGGACTTCGTCGCCCGGCTCACCGAACTCGCCCCCGACTGCTGCCCGGTGGTCGCCTACGGCGCGCTGCTGCGCCCGGGCACCCTGGAGATCCCCGAGCACGGCTGGGTCAACCTGCACTTCTCGCTGCTGCCCGCGTGGCGTGGCGCGGCCCCGGTCCAGCACGCGGTCTTGGCCGGCGACGAGGTCACCGGCGCGTCCACCTTCCTGATCGAGCAGGGCCTGGACTCCGGCCCGGTCTACGGCGTGATCACCGAGGAGATCCGCCCGGCCGACACCAGCGGCGACCTGCTCACCCGGCTCTCCGTCTCCGGCGCGCGGCTGCTCGCCGCCACCATGGACGGCATCGAGGACGGCTCCCTGCGCGCCGTGCCGCAGCCGGCCGACGGCATCACGCTCGCACCGAAGATCAGCGTCGAGGACGCGCGGATCGACTGGAAGCACCCCGCGCTGCGGGTCGACCGCGTGGTGCGCGGCTGCGCGCCGGCGCCGGGGGCCTGGACGGAGTTCCGGGGCGAGCGGCTGAAGGTCACCGGGCCGGTGAAGCTGCTACCGGAGTCGGCCGAGCTGGCGCCCGGCGAGGTGGCGATGGTCGGCAAGAACAGCGTGCGGGTCGGGACCGGCAGCCACGACGTCGAGCTGGGGGAGGTCCGTCCGCAGGGCAAGAAGGAGATGCGGGCGGCGGACTGGGCGCGTGGCGCCCGGCTGGAGGCCGGGGAGCGGTTCGGCGTCGGCGCCGAGGGCTGACGGCCTGCGGCTGACGGTCCACGGCTGATGGTGCGCGGTTGACCCGGGGCCCGCTCGCTCGTCTGCGCGAGCGGGCGGGCCCCGGGCGCGGGCGGGTCAGAAGTCGGACGGCAGGGCGGCCCAGCACTGGCCGTACCGGGCGTCGCGGATGCCGGACCTCCAGGCCAGCTGCAGCATGGCCGAGCCGGTGGCCTTGCCCACGACGCCGTCGACGCTCAGGTTGTACTGGCCGGTGCTGACCATCCGGTGCTGGAACTGCCGGATGCCCCAGTCGGTCTCCTGCCCGAACCGGCCGTCCTCGATGATCGGCGTCCGGATGCCGCTGAACAGGTTGACGAACTGCTGGGCGCACTTCACGGCCGCCGGGAGGTTCCGGTAGCCGTAGCCGACGTACGGCATGTCCGTGGTCGCCTGCGCGGTGCCGGAGGAGGCGAGGAGGGAGAGGGCGGTCAGGCCGAGGCTGACGGCGGTCAGGCGGGTTCTGCGGAACTTCATGTGGTGGATCCCCCGTGGGTGATGGGTTGCGGGGGTGTGTGCTGCGGCGCAGCGTCCCCCGGTGCGCGGTGTGGCCGCGCGGTGTGGTGCGCGGTGTGGCCCGGGCGGCCTGTGTGACCGTCAGATCGTAGCGGTGGGGACCGCGCGGGCCGGACGGTGGGGGCGGGCCGGGCGGAGAAGCCGCAGGTCCGGGTTTCGCGTTACTGTTCCTGTGGCGATCCTCGGATCCCCGCAGCCGATAACCCCCGCAGCACCTTGAGGCACACAGGCATGAGCACGCCCAGCAGCACCCCCGGCGCCAAGCGCGCACCCCGCCCGCACCGCCGTCCGAAGAAGGACCCGGCCCGCATCGTCGCCTTCCGCGCGCTGCGCGCCGTCGACGAGCGCGACGCGTACGCCAACCTGATCCTGCCCTCGCTGCTCCGCGAGGCCGAGCAGAAGGGCATGGACCGGCGCGACGCCGCGCTGGCCACCGAGCTGGTCTACGGCACGCTGCGCCTGCAGGGCACCTACGACGCGATCATCGCGGCCTGCATCGACCGGCCGCTCGGCAAGGTGGACCCGCCGGTCCTGGACGTGCTCTCGCTCGGCGCCCACCAGTTGCTCACCACCCGGATCCCCAGCCACGCGGCCGTCTCGGCGACGGTCGAACTCGCCCGGGTGGTGCTCGGCGACGGCAAGGCGAAGTTCGTCAACGCCGTGCTGCGCCGGATCAGCGCCCACGACCTGGACGCCTGGATCGAGCGGGTCGCCCCGCCCTACGACCAGGACGCCGAGGACCACCTGGCGGTCGTCCACTCGCACCCGCGCTGGGTGGTCTCCGCGCTCTGGGACTCGCTCGGCCGCTGGCAGCCGGACGCCTCCGGGCGCAGCGCGATCGAGGAACTGCTGCGGGCCGACAACGCCCGGCCCGAGGTCACCCTGGTCGCCCGGCCCGGCCGGGCCACCGTCGGCGAGCTGGCCGAGGCGCTGCCCGAGGCCGAGCCCGGGCGCTGGTCGCCGTTCGCGCTGCGGCTCGCCGAGGGCGGCGACCCGGGCTCGGTCGCGGCGGTGCAGGAGAACCGGGCCGGCGTGCAGGACGAGGGCAGTCAGCTGGTCGCGCTCGCCCTGGCGAGCGCCCCGCTGGACGGCCCGGACCGGATCTGGCTGGACGGCTGCGCCGGCCCCGGCGGCAAGGCCGCGCTGCTCGGCGCGCTGGCCGCCGAGCGCGGCGCGGCGCTGGTCGCGAGCGAGAAGCAGCCGCACCGGGCCCGGCTGGTGGCGCGGGCGCTGCAGGGCAACCCCGGTCCGTACACGGTGATCGCGGCGGACGGCACGCGTCCCGCCTGGCGGGCGGACGGCTTCGACCGGGTGCTGGTCGACGTGCCGTGCTCCGGCCTGGGCGCGCTGCGGCGCCGTCCGGAGGCGCGCTGGCGGCGGCGGCCGGCCGACGTGGCGGCCTTCGGGCCGCTCCAGCGGGATCTGCTGCGTTCGGCGATCGCGGCCACCCGGGTCGGCGGCGTGGTCGGCTACGCGACCTGCTCGCCGCACCTGGCGGAGACCCGGGCCGTCGTGGACGACGTGCTGCGGGCCGAGGGCGGCCGGGTCGAGTGGATCGACGCGCGCCCGCTGCTGCCCGGCGTCCCGGCGCTCGGGGACGGGCCGGACGTGCAGCTCTGGCCGCACCTGCACGGGACGGACGCGATGTACCTGGCGCTGCTGCGGCGGACGGCCTGATCGGGCTGGCTGGTCGGTAGCGGGGTGCCTGGCTCTCCGATAGGAGGGCCGGCCCGGTCGGGCCGCCCGGAGGACTGGCCGCAACCCCTGCGGGCGGTCCTGCGGGCGGCGGCCGGGCGGGGTGGTCGGCGGGCTGGGGCGTGCGGTGGCGTGAACCGGTGCTTGGCGGCGCGGTACGCGCCCGGGCGCGTGCTCCGGTGCCGGTGCGGTTGCTACCGCTGGGGGTGGGTGGGGCCGGGGAAGCCGGTGAGGAAGGCGTGGGCCTGGGCGCGGAGGTCGTCGACCGGCGGGTCCTCGCAGATCACCTCCAGACCGAGCGCGCTCGTCTGACCCCAGTGGAAGTAGGACTGGTAGGCGAGGTACGGGCGGTGGCCGTCGCTGGGGTCGAGCCCGATGGAGAAGGTCGCGTAGTGCGTGAACTCGCGCTTGTTCCGGGTGACTTCGGTCTGGGAGAGCTGCCACTCGAACTCGTACGGTTCGGGTTCGGCGGGCAGGTCCAGCAAGGCCTGGGCGAGTTGGCGGACCTCGTCCGGGTCGGCGAAGGGGAGTGACTCGGATCCGACGGGCGTGGCGGCGAACAGCTCCCACGCGCGGCCGTTGTGGCTGACGGTCAGTGCCCACGGGCCGTTCCGGTCGCGCCAGTGGCAGTGGAGGGTCAGGTCCATGGTGGTCAACCTCCCTGTGGTTCCGGGCTGTTCCGTGTTGTTCATCGTGGCACACCGGGTGGCGGAGGGAAGTCGGGTGTGAGCCGTTCTCGGGCCCGTTGCCAGGCGTCCTGCAGCGGGCGGTAGCCGAGGACGGTGATGCCGTGCTCGGCGACCAGGCGGCGGGCTTCGGGGGAGACCAGGAACTCGTAGTCGGTCCGGCGGACCCGCCAACCGTCCTGCGGGGCACTGGGGTTCGGGCCGGCCAGGCTGGGGTGCAGCGCCCACTCGGTCAGGCCCGGGGGCAGGGCGGCGAGCAGCCGGGCGTAGTGCGCGGGCTTGTCGTCGGGCGGGACGGTGAAGCTGTCGAGGAAGCCGTGGTCCACGACGGGCAGACCGCGCTCGCGCAGCCGGCCCAGGGCGGGCGGCAGCCAGACCCGGACTGCCGGGCCGTACTCGGCACCGAGGGCGAGGGTGAGGTCGAGGACGTCCTCGCGGCCGCCGTCGGCGAGGCAGTGGAAGTCGAGGTGGGTCGGGGTGAGGCCGGCGGTCGTCACCGCGTCGATCTGGGCGCGGAACTCGCGTTCGACGTGGTCGAGCCGGGCGCGGGCCAGGAGTTCGGCCCGTCCGCCGGGGGTGGGGGCGAAGAACTCGCCGTCGTCGTCCAGGAGGGACGGCACCCGCTCGCGGGCGGACAGCGGGCCCCAGCGGAGGTCCGGCGACTCGCAGACCACGGTGAGGTGGACGCCGAAGGGGACCTCCGGGTGCCGGCGCAGGAGCCGCAGGGCGTGCGGGGCGGCGGCGCAGGGGGTCATCAGGCTGCAGGAGGCGGCGATGCCGGTCCGGACGGCGTCGATCACGGCGTGGTTGACGGATTCGTCCAGGCCGAGGTCGTCGCAGTTGAGCAGGAGTAGACGGGCCTCGGGCGGGTGGCCGAGGAGGGCGTTGGCGGTGGGTGCGGGCACGACGGAAGTCTGCGACGGGGGAGGGGGCGGGCGCGCGGGGTTTTCGGCGGGTGCCGGGGCCCGGGTGCCGGGGCGCGGGTGTCGGGGGTGTTTCCGGCCGGGGTGCGTTCGTCCGGGGTCTCCGTCCGGTGGTGGGGTCGGTGGTGGTGGGGCGGCCGGGGCGGCCGGTCAGTCGGCGGTGGGGGCCGGGTGCCAGGGGCGGTCGGGGCGGGTGAGGACCGGGGCGGAGGTGAGGCGCAGCCCGTACACCTCGCGGTCGGTGGCTTCGTACGGGACCTGGCCGAGGTACTCGTGGCCGGTCAGGTGGCACCAGGCGGGCAGGTCGAGCGGGGCGGCGGGGTCGGTGGTGTGGATGTGGACCACCGCGCCGGCCGGGAGGTGCGCGATCCGGGCGCGCAGGCGGAGCAGGAGCCGGACGCAGAGCAGGCCGGTGCCGTCGATGGTGAGGTCAGGAGTGAGGTCGGGCGTGAGGTCGGGGGTGGCCGGGTTGTCGGGGGCGGCCGGGTCGCTCGGGGTGGTGGTGTCGGGGGCGGTCATCGTGGGGTCTCCTGGGTGATGCGCCAGAGGCGGCGGGGCAGTTCGCCCTCCTCGAAGGGGTGGACGTCGGTGAGGCGCCAGCCCTCGGCGAGCGCGTCCACCAGCTCGCGGGGGAAGAAGTGGACGGCGAAGCCGCCGTGTTCCCAGATGTCGTCGCCGTGGCCGGTGCCGGCGCCGTAGTGGGCGTCGCCGCTGTGACGGACGGTGTAGACGAAGGTGCCGCCCGGGCGCAGGACGCGGTGGACCTCGGCGACGATTGCCTCGATCTCCTCGGTCGAGAGCGCCATGCAGAGCAGCATGTGGGCGAAGACCGCGTCCACGGAGGCGTCGGGGAGGGGCAGCGGGTCGCGGACGTCGTGGGCGGTGACGGCGAGCCGGTCGGCCAGGCCCTGGTCCACGGCGGCGGCGTGCAACTGCTGCAGCGCGGTCGGGCTGAAGTCGGCGGCCAGCACGCGGAAGCCGGCGCGGGCGAAGTGCAGCGCGTCCCGGCCGTGGCCGGCGCCGAGTTCCAGTACCTCGCGGGCGCCGGCGGCGGCGAAGACCCCGGCGGCGTACTCGGCGGGGGCGGAGGGCTGCTCGCCGTACATGCCGGGGTTGGCGGTGTAGGTCTGCTGCCAGTGCGCGCGTTGGGTGTCGGCGAGGGCGGGCTCCCGGCCGGGCGTGGTGCCGGGGGTGTCGGTCATGGCGGGTGCCCTTCGCGGGGTGCGGGTGGTGCGGGTGCTTCAGATGGTGCGGGTGGTGCGAGTGGGACGGTGGTGCGGGGCCAGCCTAGGGTGCGGGTCGGTCGGTGGGCGCCCGGGGGCTCGGGTACGAGGGGGGCGTGGGCGGCGGCGCTCAGCCGAGCCGCAACCCCGGGGCGGTGCCGCCGAGCCGGGTCAGCAGGGCGGACAGGTGGCCGAGGTCCTGGGCGCTCCACTGCTCGGCCGCGAAGTGGTCGGCGGCGACCTGGCGGGCGGTGTGCAGCATCTCGGCGAGCCGCTCGCGACCGGTCGGGGTGAGGGCGGCGTACGCGACCCGGGCGTCCCGGGCCGCGGCCTCGCGGGTCACCAGGCCGATCCGCTCCAGCGGTGCGAGGCCGCGGGTCACGCCCGAGGCGGTGAGGCCGAGGGCTTCGGCGAGGTCGACCCGGCGCATCCTGGCGCCGGGAGCCTGGGCGAGGTGGAGCAGCACGGTGAAGTCGGACAGGCTCACCCCGTGCAGGCCGCTGAGGGTCGCGTCGAACCGCTTGACCACGGCCGTCTGGGCGCGGACCAGCCGGAGGGCGGTGTCCAGCGGGTCGGGGATCGGGGCCGTACCGGCCGGTTCCGCCGGGGTCGGCGTCGTCGGTCCGGTTGCCGGTCCGGTCGTCGGCTCCGCGGTCGGCCGTGCTGCCGACTGGGTCGCGGGCTGGGTTGTGGGCTCTGTCGCGGGCTGTGCTGAGGGCTGCGTTGCGGCGGGCTTGGTCATTGCCACCTCCTTGACTGCTCAAGTATATCCCCGCGGGGAGCCGTCAAGGAGGTGGCGGAGGGGGGAGGGGGTCGGTCAGCGGGCGGCGTTGTCGGCGGCGCGGCGCTGTCGCTTGCCGAGGGGTGCCCGGGAGAGGTCCTCGGCCTGGGAGCGGAGGTTCTTGACACCGTAGCCGCGTGCGGCCAGCCAGTCCTCCGCCGTCCGCTCGGCCCGCTCGGTGGCCGCCAGGATGTCCTCCTCGGCCTCGCCCTCGTCGAGGAAGCGGAAGGTGAAGGCGGCCCGCGCTGCGAGGTCGTAGCTGAGGTGGCCCTCGCGGGTGAAGGCCGCGTGCAGGACGTCGTGCTCGGGCGCGGCGGCGAGGAGCTCGGCACGCTGCCCGTCGGTGAGGCCGTCGAAGACGCCGCGCACCATGATGCGGAAGGTTCGGGTAGTCATCCCCCGACGATAGGCAGGAGGGGCCGCCGACCGCCAACGTGATTCCGGGTGTCGGCGGTCGGCGGCCCCTCGCCGGGGTGGGCGGTCGTCAGCCGGTGACGCCCAGTTGGGCCAGCAGGGCCGTGTTGTCCTCGATGTGCCAGTCCTCGACGATCCGGTCGGTGCCGACGTGCTGGATGTCGATGGCGTTGAACTCGACGGTCTGGCCGCGGCCGTGGACACCGTTGAAGGTGCCGGTGAAGTGGCCGCGGAAGACCAGCCGGGCGGTGATCTTGTCACCGGTGACCAGGACGTCGGACAGTTCGCAGGTCAGGTCCGGTACGGCGGCGCGGAAGGTGCGCGAGGCGAGCGCCGGACCGGTCGGGCCCTGCGGGCGGCCGGGCGGCAGCGTGTTGTCCCGGAACTGCGGGCTGATCGCGGCGTCCAGGTACTGCTGCTGCCCGGTGTTCCAGAACGTGTACAACTGCTGGGCCAGGTGCACCTCTTGTGCCGCCCGCCGGGTGCCGATCGAACGGTCCACGGTGAGCGCCTTCGGCTGGACCAGGCCGGGCGAGCGGTCGACCAGGTACTGCGGCCAGGCGTGCGAGGCCTGGCCGCGCCCGGCGTCGCGCCCGGCATCGTGGGCGGAGCCGTGGACGGGCGCGGCCGCGGCGGTACCGCCCGCCAGCGCGGCCAGCGCGGCGGCGACGGCGGCGGCACGGGTCAGGGCCCGGGAACGAACCGCTCCCGAGGGACGGGGCTCAGACAAGGCGGCCACCCCCGTCGACGTGCAGCACGGTGCCGGTGACGTACGGGTTGTCGATGGCGTAGCGGACGGCCTTGACCAGGTCCTCGGTGCTGCCCACCCGGCGGGCCGGGTTGCGCTCGGCGACACCCCGCAGGAACGCCTCCTTGTCGGCGCCGAGGCCGTCCCAGGAGCCGGTGTCGACGATGCCGGGGGACACCGCGTTGACCCGGACCGGGGCGATCTCCACCGCCAGCGCCTGCACCAGGAAGGCGAGCGCGCCGTTGGTCGTGGCCATCACCGTGCGGCCGGGGGCCGGACGCCAGGCGGCCACTCCGGAGAAGAACGTGAACGAGCCGCTCTCGGACACCTGACCGGCCAGGTGCTTGGCCAGCAGCAGCGGACCGATCACCTTGGCCGAGAACGCCCGCTGCACATCGGCCGCGTCGAGCTCCCGCAGCGGGCCGTTGGCCGGCATCGCGGCGGTGGAGACCAGGTGGTCGAACCGGCCGACCCGGGCGGCGAGTCCGGCGATCGACTGCTCGTCCGCCAGGTCGACCGCGAGCACCTCGGACGGCCCGGACAGCTCACCGGCCGTCCACTCCAGCTTGCGCGGATCCGGACCGGCCAGCACGAGATCGGCACCGGCGGCCGAAGCGGCCTTGGCGAGCGCCCGCCCGGTGTGCGAACCCGCGCCGACCACGACGAGGCGTCGGCCCTTCAGAGAACTGTCATCGGACATGGGAGAGCTCCTTGGGATCGATCAGAGGGAATCGGCCGGCTGGTGCGTGCTGCGGCGGCCACATCACGACCCTCTCCCGAGCTGCGGTGATGAGTCCAAGGCTTGTTTTATAGCCCAGCGATAACATCTGTTCATGGCAACGCTTCGGCAGCTCCAATACCTGGTCACGGTGGTCGACACCGGCTCCTTCACCCGCGCGGCCGAGCAGCTGCACGTCACCCAGCCCGCGCTCTCCCACCAGATGCGGGCCCTGGAGAACGCCGTCGGCGGCCCCCTGCTCGAACGCCTGCCGCGCTCCGTGCGGCTCACCCCGATGGGCCGGGCCGTCCTGCCGCACGCCCGGGCCGCGCTCGCCGAGGCCGACCGCCTGCACGCGGTGGCCCGGCGTACGGCCGGCCTGGAGGAGGGCGAGCTGGAGGTCGCGGCCATCTACTCCGTCAGTCTCGGCATCCTGCCGCCGGTGCTGCGCGCCTGGCGCCGACGGCACCCCGGCGTCCGGATCCGGTTGCGGGAGTACCCGCACGCCGACCGGCTCCGGGCCGCGATGGCAGCCGGCCGCGCCGACGTCGCCATCGGCCCCGCCCCGGCCGACTGGGACGGCCCGATCCGCGAACTGGGCGTCGAGGAGTTCGCGGTCGTCCTCCCCGCCGACGACCCGCTGGCCGACCGCCCCTCCGGTACCGTCGGGCTGGCCGAACTCGCCGACCGGGCCTGGGTCCACTACGCCCCCGACAACGGTCTCGCCGACCTGCTCGACCGCGTCGCCGCCCGGGCCGGTTTCCACCCCCGCGCGGCGGTTCGCGCCGAACAGACCTCCGCCGCCCCGCTGCTGGCCGCAGCGGGCCTCGGCCCCGCCCTGGTGCCCGCCAACATCGTCCCGCCGCACTTCGACGGCGCCGTGCTCCGCCCGGACCCGCCGATCCGCCGCACCCTCACCGCCTACACCCGTACCCGCCCCGACCCGCTCACCGTGGCCTTCGCCGACCTCCTCGCCGAGCAGGCCCGCGTGAACCCGCCCGGCCTGCCGGCGGCCGGAACGGAGTGCGGAGGAGCGAGTGGGTGACGGGGGAGGAAGGTGCTGGGGGGAGCGGGTGACGGGGGAGGCGGCCTGGGGCGCAGTCCGTCAGGTGCGCGGCGCGGCCTCGGTCGGGTGGTCGGGCGGCAGGGTGTGAGGTCGCTGGGTGTGAGGTCGCCGGGCGGGGGGTGGTGTCGCCCGGGAGGGCCGTGACGAAGGTGACACTCGATCAACTGCGTTCGGGTGGTGGGGATGTGGACCACGGCGGAGACTCCCTTCTCCGGCGGCCCGGGTGGCCGCCGCTCGGTGACTCCAAGACTGGTCGCTGCGACCCTGATCGCGCATGTGCCGATCGGCAGGAATCCCGGGGGAACCTCGCCGGGCTTTCCCTGCCGATCGGCACCCCCACTACCGACGGGAACTCCCGGGTCCCGGCCCGGGGCCGGGACCGTCCGCCGTCACCCGCAGGCGCTCCGGCCCGCTACACCCGGGCCGGGAGGCGGGTGCAGACCGCGCCGGTGGCGAGGGCGGCGGGTTCGGCGGCGATCGTGGCGAGAGTGAAGTCGGTGGTGAGGGCGCTGATGTCGCGGGTTTCGCGGAAGAGGTAGTGGTTGCCGCCCGGGCTCTCGTAGCGGGCGAGGTCCGGGACGACCTGCCGGGCGCGCAGCGCGTACTCCAGGGACTGGGTGGCGTTGGCCGCGCTGTGGTCGCCGGTGCCGTGGACGATCAGTACCCGGCGGCCGGCCAGTTGGTCGACCGGGTCGCCGCTGGGCAGCCAGGGCGCGATCCCGGCGACGCCGACGACGGACGGGTGCCCGGCGCACCAGAAGGCGGCGCGTCCGCCGAGCGAGTTGCCGATCAGGACCACCGGTACACCCTCGTACCGCCGGGCGAGCTCGTCGAGCGCCCAGTGGGTGTCGACGGCGGTGTCGGCGTCGTCGCCGTTCCAACCGCTGTAGCGGTAGCGCAGCAGGTGCACGGCGAGGCCGTGCGGCCGGCCGCGGTCGGCGAGCTCGGCGGCGAGCTCCCGAAGCCCCAGCTCGGCGACCTTCGACGGCCCGCGGCGGCTGCGGAGGAACCCGCCGGGCAGCAGCAGGGCGACGCCCTTGACCGGCTCGTCCCCCTGCCGCGGGGTCAGCTCTGGTGTGCGCGGACGGTGCGCTCGGAACACGCGTGATCCTTCCTGGTGGCTACGGACGGATTCTACGGTTCCGGTGACGGGCCACGGTGCGCGAGCAGGGGCCGCAGGACCCGGCCGGTGACCCGGGTGCGCACCACCGGAACCTGGATCTCGCCGCTCGGCACCGTGCGCGGGTGGTGGCGGAGGCGTGAAGGGCGGGGGAGCCGCGGACGGCGGAACGAGCCGATCCGGCGTGCACGTACTGCCGGGCCGCGAGGCTCACCCGGTCGGGTGATCGGGGCCCGGGGATGGGGCGGTCCGCTCCTGCGGGGCCAACTTTGGTCCGGCAGCAACTGGTCTGACGCCCAAGGGCGGTCGGTGTGGGCCGGGGCGTGGTCGGCGGACCCCGGGGGCCGGCCGCAGGGCGGGCCACTGGTTCCGGGCCGGGCCGACCGATGTGGCAGGGGAGGGCAGGGTGGAGGCGGCCCGGTCCGCAGGGCAAAGATTGGCCCTTGCCGGGCCGGCTGTCGGGGCGGGCAGGAGGATTCGCAACGATCACTCGATTCCGCGCCTCTCATGTGCAGGTGATGGCCGGGGTTTTCCCTGCTCTTTGTTTCCGGATCATGGCGGGCTCTGCGACGATCCGATGATCGTCGCCCGGTTGCGGTGGGCGGCGCGTCGCAGGGGAGAGAGACCGGCATGGCCGTTGGGCCCGAGGACAGCGTGGTCCGGGCGGGAAGGGGCGGCAGGTCCGCCTGGGGCAAGGACACCTGGATCGTGATCGCCGGCGGCGTGCTGGGGGCCATGTTCGCGAGCATGGGTCTGGCGGTGCTGTTCGGGCCGACCAACGGGTTCGGCGGCGACAGCCTCGGCTACATGGGCATCATCAGCATCCTCGGCCTGATGCCCTGCGGCGCAGGCTTCGTCTGGGCGCTGATCCACCCCCGGTTCGGGCTGCCGTCGGCCGCCGTCGGGGCGCTGCTGGGGCTCGGGATATTCGTCACCTTCGCCGGTGACGGCCTCGACGACTCCTGGACGGCGCCGCTGGACCGGCCGTCCACGACCCGCGCGGTGGGCAGCTGGACGGCTGGGGACCTGGTGGTGCGGGTCCGGCCCGACCTGGTGGTGGCGTACCGCAGCGCCACCGGTGCCGTCGTCTGGCGCTGGTCGCCGCCGGGGGAGGACTCGGTGTGCGCGATGAGCCGCGGGATCGGGCAGGGCGGGGCCGGCCAGTCCGCGGCCGGGCAGGGCGGGGCAGGGCAGTCCGCGGCCGGGCCGGGCGGCATCGGGCTGATCGGCCACTCGCCGCACGACAAGCCGTGCGCGGCGGTGACCGCCCTCGACCTCTCCGACGGCCGGGAGGGCTGGACCACCGCCGTCGACGCCCCCGCTCGCGACGGGGACGCGGCCGCGCCGGACGTGGTCGCCGTCGCCGGGCAGCAGGCCGTCCTGCAGGAGAAGGGCGGCTGGCGGGCGGTGCGGCTGACGGACGGCGGGACCGCCTGGCGCACCACGGTCGACCCCGGCTGCGCCCCGCTGCAGGTCGCGGGCGGTGCGGCGGACGTGGTGACGGTGGCGCAGTGCGGCGAGGCGGCGCCGGTCCTCCGGTCACTGGCGGCCGCGGACGGGCAGGAGCGGTCGCGGATCGCGCTGCCGGCGGCGGGCGGGCTGAAGAACCTCGCGGTGGTGTCGGTCGAACCGCTCGCGGTGTGGGTCGACGCCCAGGGCGAGCGCGGGACGCACGCGGTCCTGAGCTACGACCGGGCCGGGCGGCAGCGGGCGTCGATCCCGGTCTCCGGGGAGGAGTACGACCTGGACGTGATGCTGGGCGGGCTGCACGCCTTCGACGAGTTCGACGCCCGGCCGCTGTTCGGCGGGGTGGTCGTGGGGGACCTGTTCATCGTCCCCGGGGAGAAGCCCGGCGACGTCCGCATCAGCGACGGCAGGCACCCGAGCCGCAGCGCGACGGGGCGGCTGGTGGCCTACTCGCTCGCGGACGGCGGGCAGCGCTGGACGGCGGGGCTGGACGACCAGGTCACCGGCCTGGTGGTGGACGGGACGTCGGTGTGGGCGATGACCCGCGCCCGGATCACCCGGGTGGACACCGCGACGGGACGGCGGAGCGCCGAGATGGACGTGAACGGCACGGCGTCGCTGTACCCGGTGGACCTGTCGGCGTCGGGGTCCGGGCGGTTCACGGTGGTGGCGGAGGACGGGACGCGGGACGAGCCGCCGGTGCGCGGGATGGGCTGAGGGCGGGACGCGGGACGAGCCGCCGGGTCCGGCGCGCGCGGCCTCCCGGGCGCCCCCGCCACGCGGCGAGCGCCGCCCTGACCGGCGGATCTGACCCTTCCAGGCGGTTGTGTCAGGCTGGTGGGGGAGCACCGCAGAGATCGGGAGGCTCGTGATGGCCGAGATCAGGGTGAACGGGGTGGCGCTGCACTACGAGACCCGCGGCGAGGGCCCCGGCGTCGTCCTGGTGCACGGCTCGTGGAGCGACGCGGACTCCTGGGCGCGGGTGGTGCCGGGCCTGGCGGAGTCCGCCACCGTCGTCGCCTACGACCGTCGGGGGCACAGCCGCAGCGAGGACCCGCTCACCCAGGGTTCGGTGTACGAGGACGCGGCCGACCTCGCCGGGCTGATCCGGGGGCTCGGCCTCGCCCCGGCCTTCGTCTACGGCGACTCCTACGGCGCGCTGGTCACCCTCCGGCTCGCCGCCGCCCGGCCCGACCTGCTCCGGGGGATCGCCGTGCACGAGCCGCCCGGCACCGGCATCCTGCTCGCCGACCCCGACCTGCGCCCGATCGGCACGGCCTTCGCCGACCGGATCGCCGCCGTCCGGGGGCTGCTGGAGCAGGCCGAATCGGCCGCGGCCGCCGAACTCTACGTGGACAGCCTCGCCTTCGGGCCGGGCGCGTGGGAGCAGCTGCCCGCGCCGATCCGCCACACCTACATCCGCAACGCGCCCACCTACCTGGACGAGCTGCGCGACCCGGACGCCCTCGATCTCGACCTGGCCGGGCTGGCCCGGTACACCGACCCGGCGCTGCTCACGCAGAGCGACGACAGTGCGCCGATGTTCGGTGAGGTGCTGGACCTCATCGACCTCGCCCTGCCGAAGGCGGAGCGGCACCTGTACGCGGGCGGCGGTCACGCCCCGCACCTGTCGCGGCCGGAGGACTGGGTGCGGGTGGTCCTCCCGCGCGTGCTGGTGTGACGTACGGCGGGTCGGTGTGACGGACCGCGTGCCGGCGTGACGGACCGCGCCGCGGCGCACCGGGGCCGAACCACCGCCCGGCCGCCGGGGCCACGACCGATCGGGGCGGGTTCGTCCGCCTTCCGGGCGACGGGGATTCGATCCTGGACGAATCCCGGTGTCCGTGCTCGCCATCGAAGTCACCTGGGGCGCAGGCTACTTCCGTGACCGCGTCAGCACGGACGCGGTGCGAGCGGAAGGACGAACATGACGAGCACGCGCGGCCGTTTCGCCGCCCTGCTGGGTGCCGTCGCGGTGGTCGCCGGCACCACCCTGGCCACCCCCGCCGCCGCCGCCGGCAGCCCCGTCGCCGAGGCCGGGGTCGCGGCCTCGGCCGACCGGGCAGGCCCCGGCGGTGGGATCACCGGGCAGGCGCCCTGCCCGAACGCGCCCGAGTTCACCTGCGGGACCCTCACCGTCCCGCTCGACCACAGCGGCGCCGAGCCCGGCCGCCTCGACCTCGCCGTGGCCGTCGCCGGGAACACCCAGGCCCCCAAGGGCGACCTGCTCTTCCTCACCGGTGGCCCCGGCCAGCCCGGCGTCCCGCTGCTGAAGCGGATCGCGAGCACGATGGAGCCGGTCCTCAAGGACTACCGCCTGGTCATGTACGACCAGCGCGGCACCGGCGGCGGCGCGCTCCAATGCCCGGGCCTGCAGGAGGACATGGGCTCCTCCGACCTCGCCGTACCCCGCAAGCAGTCCATCGCCGACTGCGCCGCCGCCCTCGGCCCGAACGCCCGCTACTACGGCACCGCGGACACCGTCGCCGACATCGACCTGCTGCGCCGCGCCCTCGGCGACCGGCGGCTCACCCTGGACGGCGTCTCGTACGGCACCTTCGTCGCCGAGCGCTACGCCCTCGCCCACCCGGCGCACGTGGCCCGGCTGGTGCTCGACTCGGTGGTGCCGCAACAGGGTTACGACCCCCTCGACCTGGCCGCGCTGCCCGCCAGCGCCCGCGTTCTGCGGGCCGCCTGCCAGGCCACCAACTGTGGCACCGATCCGGCCGCCGACCTCGCCGCGGTCGTCCGGCAGTACGGCAACGGGGCGCGGATCCTGGACGCCCTCACCAGCTACGAGTTCACCGACCCGAACTACGGCGGGGTCGCGCAGGCGCTGCACGAGGCCGCCGCCGGGCAGCCGGCCAAGCTCCAGGCCTTCATCGACACCGTCCACCAGGATGACGCGGCCCCCGCGAACCTGCTCAGCCAGGGACTGCACGCCGCCACCGTGTGTGCCGACTCGCACTTCCCCTGGGGTACCACCGACACCCGGGTCGGGGGGCGCGCGGCGGCGCTGGAGCGCACCCGGCAGCGGCTGACCGCCGAGCAGACCTGGCCGTACGACGCGGCGACCGCGACCGGGCTCGGCAGCCTGCTGGTCTGCCTGGACTGGCCGCGCGAGCAGGTGCTGCCGACGCCACCGGCGCACCGCAAGCTGCCGGACGTGCCGGTGCTGCTGCTCGGCGGCGACCGGGACCTGTCCACGCCCAACGAATGGTTGTACCAGCAGGCGGCGTTGGCGCACGACCCGCAGATCGTGATCGTCCCCGGGGCGGCGCACTCGGTGCAGACCCGGGCGGCGAACCCGGTCGGGCGGCAGGCGGTGTACGACTTCCTGCTGAAGTAGCAGGGGAGTTCGGCCGGGGAGCCGGCGGCGGTCCGTTCCGCACAGGGGACGGAACGGCCTGCCGTCGGCTCCCCGGCCTTTTCCGGTGCGGCCGGTGGTCGCACTCCCGCCGGTGGTCACACTCCGGTCGTTCGGAGGCTCAGCGGTCGCCCGCGCCCCAGCCGTCGTCGGGCCGGGTGCGGTCCGGCTCGGGGCAGTCGACGTGCTCAAAGCCCCACAGCATCGCCTTGTACAGCACGAACTCCGCCGACGGCGGCTCGTCGTGGACCTCCCGATTGGTCAGAACCAGCTCCACCCGGACCTCCTCGGCCGGGGAGAAGACCAGGTTCTTCTGGTCCGGGAGGTTCTCGTACGTCACCGTCTGCCAGGTGTGGCCGGAGGCGGTCAACGCGGCCATCAGGTCGGTCTCGGTGACGCGGGTGTCGAGCGTCACCGACTCGCCTCCCGGCTGCGGGAGTTCGAGCTCGCCGTGCCAGACCGGCAAGGACAGCGAATGGAGCTGACGGCAGCGGCAGAACACCGTCAGCACGTCGCCCCAGCCGAAGCCGTGCGGCCAGCGGTCGTCGCGGTGGATCCGCCCGCAGTCCGACGGATCGCCGTAGTGGGCGGCGAGTTCGGGCAGCGAGGCGCCGTAACGCAGTTCACCGAGGCGGCCGGTGGTGGCCAGGCCGGTGAGGAGCGCGAGGAAGTCCGTCACCCCAGGCACCCGCGCACCGCGTCGATCAGCCGGTTCGCCCGGGCGTCGCCGTGGCCGATCATCCGGTTGGCGACGTAGCCGAACCCGATGCCGAACTCGTCGTCACCGAAGGCGAACTGGCCGCCCGCGCCGTCGTTGCCGAAGCTCCGCCCGCCGAGCAGCCGACGGAAGTCGGGGGAGTCGACCAGTACGCCGGAGCCCCAGCGGGCGCCCAGGTCGAAGCCCAGGAAGCCCGTGCCGGACGAGACTTCGCGCACCGCCCCGGTGACCGTCTCGGCGGAGAGCAGCCGCTCCCCGCCGTCCAAGCCGGTGACCGCCGCCGCGTACAGGCCGGCCAGCCCGGTGGCGGAGGCGACGGCGCCCGCGCCGGGCAGCTCGATCGCGTGCAGGGCCGGGTCGTTCCAGCCGTGCGGCGCGTCCAGGCCGGGGAAGACCAGCGCGCCGTTCATCGTCACGATCCGGCTGAGCAGGTGCTCCGGGCCGGGCATCGGGCGGCGGCCCTCCGCCTCCACCAGTCGTGCCAGGAGCGGGAGTTCGCTCTCCGGCAGGCCGATCCAGACCGGCAGGCCGAGCGGCTCGGCGAGCTCCTTGCGCAGGAACGCGCCCGGGGTCAGACCGGTGATCCGGCGGATCACCTCGCCGACCGCGAAGCCGAACACATGGCCGTGGTACTCGTGGGTCGTGCCCGGCTCCCAGAGCGGCGCCTGCGCCTCGATCGCCCGGATCACCGGCTCCCAGGCGGCGATCTCCTCGAACGGGAGCACCGCGTCCAGGGCCGGGAGGCCGGCGCGGTGGCCGAGGATCATCCGGGTGGTGATCTCCTGCTTGCCGTGCCGCGCGAACTCGGGCCAGTAGCGGGCGATCGGGGCGTCCAGGTCGAGCCGGCCCTGCTGGGCGAGCAGGTGCGCGGAGATGCTCACCGGGCCCTTGGCGCAGGAGAACACCGGCACCACCGTGTCCTGCGTCCAGGCCCGGCCGGTGCACTCGTCCGCCGTGCCGCCCCACAGCTCGACCACCTTGCGGCCGCCGGAGAACACCGTGACGGCGGCGCCCAGTTCGGGGAACTCGGCGAAGTTGCGCGCGAAGGCGTCCGCGACGGCGCCGAAGCGTTCGTCGGCCCAGCCCTGGTACTGCTGCATGGTGTGGAGTCCCGTTCTGCCCTCAAGATCAACGACCGGACCACGCTACGGGAGCCCGGCGGCCGAGACGAGCGGATTCCGCCAGGCCGGGGCTGGTGGGGCGGGTGTGACAGACTCGGCGGCGATCGGGCGATCGGGCGATCGGGCGATCGGGCTGCGCTCCGGGCGATTTGGGCGATCCGGATGGCCCGGATGATCGAATGCCCCAGACGACCGGATGAAGGAGCCCAGCATGACCGCAGTCCACGAATCCGTCCTCGACGCGATCGGTGGGACGCCGCTGTTCCGTCTCGCCCGGATCGGCGCGGGCGTCGGCGCGCCGATCTACGCCAAGGCCGAGTTCCTCAGCATCGGCGGCAGCGTCAAGGACCGCGCCGCGCTGTCGATGGTCCTGGCCGCCGAGCGGGACGGTCTGCTGAAGCCGGGCGGGACGATCATCGAGGCGACCTCCGGCAACACCGGCATCGGCCTGGCCATCGTCGGGCGGCAGCGCGGGTACCGGGTGATCGCCGGGGTGTCGGACCGGTCGGCGCCCGAGAAGTCGGACATCCTGCGGGCCTACGGCGCGGAGGTGGTGCTCGCCACGACCGCCGTGGCGCAGGAGGATCCGCGGCACCTGTTCAACGTGGTCCGGCGGCTCACCGCGGAGATCCCCGGGGCCTGGCTCGCCAACCAGTACGACAACCTGGCCAATCCGGACGCCCATGTCCGGACCACCGGTCCGGAGATCTGGGAGCAGACCGGCGGCCGGGTGACCCACTTCGTCGCGGGCGTCGGCACCGGCGGGACCGTCACCGGCACCGGCGGGTACCTGAAGCAGGTGTCCGGTGGCGCGGTCACCGTGATCGGCGCGGACCCGGAGTCCTCCTCGTACGGGGGCGGGGACGGCAGCCCGTGGTTCGTCGAGAGCATCGGGCACTTCCTCCACCCCGAGACGGTCGAGGACCGCTGGCCGCAGGCCTACCGCTCGGAGGTGGTCGACTCCTTCGAGCGGATCCCGGACCGCGAGTCGCTGCTGACGGCACGCCGGCTCGCGCGGGAGGAGGGCATCCTGGCCGGCCCGTCCTCGGGCACGGCGGTGGCGGCGGCGCTGCGGGTGGCGCGGCGGCTGGGCCCGGAGGATCGGGTGGTCGTGCTGCTGCCGGACTCGGGGCGCTCGTACCTGTCCAAGGTGCACAGCGACGCCTGGATGCGGGAGTGGGGCTTCCTGGAGGAGCCGGGGGAGACGGCGGTCCGGGCCGCGCTGGAGGCCGCGGGCCCATTGGTGGCGGTTCCCGCCGACGCGACCCTCGGTGCGGCGGTGGAGGTGCTGCGGGCCGCGCCGGGCGGCGTGGCCCCGGTGGCGCTGGCGCGGGCGGCGCGCCCGTTCGGGGTGAGCGCGACGGAGGTGGTCGGCTCGGTGTCGCTGGCGGTGCTGGCGGCGGCGCTCGCGGACGGCAGCGCCAAGCCGGGCGATCCGCTGGGCGCGCTGGTCGGTCCGGCGCTGCCGGCGGTGGGCGTCGGGCAGTCGGCGGCCGAGGTGCGGGCGGTGCTCGCGGGGCAGGCGGCGCGGGCCGCGGCGGGTGCGGAGGCGGCGTCGACGGGCGGGGGCAACCCCCCGGCCGTCCTGGTGCTGGTGGACGGACGGGTGGCCGGGGTGCTGCCGCAGGAGACCTTCGAAAGCTGACGTCAAGTCAGTCGGCCTCCGTAGGGGCCAGGATGGCGGAGACCACCCGGTCCAGGCCGCGGTCGAAGACCTGGTCCGGGTCGGCGGGCGGCCCGGCGGTGGCGAACGCACGCTCAACTACCGCCACTCGCCTGGCCTGTTGGCCGCCTCTCTGGGTGTCCCGGTGGTCATGGTGGTGGTCTTCGGCTACGTCTTCGGCAGCGCTGTGCAGGTGCCGGGCGGGGGCGACTGCCGGGAGTTCCTGATGCCCGGGCTGTTCGCCATGGTCGCCACGAACGGCATCATGCCCACCATGGTCGGCGCCGCCCGCGACGTCGGGCGCGGGGTGACCGACCGGCTGCGCTCCATGCCGGTCTCCCGCACCGGACTGCTGCTCGGGCAGACCCTCGCCGACCTGCTGGTCAGCGTGGTCGTCCTGGCGCTGCTGGCCCTGGTCGGGCTCGCCGCCGGATGGCGCGCCCGGCACGGACTCGCCGAGGCGGCCGGGGCGTTCGCCTTGCTGCTGCTCTTCCGGTTCGTGGTGACCTGGGTCGGCACGCTGCTCGGCCTGGCCGTCGGCAAGGAGGAGGCGGCCGGTCAACTCTCCGTCGTGGTCTTCCCGGTGGCGATGGTGACCAACGCCTACGTGCCGACCCTCGGCATGCCCGGCTGGCTGCGCTTCGTCGCCGACTGGAACCCGATCAGTGCCGTCGTCCAGGCCTGCCGAGAGCTCTTCGGCAACCCCTCGGCACCCGGATCCGCCTGGCCGATGCAACACGCCACGCTCGTCGCGCCGCTCTGGAGTGCCGGGCTGTTGGCGCTCTGCATGCCGCTCGCCGTAAGGAAGTTCGCCACGCACGGACGCTGGCCAGGGGGCTCCGCCACGCCCGCCGAATGTGCTGGACAGCAGGGCCGGTGTGGTCTTGGGTGGGGCGCCATGGAGTACACCCACCTCGGCCGCACCGGCCTGACCGTCTCCCGCCTCTGCCTCGGCACCATGAACTTCGGCCCGCACACCGAAGAGGCCGAGGCCCACCGCCTCATGGACACCGCCCACGAACGCGGCATCAACTTCTTCGACACCGCCAACTCCTACGGCCGCGACAGCGAGGGCAACCTCAAGGGCCGCACCGAGGAGATCATCGGCCGCTGGTTCGCCCAGGGCGGCGGCCGCCGCGAGCGCACCGTGCTCGCCACCAAGGCCTACGCCGACATGAGCGACTGGCCCAACGACGGCAAGCTCTCCGCGCTCGCCATCCGCAGGGCGGTCGAGGCCAGCCTGCGCCGACTGCGGACCGACCACATCGACCTCTACCAGATGCACCACATCGACCGGGCCACGCCCTGGGAGGAGATCTGGCAGGCGATGGAGGTCCTGGTCGCCCAGGGCAAGATCGTCTACGTGGGCTCCAGCAACTTCGCCGGCTGGCACATCGCCCAGGCCCAGGAGGCCGCCCGCTCCCGCCACTTCCTCGGCCTGGTCAGCGAGCAGTCCCTCTACAACCTGCTCGACCGCGCGATCGAACTGGAGGTCGTCCCCGCCCTCCAGCACTACGGCCTCGGGCTCCTCCCGTGGTCCCCGCTGCGCAGCGGCCTGCTCGGCGGCGTCCTGCGCAAGGAGCGCGAGGGCACCCGCGGCCGCAGCGCCCTGGGCTACGCGAGCGAACTCCTCGACAAGCACCGCGACCGCATCCAGGCCTACGAGGACTTCGCCGACGAACTCGGCACCGATCCCGCGGACCTCGCCCTCGCCTGGCTGCTCTCCCGCCCCGCCGTCACCGCCCCGATCATCGGCCCCCGCACCCCGGCCCACCTCGACGCCGCCCTCGCCGCCCTCGACCTCCGGCTCGACCAGAAGACCCTCGACCGCCTCGACGAACTCTTCCCGGGCCACCAGCCCGCCCCGGAGGACTACGCCTGGTAGCCCGCCCGGCCCCCGTCGTCCGGCATCGGCCATCGGCGTCGGTGCCGGACGACGGGGGAGGGTGCCGGCCGGCTGTGGTAGCAAGGCAGGCATGAGGGAGACGAGGGGTCGGGAGGCGTACCACCACGGGGCGTTGCCGGAGGCGTTGGTGGCGGCGGCGTTCGAGGTGTTGGACGAGCAGGGGCAGGAGAAGGTGAGTGTCCGGGAGGTGGCGCGGCGGGCGGGGGTGTCGGCGGGCGCGCCGTTCCGGCACTTCGCCGATCGGCAGGCGCTGTTGACCGCGTTGGCGGACCGGGTGCTGGCGGACTTCGTGCGGTGGCAGGAGGCGCAGGTCGCGGCCGCCGGGCCGGATGCCGGACCGGACGGTGGGTCGGTGATGCGGGCGATCGGCCTGGGGTTCGTCCGGTACGCGGTGCGTCATCCGCGGCGGTTCGAGCTGGTGCGCTCGCGGGTGTTCGCGGCCTCGCGGGAGCCCGAGCTGCGGGACCGACTGGACGGGATCGACCGGGCGTTCACGGATCTGATCGTCGCGGACCAGGAGGCGGGCCGGCTGCGCCCCGGGGATCCGGCGCTGGTCGGGTTGGCCGGGCAGGCGTTGGTGTACGGGCTGGCGCAGATGATCGTGGACGGGTACCTGCCGGCCGAGAAGGCGGAGCAGGTGGCCGCACAGGTGCTCGACACCTTCGGTCAGGGGATCGCCAACCAGCCTGTGCGGTAGTCGAATTGTGGTTGTGACGAGCCTTGACCGGGTCATCGCGCGCTGATGTAATCACCGCTTACATGGGAGGCGGGTGCCGGTGCGGTGGTACCCGCGGTCAGGCGCGGGGAGGCCACGATGACGACGGGTTCCACGGGTTCCACGGGTTCCACCGGTGCGACGGGAAGCACGTTCGTCCGCTCGATGTTCGCCAAGCCGCTGCCGGGCTACACCACCGCCGCCGCCAGCGGCGACACCGTGGTCCTGCTCATCGGCATGCGGATCAACCGGTTCTGGGCCGTGCACCACTGGGGCCCGGTGATGTTCGCGATGTTCCGGATGCTGTACGAGCTGCGCCGCGGTTCCGGACGTGGTCCCGGACGCGGCTCCGAAGGCGGTTCCGGGCGTGGCCTGCTCGGGCGGATCCTGCTCACCGCCTCGCCGCGCACCTACTACGTCGTCCAGTACTGGGAGTCGAAGGAGAAGCTGTACGGCTACGCGAGCGCGCCGGACGGCTTCCACCACACCGTGTGGGGCATCGCCAACCGCAAGCTGCGGGAAGGCAAGGCCCGCGGGCACGTCGGGCTCTGGCACGAGACGTACATCGTGCCGGAGGGTGGCTACGAGTCGATCTACTTCGACATGCCGCCGTTCGGCCTGGCCGGTGCCACCGGTGTGCTCCCGGTAGAGGAGCGCGGACGCCACGCGGCGCAGCGGCTGGCCCACCGGTCGAGCGGGACCGGCGGGGCGGGGGACTCCAGCGGCGCCGGGAAGCGGGTCGGGGACGCTGCCGTCAGGGACGGTGCGGTCAGGGACGGTGCGGCCGGCGCGTAGCCGACGGTGGGGGAGGCCTCCGGAGGTGGGGCGGGTCCCGTCGGCCGGGCCGTCGGCCGGATCACGCTACGGAAAGCCGCAGGTGGGCCGCCTGAGTGCGGGTACTCAGGGAGTGTCGTGAGTGGGCCGGCCGCCCGGCGTGAGAGCGTCGGGGGATGGTGGATCAGGGCAGCGCCGCGCGGCCGGCGCGGGTGGTGCACGAGGTGCCGTACCGGGCGCAGTGGGAGTCCCCGGAGCTGGTGCGGGAGATCGTCGACGGGCGGTTGGGCGCGGACGCCGACCCGCGCTGGGGGCAGTCCGGGGCGGCAGGGCCGGAGGAGTACGCGTGGTGGTCGTGGCGGCTCTGCGGGGTGGCCTGCCTGCGGATGGCGCTGGAGCACTGGTGGGGCGTGACGCCGACGGCGATGGCGCTCGCGGGCGAGTGCGTGGCGGCCGGTGCGTACGTGCGGGACGGTGAGAGCCTGCGCGGGCTGATCCACGCGCCGTTCGCCGAGTACGTCCGGCGGCGGTGGGGACTGGCGGCGCAGGCAAGGGAGTTGACGCCCGAGGAAGTGTCGGCGGAGGTCGTCGGCGGGCGGCTGGTGATGGTGTCGGTGCACCCGTCGATCCGGGAGCCGGGCGGGCCGGAGCCGGTGCGGCGCGGCGGTCACCTGGTGCTGGCGGTGGGCGCCACGGACACGGCGCTGCTGATCCACAACCCGTCCGGTTTCCCGGGGGAGTCGCAGGCCTTCGCGCGCGTGCCGTGGCGGTCGTTCGGGGCGTTCTACGCGGGGCGGGGCGTGGTGCTCGGTCCGCCCGAGCGCCGCAGGCCGTAGCGCGCGTGGCGCGTGGCGCAGAGTACCGCGAGCCGCGGTGCCGCTGCTACCGATGGTCCGGCAGCCCCACCGGGTTGATCGGCAGCTCGCTGCGACACAGCGCCGAGATCGGCTTCAACGCCGCTGCCAGCCGGTCGAGTTCGGCCCGCGGATAGTCCTCCCACACCCGGGTGGCGGCCAGGTCCGTGGCGGCCTCCAGAGCCTGGTGGCGGATCCGGCCGAGCTCGGTGATCGCGCCCCCGGTGGTCAGCCAGCCGCGCTCGACCAGGCGCTCCGCGGCCGCCTCCCACTCGGCGTCCGTCCACCCGCGCAGCGGCTGCAGCGCCTCGCGCCGCATGTCCATCGCGCAGCGGACCACCAGCGCCTCGCAGCCGTCCAGCCCGGCCGCCACCAGCGCGGCCACGTGGCCGTCCCCGCGGTGCTCACGCATCACGGTGGCGGCCTGCCAGAGCCGCTCGTACACACCGCTCGGCCGGGGCAGCCCGGCGTTCGCGGCGGCCAGCACCCGGCCCGCGCAGTCCAGCCGGGACGCGGCCTGCTCCAGGGTCTCAGCGACCAGCTCGACCTGCGCCCGGTCCACGTGCTCCAGCAGCCGGGCCAGCGTCGCCGCCGAGCCCTTCAGCCGGGCGGCCAGCGCCTCCTCCGGGCTCGCGTGCGACCACACCTCGGGCAGCGCGCGCTCGACCATCGCCGGGGAGAAGCTGAAGAACGCGGCGACCACCGGCGCCGCGTCCACCGCGCCGAGCGGGGCCGAGCGGTTCGCGAAGTAGCCGTGCAGCCGGCCGTGCAGCCCGGCCTCCTCGAAGGCGGCGCGGCCCTCGGGCAGGAAGTAGGTGACGGCGTGCACCGGCTCGAAGAGCCACCACAGCGCACGGGCGGGGTGGACGAGATCGGCCATCGGGAGACCTTCCTCGGACGGAACTCCCGGTGGGAGCGGGAGCTCGGGCGGTCGGGACGGCCCGGCGGGCGCCGTGGCGACCCGTGGCTGGGACCGCTCCGGCGGGTGCGTGGACCGCTTCGAGAGCTGATGACCACGGCGACGGCCCCGGTAACCCCGGACGGGGTGTGATGACGGTCACGCGGGCGTCTCGGGTTCGGTCGGCGGTCGCACGGCACGAGATGATGGGCGCGGCGCCCGTTCCCGGGGTGCCGCCCAGCCCTCATGCGAAGGTAGTCGTTCATGGCTCAGATCAACCCCAGCATCCTGTCCGCGGACTTCGCCCGGCTCGCCGACGAGGCCGAGGCCGTCCGGGGTTCCGACTGGCTGCACGTGGACGTCATGGACAACCACTTCGTGCCCAACCTGACCCTGGGCGTCCCGGTGGTCGAGTCGCTCGCCCGTGCCACCGACATCCCGCTCGACCTCCACCTGATGATCGAGGACCCGGACCGCTGGGCCCCCCAGTACGTCGAGGCCGGCGCGGGCTCCGTCACCTTCCACGTCGAGGCCGCCGCCGCGCCCGTCCGGCTCGCCCGCGAGATCCGCGCCAAGGGCGCCCGGGCGTCGATGGCGCTCAAGCCGGGCACGCCGATCGAGCCGTACGAGGACCTGCTGCCCGAGCTCGACATGGTGCTCATCATGACCGTCGAGCCCGGCTTCGGCGGCCAGGCGTTCCTGGACATCATGCTGCCGAAGATCCGCCGCACCCGGGAGCTGATCGCCAAGCACGACCTGGAGCTGTGGCTGCAGGTGGACGGCGGCGTCGCCGCGAGCACCATCGAGCGCTGCGCCGAGGCGGGCGCGGACGTGTTCGTGGCCGGCTCCGCGGTGTACGGGGCGGAGGATCCGGCGGAGGCGGTGCGCAACCTGCGGGACCTCGCCGACCGGACCTCGGCGGACGCCTGGTGGTCCTGCCGGCACTGAGGCCGGGCGGCGGTGGCCGTGGCAGCCGCTGACCACTGATCGCCGACTCCGCCGACCGCTCACGGCCGGACGCCGGATGGCCGGGCGCGGGTGGAGGAACGTCGGACCGTGATGAATGATCGGTGACGACGGACCCCTCTCCGCCCGGCCCTCCTCGTACGGTGGTGCAACCGCGATGAGCAACCTCGACCTCAAGCCCGCCCCGACCGCCTGCGGCCGCGAGGCCAGCTCCGGACCGGTCAAGGATCTGCTGACGCCACGTCAAGTTCCCCTCGGTGGAAGCACGGTGGTCCGCCGCCTGCTCCCCAACCTCGGCCGCCGGATGGTCGGTGCGTGGTGCTTCGTCGACCACTACGGCCCCGACGACATCGCCGACGAGCCCGGCATGCAGGTCCCGCCGCACCCGCACATGGGCCTGCAGACGGTCAGCTGGCTCCACCAGGGCGAGGTGCTGCACCGCGACAGCCTCGGCAGCCTGCAGACCGTCCGGCCGTACGAACTGGGCCTGATGACCTCCGGCCGGGCGATCTCCCACTCCGAGGAGTCCCCGCGCCCGCACGCCCGCTACCTGCACGGAGCCCAGCTCTGGGTCGCCCTCCCGGACGCCCACCGGAACGCCGCGCCCACCTTCGAACACCACCCCGACCTGCCCGTCGTCACCGCCCCCGGCCTGCGCGGCACCGTCATCCTCGGCACCCTCGACACCGCCACCTCACCCGGCACCACCCACACCCCCCTCGTCGGCGCCGACCTCGCCCTCACCGAGGGCGCGGACCTCCGGCTCCCCCTCCTCCCCGACTTCGAGTACGCCGTCCTCGCCATGTCCGGCCGCGTCGACGTCGACGGCGTCCCCGTCGAACCGGGCTCCATGCTCTACCTCGGCTGCGGCCGCCCGCACCTCCCCCTCCACGCCCGCACCGACGCCGCCGTCCTCCTCCTCGGCGGCGAACCCTTCGACGAGGAGATCGTCATGTGGTGGAACTTCATCGGCCGCTCCACCGAGGACATCGCCCGGGCCCGCACCGACTGGATGACCGGCGACCGCTTCGGCGAGGTCCACGGCTACGCCGGCGACCGCCTGCCGGCCCCGGAGCTCCCCGCCGTCCCGCTGAAAGCCCGGGGGCGGGAGCGCTGAGGGGGTCGGGTGGTGCGGGGCTCGCGGCTGGGGGCCTGTTGTCGCAGAGCTGTGACAGGCGGGGGCCGGATCCCTCAGGCGATCCTCATGACGTGCACGTATGGTCCGGCGCATGGCAGAGCAGGCGTCGGGGGCGGGTATGCGGAAGTTCGGGCACGGGGTGCGGTTGATCGGGATCAGTGTGGTCGCCGGTGCCGTGGCGGCGGGGATCGCGCTGCCGGCGGTGGCGGCGGTCGGGTTGGGGGCCCGGTCGGCGGCGGACGACTTCCAGAACCTGCCGGACGACTTCAAGACGCCGGCGCTGTCGCAGGCCTCGACGATCCTCGACGCGCAGGGCGGCACGATCGCCACCGTGTACGACCGCGACCGCACCGTGGTGCCGGGGGACCAGATATCCCCGCTGGTGAAGACCGCGTTGGTGGACGTGGAGGACAACCGCTTCTACGAGCACGGCGCGATCGACCTCAAGGGGGTGCTGCGCGCCGTCGACAAGAACGCGTCCTCGGGCACCACCGCGCAGGGCGCGTCCACGCTGACCCAGCAGTACGTGAAGAACGTCTTCGTCGACGAGGCGGGCGACGACCCGCAGAAGGTCGCGGAGGCGCAGCGGCAGACGATCGGCCGCAAGATCCAGGAGCTGAAGTACGCGATCAAGGTCGAGGAGACCCTGGGCAAGGACCAGATCCTCACCAACTACCTGAACATCACCTTCTTCGGGGAGAAGGCCTACGGCATCGAGGCGGCCGCGCACCGCTACTTCGGTGTGCACGCCAAGGACCTCACCCTGCCGCAGGCCGCGATGCTGGCCGGTCTGGTGCAGTCGCCGAGCGGCTACGACCCGACGGTCAACCCGACCGCGGCCAAGGAGCGGCGGGACACCGTGCTGCGCAAGATGGCCGAGTACGGGCACATCACCAAGGAGCAGGCCCAGCAGGCGATCGCGACCCCACTGGGGCTCGACGTCCAGGCGCCGCAGCAGGGTTGCATCCTGGCCAAGCAGGGTGAGGGCTTCTTCTGCGACTACGTGCGCCAAGTGGTGCTCACCGACCCGGCCTTCGGGAAGACGGCGGCCGAGCGGCAGGCGGTGTGGAAGCGCGGCGGGCTGCAGATCCGCACCACGCTCGACCCCAAGGCGCAGGCGGCGCTCTACTCCTCGGTGACCGACCACGTGAACGCCGGCGATCAGGCGGCGACCGCGATGAGCATCGTCGAGCCGGGCACCGGCAAGATCCTCGCGATGGGCCAGAGCCGTCCGTACGGGGTCGACTCCAAGCAGCACCAGACGCAGATCGACTACAACGTCCCCAAGGCCATGGGCGGCGGCCTGGGCTTCCCGACCGGCTCGACGTTCAAGCCGATCGTCGCGGCGGCGGCCCTGGAGAGCGGGCTCACGCCGAGCCAGAGCTACACCACCGACTACAGCATCCCGTGGCCGGCGATGAAGGACTGCGCGGGCGGGAAGTTCCCGTCGGCCGGGCAGGTGCACAACGACAGCACGACGCTGACCGGCCAGTTCGACATGAAGACGGCGATGGCGCAGTCGGTCAACACCTACTTCGCGAAGCTGGAGGCCGACACCGGGCTCTGCAACGTCGCCCAGATGACCAACAAGCTCGGCATCACGCAGCAGGCGGGCGGCGAGAAGCTCCAGGTGGTGCCGTCGATGACGCTCGGCAGCAACGACCTGACCCCGCTGACGATGGCGGGCGTCTACGCGGCCTTCGCGGCCCACGGCACCTACTGCGCGCCGACCGCCATCACCTCGGTGACCGGCCCGGACGGCAAGCAGGTGGCGGTGCCGCAGGCGAACTGCTCCGCCGTGATGTCCACGGACACGGCGGACACCGTCACCGCGATGCTCAAGGGCGTGGTGGACGACGGCACCGGCAAGATGGCCGGCCTCACCGGCCGGGACAGCGCGGGCAAGACCGGCACCACCAACGAGAGCCGGCAGGTCTGGTTCGTCGGCTACACCCCCGAGATGGCCGGCGCCACGGTCGTCAGCGACACCGACAACCCGAAGCCGCTGGACGGCCAGCGGATCGGCGGCAAGGTGATCGACCAGGCTTTCGGCGGCACCCTGGCCGGCCCGATCTGGCGCGACGCCATGGACGGCGCCCTCGACGGCACCCCGGCGGGCACCTTCCCCTCGGTCCAGCTGCCGTAGCGGGCACACGTCCCGCACGGGCGCCCCCGGGGGCGCCCCGTTGTCGGCGGCTGCTGCGAGGCTGGCGGCCTGGAGCGGGGCGTTCTGCCGGCGGTCCGGTGGTCCGGTGGTCCGGTGGTCCGGTGGTCTGGTGGTCCGGTGGGGAATGGCGCCCCGGTGGAGAGGGGGAGACGCGGATGCAGTTCGTCGAGGCCTTGTTCGATCACCTGGCGGGTGAGCACCTGACGGGTGAGCGGCCGTCGGGTGAGCGACGGGATCCCTGGAGGATTCACCACCTGGGTCGGCTGGCGGTGCCCTCGGGCGTCGCGAGCGTCTGCGATCCCACCTCGGGTGAGGCGGACTGCCTGGAGGTGCCTCCGGGTGGGCACCGCGTGTGCGCGGTGATGGACGCGGTTCCGGACACGGCGCCGATGGCGCTCGGGCCGTTGCTGTGGTTCGGCGAAGCACCGCCGGTGGCGCTCGGCGAGTACTCGGGCGTCGGTGTGCTGACGCACTGTGGCGTGGTCTGCCCGAGCGGTTCGCAGGACGGTGACGATGCCCTGGTGGGCGGGCTGATGCGGCTGGCCGGGCGGGAGATCCGGCGTCGTGCGGCGCTCGGCCGGGACCGCGGTCTCCTGCCGGTCTTCGAGACGCCTGCGGACGGTACCGGCCCGACGCCCTGCGGCCGGCCGAGGAGTCCGACCCCGGCGCGTTCGGGGCCGGATGGCACGTCCTGGCGGACGAAGGGACCGGCGCGACCGTCATCGCGCTGCTGGACAACGGTGAGGGTGGCGGCATCCACCCCTGCCTGGACGCGCAGGGGCGCGAGGTCGCCCACCTCGTGCGGTTCGAGACGGAGTGACGGCGCGCCGGCGGGGTCCGCGGCGGCGGCCCGGTGTCCGGTGCGCGGCCGTGGCAGTGAGGCGGGCCTGGGGTGCTACTCCGCGAGGTCCGGCGCGTCGCTGAGCCCGAGGCGCAGGTGCTCGATGTGGTAGACGGCCTGGTCGAGGAGCGCGGCGACGTGGTTGTCGTAGAGCGCGTAGACGACCGAGCGGCCCTGGCGCTGTCCGACCACCAGGCCGAGGTTGCGGAGCAGTCGCAACTGATGCGAACAGGCGGACTGTTCGAGGCCGACCTCGGTGGCGAGTTCGGTGGCGGCGCAGGGGCCTTCGCGGAGGCGGGACAGGATCAGCAGGCGGGAGGGGGTGGCCAGGGCCTGGAGGGTGGTGGCCACCCGGGCAGCGCTGACGGCGTCCAGGCGCGTGTGCGGGACGGCGGTGGCGGGGGCGGCTCCATGACCCATGCGGCAATAGTACAACTCATGCATGAAGGAGCGTTCATATGTTCATGTATGGTGGATGGGTTGTTGGTGCTGCCCGTCCCCGTTCCCGTCCTGTCGCCGAAGGTCCTCGCCGCCATGTCCTCCTCCACCCTGACCGAGCGCCCCGCGCCCCCGGCCGCCCCGCGTCCGGACACCGCGCCCCGGCGGCGCACCCGGGTGCTCGCGCTGCCCGAGGCCCGCTGGGCCGCCGCCGCGACGGTGCTGTTCCTGATCGCGCTGCCGCTCCAGCTGACCGGCGCCCCCGCCTGGGCCTGGGGCCCGCTGTACGCGCTGGCGTACGCCACCGGCGGCTGGGAGCCCGCCTGGGCGGGGCTGGGGGCGCTGCGCGAGAAGACCCTCGACGTCGACCTGCTGATGATCGTCGCCGCGCTCGGCGCCGCCGCCGTCGGGCAGGTCATGGACGGCGCGCTGCTGATCGTCATCTTCGCCACCTCCGGCGCCCTGGAGGCGCTCGCCACCGCCCGGACCGCCGACTCGGTGCGCGGGCTGCTCGACCTCGCCCCGGCCACCGCGACCCGGCTGCTGCCCGACGGCCGGGAGGAGACCGTGCCGACCGGGGAACTGGCCGTCGGCGACACCGTGCTGGTCCGGCCGGGGGAGCGGATCGGCGCCGACGGGCGGGTGCTGGACGGCGTCAGCGAGGTCGACCAGGCCACCATCACCGGTGAGCCGCTGCCCGTGGCCAAGGAGACCGGCGACGAGGTGTTCGCCGGCACCCTCAACGGGACCGGCGCGCTGCGCGTCACGGTGGACCGGGACGCCTCGGACTCGGTGATCGCCCGGATCGTCGTGATGGTCGAGGAGGCCTCCGAGACCAAGGCGCCGACCCAGCTGTTCATCGAGAAGGTCGAACAGCGCTACTCGATCGGCATGGTGGCCGCGACCCTCGCCGTCTTCGCCGTGCCGCTCGCCCTCGGCGCGGCCTTCACCGGCTCGCTGCTGCGGGCGATGACCTTCATGATCGTCGCCTCGCCGTGCGCCGTCGTCCTGGCCACCATGCCGCCGCTGCTCTCCGCGATCGCCAACGCCGGACGGCACGGCGTGCTGGTGAAGTCCGCCGTGGTGATGGAGCGCCTCGGACAGGCGGACGCCGTCGCCCTGGACAAGACCGGCACGCTGACCGAGGGGACGCCCCGGGTCAGCGAGATCCACCCGTTGAGCGGCTCGGGCCTCTCAGCCGACGGGCTGCTCGCGCTCGCGGCCGCCGCCGAGCACGCCAGCGAACACCCGCTCGGCCGCGCCGTCGTGGACGCCGCCCGCGCCCGGGGGCTCACCCCGGCCGCCGCCGAGGACTTCGCCTCCGTACCCGGGGCCGGCGTCACCGCCACCGTCGGCGGCCGGGTGGTCGCGGTCGGCGCGCCCGCGCGGCTGGTCAACGGCCGGACGGACGCCGCCTCGACCGAAGCGGCCGAACTGGCCGCCGCACTGGAGCAGGCCGGGCGCACCGCCGCCCTGGTCGAGGTGGACGGCGTCCCGGTCGGCGTGCTCGGCCTCGCCGACCGGCTGCGCCCGGACGCCGCCGCCACCGTCGCCGCCCTGACCCGGCTCACCGGCCGCGCGCCGGTGCTGCTCACCGGGGACAACCCGCGCGCCGCCGCCCGGGTGGCCGCCGAGGTCGGCATCGCCGAGGTCCGCGCCGGGCTGCTGCCGAGGGAGAAGGTCGCCGCCGTGCGGGAGCAGGAGGCCGCCGGACGGAAGGTGCTGGTGGTCGGCGACGGTGTCAACGACGCGCCCGCGCTGGCCGCCGCGCACACCGGCGTCGCGATGGGGCGGGCCGGCTCCGACCTGGCCCTGGAAACCGCCGACGCGGTCGTGGTCCGCGACGAACTCGCCACCGTCCCGGCCGTGGTGGCGCTCTCCCGACGGGCGCGGTCCCTCGTCGTGCAGAACCTGGTGATCGCCTCGGTGTTCATCTCGGTCCTGGTGGTCTGGGACTTGGTGGCCGCCCTGCCGCTGCCGCTCGGGGTGCTCGGTCACGAGGGCTCGACGGTCATCGTCGGCCTCAACGGGCTGCGGCTGCTGCGCGAGGCGGCCTGGGTCAGGGCCCGGGCGCAGGGCGGGAGCTGAGCCGTCGGCTCGGGTCCGGAGGGCCGGCTTGGTGCCGGGGTCGCCGCTTCGGTTACTCGGTTTCGGCGGAGGCGGCAGTAGCGGCGTCCGGGGCGGCGGCCGGTTCGTGGTCCCGGGCCGGGGCCTGCTCCATCGCGGTCATCCGCGGGAGCAGGAACAGCACGGCGACCAGCAGGACGAGCAGCAGGACGCCGCCCACGACGAGCGGGATCCGGATGCCGGTGACGGAGGCGATCCAGCCGCTCAGGGCGGCGCCGGTCATGATGCCGAGTCGGCTCAGCAGCAGGTAACAGCTGTTGACCCGGCCGAGCAGTTCCTTCGGCACGGCCTGCTGGCGCAGCGAGATCGCCTGGATGTTCCAGGTCACGATGCCGAAGCCGATCACGCCGTACAGGGCGGCGATCTCGACCACCGAGGTGCTGAACGCCATCAGGATCAGCGAGACGCCCATCAGCAGGAAGGCGAGGGCGATCCGGGTGCCGCGGCCGAGCAGTCGGCTGAGCCGACCGGCCAGGGTGCTCGCGGCGGTGCCGCCGATCGCGCCGGCGGCCAGGACGATGCCGTAGGAGGCGGCGGGGGCGTGCACGACCCTGGTGACCATCAGGACCATCATGGTGGTGCCCATGAAGCAGGCCAGCGCGCCGAGGGTGGAGAGCACGGCGAGCATCCGCACCTCGCGGTGGCGGAACAGCCAGGTGACGCCCTCGCGGATCTCGGTGAGCACCGGGCGGCCGGCCTGGGCGCGGGCCGTGGTGGAGCGGCCGGTCGCGGCGACCAGGAGGGCGGCGAGCGCGAAGGAGACGCCGTCCACCGTGAAGGGGGCGGCGGCGGCCACGGCGAACAGGGCCGAACCGAGCAGCGGGCCGATCAGGTTCCCGCCGACGAGCATGTTGGCCTGCATCCGGCCGTTGGCGGCGTCGAGTTGGTCGGGGCGGACCAGCTCCGGGACGGCCGAGGTGGCGGCGTTGGAGAAGACCGTCTCGCCGCAGCCGAGCAGGAAGGCCAGTGCGGCGAGCGCGAGCAGTGGCGGGCCGGCCAGGAAGACCCAGCAGGCGAAGCCCAGCACGACGGCGGCCCGCAGCGCGTCGATGGTCCACATCAGCCGGCGCCGGTCGGCCCGGTCGGCGAGCACGCCGCCGTACAGCGACATGACCAGGAAGGGCAGCGACGCGGCGACCGAGACCACCGAGACCGCGCTGGGCGAGTCCGAGACCGCCACCGCGAGCAGTGGCAGGGCCGAGTCCCGCATGCCGTCGCCGACCGAGGAGATCGCCGAAGCGGACCACAGCAAGGTGAATTTCCGGCCCAGCTGCGGACGGCTTCCGGGTGGCTTCTCGGCCAGGTCTGCTGCGGTCACCGAGGCAGTATGTCATGTCCGCGGAGGAACGGCGTGGGAACGTTCGAGCGGATTCCGAACTGTCCGGGGTATCCCGAACTGGGCGTGACAGCACGGAAGTCGGGGTCCTCCCGGGGTGTCCGGACTGTCTTGCGGGTTTGCGAACTCTTGACGGCGTTTCCGGTCGGCGGGCCCCGGAGGCGGCCTTGGACGGGCGTGGTCGATCCGCGGCGTCGGGTGGCCTTCGGCGGCGGCGCGAAGCGATACGAACCGGGCGGGCCCGGAGACGTCCGGGAGGTCGCGGGCCCGCCCGTCCTGTGCGCTCGGAGGGGGCGGCCGTCAGTGGTGAGGACGGCAGCGGTGGTTGTCAGTGTTCGGGGACGGCGGCGGCGGTCGTCAGCGCTTCGGCACGGCGTCGGGGGACTCCGGGAGCGGGTAGGCGGCGGGGTCGACCGGGCCCGGGAGGTCGGTGGCCGGGCGGGCGGGGGCGGTCGGGTCGGGCAGGGACGGCTGGGCGGGCGGCGCCGGGACCTGGCTGAAGGGGATGCCGGGCGGCGCCTGGACCGGCGTGGTGCGGCCGGCGGGCACCGGGCCCCGGCCCCGGGTGCCGCAGCCGGCCGCGGTCTCCAGGTTCTCCGGGCTCTGGACGGCGGGCTGGTTGCCGCTGAAGCAGTTGTCCGGGTCGACGGAGGCCATGGCGAGATCGGTGCCGTTGCCGGTGACGCGGTTGCCCTCGACGCGGTTGCCGCTCGCCGGGTGGCCGGGCGGGTCGGTGATGACGATGCCGACGGCGCGGTTGCCCCGGACGAGGTTGCGCTGCACCTGGTTGGCCGTGCCGCCGCCGATGCCGATCCCGATGCCGTAGCCGCCGTCGGCCTGTTCGGGGGTGTCGGCGGCGTTGTTGTCGGTGACGGCGTTGCCCACGATCACGGCGCCGTGTTGCGGAGCGAGGGCCTCCAGGTCGTTGGAGTTGACGGTGACGCCGACCCGGTTGCCGGTCACGCGGTTGCCGACGATCGTCAACCCGTCGGAGGCGTTGGTGAGTTCGATGCCCACGGCGTTGCGTTCGACGATGTTGCCGCGCACCAGGGTGTCGCAGGGCTTGCACTGGCCGACGTAGATGCCGGAGTCCGCCTGCCCGGAGGCGTACGAGTCCTCGATGACGCCGCCGCGCGCGTCGAAGGCGTAGATGCCGTACAGGCCGTTGTCGTAGGCGGTCACGCTGGTCGCGCGGAAGCCCTGGACGACGGGGAAGCGGGCGGTGTCCAGGGGGTCGTATGCGGAGCCGCCGGCGCCGTGCTGCTGCAGCTTCTCGTCGGTGACGCCGGTGAACAGGACGCCGTTGGCCAGGTAGCCGTGGACGGTGAGGTTCTCGACCACGGAGCCCGCGCCGGTGACGGTGACGCCGTTGACGAGGCGCACGCCGCCGTCGAGGACCACGGTGTTGCGGTCGGTGCCGCGCAGCACGATCCGGGGCTTGTCGATCCGGACGCTCTCCCGGTAGGTGCCCGGGTCGACCAGCACGGTGTCGCCCGCGCGGGCCACGTTCACGGCCTGCTGGATGGTCGGGAAGTCCTGTGGGACTCGAACGACCGTGCCGTCCGGGTGTTTCGCGTCGGACGAGGGCGAACCGCCGGACGAACAGCCGGAGATGACGAGCATGGCGGCGGTGAGCAGGGCGGGGACGACGTTCCGGATCGCCGATCCCCGTGCCCGTAGTGTGGTGGAAACGAATTGACGTGCCATCAAGAGTTGCATGAGGCGTGTCTATCGTCTCCAATGTGGCCCATGCATGCCGAAACCGGAAAGGCGCAGGACCGGCCACGAACTGTCGCGGGCGGAATGGACCGGAGGACCCTGCTCGCGGGCGGCGTGGTGCTGGCCGCCGGGGTCGGTGCCGGGGTCGGCGTGGGGGCCACGGCGCTGGCCCGCGGGGGCGACGGCGGACGGGCCGCGCCGCCGCCCGAGCCGCCCGTCCCCTTCCACGGCGAGCGGCAGGCCGGGGTGACGGCCCCGCAGCAGCCGGCCACCCAGCTCATCGCCTTCGACCTGGCGCCGGCCGTGACCTCGGACGGCCGGACCGTGCTGCGCGGCCTGCTCGGGGAGTTGACCCGGGTGCTCGCCGAGGCGGTCGGCGGCAGGTCGGCGGACGCGCGGCTGCGGGGTGGCGAACCGGCCCGGCTCAGCGGCCTGGTGGGGGTCGGGCCGGGGCTCGCGGCCCGGCTGGGGCTGAACGTTCCGGCGCCGGTCCTGGCGGAGCTGCCGGCCTTCTCGGGGGACCGGCTCGACCCGGCGCGGGGCGGCGGCGACCTGCTGGTCCAGCTGTGCGCGGCGGACCGCTGGCCGCTGTCCGTGGTCGCCGAGCAGGTCGGCGCGGCGGCCGGGGCGGCGGGCGCGTCCGTGCGGTGGACGCAGTCCGGCTTCCTGCCCCGGACGGCCGCGGGCAGCACGCCGAGGAACCTGTTCGGCTTCAAGGACGGCACGGCGAACCCGGACGAGGAGGCCGCCCGGCAGTGGGTCTGGGGCCCGCCGGGACCGCACGAGCACGGGACGGTCCTGGTCTACCGCCGGATCCGGATGGACACCGCCGGCTTCACCGCCCTGCCCGCCGACCGCCGGGACCAGGCGATGGGACGCCGGGAGGGCGACGGCGCCCCGCTCACCGGCGCGGCGGAGCACGACGAGCCGGACATCTACGCGAAGAACCACGACGGTTCGTACGTCATCCCGGCCACCGCCCACATCCGGCTCTCCAGCCCCCGGTTGGACGGCGGCGCCCGGATGCTGCGGCGCGGCTACAGCTATGACGACGGGCCGGGCGACCGGGGTCTGCTGTTCTGCGCCTTCATGCGGGACCCGGCGCTGTTCACCCGGGTGCAGGAGCGGCTGGCCGCGCGGGACGCGCTGAACCCGTTCCTGGAGCACACGGCGTCGGCGGTGGTGTACGTCCTGCCGGGGGTGCGGGAGGGCGGGGTGCTGGGGGAGGGGCTGTTCGGGTGACCGTCCCCCTGGGGCGTGCCGTCTGCCGACTGCCGACTGCCGTCTGCCGTCTGCCGTCTGCCGACCGCCGTCTGCCGTCTGCCGACCGCCGTCTGCCGTCTGCCGTCTGCCGACTGCCGTCTGCCGTCTGCCGACTGCCGACCGCCGTGCCGTCGTCGTCGCCGCTGTCGGGTGCGGCGACGGCGGCACGGCCCCGTGATCACCAGTCGACCGGGATGCGGGCCGGGCTCCGGGTGGTGCCGCCGAGCTGCCAGGCGATGTCGGCGACCGGGATGGTGAGGCGGAGGCCGGGGAGGGCGGTGGCGAGGCGGTGCAGGGACTCGCGCATCTCGAGCCGGACGCGCCAGGCGCCGATGCAGTAGTGGGGGCCGGCGCTGAAGGCGAGGGTGGGGGCGGCGAGCGGGAGGTCGAGGTCGGCGTCGAGGCCTTCGGAGTAGACCTCGGGGTCGCGGTTGGCGCTGCCGAGGCTGATCGCGACGACGGAACCGGCCGGGATGGTGGCGCCGCCGAGCTCGATCGCCGCGGTGGCGCGGCGGATGGTGGCCTCGTCGTCGCCGAGCGGGATGTAGTGGAGCAGGCGTTCGGCGGTGCGCTCGGCGGTGTCGGGGTCGGCGAGGCGCGGCCAGTGCGCGGCGCGTTCGCCGAGGAGGTAGACGAGGGCGTTGCCGAGGGCACCGGCGACGCTCTCGTTGCCGCTGGCGGTGAGTCCGGCGACGAGGTGGACGAAGGATTCCTCGGGGATGCCGCCGTCGTGGTCGGCGGCCCGGACGAGTCGGCTGACCAGGTCGTCGCCGGGCTCGCGGCGGCGGCGCTCGATCAACTCCGTGGTGAACGCGCCGTATTCGGCGAGGGCGTCGGCGTGGTCGGCGGTGGCGCTCGCGCTCTCACCTCCGGAGGTCCCGCCCTCGGCGGGGTCGCCGCCCTGGGCGAGCAGCGCGAGGGTCCAGCGCTGCAGCCGGTCCGCGTCCAGGCTGTCCGGCCCGTCGCCGTCGAGCCCCATCAGCCGGGTGGTGACGGCGAAGGGCACCGGCCGGGCGAACGCGGTGACCAGGTCGGCCGGTGGCCCCGCGGCGACCAGCGCGTCCACCGACTGCTGGACGGCGGCCGCGACCCAGGGCTGCCAGCCGGCGATGGCGCGCGGGGCGAAGGCCCGTTGGACGGTGCCGCGCAGTCGCCGGTGGGCGGGGCCGTCCTGGTTGAACAGGGAGGCCGGGTTGGCGGCCACGTCGGCGGTGGCACCGGCGGTGCCGACGTCGTGCAGGTCGGCGCGGGTGATCCGGGGGTCGCCGAGGACCTGCCGGACGTCCTGGTAGCGGGTGACCAGCCAGGCGGGGGTGCCGTCGGGGAGGGTGGTCGGGCGGGGCGGAAGGGCGGGGGAGACGGGGAGCCGGTGGAGCGGGGGGAGGGCGGCCCGGGTGTCGGCGGCGGAGTCCATGGGTCCCTTCGACGGTCGGCGAGGCGGCGGCAAGCGTGGTGGGCGGGCCGGCTGGTCGACGGGAGGGGAGTCCGAGAAACTAACTGTCATATTTCCATGGGGAATTGGAGGCTTGTGACGCTTCTCCCGTTGTGCCCGATGCTATGCCCCGAGCCGGGTCGGCGAACCGGAACGACCGGAGGGTGTCGAGCTCTTCGGGGGTGGTCCGGGCGACGCGGCGCAGGTCGTAGAGGTACGACTTGCCGGCCTTCCAGCTGCGCCAGGGGCAGAGCGGCGGGAACGGCTCCCCGGCCGTTCCGCCCGGCAGTGGCGCGGAGTTGGGCACCCCGTCGGCGCCGACGGTGCACCAGCCGCGCCCGGGCAGCCAGCGGCACCAGACGTCCAGGTCGGTCCGCTTGAACGACGGCCTGCCGTGGAAGGTGCCGTCCGGCTCGAAGCGGTAGACCAGGCCGTCCAGGCGGCGGATGAAGGCGATCGACGACATGGCAGATTCCCCCGAGTCGCCGGCGCGCAGGGCCGGTGGGTGTCGAGGATACCCCCACCCTGTACCGGAGGCCGGGGAATTCGGGTGGGGCGCGGCAGGCCGGGCTGCCGCGCCCTCCGGGTTCAGGGGTGGGCGAGGCGGCCGACCAGGTCGTAGCCGGCCTCCTCGATCGCGGCGGCGACGTCGGCGTCGGCGAGCGACCGGGTGCCGTCGACGGTGACGGTGACCGTGCCGGAGGTGAGGTCCACGGCGACGTCGGTGACGCCGTCGAGCTTCGTCAGCTCGGCGGTGACCGAGGTGACGCAGTGGCCGCAGGTCATGCCCTTGACCTGGAAGGCCGCGAGCAGGGGGGACTCGCCGGCGGAGGCCGCAGTGGTGTCGGTGTCGGTGCCGGCCTCGGCGCCGGTGCCGCACGAGCCGCAGCAGGAGGGGGCCTCGGTGCCGACCGACTCGACGGTGACGGTGGTCTCGCTCATGGTGTGCTCCTGTCGTGGATGTCCGGCGCCTTCCGGGAAAGGCCCGGTCAGCGGGTTCGCCGGAGAACATACCATACCCCCCTAGGGTATCAAGAGGCTCGCGCGTCCCGCGCGGGATGCGGCGGTTCCACCGGCCCGGAGCCGCCGATACCGGCCTGTGGCGGCCCTGTTGCGGGTTCCGGGGCAGGGTGGGAGGGTGCGTCCGCGTGCCGGCGGACGACCGACCCGACCACCCGAGGTGAGCCCCGTGAACCCCATGGACCAGACCACCCGCCGCGGTCCGCGCGGCCTGCGCGAGACCCTCGCCGCCGGCGAACGGACCTACTCCTTCGAGTTCTTCCCCGCCAAGGACGACTCCGGCGAGCGGGCCCTTTGGGCCGCGATCCGGCGGGTGGAGGCGACCGCGCCGACCTTCGTCTCCGTCACCTACGGCGCCGGCGGCTCCTCGCGCGACCGCACCATCGAGACTACCGAGCGGATCGCCGCGCAGACCACGCTGCGCCCGGTGGCCCACCTGACCGCCGTCGGCCACTCCACCGCCGAACTCCAGGCCGTGCTGCGGCGGTACGCGGACGTCGGGATCCGGGACGTGCTCGCCCTGCGCGGCGACCCGCCCGGCAACCCCAACGGGCCCTGGGAGCCGCACCCGCAGGGCCTGCGGCACGCCGTCGAGCTGGTGCGGCTGGTCAAGGAGTGCGGCGCGTTCACCGTCGGCGTGGCGGCCTTCCCCGAGCGCCACCCGCGCTCCACGGACTGGGACGACGACATCCGGCACTTCGTCGCCAAGTGCCGCGCGGGCGCCGACTACGCCGTCACCCAGATGTTCTTCGAGGTCGAGCACTACCTGCGGCTGCGGGACCGGCTGGCCGCGGCGGGTTGCGAGACCCCGGTCATCCCGGAGATCATGCCCGCCACCGACGTCCGCCAGATCAGCCGCTTCGCCGAGCTCAGTGGGGCGTCCTTCCCGGCCGGCCTCGCGCTGCGCCTGGAGGCGGCCCGCGGCGACCGTGCGGCCGCCCACCGCATCGGCGTCGACCACGCCACCCGGATGGCCGAGCGCCTGCTCCGCGAGGGCGCGCCCGGCCTGCACTACATCACGCTGAACCGCTCCACCGCCGCGCTGGAGATCCACCGCAACCTCGGCCTCGACCGACCGGTCGGGGAGCCCGCGGCCCTTCCCCTGACCGTCGGCCGCGCCTGACGAGCGGGCACCCGCGGCCGCGCAGGTGCCACCGTCCGGCGCCGGGTGGCGGCGCGCCTCGGTTCTTGGATACCCCATATGGGTATATGGTGACCGGCGCTCATCGGAGTCCCGCGGCACCTCGGGAGGCGGACCACCATGCACGCGATCCTGCACGCGCTGTCCATCGCCGGATCGATGACCTGGGAGATCACCTGGGCCCTGATCCTCGGCTTCCTGCTCTCCGCCGTCGTCCAGGCCGTCGTCCACAAGGCCACCGTGGTCCGGCTGCTCGGCGACGACCGCCCCCGGACCCTCGCCGTCGCCGCCGGCCTCGGCGCCGCCTCCTCGTCCTGCTCGTACGCCGCCGTCGCCCTGGCCCGTTCACTGTTCCGCAAGGGCGCGAACTTCACCGCGGCGATGGCCTTCGAGATCGCCTCGACCAACCTGGTCATCGAACTCGGCATCATCCTGGCCCTGTTGCTCGGCTGGCAGTTCACCGCGGCCGAGTTCGTCGGCGGGCCGGTGATGATCCTGCTGCTCGCCGTGCTCTTCCGGCGGCTGCTGCACGGCCGGCTGCTGCGCGAGGCCCGCGACCAGGCCGAGCACGGCCGGGCGGGCTCGATGGAGGGGCACGCGGCGATGGACATGTCGGTGGGCGGCGACGGCCCCTTCACCCGCCGGCTGCTGTCCGGCCGGGGCTTCACGTCCGTCTCGCACGTCTTCGTGATGGAGTGGGCGGCGATCCTGCGCGACCTCGTCCTCGGCCTGCTGATCGCGGGCGCCATCGCCGCCTGGGTGCCCGACTCCTTCTGGCAGGCCTTCTTCTTCGCCGACCACCCCCTCGCCGGCAAGATCTGGGGCCCGCTGGTCGGCCCGCTGGTGGCGATCGCGTCCTTCGTCTGCTCGATCGGCAACGTGCCGCTCGCGGTGGTGCTGTGGAAGGGCGGGATCAGCTTCGGCGGGGTGGTCGCGTTCATCTTCGCGGACCTGCTGATCCTGCCCATCCTCAACATCTACCGGAAGTACTACGGCGCCCGGATGGCGCGCTTCCTGCTCGGCACCTTCTACGTGGCGATGGTCCTCGCCGGGTACGTGGTCGAGATCCTCTTCGGTGCCCTCGGCCTGATCCCGGACGAGCGCGACGCGGAGATCCCGATGTCGGGCGTCGAGTGGAACTACACCACCTGGCTCAACATCGTTTTCCTGCTCCTGGCCGCCGCCCTGCTCGTCCGCTTCTTCCGCACGGGCGGCGCGGCGATGCTGCGCATGATGGGCGGCTCCCCGGCCGGACCCACCGGTGAGGAGCCCGCCGGCGAGGGGCCCGAACGCCACGGCCACCACTGAGGCCCGTCCCGTGACGTCCCTCCCCGGGCCGACATCCGAGCACCTGATCGGTCAAGAGTGCGGGCGAGCAGCGCGGTGCCGGGTGATCCTCCGAGGATGGATACCTCGTAGGGGTATCTGATCAGGTTGGTCGACCGGTCGCGAAAATACCTGTCGGGGGTATCGCTCGAGGCTTGCTGTTGATACCCCTGGGGGGTATAAAGGGACTCATGGCGCCGCTCGATACCCCTCCCGGGTATGACACCGCACGGGCCGCAGGGCCTCCCGGCGCCACCGGCAAGACGACTGTCACGAGGAGCGACGATGACTACGCAGGCACCCGCCTCCGCGGAGGTGGAACTCTCGATCGGCGGAATGACGTGCGCCTCGTGCGCGGCCCGCATCGAGAAGAAGCTCAACCGGATGGACGGGGTCACCGCCGGCGTCAACTACGCCACCGAGAAGGCGAGGGTCTCCTTCGGCGGCGGCGTCGAGGTCGCCGACCTGATCGCCACCGTCGAGGCTATTGGCTACACCGCGGCGCTGCCCGAGCCCCCGGCCGTCGAGCGTCCGGCCGGTGACCAGGCCACGCCTGCCGACGAGTTGGCCCCGCTGCGGGCCCGGCTGTTCACCGCGCTGGTGCTCGCCGTGCCCGTGGTCGCGATGGCGATGGTGCCGGCCCTGCAGTTCGACAACTGGCAGTGGCTGTCCCTGACCCTGGCCGCCCCGGTCGTCACCTACGCCGCCTGGCCCTTCCACCGGGCCGCGTTCACCAACGCCCGGCACGGCGCCGCGACGATGGACACCCTGGTCTCGCTCGGCACCGGCGCCGCGTTCCTGTGGTCGCTGTGGGCGCTGTTCTTCGGCGACGCCGGGATGCCGGGCATGCGGCACGGCTTCGAGTTCACCATCGCCCGCAGCGAGGGCGCGTCCAACATCTACCTGGAGGCGGCGGCGGGCGTCACCGCCTTCATCCTGGCCGGCCGCTACGTCGAGGCCCGCTCCAAGCGGACCGCCGGGGCCGCGCTCAGGGCGCTGCTGGAACTGGGCGCCAAGGACGTGACGGTGCTGCGCAACGCGGGGGGCGGGCGCGAAGCGCCCTCGGACCAGGGCGGCGGTGGGCGACGGGCGGGAGTCGAGGTGCGCATCCCGATCGCCGACCTCGCCGTGGGCGACCGCTTCGTGGTCCGGCCGGGCGAGAAGATCGCCACCGACGGCCTGGTGGTCGACGGCGCCTCCGCGGTGGACGCCTCCATGCTGACCGGCGAGTCCGTCCCGGTCGAGGTCGGGGTCGGCGACACCGTCACCGGTGCCACCGTCAACGCGGGCGGCCGGCTGGTGGTCGAGGCGACCCGGGTCGGCGCGGACACCCAGCTGTCCCGGATGGCCCGGCTGGTCGAGGAGGCGCAGAACGGCAAGGCCGCCGCGCAGCGCCTCGCGGACCGGATCTCCGCGGTCTTCGTGCCGATCGTGATCGTGCTCGCGGTGGCCACCCTCGGCTACTGGCTGGGCACCGGCGAGGGCTGGACCGCCGCCTTCACCGCCGCCGTCGCCGTGCTGATCATCGCCTGCCCGTGCGCCCTGGGCCTGGCAACGCCGACCGCGCTGCTGGTCGGCACCGGTCGCGGCGCCCAGCTGGGCGTCCTGATCAAGGGCCCGGAGGTCCTGGAGTCCACCCGCAGGGTCGACACCATCGTGCTGGACAAGACCGGCACCGTCACCACCGGCCGGATGACCCTGCTCGCCGTGCACACCGCCGCCGGCGTCGACGAGGCCGAGGTGCTGCGCCTGGCGGGAGCCCTGGAGCACGCCTCCGAACACCCGATCGCCCGGGCGATCGCGACCGCCGCCGCCAAGGCCGGCGAACCGCCCGCCGTCGAGGGTTTCGAGAACGTCCCGGGCCTGGGCGTCCAGGGCGTGGTGGACGGCCACGCGGTGGTGGCCGGCCGGGAGGCGCTGCTGAACGCGTGGTCGCAGGACCTGCCGGAGGCTCTGGCCGAGGCCAAGCGCGCCGCCGAGGCGGCCGGCCGCACCGTGATCGCGGTCGGCTGGGACGGCGCGGCCCGGGCCGTCCTGGAGGTCGCCGACGCGGTCAGGCCGACCAGCGCCGAGGCGATCGGCAAGCTGCGCGAACTGGGCCTGACCCCGGTCCTGTTGACCGGTGACAACCGGCTGGTCGCCGAGGCGGTGGCGGCCGAGGTCGGCATCGCGCCGGAGCACGTGATCGCCGAGGTCATGCCGCAGGACAAGGTCGACACCGTGAAGCGGCTGCAGGCCGAGGGCAAGGTCGTGGCGATGGTCGGCGACGGCGTCAACGACGCCGCGGCGCTCGCCCAGGCCGATCTGGGCCTGGCGATGGGCACCGGCACCGACGCCGCGATCGAGGCCGGCGACCTGACCCTGGTCCGCGGGGACCTGCTGGCCGCGGCGGACGCCATCCGGCTCTCCCGCCGTACCCTCGGCACCATCAAGGGCAACCTGTTCTGGGCCTTCGGCTACAACGTCGCCGCCCTGCCGCTGGCCGCGGCCGGGATGCTCAACCCGATGATCGCGGGGGCGGCCATGGCCTTCTCCTCGGTCTTCGTGGTCGGCAACAGCCTCCGGCTGCGCCGCTTCCGCTGACCCGCCCGGTGGCTTGCCCGCTGAGCGTCCCTCTGTCGCGACTCAGGGACTTCTGAGCACTCGGCACCGCTGGGCCGGAGCCCCTGGAAACCCCGATCGGGGTTTCCAGGGGCTCCGGCGTGCCCTGTCGCGCCGACCGAACTGATGGACGGTCAACTCGCCATGCTCGTCGGCGCCGTGTGCTCAAGGACTCTCCGGCAGATCCACCGCCTGCCAGCGGTACGCCGCGTCCTCCTGCCAGACCTGCAGCTCGCCCTCGACCACCGCGGCCAGGCAGAGCCGCCAGTCGTCGCCCATCGCCAGCGCGACCCGGGTGGCCGGGCGCAGCGTCGGCCGCCACCAGCGCGGGCGGCGGGCGGCGCCGGCGGCAGGCAGTCGCAGCCGGACGCCGCCGGCGCCGGCCAGGGCGATGGTGGGGCCGCCGCGGTGGCCCACCATGGCGATGCCGAGGGAGGGTTCGCCGTCGCCGATCTCGGTGCCCGGCCCGGCGGAGTCGAGGGTGTGCAGCTGGACCGAGCCGTCCGGCCGCAGGGCGACGGCCTGCGGCCCGGCGGAGGCGCGGGCCAGCGCTCCGGCGCGCAGGGAGCCGTCCCGGCCGCCCGGGTGGTCCGGGCCGAGCGGGGCGGGTGGTTCGGCGGATCCGGGCCGCCAGCTCAGCACCCGGCCGCGGTGCTCGACCAGGACCAGCCAGCAGCCGGGCCGTTCCTCCAGCGCCGCGAGCACCCGGTCGGCCGGGCAGCCGGACAGCTCCTGGCCGGTGAGGGTGAGGCCGGGTGCCCAGCGGTAGGAGCGCAGCGCGCCGCCGACGGCCGTCCAGACCGTCATCTCCCCGCCCGGACCGACCGCCCCGGCCAGTCCGTTGACCCCGCGCGCCGCCTCCCACCAGCCGGTCGACGTGCCGACCCAGAGGGTGTTGCCGCGGTCCTCGGCGCAGACCACCAGCTCGCCCTGACGTCCGGCCCAGCCGGCCGTCAACTCCCGTACGGCTTCCGGGCCCTGGCCGGTGGGCAGGTGGTGGCCGACACGGCCGGGCCCGGCCAGTGCGGTGCCCTCGGAGCCGCCGGCGACCACCAGCGGGCGCCCGGTCCGGTCGGGCAGCACGGCCAGGCCCGCGGTGCGGGCCACCGGCCGGTGGGAGCGCAGCAGTTCGCGACCGCGCGCGACCCACGGGCCGAGCGGCGCGGGGCGGCGCTCCGGCTCGCGGGCCAACGGCTCGCACGCCCAGCGCGCCAACTCCTCGGCGTAGCCCGCCGCGAGCAGCTCGGCGCGGGCCTGCTCGGCGGCGAGCCGGTGGTCGAGCCGGCCGTGGTCGGGCAGCAGCAGGGTGCGGGCGAGGGTGCCGACCGCGAACAGGTCCTTGGCGGCGGTCGGGAAGCCGCCGACCTGCTCGGCCTCCGGCGGGACGTGCCCGGGGGTGAACACCGCGACGGTCAGGGTGTGGTCGAGCGGGGCGAGGAAGGTCAGGTCGATCAGCTTGACCTGGCCCTGGCCGTCCACCAGGACGTTGGCGGGGGAGATGTCACGGTGCACCCAGCGCTTGCGGTGCAGCTCGTCGACGATCCGGCAGAGCCGGGCCAGCACCTCGGCGACCGCCGCCGGGCCGCCGCGCTGGGCACGGGCCCAGGTGTGCAGCGGCACGCCCTCGACCCAGGGCGAGATCTGGTAGCCCAGCAGCCCGGCGGAGGGCGCCGCGCCGGGCCGGTGCGGGGAGGGGCCGAGCAGGAAGCTGGGCACCACCAGGTCGGTGACGCCCAGCCGGTGCGCGTTGTGCGAGACGTCGTCCCAGCGCCCGAGCCAGCGGCGGACCTCGGACGGGTCGCGCTCCAGCATGATCTTCGCGGCGACCAGTTCCTTGCGGCCGTTGTGGCCGGTCCGGACCGCCCGCCACACCTCGGCTTCGCCGCCCCGGTGGTGGAATTCCAGGAGTTCGTACTGCTCGGGGTCGAACTCCGGCCCGAACCGGAGCCCGGGCACCCAACGCGACTCGGACACACGACCCCCGACGCTTCTGAACCACTCGACGTTTCTGAACCGCTCGACGCCGCCGACCGCCGCCGATCCCCGGTGACCGCCGCCGACTGCTGGTGGCGCGCTTGTTCCCGTTCTGCCGATCCTGCCGGTGCGTTGCCCAGGATAGTGCTCTTTCCTGTTCGTCTGTCCGGTCGAGGGCCTATTCTGATGGCGCCCGAGCAACATCACGACGCAACGTCAACTCATGATCGCCAGAACGGAGTTGATCATCGAGTGGGCGGCGACCTGACGCAGGGGGACGGTGCATGGTGCTGCTAGCGGTGCTGCTGATCCTGGTGGCGACGGCCGGTGCGGCCGCCGTCGTACTGGCGCGCCGCCGACGGGTTCTGGACGCGGAGACGGTGGCGAAGGCCCTGGCCACGGCCGCCGAACGGCTCGCCGTCGGCAAGGCCGCCCAGGCCCGCCGCCGCTACGCCCGACTGGCCGGGAACCTCGCCGCGGGGCCCGCCGAACTGGCCCCGCAGCGCGGCCTCGCCCTGATCGGCCAAGCCGCGGCCACCATCCCCACCGGAGACCGGCAGGCCGCCCTCGCCCTGCACCGCGAGGCCTTCCCCCTGCTCGCCGACCCGGCCCGCCAACTGCCCCGGTGGAGCCTGCGCCACCTCGCCGAGGAACGGATACAGGCACCGGACGGCGACCTCGGACCGCTGCTCGCCTTCCTCTGGGCCACCACCGCCGGGGCCGAACCCGGCGAGGAGGCCGAGACCGCCGCCCGGGCCCTCGACTGGTTGCAGGGCCGCTGCCGCGAGGGCGACGCCGGCCGGCGCGAGGACGCCACCGTCCGCGCCCTCGCCGCCCTGCCCGGCCGCGACTGGCCGGTGCTCGCCCGCGCCGCCCTGCTCCGCGAGACCGACCGGACCGTCGAGGCCGAGGCCCTGCTCGCCGCCACGGCCCCCGGCGGCAGCGGCGAACTCTGGTTCCGCTGGGGCGCCCAGCTGTACACCCTGCACCGGGACGAACCCGCCGTCGCCGCCTTTGACGAGGCACTGCGCCGCGGCCCCGGCGAACCGTCCCCCTGGGGGCGCGGCCCGGCGCTGCGCACCGACAGCCTGCTCTTCCGCGGTCTGGCCCGGCAGCGGCTCGGCGCCACCGGGGCGGCCTGGAGCGACCTCGCGGCCGCCGCCGTGGAGACCTCGACCGACCCCCGCCCCCGCTACGCCCTCGGCCGGCTCGCCCTGCTGCTCGGCGCCGACGACCAGGCCCGGGAACAGTTCACCGCCGCCCTGACCCTCCAACCCGCCCACGCCCCGGCCCGGTTCGGCCTCGCCCTGGTGCACGAACGGGCCGAGCGCCCCGCCGAGGCCGCCGCCGACTACCGCGCCGGCCTCGGCCACGCCCCGGACTGGCGCCCGGCCCGGGTCCGGCTCGGCGCCGCCCTGCTCGCCGCCGGGCGGACCGCCGAGGCCGAGCCGCTGCTGCGTGCCGAGGCCGAGCCACTGCCGCGCACCGAAGCCGGCCCCCGGCCGCGCACCGAGGCCGAGCCGCTGAGGCGCGCCGACGGGTCCGCCACCGAACCGGGCTCCCGCTGGACCCGGATCGCCACCTTCCACCACGGCCTCGCCCTCGCCCGCACCGACGACCCGGCCGGCGCCCTCGCCCGCTGGGAGACCCTGGACGACGAGGAACTGCGCGAGCGCCGGGCGCTGGCCCGCGACCGGCTCGCCCGGACCCGCCTGGCCACCGACCCGGGCGCCGCCCGTGAGCTCTGGCAGCGGGCCACCGCCGAGCACCCGGCCGCCCCCGGCTACCGCGCCGCGCTGCGCGAGGCCGCCCTGCGCGAGGCCGCCCACCTGCTGGTCACCGGCCGCGACCGCCCCGAGGCGCGGCAACGCGCCACCGCCGCGCTCGCCCTCGCCGACACCCTGCCCGGCGCCCTCACCCGCCGACAGGCCCGGCTGCGCGCCGCCCTCGCCCTGGCCGAGGACGCGCCCGGGACGGTCACCACCCTGCTGGACGCCGCCGGCGGGCTGCGCGACCGCTACCACCTGGCCACCGTTTCCTTGCTGGCCGACCGTCCGGCCCGGACGATCGCCCTGCTCGGCCCGCCCGACCCGGCCGGCGACCCGGCGACCGCCCGGCTGCGCGCCCTGCTCGCCGAACGGGCCGGCAACTGGGCCGCCGCGCTGGACTGGTACCGGAACTTCCTGACCGCCCCCGCGGCCGGGACTCCCGCGGCGGCCGCCGCGGGCACGGCGGGCGCAGCGGGTGCCACGGAGCCCGCCGGCGACTGCGCGGTCTGCGACCGGACCGGCACCGTCACCGGCGCCTGCGGCGGCTGCGGCCGCGAGGCCTGCGCCGACCACCTGCACACGCCCGAGGGCGCCCGCTCGCCCCGCTGCGTCCGCTGCGCCGGCCCCGCGCTGCGCGCCGTCCTGGACTGCGCCCGCCGCGTCGGCACGCCCGAGCAGGCCGAACCCGTCCTGGCCGCCTGGGCCGCCGCGCTCGGCGACAGCGCCGCCGCCGCGCCGGTGCGGCTCGACCTCGCCCTGCTGCGCGCCGAACTCGGCCGCCACGACGAGGCGCTGGCCGAACTGCCGGCCGACGCCGGTGCCGTCCGCGCCGCCGTCCTGGTCCGTCGGGCCGGCGCCGCCCTCGCCGCCGGACAGCCCGGACGGGCCGCCGTCGACCTGCGCCAGGCGCTCACCCTCGCCCCCGGCCACCCGCAGGCGGTGGACACGCTGGTCCTGCTCGCCGAGCACGAGGCCCACCAGTACGCCGCCGAGGGCCGCCACCGCGAGGCCTGGGAGGCCTACCGCGCGCTGCTGCTCAAGGACCCGGCCCACCCCCGGCTGCTGCACGCGCTCGGCCTGGCCGGCTACCGGCTCGCGGCCGCCTCCGCCGCCTCCGCTTCCTCTGCCCCCTCCACTTCCGGAGCGTCCGCCTCCGGTACCGCCGACGCGGAGGTCTGGGCCTGGACGCTCGGCTGCCTGGTCGCCGCCCTGTACCAGCCCGACCTGTGGGCCGAGTCCGCCCGGATCACCGGCCGCACTGCCGACCCACAGCGGCTGGCCGCCGCCCGTACCGGGCTGATCGACCACCTCCGGGACGACCTGCGCGCCCTCGACCGGGCCGTCGGCCGCAGCGGCGACGAGGCCACCGCCTGGACGCTGCTCCTCGGCATGGAGGCCCACAGCGCCGACGCCCTCGCCCAGCAGGACATCCGGATCGCCCTGCCCGGCCGCCCGGCCCGCCGCCTCACGGTCGGCCCCACGCTCGACCGGCTGCTCCGCGCCGAGCCCGAACTCGCCGCCTGGGCCGCCGCCTTCGAGCAGGCCGTCGGGCCCTGGCGGCGCCGCGCCGCCGAGCCGGACGCGCCGCCCCTCACCCGGGCACTCAGCCTGTTCGGCGCGCTCGGCCCGCAGCACTACCTGCGGCTTCAGGGCCGTCAGGCCGCCGCCGTCGCCGCCCTGGACGGGGTCGCCGAGGGCGAGCGCGACGAGGCCTGGCAGGCGCTGCTGGCCGTGTCCCTGGTCAGCCAGGCCCGTGAGCACCACCGCCACCAGGACTGGCACGAGGCCCTGGACTGCCTCACCCGCGCCCGCGCCGTGCCCGGCGCCGTGCTGCCCGCCGATGCCGCCGCCATCGCCGCCGAGTCCGGCGTCCGGGCCGCCCGCGCGCTGCTCAAGAGCACCGTCGACGACCAGGCGGGCGCGGCCGCGCTGCTGGAGAAGGCGTTCGCGCTGGCCCCCGACGACCCCGAGGTGCGCGGTGACCTCGGCGCCACGTACGCCCAGTGGGCCCGCAAGATCAACAACGAGGACAAGGACTACACCCGGGCCCTGGACCTGCTGCGGAAGAGCATGGAGCTGGTCCCCGACGACCCGACCGCCCGGCACTTCCTGGCGGCCGCGCTCGGCAACCGGGCCGGCCAGCTCAGCCGCACCGACGCCTCCGAGGCGGAGCTGGAGGAGGCCGCCGAGGCCTGGCGGGCGCTGATCGCCCTCGACCCCGACCCGGACCACCGGCTCGGCCTCGCCTTCGTCCTGCGCCACCTCGCCCGCGCCGCCGCCTTCGCCGACGACCGCGACCGCGCCGTGCGGCGGATGGCCGAGGCGCTGGACGCGGACCCGGAGTGGGACGGCGAGCCCGGGTCCGAGGCCGCGCGCCGGGTCGGGGTGATGCTCGCCAACCACGTGGTCGACGCGATGCAGGACGAGCCGTTCACCGCCCAGGCCGCGATACTGCAGAAGGCCAAGTCCTACGACGACTCGACCGACATCCGCCGTCTGATGGTCAGCGTCTGGCGCGGCGAGGCCGTCGACCACTACGAGGCCCGCCGCTACGCCGAGGCGATCCGGCTGCTGGAGGAGGCGATCGGCCTGTCCCGCACCCCGGAGGACATCGGCAAGCTGCACCGTGAACTCGGCATCGTCTACGGCTCGTTCGCCGTCCAGCGGGCCAACGCCCGACAGCTGCGGGAGGCCCGCGACCTGGCTCGAAAGGCCGTCGAGCACAGCCCGGAGGACCAGGACGTGCGAGCCATGCAACGGCGGATCAATTCGCTCTGAATGCGGCAACCACACGGCAGTTGCCGCCATCCTAGACCGTACGCCGGTGACTCCGCCCGCCCGCCGCCGTCTCAGCCGTCGTGAGTCCCGAGCCCAAGTTCCGAGCCCAAGTCCTGAGCCCAAGTACCGATCCCGACAACGGAGTTCTGATCCGTGAGGAGAGAGATCGCCCGCCATGCCACTGCCTGAACCGTCGCCGTACGAGGTCCTGGGCATCCCGCTCACGGCCGGTGTGCGCGAGATCAACCTCGCCGTCGGACCGGCGATGCGGGCGGGCCGCCACAGCCGCCGGCAGATCCAGGAGGCCGCCGCACTGCTGCGGAACCCGGACCGCCGGCTGGAGTCGGACCTCCAGCAGCCGCTCCCGCCGGAGCCCGTCGACCAGGCCGCCGCACTGCTCGCCCCCGCACTCGCCGAACCGCTGCTGGTCATCGAGCGACCGCCGCTGCCGCCCGTTCCCGCCCTGCTGGTGCTGCACCGCGCCGAGCTGGCGGCCGACTTCGCCGAGCCCGCCCCGGGCGGCGCCGACCCCGAACCGCCCGTCCCCGCCCGCTACGCGGCCGACCTGTCCGTACTGCCGCAGATCGAGGTACCCGAGTGACCGACACCCCGACCGCAGACCCCTCCGACGGCCCGTGCGACGGCTCGTCCGGCGGCCCGTGCGACGGCTTGTCCCACGGCCCGTCCGGTGACCTCCGGCGGCTGGAGATCCCGCCGGGCGTCGAGGACGTCGACCTGGAGCGGAAGTTCGGCCAACTGCTGTTCCGGGCCTCCCTGTTGGGGAACAAGCTGGCGGAGCAGCGGCAGGCCGCCCGGGCCGAGCAGCGCGAACTGCTGGGCATCCTGGTCGAGGTGGACGACGCGCTGGCCGCCCTCGGACTGGACCGCGAACTGGTGGCGCTCGGGCGCGGCGAGGGCATCGAGGCGACCCGGCGGCGGCTGCTCGGCCGACTGGCCAAGGCCAAGGTGCGCCCGATGCGGCTGGAGGGCATGACGGCGGACCCGGACCTGGCCGAGATCGTCGGCGTCGAGGCCCGGCCGGAGGTGGCACCGGAGACCGTGGTGCGGACGGTGGTCACCGGGTTCTTCTGGGAGGACGAGGTGCTGCGGCGGGCCCAGGTGGTGGTCGCCGCACCGGAACCCGAACCGTCGGCGGGGCCCGAAGCGGTGACCGAGACCGTGACCGAGGCCGTGACCGGGACCGCGGCCGTGACCGAAGCCGTAGCCGTCACCGCGACCACGACGCCCGACGCCGCCGAAGCGGTGCCGCCCGACGCCACCGAGGCCGCCGAAGCCGTGCCGGCCGTTCGCGTCCAGCCCAAGGCGGCCCCGCCCCGGGCCCGCCGCAAGGCAGCGGCCACCGCCTCGGCTGCGGGCAAGCAGGCGAAACAGGCCAAGCAGGCCAAGCAGGCCAAGCAGGCCAAGCGCAAGAAGTAGTCCAGGACCACGAGGGGCAAGAGGGGAACGACATGTACCGCACACTCGGCATCGACCTGGGCACCACCAACTCCGTGGTCGCCCACCTGCGCCGGGGCGAGCCGGAGATCATCTTCAACCGGCAGAACCAGGAGGCGACGCCCTCCGTGGTCGGCAGCGGACGCAAGGGCGAACTGCTGGTCGGCTCCACCGCGCGCGGCCGGATCGCCGTCGACGGCGCCAACGTGATCCGCTCGGTGAAGCGCTTCATGGGCCGCAAGTTCAAGGACCCGCAGGTCCAGGCCGCCCTCAAGGAGGTCGACTACAAGGTCACCGCAGGCACCGACGGCGACGTCAACGTCTGGTTCAACGGCCGCTCGTACACCCCGATCGAGATCTCCGCGATCATCCTGCACCGGCTCAAGGAAGACGCCGAGCAGCGTTTCGGCGAGCCGTTCCCGCGGGCCGTCATCACCGTCCCCGCGTACTTCGGCGAACGGCAGGTCGCGGCCACCCAGGAGGCGGGCCGAATGGCCGGCCTGCACGTGCTGCGGATCATCAACGAGCCGACGGCCGCCGCGCTGGCGTACGGGATCACCTCCGAGGCGGGCGACGAGGGCAAGACCGTGCTGGTCTACGACCTCGGCGGCGGCACTTTCGACATCTCCATCCTGCTGCTGGTGCCCGGCTCGGTCTCGGTGCTCGGCATCGAGGGCGACAACCTGCTCGGCGGCGACGACTTCGACCGCGCGATCACCACCGCGCTGCTGGAGGACATCCGCGAGGAGTACGGCTCGGACTACCAGCCCGACCTGCGCGACCGCCCCAAGATCGCCTCCACCGCCGAGACGATCAAGATCGAGCTCTCCAACCAGGAGTCCTCCGAGGTCATCCTGCCCGGTCTCGGCGCCGGACAGCTGGTGCTGGAGACGGAGTTCGAGCGGGCCCGCTTCGAGGAGCTGATCGAGGCCCGGATCGAGCGCACCATCGAGCTGACGCACAAGGCCATCATGCAGGCCAACCTGACCGTCGGGGACATCGACGAGGTGGTGCTGGTCGGCGGCTCGACCGCGATCCCGCTGGTCGCCCGGCGGCTCGGCGAGGTGTTCGGCCCCCGCCGGATCCGGCGCGGCGTCAACCCGATGCAGTGCGTCGCGCTCGGCGCGGCCGTGCAGTCCGCGCTGGTCGGCGAAGTGGAGTGCCCCGAGTGCCGGGCCCCCGGCGACCTCTCCGCCTCCAACTGCGCCAACTGCGCGACCACCCTGCTCGGCGCCCCCCGGGTGTCCTGTCCGACCTGCCACCTCCCGGTCGACCCCGAGGCCGCCGACTGCCCCAAGTGCGGCCATCCTATTGGCGGTTCGGGTGCCGGTGGAGGCGTCGGAGGGAACGCCGGAGGGAACGCCGGCGGGGCGACCGTCCCGAACCAGGCGCACGCCACCACCGTGCTGCGCGGTGACAACTGCCCGCGCTGCGGCACCCCGGCCGCCCCCGGGGTCACCGCCTGCGAGCTGTGCGGCGAACCGCTCGACTCGGCGGCTCCGGGCCGGACCAAGGTGATCTCCACCGCCGCCGAGGACGTCGGCCTGCGCTGCGCCGCCTGCGGGGTGGTCAACCCGCCCGGCAGCGAGGTCTGCCCGGGCTGCGGCGAGCTGATGCAGGTCGCCAACCCCTTCGACATCACCCCGAAGAACCTCGGCATCGAGCTCAACGACGGCCGCCTCGCCGTCATCATCCCCAAGAACACCAGCTACCCGACCGGTTCGCCGGTCAGCCGGGAGTTCGTGGTCTCCGGCAGTGGCCGGCAGCGGCTGGAGGTCGCGGTCTACGAGGGCGAGCACGAGATCGCCCAGCAGAACGAGCTGATCGGCCACCTCACCCTGCGCCTGCCCGCGGGCCTCGGCGGCCGCACCCCGGTGGAGGTCGCCTTCGGCCTCGACCGCGACCGCACCATCACCCTGTCGGTCCGGATCCAGGGCGGCGCGGAGAAGACCGTCAAGCTGGAGCGGGTCACCCTGGACCCCGAGCTCAAGGTCCAGGTCGAGGAGCAGCAGCGGCAGATCGAGACCTTCACCGACCGCTGGGGCGGCGAGCTGACCGAGGCCGAGCTGCGCGAGGCCCAGCAACTGATGGACACCCTGGACGACCTGGCGGCCGGCCAGACCCGCGGCCGGTCGGTGGACGAGGCGCTGGAGCGGGCCCAGCAGCAGCTCAGGGCCCAGCGCTGGGTGCGCGGCTCGGAGGCCTACCTGAGCCTGTTCATCCACTACTGCGAGAAGCACCTCGACCCGAGCGACCTGGACCGGCTCCGGTCGGTCGCCGCCGAGCTGCGGCTGCGCCGCGAGGCGGCCGACTGGGAGGGCGCCATGCGCGCGGCCCAGCGGGCGGACGAGCTGTGCGACGCGCTCGGCCACACCATGCGGATGCTCACCATGTGCAACGTCTACGTGACCCAGAACATGGTCTCGCCCGCCCTCGGCCAGCTGATCATGGCGGAGCTGCGCGGGTTGGACGCCGCGGTGGAGGCGCCCAACATGGAGCAGGTCAACACGCACATGTCGAACCTGCTCGCCCTGTACGCGCAGGCGCAGCGGGAGCTCGGCAGCGAGCCGGCCGCCGAGTCGCTCGGCCCGGTGCGCCCGGAGGAGGCGGGGCCGCGATGAGCCGCGCGGTGGCCGACCTCGACGTGCGCTGCCCGCTCTGCAAGGTCGCGGCGGACCGGCAGAGCCTGTGCTGCCCCTCCTGTCGGGAGGACCTGTCCGCGCTGTTCCGCCTGCGTTACGCCGGTCGGATCGACTACAACCGGGCGCTGGACGCCCTGCGCGCGGGGGACGCGGCCGCCGCGGTGGTCCTGCTGCGCGGTGCGCTGGCGGCCGAGCCGGACCTGGGCCCGGCGCATGAGCTGCTGGAATCACTGAGCGTCGCCGGTGCCGCCGGTCCCGCCTCGGTGGGGCGGGAGGGCGACACGCCCTCTGAGTGACCAATTCGGACGCTCCCGGACTGCCGTCGCGTTCCATCGGTGCGAGTGTGATCGTCACACGGATGTTCGCCACCCTCACAAGGAGTGACGCAAGAATGCGTATTCGCACCTACATCGCCGCCACGGCTGTCGCCGCGGTGTGCGTCCTCGCCGGCGCCGGTACCGCTTCCGCCGGCGAAGCCAACGCCAACGGTGTCGTCTTCGGCTCGCCGGGCGTCCTGTCCGGCAACCAGATCCAGATCCCGATCAACCTGGAAGCCAATGTCTGCGGCAACTCGATCGGCATCATCTCGATCCTGAACCCGGCCTTCGGCAACACCTGCATCAACGGGTGACCCGAGCACTGGGGCCGTCCGTCGAACCTGACGGGCGGCCCCAGTGCCGTGTCCGGCTCGGGTCGTCGTCGGGCTCCCGTCGCGCTCGGCTCACGGCGTGCCCGGCCCCGGCCGGGTCGCGCCCCGGTACCCCCGTTCGGGGGTGGCGGGCCGGCCCCGGGACCGCGACCATGGTCCCCGACCCGCCCCGCCGGACCCAGGAGGCCGCACGTGCCGACCACGCCGACCCCGCGCAGCTACGCCTCCGGCACCGCGGACGTCCCGCTGCTGGGCGACACCGTCGGGGAGAACCTCGACCGCGCGGTGCGCGCCTTCCCCGACCGCGACGCCCTGGTCGACCGCCCCACCGGCCGCCGCTGGACGTACGCCGAGCTGGCCGCCGACGTCGACGCCCTGGCCCTCGGCCTGCTGCGGCTCGGCATCGCCAAGGGCGACCGAGTCGGCATCTGGGCGCCCAACTGTGCCGAATGGACGCTCACCCAGTACGCCACCGCCAAGCTCGGTGCGATCCTGGTCACCGTCAACCCCGCCTACCGCGCGCACGAGTTGGAGTACGTGCTGAACCAGGCCGGCATCCGGCTGCTGGTCGCTGCCGAACGCTTCAAGAGCTCCGACTACGCCGCGATGATCGAGGAAGTGCTGCCCCGCTGCCCCGAGTTGGAGCGGGTGCTGCTGACCGGCAGCCCGGCCTGGGACGCCGCGCTGGCGGCCGGGCGCCGGGCCGCCCCGGCGCTCCTCGCCGAATTCGCCGACCGCCAGGCCGAGTTGTCACCCGACGACCCGATCAACATCCAGTACACCTCGGGAACCACCGGGTTCCCCAAGGGCGCGACCCTGTCGCACCACAACATCCTCAACAACGGGTACTTCGTCGGCGAGCTGCTCGACTACACCGAGCAGGACCGGATCTGCCTCCCGGTGCCCTTCTACCACTGCTTCGGGATGGTGATGGGGAACCTGGCCGCCATCTCCCACGGCGCCTGCACGGTCATCCCGGCCCCCTCCTTCGAGCCCGGCGCCACCCTGGCCGCCGTCGCCGCCGAGCGCTGCACCTCGCTGTACGGCGTGCCGACCATGTTCATCGCCGAACTCGCCGACCCGGACTTCGAGCGGTACGACCTCGGCAGCCTGCGCACCGGCATCATGGCCGGCTCGCCCTGCCCGAGCGAGGTGATGAAGGAGGTCATCGGGCGGATGGGCATGGCGGAGGTCTCCATCTGCTACGGCATGACCGAGACCTCGCCGGTCTCCACCCAGACCCGGGTCGACGACCCGGTCGAGCGCCGGGTCTCCACCGTCGGCCGGGTCGGCCCGCACCTGGAGGTCAAGGTCGTCGACCCGGCCACCGGCCGCACCGTCCTGCGGGGCGAGCCCGGCGAGCTGTGCACCCGCGGCTACTCCGTCATGCTCGGCTACTGGAACGAGCCTGAGCGCACCGCCGAGGCCGTCGACGCCGCCCGCTGGATGCACACCGGGGACCTCGCGGTGATGGACGCGGACGGCTACCTCGCCATCACCGGGCGGATCAAGGACATGGTCATCCGCGGTGGCGAGAACCTCTACCCGCGCGAGATCGAGGAGTTCCTGTACACCCACCCGGACGTCCTGGACGTCCAGGTGATCGGCGTCCCCGACCCGAAGTACGGCGAGGAGCTGATGGCCTGGGTCCGGATGCGCGAGGGCGCCGAGCCGCTCACCGCCGAGGCCGTCCGGGCGTACTGCACCGGCCGGCTCGCACACGTCAAGATCCCGCGCTACGTGCACGTGGTGGAGGAGTTCCCGATGACGGTCACCGGGAAGATCCGCAAGGTCGAGATGCGGGAGGCGGCGCTGCGGGTCCTGGACCTGTAGCGCACCGCCGGGCCCGACGTTCCTGCCGGGCCCGCAGGAACGCCGACGGCCGGCGAGGCTCGCCGCCTCGCCGGCCGTCGATGGACGCGGGGGGATTACCAAGAACCCCACTCCTGGTCGGTGGAGACGATCTCGCGGCCGAGCGGCGTCAGCGAGACCGGGATCATCTTCAGGTTGGCCCAGCCGAACGGGATCCCGATGATCGACAGGAACAGCGGAATGCTGGTGATCAGGTGCGCGAGCGCCAGCCACCACCCGGCGAACACCAGCCAGATCACGTTGCCGACACAGGAGGCCGCCCCGGCGTCGGGCCGCTCGACGGTGGTCCGCCCGAACGGCCACAGGATGAAGCCGGCCAGCCGGAACGAGGCAATGCCAAACGGGATCATGTCCGGACGCTCAGCATCGCGCGCTTTCACCACTTTGCTTCCGGCTGACGCTGACGCGACCCTGAGCAGCTGGAAATCTGACGGCTGGCGGGGCGTGGAGCCTCGTCAGCCGTTGGTAGGGCCGGGGGTTACCAGGAACCCCACTCCTGGTCGGTGGGGACGATCTCCCGGCCGAGCGGCGTCAGCGAGACCGGGATCATCTTGAGGTTGGCCCAGCCGAACGGGATCCCGATGATCGACAGGAACAGCGGAATGCTGGTGAGCAGGTGCGCGAGCGCCAGCCACCACCCGGCGAACACCAACCAGATGACGTTGCCGACGCACGACGCCGCCCCGGCGTCGGGGCGCTCCACCGCCGTCCGTCCGAACGGCCACAGGATGAAGCCGGCGAGGCGGAACGACGCAATGCCAAATGGGATGGTAATTACAAGCAGGCAACAGATAATTCCGGCGACAACATAGGCTAGGGCCATCCAAATTCCACAGAAAATCAGCCAGATGACGTTTAGAATGAATTTCACTGCACTCATGCTTGGTACCTTCTCATGGCTGATGGCGTTGCACTACGACCGTGCCATGCCCACTGGCGAGCGTGTCTACGCCCTTAGTACTGCAATCACAGTTATGGGGTGTGGCCTCTGTGTTTGCAGTGGCTGCGGCGGGCTCGGGTCTGACTGAGCCCGGATCCACCGTGTGACCACTGGGCGGGCGAAGGCAGTCGGCGAGAAGACGCTGTCTGACCTGCACTGATGAGACCCGTCCGCGGTTCAATGCGCACGGTCAGTGAGGCACCTCGTGGATGCATTCCTCATCACGCTGCTCCGACGGCCTTCGGCGAGTTCGTTGATCCAAATCTGGTCGCGGGTGCGGGATGGGAATCCCTGGTTCGTCTCGCCGAGCAGCGACGACAGCGACGTTCAGATGCGTCGCCTCTTCCTGGTCTGCAGAGACTGTGCCGTCGGCGGAGGTGGAGTCCTGCAATTGATACCGTTCCCCTCATCGGCCGGGATACGGAGGCAGGGCATATCCGGGCAGCCGTACCTGGCGCGAATACACCGGCGGAGTACCGTCTGCAGGAGCGGGCTCTTTGTAACACTCAAGAAGCAGGTCGCCACGCAAGTCGTCGAGCTCGTAGGGCGCTTCCTCCAGCAAGGCGCGGGCCCACACTTCGAGGGACGCCTTCCTCAGCGCATCGTTCGGAACCTGGCTGACCGGCTCTGGACCCATCACCTTCCATCCCGGCTCACCGTCCGCACGGAACAGCAGCCGCCACCAATACGGCTGCCAGTAGGGCTTCTTCAACGAGGACCAGCTCCCGATTTCCTTGACAAGTGGCCGCTCGGGCGATGTCGGCCGCCAAGCCTGGCAACGCCTCCACCGATCAACAGCCGCTCCAGCAACTGGACATGAGGGCGCGGATGCCCTCTGACCTGGGATGATGGTTCTTCCTACAGTTCCAAGTCCACAGATCGAGAGAACATCCGCGAGATGGAATCCTCCCATGCCGTCGCGGCGGTCCGCGCTGCCTTCGACGAGTCGAACCTGGTCGCGGATGCCGGGCTGGTGCCGCTGGTCCGCCTGGCCGAGCGGACCGGCCTGCCGGGGATGGTCGCGGAGCGTCTGCGCATCGACGGCGTCGGCAACAGCGGCGGGGCCAACCCGGGCGCGAAGGCGATGACGCTGGTGGCGGCCATGTGCGCGGGCGCGGACAGCATCGACGATGTGAACCGGCTGCGGCACGGCGCGACGGACAGGCTCTTCACCGGCGTGCGCGCGCCCTCGACCCTGGGCACGTTCCTTCGCTCGTTCACCCACGGACACAACCGACAACTCCACCGCGTGCACCGTGACTTCCTCGCCAGCCTGACCCGCACCGCGCCACTGCTGCTGCCAGGCGCCGGGCAGGTCGCGTTCATCGACATCGACCCCACCCACCGTCGCGTCTACGGCCGCGCCAAGCAGGGAGCCGAGATCGGCCGCTTCAAGGGCGTCCGCACCCTGCACCCGGTCCTGGCCACCATCAGCACCCCGCTCGCCCGGCCCGTGATCGCAGCGGTGCGGCTGCGGCGCGGCAAGGCCGCCGACGCCCGCGGAGCCGGCCCGTTCACCGCCGAAGCCCTCGCGATCGCAGCCGACGCGGGCTGCACCGGGATCCGGATCGTGCGCGCGGACAGCCAGTTCTACAACGCCGACGTCGTGGCAGCCTGCCGACGCGCAGGCGCCCGCTTCTCACTCACGGTGCGGATGAACCCGCACGTCGCCGCCGCAATCACCGCCATCGCCGAGGACGCCTGGACCCCGATCCACTACCCCGACGCGTTCGCCGACCTCGACACCGGCGAACTGGTCTCCGACGCCGAGGTCGCCGAGATCGGCTACACCGCCTTCACCGGCAGAAAGAAAGCCGAGCACGTCACCGCCCGCCTCATCGTGCGCCGCGTCCGCCGCCTGAACGCGGAGGCCGCCGCCGGTCAGGGCGAGTTGTTCAAGTCCTGGCGCTACCACCCGGTCTTCACGGACAGCCCGTTCACCATGCTGCAGGCCGAACTGCAGCACCGGCAGCACGCGGTCGTCGAGCAGGTGATCGCGGACGGCAAGTCCGGCCCACTGGCCCACCTGCCGTCCGGGAACTTCCAGGCCAACGCCGCCTGGCTGACCCTGTGGGCGATCGCCTTCAACCTGCTGCGGGCAGCCGGCACGCTCGCCAGCACCTTCCACGCCAGGGCCACCACCGCCACCCTTCGCGCCCACCTGGTCAACATCCCGGCCAGGATCGCCCGCTCAGCCCGGCGCCTGACACTGCATCTGCCCAAGCAGTGGCACTGGCGCGACGCCTTCACGGCGTTCCTCGACGCCGCCCACGCGCCCCCAGCAGCCTGACCGCCCCGCCCACCTGCCCGCAAGGGCCCGACCGGAGAGCCTGTGGAAGAGCTGGACAGACCAGCCGATGCCACACACCCTCCGACCGTTCACCGCCGCCCGAGCCCCGAAACGATCACCTCAGAATCGAAGCGGTGGATCCGGGCTGAGGACCGACGGGTTATCGACCCCCCTAATACCGTCGATATCCCGCGCTACCTGCATCGTTAATGCATCGATCAAATCCGATTCAGTCAGGGCGCGCGGCGACGGTCGGGCGCCTTTGCGCGCTCCTTTTCACCCGAATGCGCGGAGGCGGATTCTCGCCGCCCCTGCTTCACTTCCCTTGAGCGCTATTCCGCTCACTCCGCCGGCCCCTCAGGGGCTCGCCCGAAAGGCTGCAACCATGCGTCGTCTCCGCCTCGCCATGCTGGCCGTCGCCGCGTCCACCGCACTCGTCGTGGCCATCCCCAGCTCCGCCCAGGCTGCCACCGGTGAGTTCCTCTACCGGGCCGGCGGCGGCCTGCCCCACGGCCTCACCGACCCGCCGAGCGAGGAGTGCCTCAACCTGCCCGGCACCTCGGACGACGTGCCGGCCGACTCGCCGAGGAACCTCACCCTCTCCACGGCCACCGTCTTCCTGGACTCCGACTGTGCGGGCGACGTCTACTACGTCATGAACCCCGGCAAGATCCTCGGCCAGCGCCTGAAGCTCCGCTCGGTCGTGTTCAGCTGACACCGAAACCCCGTGAGGCCAGGACGGCCTGGCACCCGTTGCCGCGCCGTCCCGCGCGACCCGCGGGGCGCAGGTGACTCCGCGCGGCAGGCGTCGCGGCCATCCTCCGGTTGCAGTTCAGCCGACCTGGATCCAGCCGCCCGGGGACATGGTGATGCCGGCGATTCCGCGGTAGGCCTTCCGCTTCCACAGGGCGCTTCCCGCACCGTATTCCGGGAGTGCCTCGCGGGCTTCCTGTTCGGTGTCGAAGGCGTATTCCTTCCCCTTCGCCGTGCGGATCTTCCATTCGTCCATCGGCATTCCGGCGAGGCCCGGTCCGATCGTCATCGACAGCTCCTTCTTCGTTGATTTCTTCCATGCTACGGCGGCGTATTTCCCGGTTCCTTTCGGTGGGACGCGGCGCCGGGTCTCAGTGGATCGGCTGTTCCGGGCCGATCGATGTCCGCAGCCGTTCCAGCTCCGCGGCCAGGAACGTCCCGGTGCCGTGCTCGACTGCGGCTCGCAGGGCGGCCGGGACGAGTTCGTAACGGCCGGCCGCGAGGGCCAGCAGCCCGTGCAGTTCGTGCAGGCGGCTCAGGGTGCGCACGTCCGCGATCGACGAGCTGGGTTACACCCACAACACCCTGGCCAGGTCCCTGGTCACCTCCCGGACCCGCTCGATCGGGCTGGCGGTGTCCTCGGTCAACAACCCGTACTTCACGGAGATCCTCCAGGGCGTCGAGTCGAGCGCGCTGGAGGAGGGCTACAGCCTGCTGATCGCCGACCCGCACGACGATCCGGAGCACGAACTCAACGCCGTGCGGCTGTTGCACGAGCGCCGCGTCGACGGCATGATCGTCGCCCCCTCCGCCGCGCCCGGCCCGCTCCTGGCCTACCTCGGCCGCTCGCAGGTGCCCACCGTCTTCCTCGACCGCCTGACGGGGGAGAACCACGACCAGGTCTGCGCCGAGAACACCGGCCCCGTCACCGACCTGGTGACCCACCTGGCCGACAAGGGGCACACCCGCATCGCCCTGGTCTCCGGACTGGAGGGACTGAGCACCACCGGCGAGCGGACCGCCGGCTACCACGCCGGGCTGGAAGCACGCGGCCTTCCGCACGATCCGCGGCTCGTCGTGCCGGGCCACTCCGACGTCGAAGGAGCCCGCAGCGCGACCCACCGCCTCCTGGCACTGCCGGACCCGCCCACCGCACTGGTCACCGCCAACAACTCCATGACGATCGGCGCGCTCACCGCACTGCGCGAAGCCGGCCTCACCGTCCCCGCGGACATGGCCCTGGCCTGCTTCGACGACTTCGCCTGGGCCGACCTGTTCGAGCCGCGCCTGACCGCCGTCCGCCAGCCGAGCCGTGACATCGGCGCCACCGCGGTGCGCCTGCTGCTGGAACGCCTGGCCGACCCCGACCGGGCCCCGCGCACCGAGCGGCTGCCCTGCACCCTGATGCACCGCTCCTCCTGCGGCTGCCGCTGAACCCGATCCGGGCCCGGGACCACCCCGACCCGCTCGCTCGCGCGCCCGCGCACAGTGCGCACCATCCGACCGAAACCCACCCCGGACATGATCGTCGTCGCCGGTGGAACCCTGATCGACCTCGTCCCCGCTCCCCGCGCCGGGGACGACGGGAGCGCACCGCTGCTGCCCGTCCCCGGCGGCGGTCCCTACAACGCCGTCAACTGCCGCTTCGGGAAGAATGATGAGGACCGCGAGAAGTACTGCAACGCGCTTGAGACCGAGCCGATGACGGAGACGGCGAAGAACTGCCTGATCCGCATGGGCGTCGGCGGCGCCGCCGCCCTGATCGCCGGAAAGGTCAACAAGAAGGTGGCCAGGGAGATCACGGTGAACACGGTGGCGTCCGGGGCCTCGGGCTGCCTGACGGCGCTGCTCACGTGACCAGGGGCCTTGCCAAGGCAGGGGTCCTCGCCCTCTGGGGCGGGGTCCTGGTGGCGGCCGACCACGTGACCTCCTCGTTCTGGTGCCGGATCGCCGTCGCCGTCGCCACCGCCATCCCGATGGCATGGGCCCTCGACCGGACCGGCGGCGGCCGCTCCTGAGGTTTCGCGTGGACCGGCCCGCCGGCCGGTCCACGCGAGCCGCAGTGGCGGCCCGGGCCGGCCCTTTGTCGGTGAGCGGTGCCGCGCCCCAGGTCGTGGTGGTGGCTGAGGTAGCCCGCGACCACGGCCGGGGCGACCTTCGGGGCCGGCACCACGGCGCCGCCGGCCAGTGACCTGACCAGTGGCGCGAGGTCGTCCGGGTCGGTGTCCTCGAGGAGGTGGCCGGAGGCGCCCGAGCCAAGGGCCTGCGCGATGTACTCGTCGGACTCGAAGGTGGTCGGCATGGCCACCACCTCTGCGCGCGGTCACGGAGGAGTCCCGGCCCGGGTGGGATCAGCTGCCTCGTCGCAGCCGTGATCATCGGCTCCCTCGCCGTTGTCCGGTACGGCCTGCCGTGGTAGGGGGCGATGCCGGCCCTTCGGAATCCCCGTGGACATGGGCCCAGCCGCGCGGATGAACGCGAAGAGGCACGCCGGTGGGGTCTGGCGGGCAGGTTGTTGGAAGAGTGTTCACGTCCGCTTGACCTGCTGATTCGCGAGGGCGGAGGAGATGGCGCGGAGGTGACGCCCGGGCGCGGATGTGGGGGGTTAATGGTCTATACCAATGCGGTACTGTGGCCCGTGGAGCTGTCAGAAACACGGCTGTGGGGGCCACATGACTGTCCAGCAGGTACCTCCTGCTTCCGTTTTGTCCACTTCCTCTTCCTCTTCCTCTTCCGATCCTCTTGCCCATCTGCCGCAACCGCCCGACGACCAGGAGTTGTACTGGTACTTCGGGCCGCAGCGGAGGTGGGTGCTCGTCGCCAGTTCGGCGGCGTTCGTGTTCACCGCCGGGACCATGCTGACGTTCGCACTGCGGACGCCGGCGCTCTGGGTCTTCCTGGCCGTCCTCGGTCTCAACGTCGTCGCGCTGGTGCTGTCCTCCGTGAACAGCCTGCGTCAGCGGCGGCTCACCCGGCAGTCCCACGAGGTGCTGGTGCACGCGTGGGCGCCGGAGGAACTGCCGACCGTCGACCTGTACCTGCCGACCTGCGGGGAGCCGCTGGACGTCCTGGAGAACGCCTACCGAGCGGTCGCCGGCGTGGACTGGCCCGACGCGCTGACGGTCTGGGTGCTCGACGACGCCGACCGGCCCGAGGTCGCCGAGCTGGCGGCCTCGCACGGGTACCGGTACGTCGTGCGGCCCGACCGGGGGCACCTCAAGAAGGCCGGCAACCTCAACCACGCGCTCACCCTGAGCAGTGCCGAGCTGATCGCGATCCTCGACGCGGACTTCGCGCCCCGGCCGGACTTCCTGCGTCACCTCGTCCCGTACTTCGCTGACCCGCGGATCGGCATCGTGCAGAGCCCGCAGTGCTTCGACACCGACGGGACGATGAGCTGGATCGAGCGCGCCGCCGGTGCCGCGCAGGAGTGGTTCTTCCGCTGGATCCAGCCCTCCCGCGACGCCAGCGACGCGGCCATCTGCTGCGGCAGCAACGCCGTCTATCGGCGGGCCGCGATCGACGAGGCGGGCGGGTTCGCCCGGCTCGACCACAGCGAGGACCTCTTCACCGGCCTCGGCCTGTACGCCAAGGGCTACCGGACACTGTACGTCCCGGTACTGGTCGCCAAGGGCACCTCGCCGGACAACCTCGCCTCGTACGTCAACCAGCAGTACCGCTGGGCGATGGGCAACCTGCACCTGCTGGGCTCGCCCGAGCTCAAGCGGATCGGCGCGCCCTGGCGGATGCGCCTCTGCTTCTACGAGGGCATCGTCGGCTACCTGGCCGCCGCCGTGAACATCTTCGTGGCGCCGCTGCCGCCGCTGGTGATGATGTTCTTCTACCCGGACCAGATCCGGCCCTGGCACGTGCTGCCGATGCTCGCTCCGCTCTGGCTCTGGCACGTGCTGCTGCCCCGGGTCAGCCGGACCCGCTGGCGGATCGAGGTGATCCGCTCCAACGTGCTGATGAGCGTCGCCGCCGGTGTCGCGTTCTGGCACACGCTGCGCGGGCGCAGCGCCGCCTGGGTGCCGACCGGCGCGGCAGGCGCGGTCGGCGCGGCAGGTACGGCCGGCGGGGCCGGTGCGGTAGGTGCGGCCGGCGGGGCCGGCGGGGGCGCCCCCGCCGCGCGCGGCAAGGCCAAGTCCGGCGGGATGGCCCGGAAGGTGGTGCTGCTCTCGATGGCCTGGCTCTGCGCCTCGCTCGGCGCCGGCGCCCTCGGCCTCGCCCTGGCCGTCGCCGAGTACGGCTGGGCGCCCAACTGGGGCCTCGGGCTCTACCTCGCGGTGCAGGCGCAGATCGGCCTGCCGCTGGTCCGTGACCTCCTCGGCGAGGTGCGCGGCGCCGCGCGCGCCGACGCCGCTGCCGCCGCCGGGTCGAAGGCGCCCCGGACCGGCATGCTGCCCCGGCGCTGGCCCGAGGGGCTGGCCGCCACCGCCGTGCTCGTGCTCACCGCTCTGCTCGCCTCCGGCTGGGTCCGCCCGATGCTGCCCTGGCTGGGTTGAAAGGTCGTCGCCTTCCATGCCCTCTCGCCCGATACCGTCACCGCTGCCGTCCTCACGGTCGAGCGTCCCCGAACTGCGGCCGGACGCCTTCACCATTCCCGCCCAACGGGACCGCGCCGCCTCCCGGGGTTCCGATGCCCCGGGCCCGGCGCGCCGTTCGGCCGGCTTCCGCCCCGACATCGAGGGCCTGCGCGCACTCGCCGTGCTCGCGGTCCTGGCGTTCCACGCCGCCGTCCCCGGCCTGGCCGGCGGGTTCGTCGGGGTGGACGTCTTCCTCGTCGTCTCCGGTTACCTGATCACCGGCCTGCTGCTGCGCGAGGCCACCACCACCGGCCGGATCCGGCTCGGTGAGTTCTTCTCCCGCCGGGCCCGCCGGCTGCTGCCCTCGGCGGCGATCGTGCTCGGCGTGGTGGCGCTGTTCGGCGCCTGGCTGACCGTGCCGCTGCGGCGCGCCGACCTGGAGTACGACGTGCTGGCGGCGGCGCTGTCCGTCGGCAACTGGCGCTTCGTGGCCCAGCAGACCGACTACCTGGCCGCAGGGCGGGACGAGAGTCCGCTGCTGCACTTCTGGTCGCTGGCCGTCGAGGAGCAGTTCTATCTGGTCTGGGGTCCGCTGCTGGCGCTGACCGCCTACCTGGTGCTGCGGGTGGTGCGGGGCGGCCGCGCGGACGGACGCGGACGGGCGGTGCGGCCGGTCGCGGCCGCGCTCGCCGCCCTGCTGACCGCCGGTTCCTTCGCGCTGTCGCTGCGCTGGACCCACGATTCCGTCTCGCTCGCCTACCTCGGAACGCCCTCCCGGGTCTGGCAGTTCGGGGTCGGCGCGCTGCTCGCCCTGCTGCCCTGGCACCTGCTGGGCGCACCGCGGGTGCTGCGGGTGCCGGTCGGCTGGGGCGGGGCGGCGGCGATCGTGGGGTGCGTGCTGGCGTACGACACCACCACTGCGTACCCGGGCTGGGCGGCGCTCGTCCCGACCCTGGGCACGGCCGCCGTCATCCTGGCCGGCACCCCCGGGCGGGGCGGGGCCGTGGCGTCCGGCTTCGGCGTGGACCGGGTACTCGGCCTTCGTGTGCCGCGCGCGATCGGCCGGCTCTCCTACAACCTGTACCTGTGGCACTGGCCGGTGCTCGTCCTCGCCGGCGCGAAGTTCGGCCCGCTGGACTGGCCGGTGAAGGTGGCGCTCACCGCCGCCGCCGCGCTGCCCGCCGCCGCCGTCATGCGGTGGGTGGAACAGCCGCTGCGGCACAGCCGGACCGTTTCCGAACTCCCGCGCCGGGGGCTGTCGTTGGGCCTCGCCTCGATGGTCATCCCGGTGGTGCTGGCGCTGGTCGTCGGCTCCGGCACGCTGCGTCTGCTCGGCCCGGCCGTGCCGGTCGACCTCCAGGGCCTGCCGCCCGGCTCGTCCGACGGCACCTCGCTGCTGGTGCGCACCGCGGCGCCGGCGAAGGGGGCGGCGGTGGTGCCGGACGCCGTCCAGGCCCGCAAGGACTTCCCGCCGGACGGCGAGTGCGAGGTCGCTCCGACCGCCACCACCAGCCCCGACTGCCGCTTCGGTGTGGTCGGCAGGCCGGACCGGATCGTGCTGCTCGGCGACTCGCACGCCGGCCAGTGGTTCTCCGCGCTGCTCGCGCTCGCGGCCGAACGGCGTTGGGAGCTGGAGGAGTTGGTCAAGCAGGGCTGCCCGCTGCCGGAGATCCCGGTGGTCAACCCGCAGTTGGGCCGGGCCTACCGCGAGTGCGACACCTGGCGGGCGAACGCGCTGACCCGGCTGAAGGAGGGGACGAAGCCCCGGCTGATCGTCGTCTCCGCCCTCAACCGGTACACCGACGACCGCGAACTGCTGCTCCAGGGCTGGGAGAAGACCCTCTCCCCGCTGCGCGAGCTCGGTGTCCCGATCGTCTACCTGCGCGACACCCCGATCCCCGGGACTGACGCGCCGGCCTGCGTGTCCGGCCACACCGACGACCCGGCGGCCTGCGAGTTCCCGCGCGACAAGGCGCTGTGGGCGGACCCGCTCGCCGACGAGATCGCGGCCGGCCGGGTGCCGGGGGTGCGCACCGTGTCGGTGAACGACGTCATCTGCCCCGGCAACGGCCGCAGTTGCCCGGCCGTGTTGGAGCGGATCCTGCTCTACCGCGACGACGCGCACCTCACCAACGTCGCCGTCGTCGTCCTCACGCCGCGCCTGGAGCGGCTGTTGACGGAGTCCGGCGCCCTGCCTCCCAAGGGCGCGCCCGCTGCGGCGGCGCCGGTCACCGCGGACGGCTGGACGCAGCTGCTGCGCGACGACTTCGACGGTCCGGCCGGCAGCCGCCCGTCCGCCGCCAACTGGCAGTACGACCTCGGTACCTGCTACCCCGGCTGCCCGGCCGCGCAGTGGGGGACGGGCGAGATCGAGACCATGACCGACTCGACCGCGAACGTCCGGCTCGACGGCCGGGGCGCGTTGGAGATCGTGCCCACCAGGGACGCCGCCGGGCAGTGGTCGTCGGGGCGGATCGAGTCCCGCCGCGCCGATTTCGCCCCGCCGCCCGGCGGTGTGCTGCGGATCGAGGCCGGGATCGCCCTGCCCGACGTCACCGGCCCGGCCGCCGCCGGCTACTGGCCCGCCTTCTGGACCCTCGGCGGCGAGCTGCGCAACGGCTACACGGGCTGGCCCGCCATCGGCGAGCTGGACGTCATGGAGCAGGTCAACGGCCGGGACGCGGTGTTCAGCACGATGCACTGCGGCGTCCTCGACGGCGGCCCCTGCCAGGAGCCGCGCGGTCTGGGCTCCGGTGACCAGCCCTGCGGTGCCGAGTGCCGCGCCGGCTTCCACCGGTACGCGGTGGAGGTCGACCTCACGCCGGGCGCCGAGCAGGTCCGCTGGTACCTGGACGGGCGGGAGCTCCACCGGGTCGCCGCCGCGCGGATGGACCGTGCGACGTGGGACCGGGCCGTCGGCCACGGCCTGTTCCTGATCCTCAACGTCGCCGTCGGCGGCAACCTGCCCACCGCGTTCGGCGGCGCCGTCACCCCGGCGACCGAGCCCGGGCACCCGATGCGCGTCGACTACGTCTCCGTCGCCACGAAGCCGTAGCGGCGATCCGTGGCGGCGTTCCGTGGCGGACGCGTTGGGCGTATTCGGCACACCATCCATCGGGCGCCGTGAACGGCCTTGAACGGGGGCTTCATCGAGGGGGCCGGCCGACGCCGGCCCCCTCGATCCGTTGCGAGTCACGTGGCAGGACGAGGACGGCGGACGCTCCGCGGCGCCGCCCCCGCACTCGCGCCTTCGACGGCGAGGACTCGGTGAAGCACTGGACCGGGGCGATCACCGCCACGGGCCGGCCCGTGCGCGCCGTCCTCGGGTACCGCGTCGGGGGCCTCCACGCGCCCCGCCTCGCCCAGCCCGTCGCCGAGCACCGGGGCGAGGAATCGGCCGTCGTCCTCTCCGGCTCCGAACGCCCCACCCGGCCGGAACGGCCACCGACTTCCGCGTGGCCGTCACCGGGGCACGGGGGTGGGCCGGGGGCGGGGTCAGGCGGGCCGGGGGAGGTAGGCGAGGCCGTGGGCGCCGGGTTCGGCGCGCTTGGGGACGGTGAGGCGGGAGACCGGGGTGAGGGCGTCGAGGGCGATGACGTCGACGGTGGAGGAGACGACGGAGGAGACGTAGGCGAAGCGGCCGTCGGGGGAGGAGGTGATGGTCAGGGGGAAGAGGCCGACCTCGACGGAACCGAGGTGGCGGTGGTCGTCGGCGGAGAAGACGGTGAGCCGGCCGGGGAGCTGGCGGCCCAGCCCGGAGGCCGGGTCGGGGGTCGAGCGGACCTCGCCGGCCAGCAGCCGGCCGGTGGAGGTGAGGTGGACCGGGAGGGCCGGGGACCCGGTGGGGAGGGTGGCGACGACCGCGGCCGAACCGGCGTCGATGACGCGGATGCCGGGGGTCGCGTCGGGCTTCGCGTCCGGCTTCCCGGCGAAGCCGAGGTAGGGCCCGGCGACGTACGCGTGGGTGCCGTCGGCGGAGACGGCGAGGCCCTCGCTGCCGGGGACCTCGACCTTGGCGGTCAGGACGCCCCGGTCCAGGTCCACGACGGAGACGAACGGGGCCTCCTTGTTGGTGGCGTAGCCGGTGCGCCCGTCCGTGGACACGGCGAACCAGTGCGGTCCGGGGGCGTCGGTGTCGATCCGGCCGATCGGGCGGCGGGTCCGGGTGTCGATGACCACGACGCCGCCGGGGCGGTCCGGGCCGCCCTCCACGCTGACGTAGAGGCGGTGCCGGGCGGCGTCCAGGGCCAGTCCGTGCGGACCGTGTTCGGGGGCGAGGTCGATCACCTCGACGATGCGGCGGGTGTCGGCGTCGATGACGGTCAGCTCGGTGCGGCGGCCGCCGTGGGCGTGGTAGTAGCCCGAGTGGTAGGCGGTGGTGCACCAGAGCAGCCGCTGGGTCGGGTCGAAGCACAACTCGTGCGGCTCGGCGAGGACTTCGAGGGTGTCGAGGAGCCGGTCGGTGGCGGCGTCGAAGAAGGAGACGGTCGGGCCGCTCTGGCTGACGACGGCGAGGACGTCACCGGCGAGGTCGGAACGGTCGACGGCGGCGGAACGGTCGACGGGGGAGGGGGACTGCGACATCAGGGCTCGGCTCCTTGGGCGGGCCTTCGTGGACGGCTCCACTCTCGTCCGCCGGGCGACGCCGAACAATGCAAGGATGGGCATCGGATAGTTGACTCGGATGCAAAAGTGCAGCTCAGGAGCGTGCCTGATGGACCTCAACCTGCTGCGGGCCCTGGACGCCCTGCTCCAGGAGAACAGCGTGACCCGGGCCGCCGAACGCCTCGGCAGTTCGCCGGCGGCGGTGAGCCGGACGCTGGCCCGGCTGCGCCGCGCGGTCGGGGACCCGCTGCTGGTGCGGGCCGGGCAGGGGATGGTGCCGACCCCGCGGGCGCTCGAACTGCGGGAGGAGGTCGGCGCGTTGCTGCGCGGCTGCGACGACGTGCTGCGGCCCGGGGCCGGTTTCGACGCGGTGCACCTGGACCGGACGTTCACCGTGCAGGCCGGTGAGCTGATGCTGGTGCGGATGGCCGGGGTGCTCACCGAGCGGATCCGGGCGGAGGCCCCGCGGGTGGACGTGGTGTTCCTGCCGGAGGCGCTGGAGGGCGGACCGGCGCTGCGGCAGGGGCTGGTCGACGTCGAGCTGGGCGTGATCGGGCAGGTGGACCCGGAGGTCCGCACCCGGCAGCTGCTGCGGGCTCCGCTGGTCGGGGTGGCCCGCGCCGGCCACCCGCTGTTCGACGGCCGCCGGATCACCGCCCGCCGCTTCGCCGAGGCCGACCACATCGGCATCTCGCGGCGGGGCAAGCGCCTCGGGCCGATCGACACCGCGCTGGCCGGACTGGGGCTGCGGCGGCGGGTGGCGGTCGTCGTGCCGAGCCACCCGAGTGCGATGCTGCTGGCCCGGGACACCGACCTGGTGGCGCTCGGCCTGGCGGACTGGCTGCCGGACACCGTCGGCGCGCTGGGGCTGCGCACCTTCCCGATTCCGCTCGAACTCGCCCCGCTGGAGCTGGGGATGGCCTGGCACCCGCGCAACTCGGCGGATCCGGCGCACCGTTGGTTCCGCGAGCACGTCGCGGCGGCCGTCCTGGGCGCGTCCGCCGCGACGTGACGCGAGAGCGCCGTGAGCCGGGCGCGGTACGGATCCCACCGTCCGTACCGCGCCCGGCCGGGCGGGGCTACCGGCGGAGCGGGCCCTCGCAGGTGTAGTCGGCGGTACCGGCCTTGCCGCCGGTCCAGATGTCGACCTTGCCGAAACTGCAGTTCATGTCGTTGAGGTTGTTCGCCCCTTCGACGTCCTTGGTGCGGGTCAGGATGAAGTAGTCCACGGTGTCGGACATGTCCTTGAAGACCTTGTCCGGGTCGGTGGAGTCGGAGAGGTTGGCGGTGATCCTGCCGTTGCAGACGAAGCGCATCGGCTTGTTGGCCCAGTCGCCGTTGTCCTTGCAGGTGGGCGTGGAGGACGTGGCGGCGGCGAACTCGCTCTGGACGTCGTCGGCCCAGGCGAGGTCGAGGGAGCCGTTGGGGACGAAGGTGGTCGACGGGACGTAGAGGTTGTCGACGTTCCTGATCTGCGCGTCGAGGAAGGCCCAGTACTCCTTCTGCAGGCCGGTGTCGGCGCCGACGCGGTCGCGCCAGGCGTCGAAGCCGGCCGGGTCGTCGGCGCGCTGGTAGCCGTACATCTCGCGCAGCAGCGAGGGGTGCTGCTGCCAGAGGAACTCGAAGAAGGTGCCGGCGTAGTTGTAGAAGTGGAACGCCGGGGTGTCGGTGTACCGGGCGTGCAGGAGCTGGGCGACGGTCATCCGGGGGATGCCGGCGGCCTCGTCGGCGGCGAGCTTGCGGACCAGTGACTTGCGGACCAGGATGCCCCGGTCGCGGGTGGCGCCGTCGAAGAACTCGGCGGTGCCCTCGTCCATCGCGGTGGTCTTGTCGTCGGCGTACCAGCGCGGGTCGCCGAAGTAACCAGGCACCGCCCAGCGGCCGTTGAGGTAGTGCACGTACTCGTGGCGGAACAGTTCCTCGAGGGTGAGCTGGGAGTCCTGGGGGACGCGCCGCTGGTAGGTGTAGAAGGTGGCGCCGCGCTCGATGTAGATGCCGCCGTTGCTGGTGCTGTAGCCGGTGAGGATCGGGTGGTAGACCTCGTAGTCGGCGCGCGAGGCGTACAGGTGGATGTGCAGGGTGGAGTTGACGTCCCCGGCGAGCGGCTGGTCGGTGCCGAGCACGCGGAAGTACTGGGTCTTGACCTGCTTGCTCGCGTAGTACATCTGGTCGACGGTGGCCTTGTCGAGGGCGGTGTGGACCTCGATGGCGCCGTTGTCGTAGGTGTACGTGTTGGGGAAGAGCCTGGCCTCCAGGTCGGATATGCAGACGCCGTACTGGTGGCAGACGCCGTAGGTGGCGGCCCAGCCGATGGCCTTGGCCCACGGGTCGGACCACTCGCCGAAGGCGGCCTTGGTGGCGTCGATCAGCGAGCCGAGACCGGCGACGGTGGCGTCGTGCAGGGCCGCGACCTGGCCGAACCGGCCGGTCTCGGCGACGGCGTCGCGGGCGGTCCAGGCGTTCTTGGTGCCCTTGAGGTGGCCCCACGAGGCGTACGCGCGGAACGCGGCGCGGTAGTCGGCGTCGGCGGCGACGGCGGCGAGGAAGGCCGGGTCCTGGTTGTAGATGCCCAGGTAGTTGAGGTTGAGGGCCTGGAGGACGGCCTTGCCCCAGGCGGTGCTGTCGGCGAGGGTGGTGCCGGGGGCGAGCACGCCGAGGATGCGCCGGGCGAGGCCGAGGTTGTTCTGGCGCAGGCCGTCGGCGCCGGCGGTGATGGCGGCCTCGCGCAGGACGTTCGCGGCGAGGTCGGTGCGGTCGAAGGCGTGCGCGCTGCCCGCGTACGCCGTGATCGCCTGCTGGATCGCGCCGAGGGTGGCCCGGTCGCCGAGGTTCAACTCGTGGTGGCCGAAGGCGTGATAGGCGGTCGCGTGCAGGTACGTCCAGAGCTCGTAGACGTGCGAGGAGCCGGTGCCGTCGTCGGTGGCGGACAGCTGGGTGATCCGCTGGGCGACGGCCTGGACGTGGGCGTTGTCCATGGTGGAGGTGAAGCGGGCGTCCCAGGTCCAGAGGATCGAGTTGAGACAGCCGTCGGCGGTGACCGCCGGATCGGCGAGGAAGGCGACCAGCTGGTCGGCGCCGAGGCCGGTGAGCCCGTCGAGGGTGCAGGGCACGCCCGCGCTGGTGTGCGCGGCGGTGGCGGCGCCGGCCGTCGCGACGAGCCGGTCGGCGGTGGGCGCGGGCGCGCCGACGTGGTCGGGCAGCAGCCCGGGGACGAGCGTGGACCCGAGCGAGCCGCCGCCGGGCGCCGGGGCGGGGGCGCCGGGCTTGGCGGCGTCGGTGCCGAGGTGGTCGACGTCGTCGTAGGCGGTGCGCTGGTCGGGGTCGGCGGAGGCGGGGGCGGGGGCCGGGGCGGTGGCCGCCGGGGCCTTCGGGGCCGTCGTGCCCTTCGAGGCGGACGTGGCCCGGGGTATCGGGGTGAGGGCCTGGGCGGTCTGCAGGGTGGGCAGCGTGAGTGTGACGGCTATCGCGGAGGCGAGCAGGACTCGCCTGGCAACGCGGGAAGTTGACACCGGATCTCCTGGAGGGGGACGTGGCAGGGCGGTGCGAGGCGGCAGTGCCGTGGGTTCCGGCCCGGGACTGCCGGGGGGAGGCGGGGGCGGACGCGGTGGGGTGTGTTCGCCCTCGGTGTGAGCCGTAACATAGCAATGTGAAATTGCACCTGCCAAGAGGGTGAACGAGGTTGACCCCCGGTCCGCTCCGCTCCCCCGGTCCGGGATACCCTGTGGGGGTACTGGTGGGCGAGGGCGGCGGGGGGCGAACGACGGTGCGGTCACTGCGGTCACTGCGGTCACTGCCGTCGTTCGGGCCCCGCGTCCCGTGGGGGCTGCGCCTGCTGCTCCTCGCCGCGCTGCTGCTGGGCATCGTGACGATGCACACGCTCGGGCATCCGACCGCGCACTCGGCCGGGCACTCGGCCGGGGCGCACGGCGGGCACGACCGGCCCCCGGTGGCGCAGCATGTCGCCGGGCAGCACGCGATGATGCAGCACGCGGCAGGCGCTGGGCCCCAGTTGCTGGCCGATGACCGGCATCCGCCGGGGGTCGACCCCGCCGCCGACGGCATGGACCCGATGGCGGTGTGCCTCGCCGTCCTGGCCGGCTGGACCCTGCTGCTCCTGGTCGCCGGCCCGCTGCTGCGCCGCAGCGGTGACGCCGCCGCCGAGGTGCGGGCCCGGCTGCTGCGGGCCGTCCGCGCGCTGCCTCCGCCCGGGGGCGGCCGGATACTCCTCGCCCGGCTCTCGGTGCTGCGTCAGTAGGCGTGCGCCGGCCGTCCCGTGCCCGCGTGCGCTGCGATGCGCCCGTGTGCGGAACGGCCGACGCGACGTCCTGTACGCCCACACCACCGCACGAGGTGCACTCCGTCATGCGCACACCCACCCGTCGTACCGTCCTCGGCGCCGCGCTCGCCGCCGCCGGGACCGGCCTGCTCACCGCCTGCTCGTCCGACGCGATGAAGGGGATGGACCACTCGTCCATGAACCACGGCTCCCCGGGCGCCCCGAGCAGCCCGGCCGCCGCCCCCGTCACTCCGGGCGCCCCCGCCGACCCCGCCGGCTTCGTCGCCCCGAACGGTCCGGAGGTCGCCGCCGCCGAGGCCCGGCGCAACCCCGGCCCGGAGCGGAAGGTCGCGCTCACCGCCACCGAGACCACCCTCGACCTCGGCGGACGTACCGTCCGCAGCTGGGCGTACGGCGACCGCCTGCCGGGCGGGGAGGTCCGTGTCACCGCCGGCGACACGCTCGCCCTCACCCTCGCCAACAACCTGCCGCAGCCCACCTCGCTGCACTGGCACGGCCTCGCGCTGCGCAACGACATGGACGGCGTGCCGGGCCTGACCCAGGCCGCCGTCAAGGCCGGCGCCTCGTTCGACTACCGCTTCGCGGTCGGCCGCCCGGGCACGTACTGGTTCCACCCGCACTCCGGAGTCCAGCAGGACCGCGGCCTGTACGCGCCGCTGATCGTCGAGGACCCGAGGGAGCCGCTGCGCTACGACAAGGAGTGGGTCGTCGTCCTGGACGACTGGGTGGACGGCGTCGACGGCAGCACGCCGGACGCCGTGCTCGCCGAACTCGCCCGGGGCACGGGCGGCATGGACCACTCGGGCGGCTCCGGCTCCGGCTCCGGTTCCGATCACGACATGTCAGGGATGCCGGGGATGTCGGGTACGCCGGGGGCGGCGGGCACGCCGGGTGCAGCAGGCGGAGCCGCCGGCCCCTCCCGGATGCTGATGGGTGCGCGCAGCCCCCTGCTCGGCGGCGACGCCGGCGACGTCGCCCACCCCTTCCACCTGGTCAACGGCCGCCTCGCCACCGCGCCCGAGACCTTCACCGCCAAGCCCGGCGACCGGATCCGGATCCGGCTGATCAACGCGGGCGGCGACACCGCCTACCGGGTCGCCCTCGGCGGCCACGAACTGACGGTCACCCACACCGACGGCTTCCCGGTCGAACCGGCCACCACCCAGGCGCTGCTGCTCGGCATGGGCGAGCGCTACGACGTCCTGGTCACGGCCGGGGACGGCGTCTTCCCGCTGACCGCGCTCGCCGAGGGCAAGGGCGCCACCGCGCTGGCCGTGCTGCGCACCGGCGGCGGAGCCGCGCCCGACGCCTCGGTGCGCCCGGCCGAGCTGGACGGCAGGCTGGTCACCGCCGGGCGGCTCAAGGCCGACCCGAGCGTCCGACTGCCCGCCAAGTCCCCTGACCGGACGGTGCGGTTGGAGCTCACCGGCGGGATGGCGAAGGCCGACTGGGCGTTCGACGGACGACGCTACGACCCGGCGCGGCGCCACCCGGTGGCGGCGGGCGAGCGGGTGCGGCTGGAGTTCCGGAACAGTACGAGCATGTGGCACCCCGTCCACCTGCACGGCCACAGCTTCGCGCTGCCCGGCGACGGCCCGCGCAAGGACACCGCGATCGTGCTGCCGGGCACGACGCTGGCGGTCGACTTCGACGCCGACAACCCGGGGCTGTGGATGGTCCACTGCCACAACGTGTACCACGCGGAGGCGGGCATGATGACCGTCCTCGGCTACCTGGCCTGACCTCCGGACGATCATGGGCCGCCGGAGGCGGGAGCTCGCCCGCGGCTCCGGCGGCCCAAGATCGTCGGGCCGGCGGCTCAAGATCGTCGGGCCGGGGGCCGGGCTCCCGCCCACCCCGGGAACCGGACCACCGCACCCTGCCACCCGTCCGACCTGCGCCGTCATGACGTTTTCTTAACGCGGGCCGATGACGTCCCCTTAACGCCCGTCGCATAGCCTGGCGCACTGCCGTCGCCCGACGGCGCTTTTACGGGGTCTTTAAACAAGAGGTGTCACGTGGTTTCGTCGGGTCCGACGGGGACGGCGGCGGTGGACACGCCGTCGGCGCGAATACGGCTGCGGAGCTGGCTGCTGGCCGACATGAGCGCGGAGAAGTCCGCGCCGCCGTCCGGCACGGCAGACGGTCCGGAGGCGCCGCACGAGGGCGCGGCGGCGGGGGACTCCGCCGCGCACGGTGCACACGCCGGCCAGCGCTGGTGGCGGGTGATGTGCCTGACCGGCCTGGACTACTTCTCGACGCTCGGCTACCAGCCGGGCATCGCCGCCCTCGCCGCGGGCGTGCTGTCGCCGATCGCCACCATCGTGCTGGTGGTGGTCACCCTGCTGGGCGCGCTGCCGGTCTACCGGCGGGTGGCCAAGGAGAGCCCGCGCGGTGAGGGCTCGATCGCGATGCTGGAGCGGCTGCTCTCGTTCTGGAAGGGCAAGCTGTTCGTCCTCGCCCTGCTCGGCTTCGCGGCGACGGACTTCCTGATCACCATCACGCTGTCCGCCGCCGACGCGAGCGCGCACCTGGTGGAGAACCCGCACCTGACCGGCGTGCTCGGCGGCAAGCAGGTGCTGATCACGCTGATCCTGGTGGCGCTGCTCGGCGCGGTCTTCCTCAAGGGCTTCAGCGAGGCGATCGGCCTGGCGGTGGCGCTGGTCGGCGTCTACCTGGCGCTGAACGTGGTCGTGGTGGCCGTCGGCCTCTGGAAGATCATCGAGGCGCCGCACGTGGTCACCGACTGGACGGACGCGCTGACCGCCCAGCACGGCAACCCGGTCGTCATGGTCGGCGTGGCGCTGGTGGTCTTCCCGAAGCTGGCGCTCGGCCTGTCCGGCTTCGAGACCGGCGTCGCCGTGATGCCGCACATCGAGGGCTCCGCCGGCGACACCGACGCCAACCCGGCCGGCCGGATCCGCGGCGCCCGCAAGCTGCTCACCACGTCCGCCGTGATCATGAGCTGCTTCCTGATCGCGACCAGCTTCATCACCACGCTGCTGATCCCGGCCGACCAGTTCAAGCCCGGCGGCGACGCCAACGGCCGCGCCCTGGCCTACCTGGCGCACCAGTACCTGGGCGGCGCCTTCGGCAGCGTCTACGACCTCTCCACCATCGCGATCCTCTGGTTCGCCGGCGCCTCCGCGATGGCGGGCATGCTGAACCTGCTGCCCCGCTACCTGCCGCGCTACGGCATGGCCCCGCACTGGGCGCGCGCGGTGCGGCCGATGGTGATCGTGCTGACCCTGATCGGCTTCCTGGTCACCTGGATCTTCGACGCCGACGTGGACGCCCAGGGCGGCGCGTACGCGACCGGCGTGCTGGTGCTGATCAGCTCGGCGGCCATCGCGGTGACCATCGCCGCGTACCGCAAGCGTGAGAAGGGCTGGACCGTCGTCTTCGCGGCGATCTCGGCGATCTTCCTCTACACCACCGTGCTGAACTGCATGGAGCGGCCGGACGGTCTGAAGATCGGTGCCTGCTTCATCGCCGGCATCATCCTGGTCTCGCTGCTGTCCCGGCTGCGCCGCGCCTTCGAGCTGCGGGTCACCAATGTCGCGCTGGACGAGGTGGCGGAGCGTTTCATCCGGGACTACGCGCACCGTCCGCTACGGCTGATCGCCAACGAGCCGAGCCACCGCGACAACGCCGAGTACCGCGACAAGATCCGCCAGATCCGCGCCGACAACGACATCCCGGGCGAGGACGACCTGGTCTTCGTCGAGGTGACCGTCCGCGACGCCTCCGACTTCGAGTCCGAGCTGACCGTCCGGGGCGAGGTCCTGCACGGGCGCTACCGGGTGCTCACCCTGGAGAGCTCCAGCATCCCCAACGCGATCGCGGCGCTGGCGCTCACCGTCCGGGACCGCACCGGGCAGCGGCCGCACCTCTACTTCGAGTGGACCGAGGGCAACCCCTTCGCCCAGTTCCTGCGGTTCTTCCTGTTCGGACAGGGCGAGGTCGCGCCGGTCACCCGCGAGGTGCTGCGCGAGGCCGAGCCCGACCGCTCGCGCCGCCCGCGCGTCCACGTGGGCTGACCCTTCCGGCGCGCCGCTGCCCGTCCGGGGCGTCCCCTTCCGGCCCGTCCGCTCCCCTGAGCGGGCGGGCCGTCGGCGTTCCCGGGCTCCGCCGGTGCGGACGGCTGCCCGGGCCGGGAGCCGGGAAGCGTGACCGGACACGACGCCGCCCACGCCCGGGAGGGGGAGGGCGTGGGCGGCGGGTCTGAGGGGTCGGGACGGGCGGGGACGGGGTCAGGAGGGGAGGTCGAGGACCAGGCCGGGCTGGATGAGGTCCGGGTCCTCCCCGATGGCGCCGCGGTTGAGGGCGTAGAGGGCGGGCCAGCCGCCGGGGATGCGGAGGTGCTCGGCGAGGTCGGCGAGGGTGTCGTTCTCGCGGACCGTCCAGGTGCCGTCCGTGGCGGCTGCCGGGGTGGCGGGAGCGGCCGGGGCGGCCGGGTGCGCCGGGGCGGCGGCCCGGGGCGGCGGGGCGCCGTCGCGGTCGTGGCCGCGGGCGGCGCGGGTGCCGCAGACCGGCCAGGGGGCGAGGCCGCGGTGGCCGGCGAGGTGCTGGGCTACGGCGATCTGCTGGTCGCGGGTGGCCAGGTCGGCGCGCGGGGCGTAGGCGAGGCCGCCGTTGTCGCGCCAGGTCGGCTGGTCGAACTGGAGGCCGCCGTAGTAGCCGTTGCCGGTGTTGACGCGCCAGTTGCCGCTGCTCTCGCAGGCCGCCACGTTGTCCCAGTCGTACCGGCCGGCGCCCGACCGGCCGGGGTCGGACCCGCTGTCGCGGCCCGGGGGTGCGGCGTGGGCCGCGGGGGCGGCGAGGGCCACGGTGAGGGCGCAGAGCGCGGTGGGGACGACGCTGCGGAGACGGGCGGTGGAAGGCATGGGCGGCTCTCAGGTCCGGGGACAAGGCTCGCACCGTCCGGAGGCGGCGCACTCCCACCGACGCACGAGGGGAGGGCCGCCGCGCCGCCGACACGTCCGGCAGGTCACCCGGGCGGCGGCCCGGGACCACCCGGCCGGTCCGCGGCCATCCGGCCGCGCCCGGTTTCACCCACCCGCCCGGAGTGGCCGCGAGTTTCCTCGACGAAGGGTGCGAACGATGGCGATCCGTCAGGTCGTCGGCCGGGCCGAATCGGGCGTGCTGCGGCCGGAGTACGGTTCAGCTGCGCGTGGTGCCGTTCACGGCACTCGGGCACCGGGCTGCCGGGCGTGGGCGGCAGGGTCGTGCACCGACGTTTTCCGGCCGACCGGTGTTCAACTGCCGTTCCCCGTCAGCACGGTCGGCCGTGGCCCGGCCGTGCGGTTCGGCTGGGAGCCTCCTGGGCGTTTCCCGAGCCCAGGAGGCGGCAGTGGTGGCACACCCTTCGACCAATCCCTCCCGCAGGACCGTCCTCAGGACGGGGACGGCGGTCGGCGCGCTCGCCGCGCTGCCCGCGTCCACCCTGCTGTGGACGCAGCCGGCGGTCGCCGGCACCCCCGGCCCGGAGCAGATCCACCTCCAGTGGGGCAGCGAGCCGTCCCGCGAGATGACCGTCTCCTGGGCGACGGCGGCGAGCGTCAGCCGCCCCCGGGTGCGGATCGGCACCCCGCGCGAAGGCGCCGGCCGCACGGTGGACGCGCGCAGCCGCAGCTACGTGGACGGGCTCAACAAGGTGGAGACCTACACCCACCACGCCCGGCTGACCGGACTGCGGCCCGACACCAGCTACGTCTACGAGGTGCTGCACGACGGCGCCCAGCCGGTGCGCGGCACCTTCCGCACCGCGCCCGCGCGCGGCCGGGCCGCGTTCCGCTTCACCAGCTTCGGCGACCTCGGCACGGGCGACAACGTGTTCAGCAAGTCCTCGATCCACGGCGCGGCCGCCGTCCGGCAGGTCGAGCAGTTCGCCCCGCTGTTCCACCTGCTCAACGGCGACCTCGCGTACGCCAACAACAACCCGCAGCGCCAGCCGCAGGCCTGGAACGCGTTCATGAACAACATGGCGAAGTCGGCCGCCAACCGCCCGTGGATGCCCACCCCCGGCAACCACGAGGTCGAGGCCGGCGGCGGGGAGCTCGGCTACGCCTCCTACCTGACCCGCTTCGAGCTGCCGGACAACGGCACCCGCGACCACTGCGGCAACTGGTACGGCTTCCAGGTCGGTTCGGTGCTCTTCGTGAGCCTGGACGGCAACGAGATCGCCGTCGAGGACGACGCCAGCATCGACCCGGCCACCGGCCGGTCCATCTACATCAGCGGCTACAGCGAGGGCGCCCAACTGCGCTGGCTGGAGCGGCTGTTGTCGCGCGCCCGGAACGGGAGCACGGTCGACTGGATCGTGGTCTACCTGCACCAGTTCGCGATGTCCTCGTCGGCCGCCAGCCACGGCGGTGACATGGGCATCCGGGAGAAGCTGCTGCCGCTGCTCGACCGCCACTCCGTCGACCTGGTGCTGGCCGGCCACGACCACGACTACGAGCGCACCCACCCGGTGCGCGGCACCGAGCCGGGCGGCCTGCTCACCCCCGCCGTCGCCGACGACGACCTGCGGCAGATCGACACCTCCGAGGGCACCGTCCACCTGATCCTGGGCGGCGGCGGCACCGCCGGGCACGACGACGTCTACCTGCCCGCCGACGCCGACGGCGTCCGCGAGGCGAGCGTGCGCACCCAGCGGCTCACCTACAAGGCCGACCCGGACGCCAAGGAGAAGGCCCACTGGTCGGCCGTCACCGACCCGGACACCCACTACCCGTACGGCGTCGCGGTGTTCGACGTCGACCCGGGCCTCGTCCCCGGCGGCCGGACCACCATCACCGTGTCCTACTACCACTCGGTGCCCGCCACCGCCGCCGGCCCGTTCCCGACGCCGGTCCTCTACGACCGCTTCACCCTCTACCGGGACCGCAGCGACGGCTGGGACGACAACGACGACCGGGACGAGGACGAGACCACCGACACCCGCACGGCCGCCCGCCGGTAGCCGACTCACGTGATGGGGCCCGCCGCGTGCGGCGGGCCCCATCACGTGCCGGTGGCCCGGACGAAGACGTCCGCCCCGCCCCCGTGCTCGAAGGGGTGTTCCACCACGAAGACCTGCCGCCCGCCCGGCCCCGCCGGTACCAGCGCACCCTCGGCCGGCTCGTCGCCCGGCAGCGCGGCGCGCAGGTCCTCCGGCAGCGGGGTGAGGGCGCCGGGCTGCGGCAGGTCGTACGTGGCGAGGAAGTCCTTGAGGTCGGCGTCGTCGCCGCCACCGACCCCGTAGTGCAGGTAGGCGACCCGTGAGCCGTCGGCGGCGCGGGACAGCACGGCCGCCACCGGAACGTAGTACCGCCCCTTGCCGGGGTGCTGCTCGGCACGCAGCCCCGCCAGCCGCTCCGCGCGGTCGGTGTCGGTCTCCGGCGGATGGCCCATCCGTAGGAACGCGGCCACCCCCCACCAGACACACCCCACGGTGATCAGCACGCAGACCACCAGGAACGCACCCAGCAGCCGACGCGCCCACGGCCGGTCGCCCGAATCGCCGCCGGTCGTCACGTCAGAGCTTCCTCGTCCTGGCCTTGCTGGTGCCTCCCATGTCGAACTCCCGTGCCAGACCGGTCTTGTGGAGGCGCTGGATGTCGTGGTCCGTCACCTGCCCCACACCCGGCACATCGGTGGCCTTCCCACTGTCCCAGTTGTACCGATCCCGGACGTTCGTCCGGTACGTGACGGTCACCTCGGGCGGAGCGCCCGGCGACGTCGGCTTCACCTCGACCTTCGCTTCGGTGTTGTAGTGGAACGAGCCGACCGCGTAGAACCAGTCCTTGCTGCTGTCCGGCGTTGCGGACATCGGTTGCCAGCCGGTCTGGTGGACCAACGAGACGGGTTTGCCCGTGCGGCGGTACTCCGCCAGGGCTTCGGCCTGCCAGCCGTTGAGGTTGCCGTCCAGCGTGGTGCTCACGCTCTCCTGGAAGTCGGGGATGTCCTTCAGCATGTCCTCGACGTTCAGTTCCAGGGGCTCGCCCGTGCCGGAGAGGTAGTGCGCCATGTTGGCGCTGGCATGCGTGCCCCCAGCCGCGAATGGCATCGCGGCGATACCGGCTCCTAGTGTGGTCGCCAGCTTGCGGTCCTTGTCGGTCGGGCTCTCCGTGTTGTAGTCGCCCGCGCCCCGGTCGTACGGATCGGGTGGCAGCAGCACGCCTCCCTCGCCGCCGAAGACCTTCGCCAGGCCGCGCGCGCCGGCCAGATCCTCACCCACCACCCGTTTCGTCCAGTCATCGAAGCGACGGTACTTCACCGCGTCGTCGATGCGATCCAGCTCATGCCCAGCCGTGCTGCTGACGTCGGCGGCATAGGTCGTCGCAGCCTTCAACAGGTTGCGGATGTCGCCGGCGACGCGGGCCAGCCGACGGGACTCGCCCTCGCCGTCAGGGTCGTTTCCGCTCGACCACGAGGGATAGCCGATGTCGCCGCCCTCTTTGATCGTGAGGTCATTGGCGCGGGCCAGGTCGTCGGCTTCCGCCACCCACCGGCGCGCGAGCGCCAGGCCTGTGGTGGCACTCACCAGGGTGAGTCGTGCGGCCTCCAGCTCCTGTTCGGCGATCGACATTTCGTCGATCAACTCCGTCAGCGCCCGGCGCCCGAGGTCCGCGGCATCGCCGCTCCAGCCCTCCTGGAGTGTGGAGAGGACATCGACGGCGAGGAACTTGGCCGCGCTTACGGCGGTTCCGACCTTGTCCCACTCCTCCGACGCTCGGTGGAACGCTTCCGGGTCGCAGGTCCGGATCTGTTGCAGGGTGACCGGCTCGGGGAAGTGGCGGACGTGATCGGGTTGGTCGGCCTTGCGGCGGCCGTCGGGTTGCTCGTACGCGTAGACGGAAGGCATCAGCTGTTGCCCTCCAGGAGGGCGGCTGCGCTGCGCAGTTGCTCCGCGACAGCGGCTTCCTGGCGGTAGTAGTTGGTCGCGGTGGTCCGGAGTCCCTCGGCGAGTTTGCGCATGGCGTCGGTGACCTTGCCGGTCTCTTCGGACCAGCCGCTGGTGCACGTACCGAGGGAGGCGCCGATGGTCCAATCGCTGTGGCGAGCCGCGGCGGCTGCCGACTCGCCGAAGCCGGAGTCCGCCTGTGAGAGCTTGTCCGCTCCCTCGTCCAGCTTGGCTGCTGCCACGGGGAGCCGTTCCGGCTCGGATATGTACCCGCCCACCCCGTACCTCCTCACGTCCGGTGCGGCCCTGGTTCTCACGCTAACGAGCGAGCGGGAGCGGGCGCAGGGGAATGGGGAGACTCGCGATGGGGCCCGCCGCGTGCGGCGGGCCCCATCACGTGCCGGTGGCCCGGACGAAGACGTCCGCCCCGCCCCGTGGTCGAAGGGGCGCTTCACCACGAAGGCGGGACCGTCGAGGCTGTGGATGATGTTTTGATCGATCGTCAGCACAGCATGTCGTAGCCGTTGTTGACGACCGAGCCGTTCGAGAAGTTCCACTCCGGGGTCTGGCCCTGGCGGGAGCAGCCGCTGAGTTCGGCGAGGCCGTAGTAGAGGCGGTCGCTGGAGGGGTTGGAGTAGATCGAGAGCATGCTCTGGTTGGGGTAGAACGAGTCCCACCAGGCCGTTCCGTCCCAGACGACCGTCGGGTACGCCGGGCCGTACTCCGAGCCGCCGCCGGAGGAGTTCCGGACCTCGATGAAGCCGTCGGTCCTGGTCCAGTTCGTGTTGGTGATGTGGGCTTCGGTGTAGGCGGCCTTGGCGCAGGAGTCCCAGGCGAGGTAGAAGGTGCCGACGGTGTGGCCGCCGCTCCAGATGTAGCGGGTCGGACCGAGCTGGGCCCGTCCGCACGCGTTCGCGGTGGTCGCCGGGCCGGCGACGGCCACCGTCAGGCCGCCTGCGGCGACGGCGAGTGCGGTGACAGCGGCACGGATCCGAGTGCTGAGTGTCATGTGAGTCCCCCTGTGAGCGGAAAATCCCTCACGTGGACACTGCCACGGGTTCCGGGCCCCGGTCCAGACGTCAACTCCGGTAATCCGTGTAACAGTTGTTCGATCTCCGTGGCCGTCGTTCCGGATCGGTTCGAGTTCGTCGACGCCGAGTCGCCACCGATCCGGGGAAGGACGTTCGGAGCCCGCAGCGATCCTCGGCCCCTCTGCCCGTGGCGAATCTGCGGCGGGCAGAGAAAGCGCGTGCGGTGTGCGTCCGGGGGTGAGAGTGGGGTCAGCGGCATCGTCGCTTCGACAAGGAGAAGAAGGAGAAACCGGATGGCTTCACTCACCGCGCTCCCGCCCCGGGCGGAGCAGGGCGACACCCCGCCCAGCCGCTTCGACGACCACCTCGCGGCGCAGCTGCTCGCCCAGCGGATCGTGCTCCTCGGCACGCAGGTCGACGACGTGTCGGCCAACCGGGTGTGCGCGCAGCTGCTGCTGCTCTCCGCGGAGGACCCGCGTACCGACATCAGCCTGTACATCAACAGCCCCGGTGGGTCGGTCACCGCGGGTCTGGCCATCTACGACACCATGCGGCTCATCCCGAACGACGTCTCGACGCTGGCGATGGGGTTCGCGGCCAGCATGGGGCAGTTCCTGCTCGCCGTGGGGGCGTCCGGGAAGCGGTTCGCGCTGCCGAACGCGCGGATCATGATGCACCAGCCCTCGGCGGGCATCGGCGGCACCGCCGCGGACATCGAGATCCAGGCGGAGAACCTCCAGTTCACCAAGCGGGCGATCGAGCGGATCACCGCCGAGCACACCGGGCAGAGCGAGGAGGCGATCGCGCGGGACGGCGACCGGGACCGCTGGTTCACGGCGGAGCAGGCCAGGGAGTACGGGATCGTGGACCGGGTGGTGGAGTCGGTCGCCGACATCCGCCCGGCCTCGTCGCGCCGACGGATGGGGTTGTGACATGGGGTCGTACACGGTTCCCTACGTCATCGAGCGGACCGCGCAGGGCGAGCGGTCCTACGACGTCTTCAGCCGGCTGCTCAACGAGCGGATCATCTTCCTCGGCACCGACATCGACGACGGGGTCGCGAACGTGGTCATCGCGCAACTCCTGCACCTGGAGTCGGAGAACCCGGAGCGCGAGATCTCGATCTACCTCAACTCGCCCGGTGGATCGTTCACTTCGCTGATGGCGATCTACGACACGATGACCTTCGTGCAGGCGCCGATCTCCACGTTCTGCGTCGGTCAGGCGGCGTCGACGGCGGCGGTGCTGCTGGCCGGCGGGGATCCGGGGCGGCGGTTCGTGCTCCGGCACGCGCGGGTGCTGCTCGGGCAGCCGGCCAGTGGCGGCCGGCAGGGGACGGTCTCCGACCTCAGCCTCGCGGCCAAGGAGATGGTGCGCATCCGCGCGCAGGTGGAGGAGGTGCTGTCCCGGCACACGCCGCACGACGTGGCGACGCTGCGTGCGGACATGGACCGGGAGAAGGTGCTCACCGCCGAGGAGGCCGTCGCCTACGGGATCGCCGACGAGGTGCTGAGCCGGCGGCTCGCGTTCGGCTGATCGCGTTCGGCGGATCGCGCGCCGGGGCGATGGTCGATGGCCGAACCGGCGGTCGGTGCCACGGGGGTGTGCCGGCCGCCGGTCGGGTCGGGCGGTGAGTTCGGTCGGGCGGTGAGTTCGGTCAGGCGACGAGGCAGAGGCCGTCGTACTGCGCGGTGGGCGAGGTGCGGCCGAGGCCCGCCCGGCTTCGGCCCGCCCGGCCGCGACCCGCCTGGCTCCGGGGGTACCGGGTCAGCTCGTCCTGGGCGAGCGAGAGCAGGTCGGCGAGGCCGAGTCCGAGCGCCTTGGCGGCGGCCGCGAGCACCTCGGAGGAGGCCTCCTTGCGTCCGCGCTCCAGCTCCGACAGGTACGGCATCGAGATCCGGGCCGTCTCGGCGACGTCCTTCAACGTGCGTTCCTGGGCGAGCCGTTCGCGTCGCAGGGCGCCGCCGACGAGGTCGCGCCACAGGGGTTCCCTCGGTGCGGGCGTCCCGGGCGTCCCGGGTGTCCCGGACGGTCGCTGCGGGGAGCGGGTCGCCCCGGCGGACCCGGCGGACCCGCGGGAACCGGCCGGTGAGGTCTGCGGGCGCAGGGGGATGACGCGGGCTTCGTTCGGCGCATGAGTGCTCACCGCTTCAGCCTAGGGATCCGGGGCGCCGGGGGAAGGGAGCGGCGTTCTGCCCTGGGTGAAGCCGCGCCGGTGGACCGGAGGCGCCGCGAGCCGGTGGGCCCGTCCGGCCGCGGCCCTGGCCGGGGAAGACGCGGCCGAGGTGGTAGTGCAGGACGGCGGTCGCCGCCTCCGCCGTCCGCTGGCCGAGCAGGACGCTCAGGCCGAGGCCGGCGGAGACGGCGAGCAGGACGACGGCCTCCTGACGGGGGTCCAGGTGGGGATCGGCGGTTCCGGCGGCTTGGGCGGCGGCCAGTTGGGCGACCAGGAAGGCCTCCATCTCGTCCGGCGCGGCGAGGAACGGCCGGCCGCCGAGGGCGGGGTCGGTGACGGAGAGCACGGCGTACTCGGTGTAGATGAGGTGGAAGGCCCGGCTCTCCTCGTCGGTGGGGACGGCTTCGAGCAGCACCGCCTCGATGATGCCGCGGGGGTCGGTGGTGGCGCCGGTGGCGCGGACGCGGTGCTGGACCCGTTCGCCCATGCGGGCGGCCAGGCGGGTCATGGCGGCGAGGAGCAACTGCTCCTTGGTGTCGAAGTAGTACTGCACCAGCCGCACCGAGACGCCGGCCTCGATCGCCACGGAGCGCATGGTGACGGAGTGCAGGCCGCTGCTCGCCGCCGAGCGGAGCAGGGCGTCGATGATGTGGGCCCGTCGCTCCTCGTGATCCACCAGCTTGGGCATCGGGTTCCTTCCGGATATTTTTGTGGTACAACCATACCATCAAATGGGGAGGGATCATGACCAGAACCAGTGTCGGACGCTTCGTCAGCGAGCCGGCTCGTGCGAAGTTCCTTGCGGCGTACGACCGTGCGATGGAGCTGTGGCCGGGCCCGCGGCAGGAGCTCGATGTCGAGACCGGGTACGGGACCGTCCACGTGCATCGGTACGGCGCGACGGCCGGCGAGCCGATCGTGCTGCTGCACGGGCACGCCGGGCACCCGTCCAACTGGTACCCGCAGATCGCCGCCCTGGGCGAGCACCACCCGGTCTACGCGATCGACACCCTCGACGACCCCGGACGCAGCGTCCAGCGCGTCGTCGCGGCGGGCTCGGCGGAGAACGCGGAGTGGCTGGGCGAGGTCCTCGCGGGCCTCGGGCTGGAGCGGGTGCACCTGGTCGGGGTCTCGTACGGCGGCTGGCTGGCGCTCAACCAGGCGATCCACGCGCCCGGGCGGCTCGCCTCGGTGGCGTCGCTGGATCCGGGCGGGATCGAGAAGGTGCCCGCGCGCTTCTACGCCCACATGATCGGCGGGCTGTTCGGCATGCTCGCCCCGAGGCCGCTGCGCCCGGCGGTCGGACGGCTGCTCGCCAATCCGGCGCTCAGCGCTCCGCGCGAGATGATCGCGCCGCTGATGCTCGCGATGCGCGGCTACACGCCGGGCGGCCGCCCGCCGGCCCGGCCTTTCACGGACCGGGAGTTGGGGTCGATCGGGCTGCCCGCGCTGGTGCTGGTGGGCCGGCGCAGTGCGCTGCTGCGGCCGCGGCAGGTGGTGGAGCGGGTGACGGCGCTGATCCCGGGGGTGCGGGCCGAGATCGTGGAGCGGGCCGGGCACGGGCTGAACCTGGAGCAGCCCGAACTGGTCAACGCGCGGCTGCTGGCGTTCGTCGAGGGGGCGTCAGGCGGCGCTGGGCAGGGCTGAGGCGGCCCGCGCCTCGTCGTAGCGCCGCAGTACCAGCCGGGCGACCGCCGGGTGGGCGCCCAGCGGGGCGCTGGTCCAGTGGGCCGCGGTGGTGGCCGCGCGGCGGGCGAAGAAGCCGGGGGAGAGGAGGTAGCCGGCCACGGCGACCCGGGGGTGACCGGCGGCCCGGAGGTCGGCGACGGCCCGGTGGGGGGTGGGGGCGGCGGCCGAGAGGTGGGCGGGGGTGACCGGGCGGCCGAGGCGGGTGGCCAGCAGCCGGGCCATCCGGGCGGTGTCGGCGAGGGCGGTGGTGTCCGAGGAGCCCGCTCCGGCCAGCACCACGGGGGCGTCCGCCGGGGCGCCGGCCTCGGCGAGGCGGTCGGCGAGGGCCTCGGCGAGCAGTGGGTGCGGGCCGAGCGCCGGGGCGAGGTGGGTGGGCGGGAGGCCGAAGGCGGCGAGGGCGACGGGCAGGTCGACCCGCAGGTGGTAGCCGGTGCCGAGGAGGAGGGGGACCAGGATCGGGCGCTGGGCGGCGAGTTCGGGCAGTGCGTGCGCGAGGGACGGCCGGGCGAGGTCCAGGAAGCAGCAGCGGACGGTCAGTTCGGGGCGCAGCGAGCGAACCAGCCGGAGCAGCGCGCGCGTCGCGGCGGCGGCGGACGCGTCGCGGCTGCCGTGCGCGACGGCGAGCAGGACCGGCGCCGTCACCCCGCCGCCAGCCGGTAGCCGCGCTTGGGGACGGTGCGGATCAGCGTGGCGTGCGGCCCGAGCGCCGCCCGCAGCCGTCCGACCGCGGCCTCCACCGCGTGCTCGTCCGCCGCCGCGTCCGGCCAGGCGGCGCGCAGCAGATCGGCGCGGCTGAGCACCCGGCCGGGCCGTTCGGCCAGCGCCCGCAGCACGGCCGCGCCGCGCGGACTGAGCCAGTGGCTCTCGCCGTCGACCAGAGCGGCGTTCCCCTGCAGCGTCAACACCTTTCCGGAGAGCGCGACTTCACGGCGGGTCCGGCCCGGCAGGGTGTCCGCGAGCAGCCGGACCAGCGAGCCGAGCCGGCCGCGTTCGGGGTGGACGGCGGGCAGGCCGAGGTCGGTGAGCGGCCGGGCGCACAGGGTGCCGACGCAGACCGGCAGCACGTCCTCGCGCAGGGCGTCGACCAGGGCCTCGTACAGCCCCTCGGTCTCGGCGGCGACGAACAGCGCGGTGATCGCGGGCGCGCTGGTGAAGGTGAGGGCGTGCACCTGGCGGCGGACGGTCTGGTCGAGGAGTCTTCGCACCGCGCCCGGGTCCTCCGGGGGCGCCCAGCGGTAGACCGGTACGGAGATCACCTCGGCGCCGCGCTCGCGCAGCGCCGCCGCGAAGGCGTCCAGCCGGACCCCGTGCTCCTGGACGGCGATCCGGCGCCCGGCCAGCGGGCGGGCGAGCAGCCAGGTGAGCAGTTCGTCGGTGGCCTCGGTGCCCGGCGAGTAGCCCTCGTCCAGTCCGCTGGCCCGCACCGCGCCGGTGGCCTTGGGGCCGCGGCTGAGCACCACCGCGCTCCGGCAGGCCTCGGCGAGCGCGGCGCCCCGGCCCCAGCCCTCGGCCGCGCTCATCCAGCCGCGCCAGCCGACCCCGGTGGTGGCCACCACGTAGTCGAGCGGGGCGGCCAGGCAGCGCGCGGTGGCCTCGCGCAGCGCGAGGTCGTCGGCGAGCGGCAGGATGCGCAGCACCGGCGCCTCGACCACCTGGGCGCCGCGCCGGGCGAGCAGGGCGGTGAGCTCCTCGCGGCGGCGCGCCGCGGTGACGCCGACGGTGAAGCCGGTGAGCGGTCCTGGCGGAGTGGGGGTTGCTGCCATGCCCGCCAGCGTGGGGGGCACGTGTTACGGGGCCATTGCCCGGCCGTCACCTGCCGGTAAGCGAAAGTGCCGCTCCGGTTACGGCAGATGTCGGGCCGTGCACCCTGGCGGCCGGGCGCCGTGAGCGAGGCGTACCGCCGCCGCAACATCGGCGACCCGACCGTGAAACAGCGGCCGGTCACCTTTCTCGGCATGACGCCGACCAGCCCCGCCGTCCTCGCCACGGCCACCGACACGCACTGCCCGTACTGCTCGCTGCAGTGCGGCATGCGGTTGGCACCGACACCCGGCACCTCCGCCGGGGGCGCCCCGGGCCCGGGGCTGCCGGTCGAGGTGCTGGAGCGCCCGGACTTCCCGGTGAACCGCGGCGCGCTCTGCGGCAAGGGCCGCTCGGCGCCCGCGCTGCTGGCCCGGGACGTCCGGCTGACCGGCCCGCTGCTGCGGGACCGGCCGGGCGGGCCGCTGCGCTCGGCCGGCTGGCCGGAGGCGCTGGACCGGGTGGCCGCCGGGCTGGCCCGGACCCGGACCGAGCACGGGCCGGACGCCGTCGGCGTGTTCGGCGGCGGCGGGCTCACCAACGAGAAGGCCTACCTGCTGGGCAAGTTCGCCCGGGTGGTGCTGGGCACCGCCAACATCGACTACAACGGCCGGTTCTGCATGTCCTCGGCGGCGGCCGCGCACCGGCGCGCCTTCGGCCTGGACCGCGGGCTGCCGTTCCCGCTCGCCGACATCCCGCACACCGACTGCCTGATCCTGGTCGGCGGCAACCCGGCCGAGACGATGCCGCCCGCCGTCCGCTACTTCCGCGAACTGCGGGAGAACGGCGGCACGTTGATCGTGGTCGACCCGCGCCGCACCCGCACCGCCGAGCTGGCCGACCTGCACCTGCAGCCGCGCCCCGGCGGGGACCTGGCGCTGGCCCTCGGCCTGCTCCACCTGGTGATCGCGGACGGCCGGGTGGACCACGCGTTCGTGGCGGAGCGCACCACCGGCTTCGAGCGGGCCCGCGAGTCGGCGATGGCCCACTGGCCGGACCGGGTGGAGCGGATCACCGGCGTCCCCGCCGACCGGCTCCGCGAGGCGGCCCGGCTGTTCGGCGGGGCACGGACCGGCATGGTGCTGACCGCCCGCGGCCCGGAGCAGCAGAGCAAGGGCACCGACACCGTCGGCGCCTGGATCGACCTCTGCCTGGCCACCGGCAAGGCCGGCCGCCGGTACAGCGGCTACGGCTGCCTGACCGGCCAGGGCAACGGCCAGGGCGGGCGCGAGCACGGCCAGAAGGCCGACCAACTGCCCGGCTACCGCTCGATCGAGGACCCGGCGGCGCGCGAGCACGTCGCGGCGGTCTGGGGCGTCGACCCGGCGGCGATCCCCGGCCCGGGGACGTCCGCCTACGAGCTGCTGGACGGCCTCGGCCGCCCCGGCGGCGTCCGGGCGCTGCTGCTGGCCGGCTCCAACCCGGCGGTCTCCGCGCCGGACGCCGGGCACGTCACCGAGCGGCTGCGCGCACTGGACCTGCTGGTCGTCGCCGACCTGGTGCTCTCCGAGACCGCCCGGCTCGCCGACGTCGTGCTGCCGGTCACCCAGTGGGCCGAGGAGGAGGGCACCACCACCAACCTGGAGGGCCGGGTGATCCTGCGCCGGCGCGCGCTCGACCCGCCGGAGGGCGTCCGCAGCGAGCTGTGGGTGCTGCGCGAACTGGCCGCCCGGCTCGGGGTGCCGGACGGCTTCCCGGTCGAGGCCGAGCGCGCCTTCGAGGAGCTGCGCCACGCCTCGGCCGGCGGCGACGCGGACTACGCGGGCATCAGCTACGCCCGGATCGCCGCCGAGGACGGGGTGTTCTGGCCCTGCCCGTCCGAGGATCACCCCGGCACGCCCCGGCTGTTCCTGGACCGCTTCGCCACCCCGGACGGCCGGGCCCGCTTCGCCGCCGTCACCCACCGCCCGGCCGCGGAGGAGCCGGACGAGACCTACCCGCTGTACCTGACCACCGGCCGGGTGCTCGCGCAGTACCAGAGCGGCGCGCAGACCCGCCGGGTGACCGAGCTCAACGCGGCCGCGCCCGGCCCCTTCGTCGAACTGCACCCGCGGCTCGCCGAGCGGCTCGGGATCGCGGACGGCGAGCCGGTCGCGGTCACCAGCCGGCGCGGCCGGGCCGTCGCCCCGGCGCGGATCACCGACACGATCCGGCCGGACACCGTCTTCATGCCCTTCCACTGGGCCGGCGCCGGCCGGGCCAACAGCCTCACCAACCCGGCGCTCGACCCGGTGTCGCGGATGCCGGAGTTCAAGCTCTGCGCCGTCCGCGTGGAGCCCGCCCACCCGGAGGTGACGTCATGACCCCGAGGATCGCCGTGGTCGGCGGCGGCATGGCGGCCGCGCGCTTCGCCGAGCGGTACGGCGCGCTCGGCGGGCCCGGCACGGTCACCGTGTACGGCGCCGAACCGCGCGCCCCGTACAACCGGGTGCTGCTCGCCGAGGTGCTGGCCGGCCGCTACGACGCGGAGTCGATCGCGCTGCCGCTCGGCGGGGCGGAGGCCAGGCCCGGCTGCGAGGTCGTCGCGCTCGATCCGCGGGCCCGGACGCTGCGGCTCGCCGACGGCGGCGTCGAGACCTGGGACGAACTGGTCCTGGCCACCGGCGCCAACCCGGTGCTGCCGCCCGTCCGCGGACTGCGCCGCGCCGACGGGTACGGGCTGGTCGAGGGCGTGCACACGCTGCGCACCCTGGAGGACTGCGCCCGGCTCGCCGAGGAGGCCGTCGGGGCCCGGCGGGCCGTGGTGATCGGCGGCGGCGTCCTCGGGGTGAGCGCCGCCCGGGCGCTGGCCGCGCTCGGCGTGCGCACCGAAATCGTCCACCAGGCACCACATCTGATCGAGCGTCAACTCGATCCGGAGGCGGCCGAGGTGCTGCGCGAGCGACTGCGGGCGCTCGGCGTCGAGTGCTACACCGGCAACCGGGCCCGCGCCGTGCACGGCGGTACCGGGGTCCCCCCGGCCGAAGACCGGGGCAGGGTCGGCGCCGTCGAGCTGGCGAGCGGCTACCGGCTGGACTGCGACCTGGTGGTGCTGGCCTGCGGCACCCGCCCGCGCACCGCGCTGGCGCACGCCGCCGGTCTGCCGGTCGACACCGGCATCCTGGTGGACGACCGGCTCGCCGTCGCCCCGCAGGTGTCCGCGATCGGCGACTGCGTCGAGCACCGCGGCACCGTCCACGGCCTGGCCGGCCCCGCCTGGGAGCAGGCCGACGTCCTCGCCCGCCGGCTCTCCGGCGCCGAGCCGGACGCCCGCTACCCCGGCACCCGCCCCCGGGCCCGGCTCAGCACCGGCGGCCTGGAGTACGCGGCCTTCGGCACCGTGGACGAGACCCTCGACCCCGGCCTCGACGTCCTGCGGCTCACCGACGCCACCCGCGGCAGCTACAAGAAGCTCGTCCTGCGCGGCGACCGCCTGGTCGGCGCCATCCTGCTCGGCGACCTGGCCACCGTGGACGCGCTGGCCGGCGCCTTCGCCGACGACGGCGCGCTCGCCGGCCACCCCCTGCACCTGCTCACCCGAGGAACCGCCATGACTGGAGTAGTGCGATGACCCTTGACGACCGCCTTGTCCGGGACCTCGTCCTGGTCGGCCACGGCATGGTCGGCCAGCGCTTCCTGGAGGCCTGGGCCGAGCAGCCGGCCGCGCGCGGCTGGCGGGTCACGGTGCTCGCCGAGGAGTCCCGGCCCGCCTACGACCGGGTCCACCTGAGCGCGCTGTTCACCGGGAGCACCGCCGACGACCTCGGGCTCTGCCCGTCCGGCTTCCTCGCCGAGCACGGCATCGACCTGCGGCTGGGCGACCCGGCCACCGCGATCGACCGGGCCGGGCGGACCGTCACCACCCGGTCCGGTGCCGAAGTCCGGTACGACGTCCTGGTGCTGGCCACCGGCTCGGTGCCGTTCGTGCCGCCGGTGCCCGGCACCGACGCCCCCGGCTGTCACGTCTACCGGACCATCGAGGACGTGGACGCGATCCGCGCCGAAGCCGTGGCCGCCGGCACCGGCGTCGTGGTCGGCGGCGGCCTGCTCGGACTGGAGGCGGCCGGCGCCCTGCGGGCCGGCGGACTGGACACCCACGTGGTGGAGTTCGCGCCCCGGCTGATGGCCGTCCAGGTGGACGACGGCGGCGGCGCCGCGCTGCGCCGCAAGATCGAGGACCTGGGCGTCACCGTGCACACCGGCGCCGGCGCCGGCGGAGTGCTCACCGGCCCGGACGGCCGGGTCCGCGGCCTCGCCCTCTCCGACGGCCGCGAACTGCCCGCCGACCTGGTGGTCTTCTCGGCCGGCGTGCGCGCCCGCGACCAGCTCGCCCGGGACTGCGGACTGCCGGTCGGCGCGCGCGGCGGCGTGGTGGTCGACGCGCACTGCCGCACCGAGGACCCGGCGATCCTCGCCGTCGGCGAGTGCGCCCAGGCCGTCGACGGCCGGGTCTACGGCCTGGTCGCCCCCGGCTACCAGATGGCCGAGACGGCCGCCCGCACGGTGGCCGCCCTGGACGGCGCGGGCACCGCCCCCACCGGCGCGGGCTTCACCGGCGCCGACACCTCCACCAAGCTCAAGCTGCTCGGCGTGGACGTCGCCAGCTTCGGCGACCCGCACGGCACCGCCGAGGGCGCGCTCGACGTGCTCTACAGCGACAGCCGCAGCGGCGTCTACCGCAAGCTCGTCATCGGCGCCGACGGCGCGCTGCTCGGCGGCGTCCTGGTCGGCGACACCGAGGGCTACGGCGCCCTGCGCCCGCTCGCCGTCGGCGGCGAGCCGCTCACCGTCGCCCCCGAACAGCTCGTGCTGCCCGCCGGGTTCGCCTCCGCCGGAGCAGTCGCGCTGCCCGACGACGCGGTCCTCTGCTCCTGCCACAACGTCACCCAGGGCGCGGTGCGCGCCGCCGTCCGCGACGCGGGCGCCGACAGCGTCGCCGCCGTCAAGAAGTGCACCCGGGCCGGCACCGGCTGCGGCAGCTGCCTCAAGCAGCTCGGCACCGTCGTCACCGAGGAGCTGGAAGCCGCCGGGGTCAGTACCGTCAAGGGCCTGTGCGAGCACTTCGCCCACAGCCGGGCCGAGTTGTACGAGATCGTCCGGGTCACCGGGCTGACCGGCTTCTCCGAACTGCTCGCCAAGCACGGCAGCGGCGGCGAAGGCTGCGAGATCTGCAAGCCGACCGTCGCCTCCATCCTCGCCAGCCTCGGCAACGGCCACATCCTGGACGGCGAGCAGGGCGCCCTGCAGGACTCCAACGACCACTTCCTCGCCAACCTGCAGCGCAACGGCTCGTACTCGGTCGTCCCCCGGGTGCCCGGCGGCGAGATCACCCCCGAGGGCCTGATCGCGATCGGCGAGATCGCCCGCGACCACGGCCTCTACACCAAGATCACCGGCGGCCAGCGGATCGACATGTTCGGCGCGACGGTCGACCAACTGCCGGTCATCTGGCGGAAACTGGTCGACGCGGGCTTCGAGTCCGGGCACGCCTACGGCAAGTCGCTGCGCACCGTGAAGTCCTGCGTCGGCGAGACCTGGTGCCGCTACGGCGTCCAGGACTCCACCGCCCTCGCCATCGAACTCGAACTGCGCTACCGGGGGCTGCGCTCCCCGCACAAGCTCAAGGCCGCCGTCTCCGGCTGTGCCCGCGAGTGCGCCGAGGCGCAGAGCAAGGACTTCGGCATCATCGCCACCTCGGCCGGCTGGAACCTCTACGTCGGCGGCAACGGCGGCATGACCCCGCGCCACGCCGACCTCCTCGCGGCCGACCTCGACCGCGAGACGCTCATCCGCACCATCGACCGCTACCTGATGTTCTACATCCGCACCGCCGACCGGCTGGAACGCACCTCGGTCTGGCTGGAGCGGCTGGACGGCGGCCTGGACCACCTGCGGGCCGTCGTGCTGGACGACGCGCTCGGCATCGCGGCCGAGCTGGACGAACTGATTGCCCGTCATATCGACGGCTACCGGGACGAATGGGCCGAGACCCTGGCCGACCCCGAGCGGCTGCGGCGGTTCGCCTCCTTCGTCAACGCCCCCGGCACCCCCGACCCGGCCGTGACCTTCGTCCCCGAACGCGGCCAGATCCGCCCGGCCCGCCCCGGCGAGGCCGGCCACACCCTCGATTCCCCGGTGTTCGTCGCCGGAACCCGATCCCCGGTGCTCGTCGCCGGAACCCGACTGGAGGTGCTCGCCCCGTGACCGTACAGATCCACGACGGGACCCGCTGGCAGACCGTCTGCGCCCTCACCGACCTGCAGCCCGGCCGCGGCGTCGCCGTGCTGCTCCCGGAGAGCGGCCAGGTCGCGGTCTTCCTGGACCGCGCCGGAACGCTCCACGCCGTCGACAACCTCGATCCGTTCAGCGGCGCCCCGGTCCTCTCCCGGGGCCTGCTCGGCAGCCGCGGCGACCGGCCGACGCTCATCTCGCCGATGTACAAGCAGGTCTACGACCTCACCGACGGGCGCTGCCTGGACGAGGACACCGCCCCCGACGGCGCGCCCGCCGTGCTGCGGCGCTGGCCGGTGCGGGTGGCCGCCGCCGGAGGTGCGGAATGACCACCGTCCTCGACGCGGGCAAGCCCGCCCCGCTGACCGGCTGGGACCCGGAGGACGAGGAGTTCTGGGAGCGCAGCGGCGCCCGGATCGCCCGCCGCAACCTGGTCTTCTCGGTGCTCTCCGAACACATCGGCTTCTCGGTCTGGAGCCTCTGGTCGGTGCTCGTGCTCTTCCTCGGCCCCCAGTACCACATCGACACCGCCGGGAAGTTCACCCTCACCGCCCTCCCGACCGCGCTCGGCGCACTGCTCCGGCTGCCGTACACCTTCGCCGTCGCCCGCTTCGGCGGGCGCACCTGGACGGTGATCAGCGCCCTGCTGCTGCTCGTCCCGACCGCGCTCGCCGCCCTGGTGCTGGAACCCGGCGTGCGCTACGGCACGCTGCTGGCGGTCGCCTGCGTGGCGGGCGTCGGCGGCGGCAACTTCGCCTCCTCGATGGCCAACATCAACGCCTTCTACCCGCACCGGCTCAAGGGCTGGGCGCTCGGCATCAACGCGGGCGGCGGCAACCTCGGCGTACCGGCCGTGCAACTGCTCGGGCTGCTCGTGCTGGCCACCGCCGGCGCCGCGCACCCCCGGCTGCTGCCGCTGCTCTACCTGCCGCTGATCGTGCTCGCTGCGGCCGGGGCCTGGTGGCGGATGGACAACCTGGCGACGACCTCCGCCGGCGAGGGCCGGGCCCTGCGCGAGGTCGCCCGCGATCCGTACGGCTGGGCCGTCTCCACGCTGTACATCGGGACCTTCGGCTCCTTCATCGGCTTCGGCTTCGCCTTCGGGCAGGTGCTCCAGGTGCAGTTCCACGACCGCTTCGACACCCCGGTCAAGGCGGCCGCGCTCACCTTCCTCGGGCCGCTGCTCGGCTCGCTGCTGCGGCCGGTCGGCGGGCGGCTCGCGGACCGGTACGGCGGGGCGGTGGTCACGCTCTGCACCTTCCTCGCCATGGGGGCCGGGACGGGGGTCGTGCTGGTCGCGTCCCGGGCGGGCTCGCTGCCGCTGTTCCTGGCCGGGTTCATCGCGCTGTTCGTGCTCAGCGGCCTCGGCAACGGCTCGACGTACAAGATGATCCCGGCGCACTTCCAGGGCGTCGCCCGCAGGGCCGTGGCCGCGGGTGCGGACCCGGCGACCGCCGAGGCCGACTCCCGCCGCCGCTCGGCGGCGCTGATCGGGCTCGCCGGGGCGATCGGGGCGTTCGGCGGGGTGCTGGTGAACCTGGCGTTCCGGCAGTCCTTCCTCGCCAGCCACAACGGGGACGCGGCGTACCTGGGGTTCCTCGGGGCGTACGTGTGCTGCTCGGTGCTGACCTGGGCGGTCTGGCTCCGCCGGCGGTGAGCCGGCCGCGGCAGGCGGTGGCGGTGGCGGGCGGTGGTGGCGGCGTCGGCGTTGCGGCGCTCGCGGTGGTGCGGTGGCCGTGACGGTGGGTCGCTACGGCGGTGAGGTGACCTGCGGTGAGGTGCTGGGCTGTTGGTATGACGATCGGAAGGCTCCGGCGCGCGGCGCTCCGGCCGGGCGGTTAGCGTCGGCCGCAACACGTCTTCACCACAAGGAGGTTGCAGTGCAACGGTGGATCATCCTGACGGTCGTCGCGACGGCCCTCACCGGCCTCGCCACACCTGCCCAGGCCGCCGACCCGGACCCGGACCCGGTCACCACCATCGTCACCCTCGGTGACGCCATCATCGACGCGAAACTGCCGGGGAGGGTCCACGTCGACGTCGGATACCTCTGCTCGATGATGACCGAGGCCCGCTCGCTCACCGTCTCCGTCGAGCAGAAGGACCCGGAGGACTCGTCCTCCATCGCCTTCGGCTCCAGCCGCACCGCCGAGGCCGACGTCATCTGCGACGGGACGCCGCAGCACCGGCAGATCATCGTCCAGTCCAAGACCGTCAACTGGATCCCCGGCGCCGACGCCGTGCTCACCGCCACCGTCTCCAACATCGGTGCCACTCCGTCGGCGGCGGCGGACGCCAGGCGCGTCACCCTGGTGCCCGCGGCGATGCCCTGAGTCCGGATCGCCCCGCGCTCGTGCCCCGCACTCGGGGAGGGGCGCGAGCGGACCCGGTCTCGCGGTGAGCAGGGCTGCTGCGACCCGCCTCCTTGTTCTACAGTGCTGTAGAACTGGACCATCGGAGAACGGGGACGCGCATGGACAGGCCGCTTCGGCTGCCGCAGCAGGATCGGGCGGACTTCGAGACGGAGCTCGGACGGGCGCTCGCGGCCCCCCGGGTGCGGGAGGCGCTGCGCGAGGGCGGGGCCGACGCGCGCGCGGTGGAGCGGCTGCGGCGGGCGGCGCGGGAGAACGCGGAGTTCGTGCTGGCCGCGGCGGCGCCGGAGTACGAGCGCTACGCGGCCCTGCGGGCGGACGCCGACGCGGCCGCGCGGCTGCCGGTGGACGCGCCGCCCCTGGGGCGGGGGTCGGGGTGGTGGGGAGTGCTGGGGGTGATCGTGCCGCTCGTCGCCGGGGTGGCGGCGGGGATCTTCCTGGTGCTGGGCCGGCTGCTGGACCTGGTGGAGGACCTGGACGTGCTGGCGCACGCCCTGACGGGCGCCGGCTGGGTGGCGGCCGGGGTGGCGGCGGTGAGTCTGCTGATCGGCGGCCTGGGGTTGCTGGGTACGGCGGCCCGGTCGGCGGAGCCGGCGGACGAGGAGGCGTCCGGGCCTGGGGAGTTGGTCCTGGCCAGGGACGCCTGGCGGGCGGCGCTGGCGGAGCGCGGCCTGCTGCCGTACCTGGTGGCGCAGGCGAACGCGATTCCCGGTCAACGGCGTTGACGGAGTTCCGGTGAACGGGCGGTGCCGACCAGGAGGTGGGCGGCGTCGAGGGGGATGTCCAGGCGGCGGGCGATCCAGGCGGCGGGGCGGCCGGTTCGGGCGAGGACCCAGGCGGAGTAGAGCTGGCCCAGCTGGGGCGCGTTCTCGGCGAGCAGCAGGGGGCGGACGGCTTCCATCGGGAAGCCTTCGAGCGCGCGGGCGCTGTACTCGCGGCCGTTGGGGCCGAGCGGTGGCAGCGGGAGCGGGCGGCGGGCGTCCAGCCAGCGGGTGAGCAGCACGGCGCCGACCACGAGCAATCCGGTGCCGGAGGCGCCGATCAGGATGCCGCCGATGACGGGGCGTTCGTCCTCCTCGGCCAGGCCGAGGGCGATCTCCTCCAGGACGAGCAGGCCGAGCACGGTGAGCAGGACCGCGGCCTCGCCGGGGCGCGGGTGGAGCCGGGACGTCGACATGCGGAACCTCTTCCTCGGCAGGGTGACCGGGGCTTTCGGGCGGACGCGGCGATTCACCTTCCGTACAACGGCGGCGGGCGGCCCGGGGCACGCCCTGACGGGCCTGGTGGTGAAGCGCGGTATCGGTGTTGACGTTCCGTCAGAATGCTTGTGCGTTCGGAGGGTTGGACGTCATCCGGGGATCACGGGTCACGCCTCCTTCCGGTCGGGCGCGCCGTGCGGGCGCGTTCATCGACGGGGCAGGGAGCTCTGCTTCGGACCTCGGGTCAGCATAGCCTGGGCATGCCAACTTCGACAGCGGTGTCGAAGTCGTGGCATCCGGCGGTACGGCGGGGTGCCGGCGGGTGTCGTTCCCGCCGTGTCGAGTGTCGACCTCCGGGTGCGCGGCCCCGGTTCGCGGTGGTGCCGACGCGTTTCGGCATGCCACAGGACCGGTGGGCGGCACGCCCACCGGTCCGGCACGTGGCTCGCCCGCTGCTCCGGCAGTCGGGCGGCAGGGCCCCTCAGGGGGGCCCTCGAGGGTTCTCAGGGGCTCTCGGCCGGCCCCTCAGCGGGTCAGCAGCGGCAGCGGCGCCCCGGTGCGGGCGGGCAGTTCGAGGCGGGCGAGGAGGGCGGAGGGCGAGACCTCGACCACGCGGCAGCCGGCCCGGTGGCGGCAGTGGCGGACGACCGAGCCGTGGCGCAGCCGGTCGAAGCGGCGGCGGGTGGTGGAGCCGAGCACGAGCAGGTCGTCCGGCCCGGTGACGGCGCCGACCAGGGCGGGCCCGGGGTCGGCGTTGAGCACCAGCGGGCGGATGACCAGGCCGGCCGGGTAGCCGCCGTAGGCCTGCTCGAAGGCGATGTCGAGGCGGCGCCGGGCGGCGTGCTCCAGTTCCGAGCGGGGGCGCAGCCCGTCCCGCTCGCCGGCCGTCCAGGCGGCGACGGGCACCAGGACCGCCGCGTGCCGGGCCGCCTCGCCGACGGCGTGGTACAGGGCGGCCAGACTGCTCAGTGATCCGCTCAGGCCGACGATCACTCGGGTGGTCCCGGTCATGGCCGTTCGCCTCCGTCTCTCCGGTGGGGTTCTCCGGTCGGGTGCTCCTCGCTTCGGATGAGTCCAGTGAATCCCGGAACCACCTCCTCCGTACCGGCGCTGACACCACCATGACGCGGGTCACGTGCATCTTGACGGCCCCCTGACGGGCGGGCCGGGTGGAGGTTCAGCCCAGCCCCGGGACGAACTGGATGAGCAGGTCGATCGCCTTGATGCCGAGGAACGGCAGGACCAGCCCGCCCAGTCCGTACACCCGCAGGTTGCGGCGGAGCAGGTCGGTCGCGGAGGCGGGCTGGTAGCGGACGCCGCGCAGGGCGAGCGGGATCAGCGCGACGATGATCAGGGCGTTGAAGATGATCGCGGAGGCGATGGCCGAGGTGGGGCTGTGCAGTTCCATGATGTTGAGGTGGTGCAGCCCGGGGTAGGCGTCCGCGAACATCGCGGGGATGATCGCGAAGAACTTGGCCACGTCGTTGGTGATCGAGAAGGTGGTCAACGCGCCGCGGGTGATGAGGAGTTGCTTGCCGACCCGGACGATGTCGATGAGCTTGGCCGGGTTGGAGTCGAGGTCGACCATGTTGCCGGCCTCCTTGGCGGCCGGGGTGCCGGAGTTCATCGCGACGCCGACGTCGGCCTGGGCGAGCGCGGGGGCGTCGTTGGTGCCGTCGCCGGTCATCGCGACCATGTTCCCGGCGGCCTGCTCGCGCCGGAGGTGGGCGAGCTTGTCCTCGGGGGTGGCCTCGGCGAGGAAGTCGTCCACGCCGGCCTCCTCGGCGATCGCCCGGGCGGTCAGCGGGTTGTCGCCGGTGACCATGACCGTGCGGATGCCCATCCTGCGCAGCTCGGCGAAGCGTTCGGCGATGCCCTCCTTCACCACGTCCTTGAGTTCGACCACGCCGAGCGCGCGGGCGCCGTGCCGGTCGTGGACGGCGACCAGCAGCGGGGTGCCGCCGGCCGCGGCGATCCGGTCGACCAGTGGCGCGGCCTCGGCAGGCAGGCTTCCGCCGCCGTCGGCCACCCAGCGGGCGACGGCGCTCGCGGCGCCCTTGCGGACCAGGCAGGTGGTGCCGTCCGGCCAGCGCAGGTCGACGCCGCTCATCCGGCTGTGCGCGGTGAACGGGACGGGCTGCTGCTCGCCCAGCTCGCCGGGGGAGCGCGGCGGCACCCAGTACTGACGGTTCGTCAGTTCGATCAGTGAGCGGCCCTCCGGGGTCTCGTCCGCGACCGAGGCCAACTGGGCGGCCTCGGCGAGCTGTTCGGTGGTCGCACCGGGCAGCGGGTGCAACGCGACGGCCCGGCGGTTGCCGTGGGTGATGGTGCCGGTCTTGTCGAGCAGCAGCACGTCGACGTCACCGGCGGCCTCCACCGCGCGGCCGGAGAGGGCGATCACGTTGCGCTGGACGAGTCGGTCCATGCCCGCGATGCCGATCGCGGACAGCAGCGCGCCGATCGTGGTCGGGATCAGCGCGACCATCAACGCGACCAGCACGATGGTGGTTTGGGGTGCGTGGGCGTAGATGGCCATCGGCTGGAGCGAGACCACGGACAGCAGGAAGACGATGGTCAGCGAGGCGAGCAGGATGTTCAGCGCGATCTCGTTCGGCGTCTTCTGCCGGTTCGCGCCCTCGACCAGGGCGATCATCCGGTCGACGAAGCTCTGCCCGGGGCGGGAGGTGATCCGGACGACCAGGTGGTCGGAGAGCACCCTGGTGCCGCCGGTGACGCCGGTGCGGTCGCCGCCGGACTCGCGGATGACGGGCGCGGACTCCCCGGTGATAGCCGATTCGTCCACCGCGGCGACGCCCTCGACCACCTCGCCGTCCTGCGGGACGACCTCGCCGGCCGGCACCAGGACGATGTCGTGCAGCATCAACTGCGCGGCGGGGATGACCTCGTGGCGGTGGTCCCGGGTGCCGACCCGCCAGTGCAGCAGCCGTCGGGCGGTGGTGCCGGCCTGGGTGCGGCGCAGCGATTCGGCCTGCGCCTTGCCGCGGCTCTCGGCGACGGCCTCGGCGAGGTTGGCGAACAGCACGGTCAGCCAGAGCCAGAAGGAGATCACCCAGGCGAAGACGCCGGGGTGGATGACGGCGCTGACGGTGGTGAGTGCCGAGCCGGTCTCGACCACCAGCATCACCGGGTTGCGCAGCATGAGGCGCGGGTGGAGCTTGCGGACGGCGGCGGGCAGCGCCTCGGCGAGCTGCCGCCGGGTGATGAGCCGGCGGCGGCCGCCCGGCGCGGCGGGCCGGTGGCTCGGCGGCGGCTCGGGTGCGGGAGCGGCGGTCCGCTCCGGGCGGCGGAACCAGTTCTGCGGCTGGTCGGGGGTGTGGTCCGGTGTGGTGAGGGCCGAACGGCGCATCGTCTCGGGGGACCTTCCGGGCCGCCCGGTCGGATCGGGCGGCGGTTCGGGGAGCGGCGGGGACGGCGGACAGCCCACCACCGGAATCCCGCGCGCCATGCCGCTCTTGACACGGGCTTGGCACCGGAAGGGCCGTCCTTGACAGCTCCCTGACGCCGTCGGTCCACGGTCGTCAGGAGGGCGTCAAGGTCGGCGGCCGGGGCGTAGGTCCTGCGTCAAGGAGGGATGCGGTCGGTGTGCGGAGGGTCTCCACTGGAAGGGTCCGGCCGTACGGCGCGCGATGTCCCGCCGTGCGGTCCACCACCCGAAGGGATCCCCGCCATGACCACCGCCACCGCCGTCATCGATGTCGACCGGCTGCTGGAACCCGCCGTCCGTCTGATCTCCGCCACCGGGCGCCAGGACCGCCCCGAGCCGCCGGAACCGGCCCCGGCGGCCGAGCGCGACCGCATGCGCACCCGCCCGGCGCACTGCCGCTTCGCGATGCAGTACGAGGACTGACCGGCCGCCACTTTGACCCACCCACCCACAGGAGCATCCCCATGACCCAGCTCATCGGCCGGCCGGCCACCGGGGGCGGCGTCGCGGCCCCCGCCACTCGGGCCCCCGTCGCGGCTCCGGTCGAGGCCGCCACCGACGCTTCCGCCGGCCCGCCCGGCGCCCCCTGGCCGGCCTCGGCGCGGCCCGGCCGGGGAGCCGATCTGCTGGTCGGCGGGGTCGGGCTGGCCGAGGCCGCCGAGCGGTTCGGCACCCCGCTGTACGTGCTGGACGAGGGCGAGGTCAGGGCCCGCGCCCGGGCGTACCGGCGGGCGCTGCCGCACGCCGAGGTGCTGTACGCGGCCAAGGCCTTCCTGTGCAGCGCGATCGCCGACTGGGTCGAGCAGGAGGGTCTGGGCCTGGACGTCTGCTCGTCCGGCGAGCTGTGGCTGGCGGTCTCGGCGGGCTTCCCGGCGCAGCGGATCCTGCTGCACGGCAACGCGAAGTCCCCGGAGGAGCTGAGGCTGGCCCGGCGGCTGCGGGTCGGGCGGATCGTCATCGACGGGCCGGCCGAGATCGCCCGGCTGGCCGCCCTGGTGGCCGCCGACACCCCGCAGAAGGTGCTGGTCCGGGTCGTCCCGGGGATCGCGGCCGGGCACCACGCGGCGGTGCGCACGGGGGTCGGCGGGCAGAAGTTCGGCTTCCCGGTCGAGGGCGGTGACGCGGCCGACGCGATCGCCCGGGTGCTCGACCAGCCCGGTCTCGAACTCGCCGGTCTGCACTGCCATTTGGGCTCGCAGATCGCCGAGGTGGAGCCGTACCTGCGGGCGGTGGACGCGCTGGTGCGGCTGCTCGCGGAGGTGCGGGAGCGGCACGGGGTGGAGCTGCCGGAGCTGGACCTCGGCGGCGGCCACGCCATCCGGTACCTGCCGGGGGACGAGGAGCTGGACGTCGCCGAGTTCGCCGTCCGGGTGACCGACCGGCTGGCGGTGCGCTGCGCCGAGGCCGGGCTGGAGGTGCCGCGGCTGGTGGTGGAGCCCGGCCGCGCGATCGCCGGCCCGGCGGCGGTCGCGGTGTACCGGGTGCTGTCGGTGAAGCACGGTACCGACGGCCGCTGCTTCGTCGCGGTGGACGGCGGGATGAGCGACAATCCGCGCCCGGCCCTGTACGGGGCGCCGTACAGCGTCCGGCTGGTGGGTCGTCACCCGGAGGCGGGGGAGGTTCGGGTGGACGTGGTCGGGCGGCACTGCGAGGCCGGCGACGTGCTGGTGCGGGACGCGGTCCTGCCCGCCGACCTGCGTCCGGGGGACCTGCTGGCCGTGCCCGCGGCCGGGGCGTACCAGCTGTCGATGGCCTCGGGTTACAACCTGGTGGGGCGTCCGGCGGTGGTGGCGGTTCGCGACGGCCGGGCCCGGCTGCTGATCCGGCGGGAGACGGTCGAGGACTTCCGGCTCCGCGAGGTCGGCCGCTGAGGAGCTCGACCGCCGAGGAGCTCGGAAGCTCCCGGCCACCGAGGAGCGTGGCCCCTGCGCGAGAAGTCGGCCCGGCCGACTTCTCGCGCAGTGCCACCGGGGCCGGGGAGTCCGGCGGTCGATAACGGAACGGTTGCGGAGCCCGTCGTTCCCGCGCCCAGGTCTTGACGGCGCGGGGAGGGCGGGCGTTTGCTGTGACCCGCTCGTTGGAACCTGTTCGGTTCTGGTTCGTTTTGTGTGTTTGAACGTTCAAAACGCTCCACCATGTCGGCCGAGCCCCACTTTTCCTCGCCTTCCCCGCCTTCCCGTGCCGCCCCATCGAGAGGAATGCAATGTCACACCTTTCACGACGCGATCTGTTCCGCGCCTCCGGAGCGGGCCTGCTGGCCCTCACCGCCGGCGGCACCCTCGCGGCCTGCGGAGGTGGCTCCGGCCCGGGCGGCGGTTCCGGTGGGGACGCCGACAGCGGAACGATCACCGTCTGGTCCTGGGCCACCGCGGCCGCAGCCCTGCGCGGCGTCGTCCCGGCCTTCGAGAAGGACAACCCGGGGATCAAGGTCGACGTCCAGGACATCGGCGAACCCGCCATCTGGGACAAGATCACCGTCGGCATGGCGGCCGGCGGCCAGGGCCTCGGCGACGTCCTGCACATCGGCTGCGACTACCTGCCCGGGTACCTGGAGAAGTTCCCCGGCGGTCTCGCCAACCTCTCCGAGTTCGGCGCCGACGCCCACCGGGACGCGTTCGCCAAGGGCCTGTGGCCGGTCGTCACCGGCAAGGACGGCCACGCCTACGCGCTGCCCTGGGAGGTCAACCCGCTCGGCTTCTTCTACCGCAAGGACTACTTCGACAAGGCGGGCATCGACCCCGAGACCCTGGCCACCTGGGACGACCTGATCGCCGCCGCCGACCGCTTCAAGGCCGCCAACCCCGGCGTCGCCCTGATCGGCCTCAACAAGGCCGCCAACCCCAGCCCCGACCTCGACTTCCTGCAGTCCCTGATGCAGCTCCAGGGCGCCTTCTACTTCGACCTCCAGGGGAAGATCACCCTCGGCTCGGCCGAGGACGTCCGCGCCCTGACCACCGTCAAGCACCTGGAGGACGCCGGACTGATCGCCGACGCCCCCGGCGACCAGGGCTGGGGCAGCCTGATGAAGGCCGGCAAGGTCGCCGTCGCCCCGATGCCCGCCTGGGCCGCGCACTACCTGGAGAAGAAGTTCGCCGACCAGAGCGGCAACTGGCGGCTCGCCAAGCCCCCGGCGGTCACCCCCGGCGGCAAGCGCACCGCGCTGGTCAACTCCACCCACCTCGCCGTCGCCGCTTCCAGCCCGCGCCGCCGCGCCGCCTGGAAGTTCGTCGAGTACGCGCTCACCCGCACCGCCTCGGTGAACAGCATGTTCACCGCCGGCGGCGTCTTCCCCGCCCTCACCGCGGCGTACACCGATCCGATGTACACCGAGCCCAGTGCCTTCTACGGTGGCCAGCCCGTCCTGAAGACCTTCACCGAGCTGGCCATCGACGGCGGCGGCTCCACCAACTACTCCGGCGACTACGCCCGCGCCCTCAAGCTGGTCAGCGACGCGCAGACCAAGGTCTTCCTCAAGGGCGGCGACCCGGCCGCCGTCCTCCAGGACGCCGCCAAGCAGCTCGCCCAGCAGACCGGACGCAGCATCGCATGACCGCCGCCACCCGACCCGCCGCACCGCGCGAGCCGGGCGCGGACCCGGTCGCCGGGCGGGCCCGCCGCGAGGGCCTGACCCACCGGACTGCCCGGACCCGCCGCGGAAACCGGTCGCACCGCGGAAACCGGTCGCACCGCAGAGACCGGAGCCATCGCGGAGACCTGGGCCACCCCGGGGCCCGCGCCCACCGCGGGGCCCGGGCCCGCCGCAGGGCCGTGCCCTACCTGCTGCTCGCCCCCGCCCTGATCACCTTCGGCGTCTTCAAGGCCTACCCGGTCGTCGACTCGCTGCTGCTGTCCTTCACCACCGGCTCGGGCGCCGCCGCCCACGCCGCCGGCCTCGCCAACTACCGCCGCCTGCTGGACGATCCGCTGTTCTGGACGGCCCTGCGCAACACCGCCGAGATCCTCGTCGTCCAGGTCCCGCTGATGCTCGGGCTGGCCCTGCTGCTGGCGGTCGGCATCAACTCGGCGCTGGTGCGCTGGCGCGCCGTGTGGCGGCTCGGGGTCTTCATGCCCTCCGTCACCGGCCTGGTCGCCACCGGCGTGATCTTCGCCTTCCTGCTCAACACCGACGACGGCGCGGTCAACTGGGTGCTGAACGCCGTCGGCCTGCCCGCCGTCGACTGGCTGGGCGATCCGTTCTGGGCCCGGATGTCCGTCGTCCTCGTGCTCACCTGGCACTACACCGGCTACAACGCCGTCATCTACCTGGCCGGCCTGCAGGGCGTCCCCAAGGAGCTGTACGAGGCCGCGATGGTCGACGGCGCCGGGCCGGTCCGCCGCTTCACCGCCGTCACCGTCCCCGCGCTGCGCCCGGTGCTGCTGTTCACCGTCGTGCTCTCCACCATCGGCACGCTCCAACTCTTCGACGAGCCGTACGTGTTGACCGGCGGCGGCCCGGACAACGCCACCCTCACCGTTTCCATGTACCTGTACCAGAACGGCTTCCGGTACTTCGACTTCGGCTACGCCTCCGCGATCGCCTACGCGCTGACCCTGCTGGTGTCGGTGCTCGGCGCGGTCCAGATGCGCCTGATGGGAGAGCGCGACCAGTGAACCTGAGAAGACTGCGGGGCTGGCCGCTGACCTTCGCCCTGGCGGCCGTCACCGGACTGTCCGTCGGACCGTTCTACTGGCTGGTGGTCGCCTCCACCCGCAAGGACACCGAGATCTTCGACTGGCCGCCGAAGCTGCTGCCCGGCGGGCACCTGGGCGAGAACCTCGACCACCTCCAGGCCAAGATCGGCCTGCTCCGGGTGGTCGGCAACTCCCTGCTGGTCGCCGGGATCCAGACGCTCGGCGCGCTCGTCGTCGCCCTGCTGGCCGGCTACGCCTTCGCCAAGTTCCGCTTCCGCGGCCGGACCGTGCTGTTCGCGCTCCTGTTCTCCACCCTCGTGGTGCCCGAACAGGTCATGCTGGTACCGCTGTTCGAGATGATGACGGACTTCGGCCTGCTCGACACCTACCGGGCGCTGATCCTGCCGGGCCTGTGCGTGCCGTTCGCCGTCTTCCTGATGCGGCAGTCGTTGGCCGGCCTGCCGGACGAACTCCTGGACGCCGCCCGGGTCGACGGCGCCGGCGAGCTCCGGGTGCTGTGGAGCGTCGTCGTGCCGGTCATGCGGCCGGTCCTGGCCGCCCTGTCGATCTTCCTGTTCCTGGGCTCCTGGAACCAGTTCGTGTGGCCCCTGGTGGCCCTGCGCAGCCCGGAGATGCAGACCCTGCCGGTGGCGCTCGCGACCCTGCACGGCAACAAGAGCAACACCGACTACGGCGCGATCCTCTCCGGCACCGCGCTGTCCACCCTGCCGATGATGGTCCTCTTCCTGGTCCTCCAGCGGCAGTTCATCTCCGGCCTGCTGGCCGGTGCCACGAAAGGCTGAGCATGACCGAGATCTGGGAACCGCACGCCCCCGCCGCTGCCGGAGGCCTGCGCCCGCTCCACGCCGGGGGGTTGGACCTGCGGGCGAGCGGAGCGGCGACGGCCCGGGAGGTCGCCGACGGGGTGGTGGAGGTGACCGCCCGGGGCACCGGCGAGGTCCGGATCGAGTGGCGCGTCCCCTGCGTCGACGCCACCGCCCTCTGGACGCCCGAGCCGCGCGGCACCGGATGGCTGCCCGCCGCCTGGAGCGCCCCGCGCCGCACCGGTGTGGCCGCCGGCGCGCCGATCGCCGCCCTGGTCGGCACCGGGGACGTCGCGCTCTGCGCCTTCGCCGCCGAACGCCCCGACGTGCTGGCCGGGGCCGGAGTCGTCGAGGAGACCGGCGAGTTCCGGTTCTGGGCCGAGGCCCCCGACCACCTCACCGTCCGGATCGACACCTCGGGCCGGCACTACGCCCGCTGCCTGGCCGACCTCACCGCCTGGTGGGGCGCCGACCGCACGGCCGGCATCCCCGAGGCGGCCCGCCGCCCCGCCTACTCCACCTGGTACGCCATGCACCAGGACGTCTCGCCCGAGCGCGTCGAGACCCAGGCCGCGCTCGGCAAGGAACTCGGCCTGGACGTGATCATCGTGGACGACGGCTGGATGACCGCCGACCGCACCCGCGGCTACGCCCACTGCGGCGACTGGGAGCCGGTCTCCCTGCCCGACACCGCCGCCCACGTCCGGCGCGTCCACGAGCTCGGCGTGCGCTACCTGCTCTGGTACGCACTGCCGTTCATCGGCAAGGACAGCGCCGCCTACCGGAAGATCGGCCACCACGCGCTCGCCGACGCCGCCCACCTGGGCGCGGTCGTCGCCGACCCCCGCCACCCCGAGGTCCGCGCCTTCCTCACCGACCGGCTCGTCCGCGCCGTCGAGGAGTGGGGCATGGACGGGCTCAAGGTCGACTTCGTCGACTGGTTCGCCCGCGCCGACGCCCCGCCGGCCGGCCCCGGGGCGGACTGCGCGAGCGTGGACGAGGGCGTCGAACGGCTGCTCGCCGCGATCCGCCGCCGGATCACCGCCGCGAACCCGGAGGCGATGATCGAGCACCGTCAGCCGTACGTCAGCCCGGGCCTGTGGCCGTACGTCACCATGATCCGCGCCACCGACTGCCCGCTCAGCCCGCAGGAGAACCGGCAGCGGACCATCGACGTGCGGCTCGCCGCCGGGCCCGTCCCGGTCCACGCCGACATGCTGATGTGGCACCCGACCGAGTCGCCGGAGCAGATCGCCTGCCACCTGATCAACGTGCTGTTCGCCGTCCCGCAGATCTCCGTCGACCTCACCGCGCAGAGCGACGGCCGGCGCGAGGCCCTCGCCTTCTGGCTCGGGGTCTTCCGCGAGCACACCGCCACCCTGCAACTCGGCGAGCTGCTCCCGGCCCGCCCGGACCTCGGCTACCCGATGGTCACCGCGCGCGGAGCGGACACCGTCGTGGTGGCCCGCTACGCCGCGCTGCCGGTGGACGCCTCCGGCGACAACTGGCGGACCCTGCTGCTGGCCAACGCCGACACCGACCCGGACGTCCGGCTCACCGGCGGCAGCGGGACGGCCGCGATGACGGTGCGGGACGCCCGGGGGCGTATCGTCCGGCAGGGCGGGATCGAGCTGGACCGGGCGGACCCGGTCCCCGTGCCGCGCGGCGGGCTGCTCACCCTGCGCCGCTGAATGGGCCCGGAGCCCGGCGGGCCCGGAGCCCGGCCGGGCTCCGGGCCGGCCGTACCAGTGGGGAGGGGTCGGATGTCCGAGGGACCGCAGCGGGCGCGCCGCGGCGCCGTCACGATCGAGGAGGTCGCCCGCGCGGCCGGGGTCTCCCGGCAGACCGTCTCCAACGCGCTCAACGCCCCGCAACGGGTCCGGCCCGACACGCTGGCCCGGGTCACCGCGGCGATCCGCGGACTCGGCTACCAGCCCGACCAGTCGGCCCGCTCACTGCGCAGCGGCGCCCGGCGCACCCTCGGCTACCTCGCGCCGGCGGACGACCCGCTCGACCCCAACCCGCTGATGGCCGGCTTCCTGGAGGCCCTGGTCGACGCGGCCGGGGCCGAGGGCCGGCGGGTGCTGCTGTTCCGGCCCGCCCCGCCGACGGGCGACCCGACGGCCGCGATCGACGAACTGGTGGCGGCCCGGCAGGTGGACGGACTGGTGCTGGCGGACGTGCTCGCCGAGGACGCCCGGATCGCGCACGTCGCCCGGCTCGGCGTCCCCTTCGTGAGCTTCGGGCGCACCGGTCCGGGAGAGCCGCAGCACTGGGTGGACATCGCCAACGACGCGGCGACGGCCGCGGTGCTGCGCCACCTCGCGGAGCTCGGCCACCGCCGGATCGGCTACCTCGGAGCCGCCGAGGAACTGCCCTGGATGGCGGCCCGGCGGGCGGGTTTCCTCGCCGAGGCCCGGCGGCTGGGCCTCGCCGCGGTGGCGCTCCCCGGGGCGGGGGCGCCGGCCGGTTCCGCTGCGGGTGCGGGCGGCTTCGGCCCGGGTGCGGACGGCTTCGGTCGCGAGGCGGAAGGCTTTGGCGAGGCGGTCGCCGCCGTCCGGGCGGTGCTGCGCGGGCCCGACCGGCCGACCGCCTTCGTGGCGGGCAGCGACCTGCTGGCGCTGGACGTGTACGAGGCGGTCCGGGCGGAGGGGCTGGTGGTCGGGCCCGGCGGGGTGGCCGTCACCGGCTTCCACGACACGCCGCTCTGCCGCCACCTGCACCCCGCGCTGACCTCCGTCCGGCTGCCGTTGCGGGCGATCGCGGGCGAGCTGGTGGCCCGGCTGCTCGGCCAGGTGCGGGGCGAGGCGGCGCCGACGGCGGGGGTCGAGCTGCCGACCGAGCTGGTGGTGCGGGGGAGTAGCGGCGGGCGGGTGGCCGGCGGCTAGTCGGCGGACCGTGCGCCTGCGACCCGCCCGGTGGTCAGTCGTCGGCCCGTGCGACGACCAGCTCGCCGACCAGCCCGGCGGCCGCCGCCTGCTGCTCGGCGGGCAGGGCGTCGTCGGTGACCAGGACGTCCAGCTGGTCCAGGGCGGCGAAGGAGGCCAGGCCGACCGCGTTCCACTTGGTGTGGTCGGCCACCACGACCACCCGGCGGGCCGACTGCAGGAAGGCGCGGTTGGTCTCGGCCTCGGCCAGGTTGGGCGTGGTCAGCCCGGTCTCGGGGGAGAGGCCGTGGCAGCCCAGGATCAGCAGGTTGACGTGCAGGGAGCGGATCGCCTGGTCGGCCACCGGCCCGACCAGGGCGTCCGAGGGCGTCCGGACGCCGCCGGTGCGGATCACCGTCGCGGTGGCCGGGGTGCCGTCCTCGTCGGGCTGTTCGAGGAGGTCGGCGATCCGCAGCGAGTTGGTCACCACGGTGAGGTCCTCGACCGCGCGCAGGTGCCGGGCGACCGCGAAGGTGGTCGTCCCGGCGGCCAGCGCGACCGCCGAGCCGGGCGGCACCAGTGCGGCGGCCGCCCGGGCGATCGCCTCCTTGGCGGGCAGCTCCCAGCCGGCCTTGGTCTCGAACCCGGGCTCGCCGCTGGCGGGCGCCTCGACCCGCACCGCGCCGCCGTGCACCTTGTGCACCAGGCCGCGGCGGGCCAGTGCGTCCAGGTCGCGGCGGACGGTCATGTCGGAGACCCCGAGGTCCCGGACCAGCTCGGTCACCCGGACACCGCCGCGCGCGCGGACCTGGTCCAGGATCAGCATGCGGCGCTGCCCGGCGAGCGGTGGGGTGCTGTCAGCCATCGGGAGACCTCCTTCGAGCACTTCCGAGCAGTGGCGCTGGTGGATATTGTTTGAGATTGTAGCTTTCTGTTGATTCCAATGGCGTCACTCGGAGGAAGAGGGCCATGGCCGGGACCATCCTGACCCATCCCACCAGCAGGACCGTGACCGAGCTCGCGGACGGTCGGCGGCTCATCTACTACGACCGCGGCGGCGCCGCCCCCCGGAACGCCGTCGACCGGCGGCCGTTGGATCCGCAGGTCCCCGGCTCCGAGGTCCGGCTCGACCCGGTCACCGGTGACCGGGTCACCATCGCCGCCCACCGCCAGGCCCGCACCTACCAGCCGCCGGCCGAGGAGTGCCCGCTCTGCCCGTCCCGGGACGGACGGCTCAGCGAGATCCCGGCCGAGGACTACCAGGTGGCCGTCTTCGAGAACCGCTTCCCCTCGCTCGCCGGACCGCCGGCCGATCCCGCCCGGGAGGCCGGCGGCCTGTGGACCGCGGGCCCCGGCGCCGGCCGCTGCGAAGTGGTCTGCTTCACCGCCGACCACGACGCCTCCTTCGCCGACCTCACCCCCGAACGGGCCCGCCTCGTGCTGGACGCCTGGACCGACCGCACCGCCGAACTCTCCGCCCTGCCCGGCGTCGAACAGGTCTACTGCTTCGAGAACCGGGGCGCCGAGATCGGCGTCACCCTCGCCCACCCGCACGGCCAGATCTACGCCTTCCCCTTCACCACCCCGCGCACCGCCCGGACGGCCGCCCGGGCCGCCGAACACCGCGCCGCCACCGGCCGCAACCTCTTCGAGGACCTCCTCGCCGCCGAACGCGCCCACGGCGGACGGACCGTGCTCACCGGCGAGCACTGGACGGCCTTCGTCCCCTTCGCCGCCCGCTGGCCGTACGAGGTGCACCTGTACCCGCACCGCCGGGTGCCCGACCTGACCGCCCTGGACGAACCGCAGCGCGCCGAATTCCCGAGGCTCTACCTGGACCTGCTGCGCCGCTTCGACCGGCTGTTCGGCGCCGGCCGCACCCCGTACATCTCCGCCTGGCACCAGGCCCCCGCCGGGCAGCGCGGCGGACTCGCCCTGCACCTGGAGCTGTTCACCATCCGGCGCAGCGCCGACAAGCTGAAGTACCTGGCCGGCGTGGAATCCGGCATGGACGCCTTCGTCAACGACGTCACCCCCGAGGACGCGGCCCGCCGGCTGCGGGAGGTCGCCCCGTGAACGCCTTCGCCGAGCTCTACGGCCGTCCCGCCGAGGGGGAGTGGGCCGCCCCCGGCCGGGTGAACCTGATCGGCGAACACACCGACTACAACCTCGGGTTCGTGCTGCCGATCGCCCTGCCGCAGACCGTCCGTGCCCGGGTGGCCCGCCGGGACGACGGACTGCTGCGGCTCTGGTCCGCCCAGAGCGGCGAGCCGGTCACCGAACTGCGGCTCGCCGACCTCGCCCCCGGCGCGGTGCCCGGCTGGGCCGGCTACCCCGCCGGCGTGGTGTGGGCGCTGCGCGAGGCCGGGCACCAGGTCGGCGGCGCGGACGTCCGGCTGGACGGCGACGTCCCCGGCGGCGCCGGGCTCTCCTCCTCGGCGGCCCTGGAGTGCGTCGTCGCCGCCGCGTACAGCGACCTGTACGAATTGGGCCTGTCCGCGCCCGAACTCGCCCTGCTCGCCCAGCGGGCCGAGAACGCCTTCGTCGGCGTGCCGTGCGGGATCATGGACCAGATGGCCTCGATGTGCTGCCGCCCCGGCGCCGCGCTGTTCCTGGACACCCGGGACCTGACGGCACGCCAGGTGCCGATCGACCTCGCGGGCGCGGGCCTCGCCCTGCTGGTCCTGGACACCCGGGTCAAGCACGACCTGGGGGACGGCGCGTACGCCGCCCTGCGGGCCGGCTGCGAACGGGCCGCCGCCCTGCTCGGCCTGCCCGCGCTGCGCTCCCTGCCGCCCGCCGGGGTCGCCGCCGCGCTCGCGCAACTCCCGGCGGAGCTTCGCCCGTTGGTGCGCCACGTGGTCACCGAGAACGCGCGCGTCACGGAAGCCGTCGCCCACCTGGAGGCCGGCCGCCCCGCCGCGCTCGGCCCGATCCTCACCGCCGGACACGCCTCACTGCGCGACGACTTCCGGGTCTCCTGTCCGGAGACCGACCTCGCCGTCGAAGCCGCCCTGGTCGCCGGCGCCCTCGGCGCCCGGATGACCGGCGGCGGCTTCGGCGGCTCCGTCATCGCCCTGGTCGGCGCGGCCGAGGCCGAGTCCGTCGCCGCCCAGGTCACCTCCGCGTTCCGGGCCGCCGGGTACGCCGAGCCACGCACCCTCACCGCCATCCCGGCCGAGGGGGCGCGCCGGCTCGGCTGACGCCCAGCGCCCGCCCGGCGGGTTCACGCCGGACGGGTCGACGGCACGTGGGCTCACGCCGCGTGGCTCACGCCCGGTGGGCGGCCGGGCGCTCCGGGGACGCCTCCGCGAGCGCCCGGGTCACGGCCGCCACCCCGGCGCGCAGCCCGTACACCGGGGTGGCCGGCTGCTGGCGCCAGGACTCGTCGATGCCGCCCGCGTCCACCGTGTCGAAGCCCAGCTCGTCCACCAGCGCCCGGACGACCCGCTTCGCCGCCTCGTCGTCCCCCGCCACCGGCACGGCGATCCGCTCCGGGTCGCCCGCCGGGAGCGGCCGCTCCAGCAGGTCCTGCGCGTAGGTGCCGTTGAACACCTTCACCACCCGGTGCCCGAGGTGCTGCTCCGTCCACCGGCTCTCGGTCAGCCCGCCGTCCTCGATCGCGTCGATCCGGCCGTCGCGCTCCTTCGGGTAGTAGTTGCCCGTGTCGATCACCGCCACACCCTCCGCGGCCTCGTCGAACAGCCCGGCGGGCAGGTCCGGCACGTTCTTCAGCGGGACGGTCACGACCACGACCTCGGCGCCCCGCGCCGCCTCCGCGACCGTCACCGCCTTCGCGCCGGTCTCCTCGACCAGGGCCTCCAGCGTCTGGGGCCCACGCGAATTGGCCACCGAGACGTCATGCCCGAGCGCCGTCAGCCGCCGGGTCAGATTGCCGCCGATGTTGCCCGCGCCGATGATGCCGATCTTCATGGGAAGCCCCTCGTCTGCGAGTTCCGCGATCTCCGTACTACCTCGTCGCCTTGCCTCAACCACCCACCACCCGACCCGATTCCCCACCCAGGGGTGAATTTCCCCGGGCCGGGAGCGGGCCGGGGGCTCACTCGAAGCGGGTGGGGTCGCCGGCTCCTCGGCGGACGATCTCGGGGGTGCCGCTGGAGAAGTCGACGACGGTCGTCGGTTCGGTGCCGCAGTCGCCCGAGTCCACCACGGCGTCGAGCACGTGGTCGAGGCGTTCCTTGATCTCCCAGCCCTGGGTCATCGGTTCGTCCTCGCCGGGCAGGACCAGGGTGCTGGAGAGCAGGGGCTCGCCGAGTTCGGCGAGCAGGGCGCGGGTGACGACGTGGTCGGGGATCCGGACGCCGACCGTCTTCTTCTTCGGGTGCATCAGGCGGCGGGGGACCTCCTTGGTGGCGGGGAGGATGAAGGTGTAGCTGCCCGGCGTCGCGGCCTTGACGGCCCGGAAGACGTTGTTGTCGAGCTGGACGAACTGCCCCAGCTGCGCGAAGTCCTCGCACATCAGGGTGAAGTGGTGGCGTTCGTCCAGGCGCCGGATCGACCGGATCCGTTCGAGGCCGTCACGGTTGTCCAGCCGGCAGCCCAGGGCGAAACAGGAGTCGGTCGGGTACGCGATGAGGGCCCCGGACCTCAGGCTGTCGGCCACGGTGCCGATGGTGCGCGGCTGGGGGGACTCTGGATGCACGTCGAAGTACTTCGCCATTGGCCGACCCTACGGGATCCCGGCGGCCGGAGCCCGCAGCCGCACGGGACGGTCAGCCGGCGCAGGCCGGGCAGAGCCCCCGGTAGGTGACCTCGGCCTGCGAGACGGTGAAGCCGAAGCGCTGCTCCGGCGGGAGGTCGGCCAGCGGGTTGCCGAGCGGGTGGACGTCGCGGATGGCGCCGCAGCCGGTGCAGACCAGGTGCTGGTGCGGCTCGTGGGCGTTGGGGTCGTAGCGCTTGGCGCGCCCGTCGGTGGAGACCTCGATGACCTCACCGAGGGTGACCAGCTCACCGAGGGTGTTGTAGACCGTCGCCCGGGAGATCTCCGGGAGGCGCTCGGCCGCCCGGGCGTGCACCTCGTCGGCGGTCAGGTGCACGTGTTCGCCGTCCAGGACCTCGGCCACGACACGCCGCTGGGAGGTCAGGCGCCAGCGGCGCCCGCGCAGCCGCTCCAGCAGGTCACTCATATCGGTTCACCTATTCAGGTCAAGGGGGAGACCGGAGTTTACCAATACACATCCTGCGGCTTCCGGATCCCGATCGGATATGGGCTTGGTGGCTTTCTTGACTTGGATTCCGTCCATCGTAGGATCGGCTCCGGCGCTAGCCTGGTCAGCAGCAGCATGTGGCTCCCGTTGCTGTGGTACGCAGCAGCAACACGTGGCACGCAGCTCCGGACAGCACCGAAAGGTGCCGAAGGCAGCCAGAAAGAAGACACCGTGATCCGCCTTGTGAGGGAAGGATTCCCATGTCTGACATCCACGATGCAACCGGCGTAGAGGCGCAGGCGGAAGGTTGCCCGGTGAACCACGGGCGCGCGCCGCACCCCACCCAGGGCGGTGGGAACCGCCAGTGGTGGCCGGAACGCCTCAACCTGAAGATCCTCGCCAAGAACCCCGCCGTGGCCAACCCGCTCGGAGCGGAATTCGACTACCCGGCGGCTTTCGACGCGCTCGACCTCCCGGCCGTCAAGCGGGACATCCAGGAGGTGCTCACCACCTCCCGGGACTGGTGGCCGGCCGACTACGGCACCTACGGCCCGTTCATGATCCGGATGGCCTGGCACAGCGCCGGCACCTACCGGATCAGCGACGGCCGCGGCGGCGCCGGCGGCGGGCAGCAGCGCTTCGCCCCGCTGAACAGCTGGCCCGACAACGCGAGCCTGGACAAGGCCCGCCGCCTGCTCTGGCCGGTGAAGAAGAAGTACGGCCGCAGCCTGTCCTGGGCCGACCTGATCGTGCTGGCCGGCAACGTCGCGCTGGAGGGCATGGGCTTCCGGACCTTCGGCTTCGGCGGCGGCCGGGTCGACGAGTGGGAGCCGGACGAGGACGTCTACTGGGGCCCGGAGACCACCTGGCTGGGCGACGAGCGCTACACCGGCGACCGTGAGCTGGAGAACCCGCTAGCCGCCGTCCAGATGGGCCTGATCTACGTCAACCCCGAGGGCCCGAACGGCAACCCGGACCCGATCGCCGCCGCCCGCGACATCCGCGAGACCTTCTACCGGATGGCGATGAACGACGAGGAGACCGTCGCGCTGATCGCCGGCGGCCACACCTTCGGCAAGACCCACGGCGCCGGCCCGGCGGACAACGTCGGCCCGGACCCCGAGGACGCGCCGATGGAGCAGCAGGGCCTCGGCTGGAAGAGCAGCTTCGGCACCGGCGTCGGCGGGGACGCGATCACCAGCGGCCTGGAGGGCGCCTGGACCCCGACCCCGGTCACCTGGGACAACAGCTTCTTCGAGACGCTGTTCGGCTACGAGTGGGAGCTCACCAAGAGCCCGGCCGGCGCCCACCAGTGGAAGCCGAAGGACGGCGCCGGCGAGGGCACCGTCCCGGACGCCCACGACCCGGCCAAGCGGCACGTGCCGATCATGCTCACCACCGACCTGTCGCTGCGCTTCGACCCGGTCTACGAGCCGATCTCCAGGCGCTTCCTGGAGGACCCGGACGCGTTCGCCGACGCCTTCGCCCGCGCCTGGTACAAGCTGACCCACCGCGACATGGGCCCGGTCGTCCGCTACCGCGGCCCGGAGGTCCCGTCCGAGCAGCTGCTCTGGCAGGACCCGCTGCCGGCGGTCGGCTACCAGCAGGTCGGCGCGGCCGACGTGGCCGACCTCAAGCGGCGGATCAGCGCCACCGGCCTGTCGGTGGCCGAGCTGGTCTCCACCGCCTGGGCGGCGGCCTCCTCGTTCCGCTCCAGCGACAAGCGCGGCGGCGCCAACGGCGGCCGGATCCGGCTGCAGCCGCAGATCGGCTGGGAGGTCAACGAGCCCGACAAGCTGGCCACCGTGCTGCGCGCCCTGGAGGGCGTGCGGCAGGAGTTCAACGCGGCGCAGGCCGGCGGCGGCAAGCAGGTCTCGCTGGCCGACCTGGTGGTGCTGGCCGGCGGCGTCGGCGTCGAGCAGGCGGCCAAGGCCGCCGGCCTCGCCGTCGAGGTGCCGTTCGCGGCCGGCCGGGTCGACGCGCCGCAGGAGCTGACGGACACCGAGACCTTCGCCGCGCTGGAGCCGAAGGCCGACGGGTTCCGCAACTGGGTCGGCAAGGGCAACCGGCTTCCGGCCGAGTACCTGCTGCTCGACAAGGCGAACCTGCTGGGCCTGAGCGCCCCCGAACTGACCGTGCTGGTCGGCGGCCTCCGGGTGCTGGGCGCCAACCACGGCCGGTCCGCGCACGGCGTGCTCACCGAGACCCCCGGCGTGCTGACGAACGACTTCTTCGTCAACCTGCTGGACCTGGACACCCGTTGGGAGGCTACCTCGGAGGACTCGCAGACCTTCGAGGCTCGGGACGCCTCGGGCCGGGTCAAGTGGAGCGGCACCCGGGCCGACCTGGTCTTCGGCTCGAACGCCGAACTGCGGGCCGTCGCCGAGGTGTACGCGAGCGACGACGCCAAGGAGAAGTTCGTGACGGACTTCGTCGCGGCCTGGGTCAAGGTCATGAACGCGGACCGCTTCGACCTGGCCTGATCCCGACGCACCGCTGACGACGACGAGCGGGCACCCGGGGGTGGACGCCCCCGGGCCCCGCTCCTCGTCGTCGGTGCGCGGGCGCCGGAGCGGCGCCCGGTCGGTCAGTTGTAGGTCGTGGTGACGGTGACGCCGCCGAAGCCCTGCTGGCCGTAGAGGCTGAAGTACACCCAGCCGGACGGCGGGTTGGCGATCGTGAGGGTCTCGCCGTTGCCGCTGCCGGTGGACTTGGCCTGGTACGAGCCGGTGGTGGCCCAGGCGCCGCCGTTGTAGTAGAGGTCGGCGTTGCCGGTGCCGCCGCTGGTGGTGACGGTCAGCTGCTGCACGCCGGCCGGGAGGTACAGGAAGCTGTAGCTGTAGTTCCCGGTGGTGGCGGCCACGCCGTCGCGGCGGCAGTTCTTGTCGAACCGGCGGGTGTCGGCAGCGGTGCACAGCGGTGCCTGGGGGGTGGGCAGCGAGCCGCAGTTGTCGGCGGCGCAGGCCTTGAGCCAGGTGGCGAAGTCCGCGTCGTACCGGGTGCCGATGGTGGTCTTGAGCAGGGCGCGGGCGCCGTTCCAGTCACCGACGCGGTACTTGGCGAGCAGCGCGTCGACGTCCTGCGGGTGCGACTGGAGCATGTAACGGACCGCCAGGTAGCCCCAGTTGTAGATCCGGGTGGAGTCGGCGTTGTCGTAGGTGCTGTCGAACAGGGTGCTCAGCGCGTAGGTGCCCTTGCCGGCCTGGGCGACGGCGTCGTCGTAGTGGACGCCCCGGTAGCTGTACGAGATGTACTCGGCGAGGCCCTCGACCCACCAGACGGTCGGGGTGGTCATGCCGGCATCGAAGTCGCCGTAGAAGTCGTAGCGGCCGTCGAGGTAGTGGGTGTACTCGTGGTTGAGGTTCCAGATCTGGAACTGGGGGCGCAGCCAGGAGGCCTCGTGGGCGATGAAGCGGGCCTGGTTGCCGGCCTTCGCCGGGTTGCCCTCCTCGTACATGCCGCCGTTGTCCACGGCGATGTTGTACATCTCCCAGGCGTAGAGGCTGTACTCGTAGTAGTCGTCGAAGACGACGACTTCGAGGCTGGTGTTGTTGTCATCGGCGACCGGGCCGTTGTCCTTGACCACCTTGTGGAAGAACGCGTCCTGGTTGATCAGGCTGGTGCAGGTGTCGGCGAGCTGTTGCGCGGTCATGTCCTGGGCGCGGATGCGCAGGTTGGCGTTGCAGGTGTGGTCGACGGTGAGCACCAGCGGGACGAGCTTGGCCGGGACGTCACAGGTGCCGTAGTAGGAGCAGTTGCCGCTGTCCTTCTTCTCCACGAACCAGAGCAGGTTCATGGTGAGCGGGCCGGTGTTGCCGACCAGCGGGTAGCGGTTGATCAGGTCCTTGACGATCGGGCGGCCCTGGGCGCGCAGCGCGTCGTTGGCCACCAGGTTGCCGAGCTCGATCCCGATGCCGGTCACCAGGTCCGAGCCGGTGAGCTGGGAGGCGTTGCGGGTGACGAAGGAGGCGACGGTGGTCGCGAAGGACGGGTCGGCCTGGAGGGCGGCGGTGAAGGCCGGCAGGTCGAAGCCGCGGTCGATGACGGTCTTGGTGTTGGCGACGGCGGTGGCCATCGAGCCGCCCCAGGCCGGGGTGTAGTCGGTCAGCAGCCGCTTGACGACGCCGGTGTAACGGGCGTTCTCCTGGGCGCTGTCGATCAGGGTGACGGCCTCGGCGAGGGTGGCGCCGTTGGCCTCGGTGACGTCCTTGCTGCGCGGGGCGGCGAAGAAGCCGTCCAGCGCGCCGCGGACGGCGGTCTGCAGGGTGGCGCCGTAGGGGCCCACGACGTCCGGGTTGTACCACTGGACGTAGTAGCCGGCGCGCAGGAACAGCACCAGCTGGCCGACGGAGGTGGAGTCGTCGCCGGGGTAGGCGGCGGAGGCGTCGCGCAGGGCGTTGGCGACGCTGGTCATCTGGGCCTCGTTGAACGCGGCCTTGGCGTCGTTGCCGGTCACGGTGAACAGCGAGTTGACGCAGTCGAGTCCGGCGGCCTTGACCTGCTGGACCAGCGCGGCACCGGAGTTGCCGGTGAACGCGGAGAGGTCGCAGGCGTTGGCGGCGGCGGAGAACTGCTTCGCCGCCTTGGCGGCGCCGACGGTGCTGCCCGCCGTCGGGGCGGTGGCCTTGGCCTTCGGGTCCGCGGCGAGGGGGCGCGCGTCCTTCGGCGTGTCGGGGGACTTGGGCACCGGGATCGCGTGCGGCGCGGCGGCCTTGGCGGCGGGCGCGGCCGGGTTGGCCGGTGAGGTGGGGGCGCCGGCCGCGTGGGCCTGCGGGGCGAAGAGTCCGAGGGCGAGGAAGAAGGCGGCGCCGAGCGCAGGGAGTCTGCGCGCGTTCGCCTTCGCTATCCGGAAGGGACGCATGGGTGGGGGCCTCCGGGGCCGTTGAGGGTGGTCGTGCGGTGTCTGGGGCGCACGGGTCCTGCCGTGTGACATGTAAAATGGCACACGGGTTGACACGGAGGGAAGCCCCGGGAGCGGATTGCCGCCCGCCGAAACCGAAACGTTGTCAGGTTCGCGCGGGCCGTCGGTCGCGGGTGGCGGCCCCCGGGCCCGCGGGCGGCCGTTGTCCCCGATGCGGCGTGCGGGAATAAGCAGGAGCCCATGCTTCGTTCCTGCAAGTCATACGCAATAGTGTTGTCCCGGCACGATCAGCATCGTTCAACCCGCCGAAAGGGGCCGTGTCCTGATGGGCACCTACACGCTTCCCGACCTCCCGTACGACTACTCCGCGCTCGAGCGGGCGATGTCGGCCGAGATCCTGGAGCTGCACCACTCCAAGCACCACGCCGCCTACGTCAAGGGCGCGAACGACACCCTGGAGCAGCTCGCCGAGGCGCGCGACAAGGAGCAGTTCGGCGGCCTGGTCGGTCTGCAGAAGACCTTCGCCTTCCACCTGTCCGGCCACGTTCTGCACTCGCTGTTCTGGCAGAACCTCTCCCCGGAGGGCGGCGACCGCCCCGAGGGCGAGCTGGCCGACGCCATCACCGAGCACTTCGGCAGCTTCGAGGCCTTCAAGAAGCAGCTCACCACCGCCACCACCGGCGTCCAGGGCTCCGGTTGGGGCATCCTCTCCTGGGAGCCGCTGGGCAAGCGCCTGATCGTCGAGCAGGTCTACGACCACCACGGCAACGTCGGCCAGGGCAGCACCCCGCTGCTGGCCTTCGACGCCTGGGAGCACGCCTACTACCTGCAGTACCGCAACGTCCGTCCGGACTACGTCACCCGCCTGTGGGACGTCGTCAACTGGCAGGACGTCTCGGCCCGCTTCGCGGCCGTCACGAGCGCCTGACCTCACGTCGGGCAAGCGGCCCCGGACCGGTCGGGCGGTCCGGGGCCGTCCCCGTGCGCGGCGGAGGAAGTCGGCGCGCCCTCGTGCGCGGCGGAGGGCCGGCGCCTCCGGGCGCGGCGGAGGGCCGCGTCCGTCGGCCGGTGTGGCCGTCAGCCGAAGAAGGCGTCCAGGATCCGCTGGGCCGCCAGGCCGGCGGGGAGGCTGCCGGCGCGGACCTCGGACTCCAGCCGCGGGGCGAGGCGCTGGACCTCGGGGTGTTCGTGGAGGCGGGCGAAGAGCTGGTCGTGGACCATCGCCCAGGTCCACTCGACCTGCTGGTCGCGGCGCTTGGCGGCCAGCGCGCCGGTGGCGTCGAGGACCTTGCGGTGCTGCTGCAGGCGCTCCCAGAGCACGTCCAGGCCCGCGCCGTCGCGGCCGCTGCAGGTCAGGACGGGCGGCGTCCACACTGCGTCCGGAGCCTGCAACAGCCGCAGCGCGCCCGCGAGTTCACGGGCGGCGGCGCGGGCGTCGGTCTCGTGCGGGCCGTCGGCCTTGTTGACGGCGATGACGTCGGCGAGTTCCAGGACGCCCTTCTTGATGCCCTGGAGCTGGTCGCCGGTGCGGGCGAGGCTGAGCAGCAGGAAAGTGTCCACCATCCCGGCGACGGCCGTCTCGGACTGACCGACGCCGACCGTCTCGATCAGCACCACGTCGTAGCCGGCCGCCTCCATCACCACCATGGACTCGCGGGTCGCCTTGGCGACGCCGCCCAGCGTCCCCGAGGTGGGGGAGGGGCGGACGAAGGCGTGCGGGTCGACGGCCAGGCGCTCCATCCGGGTCTTGTCGCCCAGGACGGAGCCGCCGGTGCGACTGGAGGTCGGGTCGACGGCGAGGACCGCGACCCGGTGGCCGAGGCCGGTGAGCATGGTGCCGAAGGAGTCGATGAAGGTCGACTTGCCGACACCGGGCACCCCGGTGATGCCCACCCGGACCGCCCCGCCCGCGTGCGGCAGCAGCCGTTGGAGCAGCTGCTGCGCGAGCGCGCGGTGGTCGGGCCGGGTGGACTCGACGAGGGTGACGGCGCGCGCGATCCAGGCGCGCGAGCCGTCCAGGACCCCCGAGGTGTAGCTGTCGAGGTCGATCGTCCGCGGCGGCATCGGCTCAGCGGCTCACAGCTCGTGGCCGAGCTCGGCCGCCAGGGCGGTCAGCAGGTCGTGCGCGGCGTCCGGGATGACGGTGCCCGGGCCGAACACGGCTGCCGCGCCCGCCTCGTGCAGCGCCGCGAAGTCCTGCGGGGGGATGACCCCGCCGACCACGATGGTGATGTCCTCCCGGCCCGCCGCGGCGAGTTCGGCGCGCAGCGCGGGCACCAGCGTCAGGTGCCCGGCGGCCAGCGAGGAGACGCCGACGATGTGCACGTCCGCCTCGACGGCCTGGCGGGCGACCTCGGCGGGGGTCTGGAACAGCGGGCCGACGTCCACCGTGAAGCCGAGGTCGGCGAAGGCGGTGGCGATCACCTTCTGGCCGCGGTCGTGGCCGTCCTGGCCCATCTTGGCGACCAGGATGCGCGGCCGGCGGCCCTCGGCCCGCTCGAACCGCTCGACCAGGTCGCGGGTGCGCTGGAGGGAGGCCGACGGGCCCGCTTCGTCTCGGTACACACCGGAGATGGTACGGATCTGGCCGGAGTGGCGGCCGTACACCTTCTCCAGGGCGTCCGAGATCTCGCCGACGGTCGCCTTGGCCCGGGCCGCGTCGACGGCCAGGTGCAGCAGGTTGCCGTCCAGCGAACCGCCGCGCTGCGGACCGGCCTCGGCGGCGCGGGTCAGCGCGTTCAGCGCGTCCTGGCAGGCGGCCTCGTCGCGCTCCTCGCGCAGTCGGCGCAGCTTCTCGATCTGCCGGGCCCGCACCGCGGAGTTGTCGACCTTGAGCACGTCGATCTGCTCGTCGCTCTCGACCCGGTACTTGTTGACCCCGATCACCGGCTGGCGGCCGGAGTCGATGCGGGCCTGGGTGCGGGCGGCGGCCTCCTCGACGCGCATCTTCGGGATGCCCGCGTCGATCGCCTTGGCCATGCCGCCGGCCGCCTCGACCTCCTGGATGTGCTGCCAGGCCCGGGCGGCCAGGTCGTGGGTCAGCTTCTCGACGTAGGCCGAGCCGCCCCACGGGTCGATGGCCCGGCAGGTGCCCGACTCCTGCTGCAGCAGCAGTTGGGTGTTGCGGGCGATGCGCGCGGAGAAGTCGGTGGGCAGGGCGAGTGCCTCGTCGAGGGCGTTGGTGTGCAGCGACTGGGTGTGGCCCTGGGTGGCGGCCATCGCCTCGACGCAGGTGCGGGTGACGTTGTTGAACACGTCCTGCGCGGTGAGCGACCAGCCGGAGGTCTGCGAATGGGTGCGCAGCGACAGCGACTTGGGGTTCTTCGGGTCGAACTGCTTGACCAGCTTGGCCCAGAGCAGCCGGGCCGCGCGCAGCTTGGCGACCTCCATGAAGAAGTTCATGCCGATCGCCCAGAAGAACGACAGCCGGGGCGCGAAGGCGTCCACGTCCAGCCCCACGTCCAGGCCCGCGCGCAGGTACTCCACCCCGTCGGCCAGGGTGTAGGCGAGCTCCAGGTCGGCGGTGGCCCCGGCCTCCTGGATGTGGTAGCCGGAGATGGAGATCGAGTTGTACCGGGGCATCTTCTGCGAGGTGTACGCGAAGATGTCCGAGATGATCCGCATCGACGGCTGCGGCGGGTAGATGTAGGTGTTGCGGACCATGAACTCCTTGAGGATGTCGTTCTGGATGGTCCCGGCCAGCTTCTCCGGCGGTACGCCCTGCTCCTCGGCGGCGACGATGTACAGCGCCAGGACGGGCAGCACCGCGCCGTTCATGGTCATCGACACCGACATCCGGTCGAGCGGGATGCCGTCGAACAGCTGGCGCATGTCGTAGATCGAGTCGATGGCGACGCCCGCCATGCCGACGTCGCCGGTGACGCGCGGGTGGTCGCTGTCGTAGCCGCGGTGGGTCGGCAGGTCGAAGGCGACCGAGAGGCCCTTCTGGCCGGCCGCGAGGTTGCGGCGGTAGAAGGCGTTGGACTCCTCGGCGGTGGAGAAGCCGGCGTACTGCCGGACGGTCCACGGCTGGTTGACGTACATGGTGGGGTACGGCCCGCGCAGGTACGGGGCGATGCCGGGGTAGGTCTCCAGGAAGTCCAGCCCGGCCAGGTCCCGCGCCGTGTACAGCGGCTTGACGCCGATGCCCTCGGGGGTGTCCCAGACGAGCTCGTCGACGTCCTTGCCGGTGGACTGCCGCCAGGCGGCCTGCCAGCGCTCGTCGGTGGCGTCCGCGGCGGCGCCGCCGTCCAGCCCGATTCCGGTGAAGTCAGGGATCATCGGGCCACTCCGATCAGGTCCAGCAGGAAGGTCAGGACGGCGACCGCGTCCCCGCCCGCGTAGATGAACTCGTCCACTCCGTCCGGCAGTTCGCCGGGCCGGCCGGCCAGCAGCACCTTCGCGGCGCCGGCCGCCCGCAGGGCGCCGGCGACCGCCGGGGCGTGCTCGCCGTACAGGGCGTCGCTGGAGCAGAGGCAGGCGACGGTCGCGCCGGAGGCGGTGAACGCCTCGGCGAAGGCGGCCGGGTCGACGGACTCCAGGGAGACGGTCGCGATGCCGCCGGCCTGGAACAGGTTGGCCGCGAAGGTGGTGCGCGCGGTGTGCGCGGAGGCGGAGCCGATCGAGGCCAGGAACAGCTTCGGCCGCTCACCGGTGGCCGCGAGCGCCGCGTCCGAGCGGTCCCGCAGCGCCTCGTACGCCTCGGCCCGGCGCACCTGCGGCAGGCCGCCGGAGAGCGCGGCCGGGGCCGGCTCGCGGACCAGCGGCTGTTCCTCCAGGTGCGGGAACTCGCTGACGCCGGTGACCGGTTCGCGTCGCTTCGCCAGGCGGACCGACCGCTCCGCCCAGGTCGCGGCGAGCCGCTCGCCGACCAGTCCGGAGCCGAGCGCGGCCTGCTGGCCGCCGGCCCGCTCGATCTCCTGGAACCAGGCCCAGGCGGCCCGGGCCAGCTCCTCGCCCAGCTGCTCGACGTACCAGGAGCCGCCGGCCGGGTCGATCACCCGGGCCAGGTGGGACTCCTCCAGCAGGATCGACTGGGTGTTGCGGGCGATCCGGCGGGCGAAGGCGTCCGGCAGGCCGAGCGCGCTGTCGAAGGGCAGCACGGTGACGGCGTCGGCGCCGCCGACCCCGGCGGCCAGGCAGGCGATGGTGGTGCGCAGCATGTTCACCCACGGGTCGCGGGCGGTCATCATCACCCGGGAGGTGACGGCGTGCTGACGCTGCGCCGAGGCTTCGGCGGACGCTCCGGAGACCTCGGCGACGCGGGCCCAGAGGCGGCGCGCGGCACGGAACTTGGCGATCGTCAGGAACTGGTCGGCGTCCGCCGCGTAGCGGAACTCCAGCTGGCCGAGCGCGGCGTCCACCGACAGCCCGGCCGCGGTCAGCGTGCGCAGGTAGGCGACGCCGGTGGCGAGCGCGCAGCCCAGCTCCTGGGCGGGGGAGGCGCCGGCCTCGTGGTACGGCAGGGCGTCGACGGTCAGCGCCCGGACGCCCGGGTAGCCGGCGGCGCAGCGGGCGGCCAGCGCGGCGGCCTCGGCGAGCAGCGCGTCGGTGCGCGCGGGGTCGCCGGTGCGGGCCTGCAGGCCGAGCGGGTCGGCGCCGAGGTTGCCGGAGGCGGCGGCGGGGGAGACCTCTCGCTGCTCGTACAGCTCGAACAACTGCTGCGCGGCGGCGGTGAATTCGGGTCCGGCGTCGAGTGCCACGGCGGCCAGGTCCAGGTACACCCCGGTCAGCGCCTCGGGCAGGGCGTCCAGCGGAAGGGCCTCGCCGCCCAGTTCCAGCCAGAGCGAGCCGACGCCGTTCTCCAGGTCGGCCAGTACGGCCTCGTTGGCGCGCTGCCGGTCCGGGTCGGCGTGCCGTTGCCGGACGTCCCACCCGGCGACGGCCGAGCCCTGCGGCCGTCCGCCGCGGACGAACGGCGGGAAGCCCGGGTAGCCCGGGTCGGCCGCGGTGTCCTCGGCGGTGTACAGCGGCCGTGCGCTCAGGCCGTCCTGGAGCTCGGTGGTCAGTGCCTGCTCGGCGGCGGCGCCGTCCTCGGGCTGGGCGCCGGACTTGCGCAGCACGCCCTGGACGAGCTGCTGCCACTGCTCTCGATGCGCGGCCGGGAACTCGGCGGCGAGGGGGAGCCCTTCGGGCGGGACCTTCATGTGCGCAGGTTAGCGCCCGTTCGCATAGCCGCAGGAGGGGAGGTGTGTGTGACCTTTCCCTCGATTCGGCCGGTTCTCGACACTCGGTGGGGCGAGCGGTGTCACGGGCTGCGGAGAGCCGGTCCGGTGGAGGGGTGCGGCGCCGTCGGGAGCGATTGAACCGGCCGCCGCGCGGCGTCCGTAGTCAACACCGATGGCACGGAACGGGATCGATGTCCCGTCATGGCGGAGAACGTCATGATCAGGGGGATTGCGGAACCCGGGTACTCATCTATTAAGTTACTTCGAAGAAGGTGGGCGGGACGCCATCCCCCCCGTTGCTCGTCCCGCCTGCCTTCGACGTCCCCGGCCCGTCCGTGCCGTCCGAGATTCCCCCGAAGGAGAGCCGACCGCCCATGGGAAAGCGCCGCAAGCCCAGCCCCCCCAGCCGGGCCCGCATGGCGGTCCTCACCACGGCCATGGCGGCCGGCGGCGCGGTCCTCGCCTCGGGCACCGCCCACGCCGAGCCCGCACCCACCCTCGCCTCCGTCAAGGAGCAGGTGGACAGCCTCAACGAGCAGGCCGAGCAGGCGATCGAGCGCTACAACGGCTTCCAGGCCAAGCAGCAGAAGCTCCAGGGCGACGCCAACCAGATCCAGGAGAAGGTGGTCCGCGGTCAGGAGACCATGAACGAGCTGCGCACCCGGCTCGGCTCGGTCGCCGCCGACCAGTACCGGAACAACGGCATAGACACGTCGGTCCAGCTGATGCTCGACTCCGACCCGGCCGGCTACCTGGAGCGCGCCGCGGTGCAGAACCAGGTCGCCGACTCCCAGGCGAGCCTGCTGAAGCAGGCCCAGGACGAGCAGCGCAAGCTCGACCAGGACCGCGCCGAGGCCACCGCGACCCTCGCCGAGCTCGACTCGGTCGGCAAGCAGCTCGTGGAGCAGAAGAACGACATCCAGACCAAGCTGTCCAAGGCGCAGGACATGCTCAACAAGCTCAGCGCCGAGGACCGGGCCAAGATCAACGCCCAGCAGTCCGCCGAGAAGGCCAAGTCCGAGGCCAAGCAGGCCGCCGCGGCCGGCGCCGCCGCTGCCGCGGCCGACCGCGCCTCCCGCTCCGCCGACCGCCCCGACGTGAACACCCCGGTGCCGCCCGCCGGCGGCCGGGTCGCCGGCATCATCGGCTTCGCCCAGGCCCAGCTCGGCAAGCCGTACGGCTGGAGCAGGACCGGTCCCGACAGCTTCGACTGCTCCGGCCTCACCAGCATGGCCTACCGGTCGGCGGGCGTCACCATCCCCCGGATGTCCCAGGACCAGTGGAAGTCCGGCCCGCACATCGACCGCGCCAACCTCCAGCCGGGCGACCTGGTCTTCTTCTACGACGACCTGCACCACGTCGGGCTCTACATCGGCGACGGCAAGATGATCCACGCGCCGCGCACCGGCAAGAACATCGAGGTGCTGCCGATCTCGGTGATGCCGTACATGGGTGCTGTCCGCCCGGCCTGACCGCGGACGCGAGGGCCCGCTCCCGCTCCGGCGGGGGCGGGCCCTCGCCGTCGTCGTTCCGGGTCCCGGGTCGTCTCGTCAGCGTTCCCGGGCCGGGCCGGTCAGAGGGCGGCGAGGCGTTCGAGCAGGCCCGCCGGGTCGGTGAGGCCGCAGGCCCGGCGGACGGCGTCGTCGTGGGCGGCGGCCAGGGCGTCGAGGCGGGTGAGCCGGGCGCGGCCCTGGCGGGAGAGGTGGGCGGTGATCCGGCGGCGGTCCTGGTCGTCCTGGCGCCGGTAGACCAGGCCGGAGTCGGCCAGCGAGTCGACCAGCCGGCTCAGGCTCGCCTGCGGGATCAGCAGGGCCTGGGCGAGCTCGCCCATCGGGTGGCCCCGGTCGTCGGCGAGGGCACGCAGCACGCGCCACTGGTCGACGGTGCAGTCCTCCTCCGCGAGGGCGGCCGCGAGCCCGCCGGTGAGCCTGCGGTGGGCCAGGGTGACCAGCTCGACCAGCAGCGGACCGGGGGCGGTCCGGGTGTCGTCCGACGGTCCGGCCGGTGCGGCGCCGCGCGCGGTCATGTGACCCTCCCCTTCCGGTCTTTCCCGACGTCGGTCCCACGACCATACTCGCACTGGTGAGCGTCGAGGTCCGGTTGGTCGATCCGCTCGAAGCGCTGCACTCCACGCGGGACGAGCGGGAGGACGCGGCGTTCCGGGTGGGCCTCGTCGTGCCGCAGTCCGGGCCGCTCGGGCTGACCGGCCCGTCCGCGCTGGACGGCGCCCTGCTCGCCGCGCACGAGGTCAACGCGGGCGGCGGCGTTCTCGGCCGGCCGCTGGAGCTGGTGCTGGTGGACGGCGGCGGTGCGCCGGAGCGGGTCGCCGCCGAGGTCCGGCTGCTGCTGGACGCGGGCGTGCTGGAAGCGGTCGCCGGCTGCCACACCAGCGATGTGCACCGGGCGGTCGAGGCGGTGGCGGCAGGCCGGACGGCGTACGTCTACACCCCGCCGCACGAGGGCGGCTCCCGACTGCCCGGCGTGCTCTGCACCGGCATCGACCCGATGGCCCAACTCGGTTCCGCTGTGGGCGAGCTGACGATCCGTCACGGTCTGCGCCGATGGGCGATGGTCGGCAACGACTACATCTGGCCGCGCTCCGTCCACCGGGCCGCCGCGGGGCTCGCCGTCCGGGCCGGCGCCCGGGTGGTGCTGGAGCGGCGGATCCCCTTCGGGGCGGTCGAGGGGCTGCTCGAACCGCTGCTGGACGAGCTGCGCGCCGCCCGTGCGGACGCCCTGCTGCTGAGCCTGATCGGACGCGACCTGGTGCGGTTCAACCGGGCGCTGCGGCGCAGCGGTCTGGACCGCAGGCTGGTGCGGCTGTCCGGCGCGCTGGAGGAGAACGGCCTGCTCGCCCTCGGCGGCGACGACACCGGGACGCTGTACGCCGCCATGCCCTCCTTCGCGACGCTGGCCGAGGAGCGCCGGCAGGACCTCGCCGAGCGGCACCGGGCGCTGTGCGGACCGTGGGCGCCGGTCCTGGACGCCTACGCGGTGGGCCTGTACGACGGCCTCCACCTGCTCGCCGCGCTGGCCGCCCGGCGCTCGCTCGCTCCGTCCGGGCTCCTCGCGGCGGCGGGCCGGCTACTGGGCGGCGAGGGCGCCCGCCGCGCGCCGGTCCATCTGGCCCGCGCCGAGGGGCTCGGCTTCTCCGTGCTGTCCTGATCCCGCCCGGCCTTCGGGCCTTCCTCCGCTCGCCTCCGCCGCCGGCCGGCCCTCCCGCCTGCCGGAACGCCGCGACAAAACCCTTCCATATGGAAATACTTGCCTCTACAGTCTCCCCACACACCCGCAGTCTCCCCACACACCCGCAGGGTCGTCACGGAGAGAGAGCACCATGGCTGACACCCCCTCGCCCCAGGGCATCGAGAGCTACGGCTACCACCAGGAACTCCGCCGCTCGCTCGGCTTCACCGACCTGCTCGTCTACGGGCTGGTCTTCATGGTGCCGATCGCACCGTTCGGCATCTTCGGCGGCGTCTTCCAGGGCTCCGGCGGCATGGTCGCCCTGGCGTACGTCCTCGGCATGGTGGCGATGATGTTCACCGCCCTGTCCTACGCGCAGATGTCGCGGGCCTTCCCGATGGCCGGCTCGGTGTACACCTACGCGGGCCGCGGCATCGCCGCCCCGGTCGGCTTCCTGTCGGGCTGGATGATCCTGCTCGACTACGTGCTGGTGCCGGGGCTGCTGTACCTGATCGCCGGCGTGGCGATGAACTCGCTGGTGCCGGCCGTGCCGGTCTGGCTCTGGCTGATCGGCTTCGTCCTGCTCAACACCGTGGTCAACTACCTCGGCATCGAGACCACCTCCAAGGTCAACAAGGCGATGCTGATCGGCGAACTCGTCGTCCTGGCGCTGTTCGTGGTGGTCGGGATCACCGCCCTGGCCAACGGCAAGGGCCGGGGCTTCGACTTCACCCCGCTCTACGACTCGCACACCTTCTCGTGGAGCCTGGCCTTCGGCGCGGTGTCGATCGCGGTGCTCAGCTTCCTCGGCTTCGACGGCATCTCCACCCTGGCGGAGGAGAACCGGGATTCGACCAAGGCCATCGGCCGGTCGATGGTGGCCGCGCTGCTGCTCGCGGGCACCCTGTTCATCGTGCAGACCTGGGTCGCCTCCCTCCTGGTCGCCGACCCGGCCGCGCTGATCCGGGACGGCGACCCGAACGGCACCGCGTTCTACGACGCGGCCCGCACCGCCGCCGGCGGCTGGCTCGCCACGCTGACCGCCGCCTCCACCGCCGTGGCCTGGGGCTTCGCCAACTCCCTGGTCGCCCAGGCGGCCACCTCGCGACTGCTGTACGCGATGGCCCGCGACCGCCAGCTGCCCTCCTTCCTGGCCCGGATCCACCCCACCCGCCGGGTGCCGGTCAACGCGACGCTGCTGACCGCCGGGATCTCGCTGGTGCTCGGGCTGTACACGGCCTCCCGTGACGACGGCATCACCCTGCTCAGCACCCTGGTCAACTTCGGTGCGCTGACCACCTTCCTGGTCCTGCACGTCGCCGTCGTCGTCCACTACCTGGTCCGGCAGCGCAGCAAGGACTACTGGCGCCACCTGATCGCCCCGGTCCTCGGCTTCGCGATCCTGGCCTACGTGGTCGTCAACGCCAACATCGCGGCCCAGCGGCTCGGCTTCGTCTGGCTGCTCATCGGCGGGATCGTCCTGGCCGGCCTGATGCTGACCGGCCGCCGGCCCCGACTGGCCGTCACCGACGCCGAGCCCGCCACCGGCACCGGACCGGCGACCGGCGCGCACCCCGCGTCCGACCCGCACCCCGCGTCCGACCTGCACCCCGCGTCCGACCTGCACCCCGCGTCCGACCTGCACCCCGCGTCCGACCCGCACCCCGCCGCCGGCCCGTACACCACCACCGAGGAGCACCAGTGAGCCTGCCCGAGACCGCCCGGCTGAGCCCGACCCCGGAGGACTACGCCTACACCTTCGGCGGCCGCGCCCCGCTGGTCACCGTCCGGCCCGGCACCGTCGTCGAGCTGACCACCGAGGACTGCTTCGGCGGCAAGGTGCGCGGCACCGGCGACCTGCCCAGCCGGGTCTGCGTCTTCCCGTACCTCAACCCGGTCACCGGGCCGATCGCGGTGGCGGGCGCCGAGCCCGGGGACGTGCTCGCCGTGCACTTCGTGGAGATCACCCCGGCCCGGGACCACGGCATCTCCAGCACCTTCCCGCACTTCGGCGCGCTGACCGCGACGCACCAGACGGCGATGCTGCACCCGCCGCTGGAGGAGCGGGTCTGGCTCTACGACCTGGACGTCACGGCGGGCACCTGCCGGTTCCGGGCCCGCACCGGCGACTTCACGGTGGACCTGCCGCTCGACCCGATGCACGGCACGGTCGGCGTCGCCCCGGCGGCGGGCGAGGTGCTGGCCTCGATCACCCCCGGGGCCCACGGTGGCAACCTGGACACCCCCGAGATGCGGGCCGGCACCACGGCCTACTTCGGGGTCAACGTCGAGGGCGGCCTGCTGGCCATCGGTGACGGCCACGCCCGCCAGGGCGAGGGCGAGGTGTGCGGCACGGCGGTGGAGGCGGCCATGCGCACCACCGTGATCGTCGACCTGGTCAAGGGCGGCGGCCCGGCCTGGCCCCGGCTGGAGAACGACGGGTTCCTGATCAGCACCGGCTCCGCCCGGCCGCTGGAGGACGCGTTCCGGATCAGCCAGCACGACCTGGTCGGCTGGACCGGCGAACTGCTCGGCCTGGACCAGCTCGACGCCTACCAGCTGGTCAGCCAGGCCGGGCTGGCCCCGGCGGCGAACGTCTGCGACACCAACTACACGATGGTCGCCAAGCTGCCCAAGAGCGTGCTGGGCCGGGTCCGCGCCTACGACGGCCTGCACGACCGCCTGCGCGCGAGCGCCGCGGCGTACCTGCGGCACCGGTAGGGGCCCGTCGACGGGGGCGCGTCGGCAGGAGCGCCGGTAGGTGCGCGCCGGTAGGAACTCGCCGGCAGGAGCCGCCGTCGTCCCGTGCGCGAGGTGGGGCCGTGCGCCGCACCCGTCACCGGCCCGTCGGACGGGCCCGTGACGGGTGCGGCGCGCAGACCAGCGGGTACGGCAGGTGACCGGCAGCACCGCCGGTCACCGCCGGACGGAGGCCGAGCGGCGGGAGGGGTCACCCGGGGTACCGGGACCGCACCTGTGCGAGCGCCGCGAGCAGGGCGGAGGCCTCGTCGCCGCTGATCCGGTCGACGAAGCGGCTCAGCGCTCCGGCCCGGTCGGAGGTGGTCGCCAGTGCCTGGTGCATCAGCCGGGCGGTGTACTCCTCGCGGGTGCAGGTCGGCTCGTACACCCAGGCGCGGCCGACCTTGTCGCGGCGCAGCCAGCCCTTGGTGTGCAGGATGTCGGCGACCGTGGTGACGGTGGTGTACGCGACGGCCCGCTGTTGCTGCAGGTCGTCCACGACCTCGCGCACGGGGGCCGGTCGGCCCCAGGACCAGAGCCGGTCCATGATCTCGGCCTCCAGGTCGCCGAACCCGCGTAGCACCGCCCTCGTCTCCCTCGCCGAACCCGCTGCCGGCGCCCTTCGCCCGCCGGAACGCGGCCCATGGTACGGCGAGCGCCGGGCGACCGCCCCCGGCCGGCGGAGGCGGTCGCCCGGCGCGTTCCGGGTCGTGCTCATGTGATGTCCGAATGGTGCCCTAACGGTGATGATCGCTGCCCGCCCGGCTCGACCGCCTCGCCCCGCTGCGGCGGCCGGGCAGCGGTCAGGCGGGTGGCCGGGCAGCGGGCAGCGGTCAGGACAGCCGCCGCCCGAGCGGGATCCGGGACCTGGTGAACAGCGCGGCGAGCAGCCCCGCGACCACCGGCAGCACCAGCACCACCAGCAGCAGCTCGCCCCAGGGCGCGGCGATCAGCGCCGGCTTGGCGCCGAACCCGCTCGCCCGGGACTTCAGCAGCCCCATCGCCGGTACGAACCCGTTGGCCGCGCCGAGCAGCGACCCCAGCAGGGCGATCAGCGCGCACTGCAGGCCCGCCATGCTGCGCCGGATCCGCGGCGGTGCGCCGACGGCGGCGAGGGTCGCCTGGTCCTGCCGGGAGTCGGCGGCCGCGAGGCCGGTGGCGATCCCGGCCGCGCCGAGCACGACCAGCGCGGCGAAACCGGTGAGGGCCAGCGTGAGCGCGTCGCTCTTCGGCTGGAAGCCGCGCTCGACCGTCAGCGTGGCCATCCGGTCCAGCCGGACCGCGGCCGCCTCGGCGCGCTGCTGCGCCTTGCGGTCGGGCGGGGTGGCGGGCAGCCAGACCGAGCCGGTCGGCTGCGCGGAGAGCCCGAGGCGGGGCAGCGCGGAGGGCAGCAGCAGGCCCTGGGCGAAGCCGGCGGCGGTCGGGTCGTCGACCAGCACCGCGTCGACCGGCACCTCCTGGAGGTCGGGCTTGGGCACCTCGCCCGGCTGCACCGTGCCGCTGCCGCCGCGCAGCATCAGCACGGCCTTCCCGTCGGCGCCCAGCAGGGACCTGTCGAAGACCAGCAGCTTGCCGGCGGCCAGCGCCTGCTCGGCGGCCGGGTCGCGGACGGCGAAGAGGTTGTGCAGCACGGCGGCGTCCCCGGCGGCCAGGTGCTCCGTGACACCGAGGCCGCGCGGGGTCACCGGGCCCTTGAGCCGGACGGTGCTGGAGCAGTTGTCGCAGAAGCGGTACACCACGTCGGCGACGTCGCCGCGCGGTCCGAGCCCGGCCAGTTGCTTCTCCAGGTCGCCGCGCAGCCGGTCGAGCCGCGGCCCGTCCACGTGGCTGGTGAGCTGGACGGCGCCGTACGGGGCCTGCGGCCGGTAGTCGCGCCGGTTCTCGGCGTCGGTGCTGGTGGTGTAGACGCCGATGGCGACGGCGCCGGCCACCGCGGCCATCACCGCGGCGACCGCCGGGGCGGTGCGCGAGCGGTGCCGGGCGGAGTCGCGCAGCGCGAGCCGGGGCCCGAGCGGCAGCCGGCCGGCGGCCCGGCCGACCAGGGCGACCAACATCGGGGTGCAGAGCAGCAGCCCGAGTTCGGCGGTCACCGAGCCGCCGAGCACGGTGAGCGTACGGGTGTCGTAGCCGCCGACGCCCGGCTGGTCGCGCTCCACGGCGCCCGCGCCGTACAGCGCGAGCGCGGCGCCGAGGGCGACCAGCAGCACGCCGCCGACGGTGACCCAGCGGCTGGGGCCGCGGACGGTGTCCCGGCCGGTGAGGCCGGCGGTGACGCTGCGGCGGGCGGCCTGCACGGCGGGCAGCGCCGCTGCGAGCAGGGCGGTGACCAGGCCGATCCCGGTGATCGCGAGCAGGTCCAGCGGGGGCAGCGCGAAGTGTCCGAAGCGCGCGCCGCCGACCCGCTCGATCTGCGGCCGGAGCGCGGCGACCAGTCCGGTGCCCAGCACCACGCCGGCCATCGCCCCGGCCGCGCCGAGGATGAGGCCGCCGCCGAGGACCACCGCGCCGACGTGGGCGCGGCTGCCGCCGGCCGCACCGAGCAGGGCGAGCTGGCGGCGCGAGCGGCGGGCGCCGACCGCGAACGCGGGCCCGGCGAGCAGGGCGACCTCCAGCAGCGCCATGCCGGTGACGGTGGCGACGACGACCTCGGTGTTCTTGTCGGTGGCCTGGCCGCCGAGGCGGAACGCGTCGCGGTAGTAGGGGACGGCCCGCTCCGGCGGCGGGGCGAGCGCCACCGAGCGCGCGGTGAGCGTGTAGCCGTGGGCGTTGAACTCCTGGACCTTGGCCCAGTCGAGTGCGGCCCCGGAGGGCAGCCGGACCAGCCAGGCGGCGCGTTCGGCCGGACCCTTCTCGGCGGCCGGCCGGTCGGCGGTCGGGGCGGCGATCAGCTGGTCCAGCAACTCGCCCGGCCTGGCGACGAGTTCGACCCGGCCGAGCTCGTCCGGGTGTTCCACCACGCCGGTGATGGTGAAGGTGGTCCGCTCCAGCCCCTGGACGGTGGTGGTGCCGCCGGGCTTGAGCCCGGAGCGGTCCAGGAAGGCCCGGGTGACGGCCACTTCGTGCGGGGCGCTCGGGGCGCGTCCCTCGACCAGGTCGATCCGGCCGTGCCAGATCGGGTCGGCGAGGTTCGCCTCGGTGGTGAGGGTGCGGACCAGGCCCTCGGGCGAGGTCGCGCCGGCCTCCGGCCCCGGCCGGGCCGGGGTGAGCGTGCTGCCGGGCGGCAGCAGCGAGCCGACCAGGGCGACCGGGTCGGTGCCGGCGCCCTTCCGCTGCTCGGCGGTGGGCTGCTCGCCCTGGCGGGTCTGGACGGCGAAGGCGCCGTCCTCGGCGACCGGGGCCTGCTCGACGGTGCGGCCCGGGTCGAGCGCGGTGACCAGGGCGTCCGCCCCGCCGACCACCCGCTCGACCCGCTCGGCGGGGCTGAGCTGCCCGCTGCGGTGGACCACGTCGGCGCCGGTGACGCCGAGGACGGGCAGGGCGATCATGGCGACGATCAGGGCGCTGCGGCCCTTGGCGCGCAGGGCGTCGCGGCGGGCGATGCGCAGGGCGACCCGCCAGGCTCCGAGCTTCACCGCGTCACCTCGCTCGTGCTGCCGGGCCGGTGGACGGCCGCCGGGCGGGGCGCGGAGCGGTAGCCGGGGCTCTCCGAGGCGATCTCCCCGTCCCGCAGGTACACCACCCGGTCCGCCCAGGCGGCGTGCGTGGCCTCGTGGGTGACCATCATCGCGGCGGCCCCGGCGTCGCAGCGGGCGCGCAGCACGCCGAGCACGGCCTCGCCGGTGGCGGAGTCGAGGGCGCCGGTCGGCTCGTCGGCGAGTACCAGCCGCCGCTCGCCGATCAGCGCGCGGGCGATCGCGACCCGCTGCTGCTGGCCGCCGGACATGTCGTCGGGGAAGCGGTCGGCGAGTTCGCCGATGCCCAGCTCCTCCAGCGCGGCCAGCGCCTCCCGGCGGGCCCGGCGCCCCGGGACGCCGTCGAGTTCGCGGGGCAGGGCGATGTTCTCGGCGGCGGTGAGCGCGGGGATCAGGTTGTAGTCCTGGAAGACGTACCCGATGGAACGCCGCCGCAGGTCGGCGAGCTTGCCCCGGCCGAGGCCGCCGAGCGCGACCCCCTCCACCAGCACCTCGCCCTCGCTGGGCTGGTCCAGCCCACCGGCCAGGGTCAGCAGCGTGGACTTCCCGGAGCCGGACGGCCCCATGACGGCGACGAACTCACCCGGGTGGACGGCCAGGTCGATGCCGCGCAGGGCGTGCACCTCGGCGGCGCCCCGCCCGTGCACCCGGGTGACGTCGGCCAGCCGCAGGACGGGCGCGGGCCGGTTCGGATCGGTGTGGGACACACTTCCCCCTCGTGATCTGCTCGACTGCATATGTCGGTGAACTATATATGCCGGAGAGGAGTGCTCAAGACGCGAGCGGGTTCGGTCAAACTTCTCCAAAGCTGTCGTAAGCGGGTCGGAAGCGCGGCAGCGTCACCCCGGGCAGGTCGCCCCGGCGCCGGCCCGAGGGGGTAGAACGGGAGGGACCGTCACGCGAACCGCCCGGGAGGGCCGATGCTGACCCCCGACCCCGAGCACGGGCCGCTGGTGCCGATGCTGCTGGTCCTGACCGTGGTCACCGGAGTGGTGGACGCGGTCAGCTACCTCGAACTCGGCCACGTCTTCGTCGCCAACATGACCGGCAACGTGGTCTTCCTCGGCTTCGCGCTGGCCGGCGCGGTCGACCTCTCCGCCACCGCCTCGCTCGCCGCGCTGACCGCCTTCCTCCTCGGCGCCCTGGTCGGCGGCCACCTCGCCCGCCGCCTGCCCGGCCACCGGGGCCGCCTGCTGACCACCGCCGTCGGCGCCCAGTCGGCGCTGGTCGCCGCGAGCACCGCCCTGGAGGCGGTGTCCGGCCACACCACCGACCCGGCCCGCTACACCCTGATCGGACTGCTCGGCTTCGCCATGGGCGGCCAGAACGCGGTGGTCCGCGCGCTCAAGGTCCCCGACCTCACCACCACCGTGCTCACCATGACCATCACCGCCCTCGCCGCCGACCGGGCCGGGCTGCGCCGACTCGCCTCCGCCGGCTGGATGTTCACCGGCGCGCTGCTCGGCGCCGCGCTCGTCCTGCACGTGAACGTCCCGACCGCCCTCGGCCTGGCCCTCGCCCTCCTCCTCGCGGTGGTCGCCCTGACCCGCCGCGCGGCCGGGCTCACCCCCACCCCGGCCTGGACCCGGCCCCGCTGAGTCGCCGGGCGGTTACGGTCGTCCGTCCTCCCGGCGGTGGCCGGCCCGGCCGCTCCAGCGGGGTTCGAGGCGGGCCCAGCCGTCGGTCCAGGCGGTTTCGGCACGCCGGTCGAGCGCGTGGAGGCGCAGCCGCAGGGCGAGCACGACGAGGGCGAGCAGAGTGAGGAGGGCGCCGACGCCGGTGCAGGCGACGGAGACGGCGAGGGAGGCGCGGTCGACCGGGGGAGCGGAGGCGGTGCCGTCCCGGTCGACCCAGATCGGGATGCGGGCGCCGGCGGCGGTCGGGTGCGGGGCCTGGACGGTGCCGGAGCGCGGAGTGCCGTCGGGGGCGGTCCAGGAGGCGTCGACGTCGAACCGGCTGTGGTAGCCCCCGGCGAAGCGGCTGCCGCTGTGGGCGGCGTGGTCGGGGGTGTCGCGGACCACGGCCTCGACCTGCTGCAGCCGGGCGCGGTCGGCGGCGGCCTGGGGCGCGGCGCCCCGGTAGAGGAGCAGGGCGCCGCCCACCGAGAGGGCGACGGTCAGCACCGCGCCGAACGCGGCGAGCAGCCAGGCCCGGGCCCGGGAGCGGTCGAGCGGGCGGACGAGCGGTTCGTGCCGGGTGCCCAGGGCCCACCGCAGCTGACGGCCGGTTCGCCGTGCGAGCGACGCGGGCCGGGCGGAGCGCGGTGCGCTGGACACGGTGAGGTCTCCTCAGGGGCACTGGGGCGTAAGGCGGTTCGCCACCAATCTCCCCCCGGCGCCGCTCCGCGCACAAGTATCGTGCGCGCCCGTAGTACCGCCACGGACGTCGGGTGACCCACCAGTGCCGCTCGGCCCCGCAGCCGGGACGTTCGGCCCTCGGCAGCGGCGGCCCCGCCCGGGCAGGCTGGGTACCGGCGGCGCCCCCCGTGCCTGGGCGCGGCCGTGGCCCGGTTCGACCGTGGGGGTGCCGGGCCGAGGTACGGGACAGGGGGTGGTCGTGGGGCCACCCCCTGTTTTCCCGTCGTCCCGTCGTCCCCGTCGTTCTGCCGCTCGGCCGTCAGCCCTCAGCGGGCGACGGGGTAGCCGTGCGTGCCGTCCCGCCGCACCCCGTCCAGCCCCGGCAGCCAGCTGCCGAGCACCAGCGCGGACGGGTAGAACATCGGCTCCGGCAGCGCGTCCACCGCGAAGCGCTCCCAACCGCCGCAGGCGTGCGGCTCGGTGACGACCGCCTCGGCCAGACTGGGCGGCGCGAGGACGGCGGCGGTCAGCCGCGGTCGGCCGAGCTCGTGGTCGAGGTGCACGGCGAGCACCCGCATCCCCTCGGCCGGCAGCACGATGCCGGTCTCCTCGGCGAGTTCGCGGGCCGCGGTCTGCTCGAAGGACTCGCCCGGGTCGACCTTGCCGCCCGGCAGGCCCCAGGTCGGCGGCTCGCCGGCCGTGGTGCGCCGGCCGACCAGCACCCGGCCGTCCCCGGTGGGCACGATGATCCCGGCGCCGAGCAGCGGCGCGGTGTCACCGGCCTGCGATGGGGTGGTCAACTCGCTCTCTCCTTCGGGTGGTTGCGGGAGCGGTTACCAGTTGGCGCGCTCGTAGTCCTTGAGGAAGCAGCCGTACAGGTCCTCGCCCAGCTCGCCGCGCACGATCGGGTCGTACACCCGGGCCGCGCCGTCGACCAGGTCGAGCGGGGCGTGGAAGCCCTCGTCGGCGAGGCGCATCTTGTCCGGGTGCGGCCGCTCGTCGGTGATCCAGCCGGTGTCGACGGCGGTCATCAGGATGCCGTCGGACTCGAACATCTCCTGCGCGCTGGTGCGGGTGAGCATGTTGAGCGCGGCCTTGGCCATGTTGGTGTGCGGGTGGCCGGCGCCCTTGTAGCCGCGCTGGAACACGCCCTCCATGGCGGAGACGTTGACCACGTACTTGCGGCGGGAGGCCGAGGCGGCCATCACCGGGCGCAGTCGGCTGATCAGGATGAACGGCGCGGTGGAGTTGCAGAGTTGGACCTCCAGCAGCTCGACCGGACCGACCTCGCTGACGGTCTGCACCCAGCTGTTGGTGGGCGCGAGGTCGGGCACCAGGCCGCCGGCGTCGATCGCGGTGCCGGCCGCGATCCGGTCGGGCGTGGCGGAGCCGGTGACCAGGGCGAGCGAGGTGACGTCCTCGGCGGCCAGCCGCTGCTCCTCGCCGCTCGCCTGGTGGGGGAGCGCGGGCAGGTCGACGCTGCCGCTGCCGAAGCGGCCGATGGTGGTGGACTGCGGCAGCTCGCCGGCCGGCAGCGGGGCGGACTCGGCGTTGACCAGCTCGCGGTAGGACTCCGGCGGGCGGCGCACGGTCTGCGCGGCGTTGTTGATCAGGATGTCCAGCGGGCCGTCGGCGGCGACCTCGTCGGCGAGCGCCATCACCTGGGCCGGGTCGCGCAGGTCGATGCCGATGATCTTGAGGCGGTGGATCCAGTCGGCGCTGTCCGGCATCGCCGTGAAGCGGCGGATCGCGTCGTTGGGGAAGCGGGTGGTGATGGTGGTGTGGGCGCCGTCGCGCAGCAGCATCAGCGCGATGTACATCCCGATCTTGGCGCGGCCGCCGGTGAGCAGCGCGCGCTTGCCGGTGAGGTCGGCGCGGGCGTCCCGGCGGGCGCGGTTCAGCGCGGCGCACTTCTGGCACAGGTTGTGGTAGAAGGCGTCGACCTCGACGTACCGCTGCTTGCAGGTGTAGCAGGAGCGGGGGCGCTCCAGGATCCCGGCGATCTCGGTGGTGGTGACGGTGGTCAGGCCGAAGGCCCCGGCCGTCTCGTCGTCGATCCGGGTGGGCGCGCCGGTGGCGGTGCGGGCGGTGACCGCGCGGTCGTTGGCGGTCTTGCGGGCCCGGGTCTCCTGGCGGCGGCGCTGCTTGAGGGTGCGGAATATGCCGCCGACGGCCTGCCGGACGGTGATCGCGTCCGGGTGGTCGACGTGCAGCCCGTCGAGCTCGGCGAGCACCTCCAGGCAGAGCTTCAGCCGCTCGGGGTCGAGGCCGGGCCCGTAGTCGATCTCCTCCTCGGTCCCCTCGTCCTGGCCCTGCCCGATGTCCGCCTGCCCGATGCCCACGCCTGTTGCCGTTCCCGTTCGCCTCGCCGATTACCGCGTGAATGCTACGGGAGCGGTCCCGGCCGGGGCGAAAAGCGGACGTCGGAGGGGGTCTTTGGACGATCCTCCATGTCTACGCGCGGAGCACTGATCACGGTTTGTGTACAGCCCCAGCAATGCGCCTCGAACTGGCTTTTGCCCCTGCCCTCGCGGAGAATCGAATGCTGGGTGCAGGGCGCCCGAGTGCGCCCCGACGGCATCGCCGCAACCGCACCCGAGGTGTAATTTCTCCCAGCCAGAGAGCCCCCTTCATGCGCTTCCTGAACGACCTCAAGCCCTCGTACGACCTCACGTACGACGACGTCTTCATGGTCCCCAGCCGTTCCGCCGTGGGCTCCCGGCAGGGTGTCGACCTCTCCTCGAACGACGGCACCGGCACCACCATCCCGCTGGTCGTGGCCAACATGACCGCCATCGCCGGCCGCCGGATGGCCGAGACCGTCGCCCGCCGGGGCGGCCTGGTCGCCATCCCGCAGGACATCCCCACCGAGGTCATCGCCGAGGTCGTCTCCTGGGTCAAGCAGCGGCACCTGGTGTACGACACCCCGATCACCCTCGCCCCGGGCGCCACCGTCGCCGAGGCGCTCTCGCTGCTGCCCAAGCGCGCGCACGGCGCCCTCGTGGTCGTCGAGGACGGCAAGCCGGTCGGCGTGGTCACCGACTCCGACTGCCAGGGCGTGGACCGCTTCACCAGCCTCGCCGACATCATGTCCCGCGACCTGCTGCTGCTGGACGAGGGCATCGAGCCGCGCGACGCCTTCGACAAGCTCACCGAGGCGCACCGCAAGCTCGCCCCGGTGGTCGACGGCGAGGGCCGCCTGGTCGGCATCCTCACCCGCAAGGGCGCGCTGCGCGCCACCCTGTACACCCCCGCCGTGGACGCGGCCGGCCGGCTGCGGATCGCCGCCACCGTCGGCATCAACGGCGACGTCGCGGGCAAGGCCAAGGCCCTGATCGAGGCCGGCGCCGACGTGCTGGTGGTGGACACCGCGCACGGCCACCAGGAGTCCATGATCAGCGCGCTGCGCGCGGTGCGCGGCCTGGACCCGCGGATCCCGATCGTGGCCGGCAACGTGGTCTCCGCCGCCGGTGTCCGCGACCTGGTCGAGGCGGGCGCCGACATCCTCAAGGTCGGGGTCGGCCCCGGCGCCATGTGCACCACCCGGATGATGACCGGCGTCGGCCGCCCGCAGTTCTCCGCCGTCCTGGAGTGCGCCGCCGAGGCGCGCCGGCTCGGCAAGCACGTGTGGGCCGACGGCGGCGTGCGGCACCCGCGCGACGTGGCGATGGCGCTGGCCGCCGGCGCCTCCAACGTGATGATCGGCTCCTGGTTCGCCGGGACCTACGAGTCCCCGGGCGACCTCCAGACCGCCGCCGACGGCCGCCAGTACAAGGAGAGCTTCGGCATGGCCTCGGCCCGCGCGGTGAGCAACCGCACCGCCCAGGACTCCTCGTACGACCGGGCCCGCAAGGCGCTGTTCGAGGAGGGCATCTCGCACTCCCGGATGTTCATCGACCCGGCCCGCCCGGGCGTCGAGGACCTGATCGACTCGATCATCGCCGGGGTGCGCAGCTCCTGCACCTACGCGGGCGCCAGCAGCCTGGAGGAGTTCCAGGAGAAGGCGATCGTGGGCGTGCAGAGCGCGGCGGGCTACGCCGAGGGCAAGCCGCTGCACTCCAGCTGGGCCTGACCGCCCGGGGCGGTGCCGGCGCCGGCGCCGGTGTCGGTGTCGGCATTGGTGATCCGTGGGCGGGCGACGTGCGTGCGGTCCGCGTCCGCACCGCCGGAGTCCGCTCCGGCGGATTCGCCGGGCGGCCGATTCCTCGCTTCGGGGAGCCGGCCGCCCGGTGCCGTCCGGGTGGTGCGCAGTCCGTCGCTCCGCCCGGTGTCCCGTCCGTCGCCCGGGCCGAGCGGGAGCAGCAGGGCGCGCCCCAGCAGCCCGACCGAGCCGTCCAGCGCGCCGGCCAGGGCTCGGGCCGCGCCCGGCAGGCGGCGCAGCTCCCAGAACGCCCGGACGGTGGACCAGGCCCCCTCGCGGGCGGCCTCGACCGACCAGGTGCCGAGCAGGTGGGTGAGCGGCTCGGCGTACTCCAGCAGGTCGGGCCCGGGCATCAGCCGCTCCCGGACGGCCGTCTCCACCTCGGCCAGCACCCCGTTGATCCGGTGGTAGTCCTCCTCGATCCCGGCCGGTTCGCAGCCCCGGCGGCGGCAGGTGTCCACGACGGCCAGCGGCAGGTCGTGCTGGATGTGGGCGTTCATCCCGGCCAGGGCGAACTGCAGCGGGTGCACGCCCGGGTGGGCGCGCAGCGCGAACAGCGGCCGCCAGCAGGCGGGCGGCTCCTGCCCGGCCGCGTCGGCGGCCACGGCCCGCAGGTACCGCCCGGCGAACAGCACGTCCAGTTCGGCCATCGCCGCAGCGTCGGCGAAGAGCCCGTCGGCGATCCGGTCGCGGACCGCCTCCGTGACGTCGAGGTAGAGCCGGTTGAAGACCGCCACCCCGTCGGCCGGGGGCAGTCCCGCCCCGATCTCCCGCAACCGGCCGACCACGTCCTCGACCGTCGAGGCCTCCGCGACCACCATCGCTGTCGCCCGATCCATCGCCGTGCCGGTCATGCGCCACCCTCCGATGCCGATCGTGCACTGATCGCATCATCGTGGCAGCGCCGCCGAGCGCTCGGCCCGTGCGGCACACGGCCGTCGAGGTGACGGACGCCATGGGGCGTGGGGCCTTGGGGCGTCAGCCCAGCTCGTACGCCAGGACGAAGGTGTGGGCACCGGACGCGTCGACGGTCAGGTGGAACTCCCCGGTGATCCCGGCCAGCTCGCCCGCCCCCGTGCCCGGCACCACGCGTATCGTCGTGCCGGTGGTGTCCCAGGCCGCGTGCTGGAGCACGAACGAGCCCGCGCGCCCGTCCAGTTCACCCGTGACGTGCTCCACCGCGACGTACGACGCCGGGCCGCCGGACGGGCCGCCGACGGAGAGCATCCGCACCTCGCTCGTCCCGCTCAGCCCGCCCGTGAAGGTCTTGGCGATCCGGATCCGCCCGAAGGACGCGCCCGCCCGCTCCTCCGTCTCCACCGGCTCGAACGCCGTCACCTCGAACGACCCCTCGGCCTTGAACCCCATGGCACCGTCCCCTCGTCGCTGGTCCGCTCGTGTCCCGCCGACCGTGCACCGAGCGTTGCACACCCCACTGACAATTCCACCCGAGCGGCCGAGGGCGCCCCCGCCCGTCACAGTTCCCAGCGCACCGCCAGCACCGCCGCGTCGTCGGCCAGCCCGGCGGCCCCGACCCAGCCGCCGACGTCCGCCAGCACCGCGTCCAGCAGGTCCGCGGGGCTCCCGCCGTGCAGGTGCGGCAGCCGCTGCGCCAGCGGGTAGAACCGTCCGTCGGCGTCCCGCGCCTCCGACACCCCGTCGGTGTGCAGGAGCAGCAGGTCGCCGGGCTCCGGCTCGAAGTTCCGGGTCGGGTACGCGTCGCCGGTCAGCCCGAGCAGCCCCAGCGGCGGCGCCGGGTACGGGGGCTCCAGCTCGCTCACCCTGCCCGCGCGGCGCAGCAGCGGCGGCGGGTGGCCGCAGTTGACGACCCGGACCGGACCCCGGTCCGGTGCCACGTCGAGCAGCAGCGCGGTGGCGAACCGGTCACCGTCCGGGCGGGCGGTGAGCGCCGCGTCCAGCCGCTCCGCGAGCCGCCCGGGATCGGGCTCGGTCCGCGCCGCCTCCCGGAACACCCCGAGGACGTCCGCCGCCGTCTCCACCGCGGGGAGCCCGTGCCCCTGGACGTCCCCGAGCAGGATCCGCACCCCGAACCGGGTCTCCACCACGGCGTACAGGTCCCCGCCGATCCGGGCCTCGGCCGCCGCCGCGACGTAGCGCACCGCGATCCGCAGCGGCCCGATCCGCTCGGCCGGCGGGCGCAGCAGGGCCCGCTGCGCCGCCTCGGCCACCGTGCGGACCTGGAACAGCTCCCGCTCGCGGGCCGCCACCAGGACCACGCTGGCGGCGCTGGCCAGCGTCGAGGCCAGCACGGTGACCGGCACGCTGATCCGGACGGAGGGCGGCAGCTGCGCGTTGGCCGACTCCAGCAGCCCGACCGCGAGCAGCGCCGCCGCGCCGACCAGCAGCGGCACCCGGGCCTGCCGGGTGGTGGCCCCGGCGAGCACGGGGGCCACCGCGAGCAGCGGCGCCAGGGTGGTCCCCGGGCCGATGGCCAGTGCCGCCACCACGGCGGCGACCAGCAGCAGGAGCGAGCCGTACAGCAGCAACCGGGTCCGTCGGGGCAGGTGCAGCGGCGGCACCCCGTCCGGGCCGTCGGCGGTCACGCGTCCTCCAGTGGTGCGTCGGATGATCCGACGGGCCTCCGGGAGGTGGTGCCCGGCGGATGGCCGGAGGCCCCCGGCGGAGCGAGGGCCATCGGTCCACTCTCCCCGTCCCGCCCCGGACCGGCACCTCGGCCGGGTTCGGGCCGGCGTCTCGTCCAGTCCTGAACCGGCACCTCGGCCGGCGCCGGGCCGCCGCCCCGGCCGGGGCCGTGGCAGCACGCCGGGCGAGGGCCCGTCCGGGGCGCGCACTACGCTGGGCCGCGAGATGAGACGCAAGAACCGCCGCCCGGCCTCCCCCCTCCCGCAGCGCCACGGCGTGGACCCGGTGCACCTGCGGCTGCCCCTCGAAGGCCCCTGGCCGACGGTGCGCGAGCACCTGGTCGCGCGGCTGCCCGTCGTTCCGGCCGAGCGGATCGACGCGGCGCTGCGCGACGGCGAGATCGTCGGCGAGCACGGCCCGATCGCTCCGGACGAACCGTTTCGCCCCGGCGCGCACCTGTGGTTCCACCGCGACCTCCCGGCGGAGGTGCCGGTCCCGTTCGACCTGGTCGTGCTGCACCGCGACGAGCACCTGGTGATCGTGGACAAGCCGCACTTCCTGGCCACCACCCCGCGCGGCAGCCACGTCACCGAGACCGCCCTCTCCCGGCTGCGGCACACCCTCGAGCTGCCCGCGCTCAGCCCCGCGCACCGCCTCGACCGGCTCACCGCCGGCCTGGCGATGTTCGTCGTGCGTCCGGAGGAGCGCGGCGCCTACCAGACGCTGTTCCGCGACCGCCTGGTGCGCAAGGAGTACCAGGCGGTCGCCCCGTACGACCCGGAGCTGAGCCTGCCGCGCACCGTGCGCAGCCACATCGTCAAGGAGCGCGGGGTGATCGCCGCGCAGGAGCTCGACGCGCCGCCGAACAGCGAGAGCCGGATCGAGCTGCTGGAGCCGCGCGACGGCCTCGCCCGCTACCGGCTGCGCCCGCTGAGCGGCCGCACCCACCAGCTGCGGCTGCACATGAGCGGCCTCGGACTGCCGATCCTCGGCGACCCGGTGTACCCGGTGGTCCTGCCCGAGCCCGCCCCGGACGACTTCCGCCGCCCGCTGCAACTGCTCGCCTCGGTGGTCGAGTTCGTCGATCCGTTGACCGGCCGCGAACGCCGCTTCGAGAGCCGCCGCACCCTGACCGCGTGGACCGACCCGCAGGCCTGGTCCGAGGGCTCCGGCGGGTAGCCGGGCAGGCAGCCGGGCGGGGGCCTCGGCGAGGAGTCGGGCGGAGGTCCCGGCGGGGGGTCCTAGGTCCGTCCGCCGGTCTGGTCCGAACGTCCGACCGGGTCCCGGTCCCTGCGGCCGATCCGTCGCCCGTCCGGCGGCGGGATCGTTGCGGCATGAACGCAGCACAGCGCACCGTCGCACCGCACACCGCCCCCGTGGCACCGCACACCGCCCCCGTCGCCCTGGTCACCGGCGCCTCCCGGGGCCTCGGCCTGGCCCTCGCGCACGCCCTCGCCGCCGACGGCTGGCAGCTGGTGATCACCGCCCGGGGCGCGGCCGGACTCGCCGCCGCCGAGGCGGACCTGGCCGCCGTCACCACGGTCGTCGCCCTCCCCGGCAGCGTCGTCGACGACGACCACCGCGCCCGCCTGGCCGAGGCCGCCGAACGCCTCGGCGGCGCGAGCCTGCTGGTCAACAACGCCGGCACGCTCAACGGCGCCCCCGCTTCCGGCTCCGAGCCCCTGCCCCGGCTGGCCGACCACCCGCTGCCGGACCTGCTGGAGACCTTCGAGGTGAACGCGCTCGCCCCGATCGCCCTCACCCAGCTCGTGCTGCCCCAACTGCGCGGCCACGCCGGCGCCGTCCTCAACATCAGCTCCGACGCCGCCGCGGTGCCCTACGTCGGCTGGGGCGGCTACGGCGCCAGCAAGGCCGCGCTCGACCTCGCCACCGCGGTCCTCGCCCAGGAGGAACCGGAGTTGCGGGTCTGGGCCGTCGACCCGGGCAGCATGCGCACCCGGATGCTCCAGGAGGCCTGCCCCGGCGAGGACCTCTCCGGTGAGCCGCTGCCCGAGCAGGTGGTGCCGGTCCTGCTCGGCCTGCTCCGCGAGCGCACCCCGTCCGGCCGTTACCCGGCCCAGGAGTCGGCCCAGGAGTCGGCCCGTGGTGCGGCCGAGGACCCGACCGCCTCGGCCACCCTGACGGCCCCGGCTGCCTTGACGGCCCCGGCCGCTTCGGGCTCGGACCGGGGGGACCGGTGAGCGCACCCGCCGACCTCGGCCTCGGCCCCGATCTGGGCCCCGGCCCCGGCCCTGCCGTCGACCTCGGCCTCACCGTCCCGCCCGAACTCTCCGCCCGCGCACCGGCCGAGGCGCGCGGCACCGCCCGGGACGGCGTCCGGATGCTGGTCGGCCGGCGCGCCACCGGCGGCGTCGAGCACCGCCGCTTCACCGAGCTGCCCGAGGTGCTGCGCCCGGGCGACCTGCTGGTGGTCAACAACTCGGCCACCCTGCCCGCCGCGCTGCCCGGCCGGCTGCCCGAGGGCACGCCCGTCGCGCTGCACCTCTCCTCCGCCCAGCCGGACCGGCACGGCGCCCACCTGGTCGAGTTGCGCCGTGCCGTCCCCGGGGAGGCGGCGGCCTACTACCCGCCGGCGCAGTCCCCGGCCCGCGCGGGACTGCGGGTCGCGCTGCCCGCAGGCGGCACGGCGGTGCTGACCCGGGCCTTCACCGCCCGCCTCTGGTACGCCGAACTCACCTTGCCCGAAACACTGTTGCCGTACCTGGCGGCGCACGGTCGGGCGATCCGGTACGGCTACGTGGACCGTGATTGGTCGATCGACGCCTACCAGACGGTGTTCGCGACCGTCCCCGGCAGCAGTGAGATGCCCAGCGCGGCCCGCCCGTTCAGTGCCGAGGTGGTGGCCCGGCTGGCGGGCCGGGGCGTGCTCGTCGCGCCGGTCACCCTGCACACCGGGGTGGCCTCGCCCGAGGCGCACGAGGCCCCGTACGCCGAGCGCTTCCACGTCCCCGCCGCCACCGCCCGGCTGGTCGGCCACGTCCGGGCCGACGGCGGCCGGGTGATCGCGGTCGGCACCACCGTGGTCCGCGCCCTGGAGTCCGCCGCCGCAGCGGACGGCACCCTCCAGGAGGCCGACGGCTGGACGGAGTTGGTCGTCACGCCCGAACGCGGCGTCCGCGCCGTCGACGGCCTGCTCACCGGCTGGCACGAGCCCCGGGCCTCGCACCTCCTGATGCTCGCCGCCGTCGCCGGCCGTCCCCTGCTCAGCGCCTGCTACCGCGCCGCCGTGCAACACCGATACCTCTGGCACGAGTTCGGCGACGTCAACCTCCTCCTGCCGGACTGAGCGGGGCGCCGGCCGGGCGAGCGGGGGCCGGGGCGGGCGAGCGGGGGCCGGGGCGGGCGGTGGCGGCCCGGCAACCGTCCGTGGTTCAGGCCGCCGGCGGCGCTCCCGGGGGCAGCTCCAGCTCGAACCAGACCACCTTGCCGTCGGCGGTCCGGCGGCTGCCCCAGCGGTGTGCGAGTTCGTTGACCAGGTGGATGCCCCGGCCGCCCTCGTCCTCGGTGCGGGCGCGGCGGATCCGGGGCGTCTCGGTCTCCTGGTCGGCGACCTCGACGGTGAGCACCCGGTTGCAGAACAGCCGCAGCTGGGTGGGGGATCCGGCGTGCACCAGGGCGTTGGTGATCAGCTCACTGGTGAGCAGTTCGGCCCAGTCCGCCAGGGCGCCGAGTCCCCAGTCCTCCAGCGTCTCGCGGGTGAAGCGGCGCGAGTGCGCGACCATCGCGCGGTCGCCGGTGAGCGGGAGGGTGGCGATCCGGTCGGCGCCGTGCGGGCGGACCTGCGCCATGATGACGGCGATGTCGTCCTCGCTGGTGCGGCCGGTGAGCCGGGTCAGGACGGCGTCGCAGGTCTGCTCCAGCGACTGGTGCCGGTCGGCGACCGTGCGGCAGAGCAGCCGCAGCCCCTCGTCCAGGTCGCGGCCCCGGCGCTCGACCAGCCCGTCCGTGTACAGCGTCAGGATGCCCTCCTCGGGGAGGGTGAACTCGGCGTTCTCGAAGGGGACTCCGCCGACACCGAGCGGGATGCCGGTCGGCAGCTCGATCAGGTGCGCCCGTCCCTCGGTGTCGGCGACCACGGGCGGCAGGTGCCCGGCGCTGGCCGCGGTGCAGTGGCGGTCCACCGGGTCGTAGACGACACAGACGCAGGTGGCGAACTGGCCCTCGCCGACGGCCGAGGTGGCCTCGTCCAGCCGGTGCAGGACCCGGGCCGGATCCAGGTCGAGAGTGATCAACGTCCTTGCCGCCGTCCGGAGTTGGCCCATGGTCGCGGCGGCCCGGATGCCGTGCCCCATCACGTCGCCGACGATCAGGGCGACCCGCCCGGAGGAGAGCGGCACCACGTCGAACCAGTCGCCGCCGACCTCGCTGACCACGCTGCTGGGCAGGTAGCGGTAGGCGATCTCCAGGCCGAGGGTGCGGTGCACCTCCTGCGGCAGCAGGCTGCGCTGCAGGGTGAGCGCGGTGTCCCGCTCCCGCCGGTAGAGCCGGCTGTTGTCGATCGCGAGCGCGGTGCGGGCGGCCAGTTCCTCGGCCAGCGAACGGTCCGCGGAACCGAACGGCGCCGGGTTGTGGGTGCGGACGAACTCCGCGCCGCCCAGGACGTGTCCACGTGCCATCAGCGGCACCATCAGGTACGAGTGCACCCCGGCGTCCAGCCCCGGCTGCACCCGGTCGGGGGAGGCGACGATCCGGCGCAGCTCCGCCTCGGTCACCTCGGACACCAGGATCGAGCGCCGGGTGCGCAGGCTCTGCGCGTACAGCTGGGCGGAGTGGGAGGTCTCGCCGACCTGGTCGGCGGCCTGCGTCATGTTGCCGCCCGGGCCCAACTCGCCGACGGCCACGGCCTGCATCAGCACCCGCCCCTCCTCCGGGACGGACCCGGGCTCCTCGCCGCTGAGCACCGCGTCGCGCAGGTCCACGGTGACGAAGTCGGCGAAGCGCGGGATCACCACCTCCACCAACTCCTGGGCGGTGCGGTGCAGATCGAGGGTGGTGCCGATCCGGTTGCTGGCCTCGTTCAGCAGTGACAGCCGCTGCTGGGCGGCCCAGGCCTCGTCCAGCGCCCGCTGTCGGGCGGCGGCCGCGTCGCGCTCGCGGGTGAACAGCAGCGCGTTGTCGATGGAGACGGCGGCCCGCACCGCCAACTCCCCGGCCAGCGCCAGGTCCTCGTCCTCGTACGGGCGCTCGACCAGGGTCCGGTAGAAGCCCGCGACGCCGACCGGGGTGCCGCGCGCGATCAGCGGGACCACCATGAACGAGCGCACGTTCTGCTCCCGGACCGCGGCGGTGCGCACCGGGTCGTCGGCGAACCAGGCCATGCCCTGTTCGTCCATCCGCGGTACCAGCAGCGGTTTGCGGTGCGCCAGGCTCCACGCGTACGGCGAACTGGGCCGGAAGCGGTGCACGTTGCCGGTGCGGGCGATCGGCTGCAGGGTCGAGCCGTGCACCGAGTGGAAGGCCATCCGCCGCAGCAGCGCCGAGCCGTCCGCGGGCGCGCGGGCCTCGCGTTCGCCGCGGACCAGCTCCTCCAGCACCTCGACCACCACGGTGTCCGCCAGCCGGGGCGTCGCCACCTCGGCCAGCTCCTGGGCGGTCTGGGCGAGATCGAGCGTGGTGCCGATCCGGGTGGAGGCCACGTTGACCAGCGCCAGGCGCTCCTGCGCGGCCTTCGCCTCGCGCAGCGCCTGCTGCCGGGCCAGCACGGTCTGGTGCTGGCGCAGGTACAGCCGGGCGTTGTCGATCGCGACGGCGGCCCGCGAGGACAGCTCGTCGCCGAGCGTGATGTCGGCCTCCGCGAAGGACTCGCGCTCGCCGCGCCGCGAGTAGACCACCATGCCGAGCGTGGTGCCGCGCGCCACCAGCGGGGTGATCCGCACCGAGCGCGGACGGTCGCCGAGGAAGGCCTGCCGTCGGCTCTCGGTGATCCCGGCGCTGAGCATCGGCAGCTCCCAGGACGGGATGACCACCGTCCGCCCGGTGCTCAGCGCCCGGGCGTACGGGGAGTCGGCCGGCAGCTCGTACACGGTGTCCACCGGCAGCGCGTCGGACGGGTACAGCGGGTCCGTGGTGGCCAGGGCCAGGCGCCGGACCAGCTGCGGGGCGTCCGCGGCGGGCGGTTCGACGGTGCGGCCGGCCACCAGCGCCTCCAGCGCGAACACCCCGCTGATGTCGGCGACCCGGGGGACCATGGCGTCGGCCAGCTCCCGCGCGGTCTGCCGCAGGTCGAGCGTGGTGCCGATGGAGGCGGTCGCGTCGACCAGCAGCGCCAGCCGCTCCTGGGCGCGGGCCGCCCGGGCGTCGGCCCGGAAGCGCTCGGTGACGTCGATGACGGTCGAACTCACGCCGAGCACCCGGCCGCTGCGGTCCTCCAGCCGGAAGTAGGAGGCGGACCAGGCGTGGTCGTGTTGCGGGTCGCCCGGGGTACGGCCGTGCGAGCGGGTGTCCACCACCGGCTCGCCGGTCTCCAGCACCCGGCGCATCACCGCCTCGGACTCGGCGCCGTTGATCCCGGGCAGCAGCTCGGTGAGCCGGTGGCCCAGGTGCTGCTCGGCGGGCAGACCGTTGGTCCGGGCCAGCGCCGCGTTCAGCCGGATGAAGCGCAGCTCGGTGTCGTACACGGCCATGCCGACCGGGGACTGGGTGAAGTACCCGTCCAGGACGGCCAGGTCCGCCTGGATCCGGCGCAGCGTGGTCACCTCGGAGGCGACCGCCAGCACCAGCGACTCACCGCCCGGCCCGCGGATCGGATGGGTGCGGAACTCCAGGTTCACCAGGTGCCCGTCGCGGTGGCGGACCGGGAACACGCCGCTCCAGTCCCGGCCCTCCAGGATCTGCTGGAACAGCCGGAGGACTTCGGGGCGCCGCTCGTCGGTGGTCAGCAGCTTGGCCGCCTTCGTCCCGACCGCGTCCTCCTTGCGGTGACCGAGCAGTGCCTCCGCGTCACTGCTCCAGTGCAGGATCCGCCCGTCGGCCGCGATCAGCGCCGTGGCGATCGGCACCATCAGCAGGGCGTCCTGCTGCGGTTCCCCCTCGCGCTGCGCGTTGTCGTCCACCATGGCCAGAGAACCGTCCCAGAGACGTCCGGAGATCGTTCCCACCAGCCCTGCCATCTTCGCACGCGGCTCCGGGCGGCGCCGCTCACCGCGGCAGCAGGCGCTCCAGGTAGAACTCCGGCCACTGCCCGGCCCCGGCCTTCAGCGACTGGACCAGGTAGCGCCCGGGCGGCACCTCGACGGTCAGGTACTCGCCGCTCGCCAGGGCGTCCGCGCCGTCGGAGAACACGTCGGTGAGCAGGTACCGCCCGGCGGTCAGTTCGAGGACCGGCCCGTCCTCCCAGATCCCCGACCGCAGTGCCTCGCGCACCAGCGGCCGGACGGCGTCCGAGCACTCCACGTCCAGCGGCCGGACGAACACCCGCTCCTCGGCCAGCCACCCGACCGGCAGCGGTTCCCCGCCCAGCACCAGCACGTCCCCGTGCCCGGGCACCGCCCAGCCGGCCGCGTAGTCCGCGGCGGCCTCCACCAGCGCCTCCTCGCAACCCGCCCACCCCTCGACGGCCACCTCGGGGCACAGCACGAACAGCCCCGAGTCGGTCCCGTCCAGCCAGCCCTCCGCCACAGTGATCACGCGGCGGATCCTCGCACACCGGACCGACACGGCCCCCGAAGGCGTCCGCCCCGGCCACCCCGCCCGCCGGCCTCCGGCGCCCGTGTGGGCACCGTCGGCCGCAGGCTCCTGTGCTGCTTCCGTGCTCGGGCGGGTCGGTCGGGCCGCTGCCCGTGCGTGGGTGAGGCCGTCGGTGGGGTGCCGACGGCCTCGCCGGGGGAGTGCGGTCAGCGGGTGAACCGGACCTCCGGGTCGGCAGCGGTGGGCCCGTCGAACAGCGGCTGCTCGATGTCCTTCAGCTGCAGGTCGAAGAAGGCTCCGACGTACCGGCGGGTGAGCTCGACGGCGCGGTGGGGCGCGATGGTGGCGCCGGGCCCCTGGGGGAGGCCGAGCCCTTCGAGGAGCACCGGGAAGTCGGTGAAGCTCGGGTGGATCGTGCCGTCGACGGTCAGCCACCGCTTCCAGCCGTCGAGGTGGGGCCAGCTCTCGACCCAGCTGCTGTCCTCGCCGCCGTCCAGCGGGTGGCCCATCATCAGGTACGGCTTGCCGCCGATTCCCGAAGGCGGCACCCGGACGTCCATGCTGCCGTCCAGGTCCACCCCGGCCTGGATCCGGTCGTCGGCGAGCAGGGCCGGAACGGTGGCCGCGCCACCGGCCGAGTGCCCGGCCATGCCGATCCGGTCGCGGTCGATCATCCGGGCGTAGCGCCAGGCCGGGTGCGGCCGGTCGGTCAGCCGGTCGATGACGAAGGACACGTCCTTCGCCCGGCTCTCGTCCACGTACTGCCAGTCCTTGGGCCGGCCGCACATCACGCAGGGCAGTGTCTGCCCGTCCGGGAAGGTGGTCCCGGTGTTCTCGTAGGTGTGGTCGACCAGCGCGACCACGTACCCGCGGCTGGTCAGGTCCTCGGCGAGGCTGGTGAGCGAGGCCCGCGGCGTGGTGAAGCCGGGCGACAGCACCACCAGCGGGTAGTGGCCGCCCTGCGGTTTCGCGCCGGACTCCGCCCAGGTGCGGGTGCCGGTCAGCGACTCGGTCGCGATGGTGTTGCCGGGCAGCTTGGCGTCCAGCAGTGCGCGGGCGGCACCGGCGGTCATGTACGGGGCCGGGGTGCCCGTTCCGGCGTGCGCGGGGTAGTACACGGAGACCATCAGCCGGCGCGGACCGGCGGAGGGCACCCACGGGTCCGGACGGTCCTGGTCCACCAGTTGCAGGACCTCCTGCCCGACCGCGTACGGCCCGGTCGGGCGCGGGAGTTCGAGGTGGACGGCCGGATCGGTCGTCGGGGCGGTGGCGGAGGCGGTGGAACCGGCCGGCGCGGGCGCGGCCAGGGCCGGAGCGGCAGCGGCGACGGACAACGGCAGCGCGAGCAGCAGGGCTGCCGCGGCGGCGGTGGTGCGAAGTCGGCTCATGTCGGCGACGGTAGTTCGCAGGCAAGGGAACTGACGTCCACTCGGCGATGTACCTTTCCCCTCCGGGAGGGGCCCGTCGCGACCCCTAGGGGGCCGCGGTCCGGAGATCCGCCAGGAAGTCCGCCGCCGCACGGGCATTGGGCACCGGGAGGGTGAGCGGCAGGCCGGCCGAGTGCGTCCGGATCTCCAGCTCCCCGAGGTCGGACGCCCGGACCGACTCCACCTCCGCCCACCGGTGGGCCTCCGTCGCCGCGAGCGGGTGCGGCGGGCGGTGCACCAGCCCGCCGGTCGTGACCGTCAGCCGCCCCCGGGCGAACCGGACGCTGCCCTCGGCACGCAGCGTCTCGTGCAGGGCGGCCCGGAGGCCGGGGGAGAGGCGCTCCTCCAGCTCCCGGAACAGTCGGCCCAGCCCGCGCAACTGCTCCAGCACCACCGGCTCGCCCGCGCCGGCCGGCCATATTCGGCCCCGCTCGCCCTCCCCGTCCGGGCCACCGGGGGAGTACTCGGTGGCCTCCACCGCGCTCCACGGCAGCGGGCGCTCGCCGCCGTCCGCCGCGACCAGCACCAGGCCGCCCTCGTGGACCCGGACCGACCGCAGCCCGGGCACCGACCGCAGCCACCCGTACCCGCTCACCGTCAGCACCGCGACGGCCGCCACCACGGGCGCGGGCCACCACTGGCCGAGCGCCAGGCAGGCCGCCACCGCCACGACGGCCGCGCAGGCGTCCACCCACACCCGCGCCCGCCGGGGCACCGGGCGGAAGCGCCGGTACACGCGCACCGGCGGCCCGAGCCGATCAGCCGACCCGACCGGCCCGGCCGACTCGACCTGCCCGGCCGACTCGACCTGCCCGACCTGCCGGGGCTGACGGACCGTCCGCACCCGCGTCGGCGACCACACCACCGCCACGTCGGCCACCTTTCACTCGGCGGACCCCAATCGGAACCGCATCTGCCGGATCAGCATCGACCCTCCACCGCGCCCGGCAACAGTGCCAATCGGCACCGTTCGGCCCGAAACGACCCCGCCATCATCACCCCGGGCCCGGAACCCGCCGCCACCGGGGGTGCCGATGAGAAGGGGGGATCGCCGTCCTGCCCCCACCCTGCTCAGCCATGCCCCGCCCTGGCCCCGGCTCGACCCCGCGCCCGCCCGGTCGGCGGCCCCGGTCGGTCCGGACCGGCCGGACGCTCCTCGACGGCTGCCGACCGCTCCGCGTCACCCCGCCGTCGCGAAGTCCGTCTGCAGCCTGCGCAGCAGCGCCGTCCCCGCCGGATCGGTCGACCGGCGGGAGTTGGCCAGCACCACCACCCCCACCTGCGTCGCCGGATCGAAGGCCACGAACGAACGGAAGCCACCCGTGCCGCCGTTGTGCCAGATCTGCAGGTGGCCGCCCTGCTGGGGGTGCAGCTGGTGGCCGAGCCAGCCCAGGTGCATCCACGCGAACGGGTTGACCCGGTGCCTGGTCTCCCGGGTGAGCATGATCGCGGGTGCCAGCGGAGCGTCCGGCTCGCGGTCGGCGGCCAGCTGGGCGCGAAGGAACAGCGCGAGGTCGGCGGCGGTGGACCGGAGCCCGCCCATGCCCGGGACGGACGCCAAGTCCCAGTGGGGCACCGGCCGCCCACCCGGGGTGTGCCCGTGCGCGAGCCGCCCGGACTGCTCCGCCCCCGACCGCACATGGGTGTCCACCAGCCCCAGCGGCTCGCAGACCTCGCGCGCCACCAACTCCTCGAACCCGGTACCGGCCCGGTGCGCGAGGGCCAGGCCCAGCAGCCCGGCGCCGAGGTTGGAGTAGCGGAAGCCGCGCCCGGGCACGGCCCTCAGCCGGGTCCGGGCGAGGCCGTCCAGCACGTACTCGGCGGTGCAGTGGGCGTACGGGTCAGGGTCGTTGGGCTTGAGCAGCGCGTGCACCAGCATGCCCCGGGGCAGCCGGGGGAGCCCCGCGCTGTGGGTGGCCAGGTGCCGGAGCGTGATCGGCTGCCCGCCCCGGGCGGGCACGACGACCCGACCGTCCCGCGCGTCCGGACCGTCCTGGCCGTCCTGGCCGTCCCGCGCGTCCACGAGCACCTCGGCGAGCGGCTCGTCGAGCCGCACCGTGCCGTCGAGCACCAGCCGCGCGAGCACGAGCGAGGTGAACACCTTGGTCACGGAACCGATTTCGAACAGGGTGTCCGGCCCGGGCACGCCGCCGCCCGGACCCGTCCGCCCGGTACCGCGGATCTCCGCGTCGCCGCCGGCCAGCCCGGCGACCACCGCGCCGACGTTCCGGCCCGCGAGCCGGTCGACCGTCTGTTGCACGACGCGCGCGAGTTCGTTCATGGCAGCGAGCCTAGGCGGCCCGACCTGCCGACTCGTCAGACCCGAAAAGGATTTCGGCCGCCCCGGATACCCCTCCGGATGTACGTCCGGCCGCGCCCGACGCGGTAGAGCCCCGTGCGGCAGAACCCCGTACGGCAGAACCCCGTACGGCACGCGCTCGCCGTCCGCCGCTCACCCCGCCAACGCCGTCCGCAGCCGGGCCGCGACCTCCGCCGCCCCCGCCTCGTCCGGGTACGTCCCGCGGGGCCAGAAGAACCCGCGCAGCCCGTCCTTCGGATTGCGCGGCACCACGTGGACGTGCAGGTGCGGCACCGACTGGCTGATCCGGTTGTTCGCCGCCACGAAGCTGCCCGCCGCGCCCAGTCCGCGCTCGACGGCCGCCGCCACCCGCTGCACCTGCAGGAAGAACGGTCCCACCTCGCCCGCCGGCAGGTCCGCCAGCGTCCGGTGGTGGGCGCGCGGGACGACCAGGACGTGTCCGGGGAACAGCGGCCGGCGGTCCAGGAAGGCCACCGCGGCCTCCTCGTCCAGCACCCGGTGCGCGGGCTCCGCGCCCGCCACCACCGCACAGAAGACGCAGTCCATCCGTCCATTCAAGCCACCGGCGGCAGCCCCGGCATCCCGGCGAACCGCCGCGGACCCGGCTTCACCCGACCGGACGCCGACCGGGTGCGGCCGCCCCGCCGCCGGGCCCCGCGCCACCCCGCCGACCTCCCAGGCTGTCCCGAGCCCCCCGCCGGGCTCACTCGTACCGGTACAGCAGCGCCTCCCGCTCGGTCTGCTCGATCATCTCGATGGTCAGCGACCCGTCCCGCAGGTGCGAGAGCGTGATCTCCGCCGAACTCGGCTGCTCGTCCTTGCCGAGCCAGTTCTCCGGCTTCCACGCCGAGCCCCGCAGGAGCGACTTCGGGCAGTGCGCGTAGACCTCCTCCACCGCGACCACGATCGCGCTGCGCGGCGGCTTGCCGACGGCGGTCAGCCCGCGCAGCAGCTCCGGGTCGGTCGAGACGCAGGCCCGGCCGTTCACCCGCAGCGTGGTGTCCCGGCCCGGGACGACGAAGAGCAGTCCGACCCGGCCGGTCTCCAGGATGTTGTGCAGGGTGTCCAACCGCTTGTTGCCGGTGGCGTCCGGTATGGCCAGGGTGTACCGGTCGAGCACCGAGACCAGTCCGGCCGGCCCGCCGCGCGGGGAGACGTCGCAGCGCCCGGCGGCGTCGGAACTGGCGACGAAGACCAGCGAGGCGCAGGCGATCAGGCGCTGCGCGGCCTCGTGCAGGTGGTCGACCTGCTTGCGGCGCGCGTGGTCGCCGGGCTGTTCGTAGATCTCGCGCAGCTGGGCGGGGTCGCTGAGGGCCCCCGCGCGGAGGGCCTCGAACAGGCCGCCCGGCCGGTCCGGACTGGTGCTTGACGGAACGACAGCTTCCGGTGTGGTGGTCATACCGGGAATCTAGCCGAGCCCTCTCGACCCGCCCGGTCCCGCCCCTCGCCGCCAGCGGTTTTCCGCCGATAATGGGCACAGGGGACGCAGCCGGCCGGAGGTGGTGGTCGTGATTGTCAGAATCTGGGCCGGGCAGGTGCTGGCCGGTCACACCGACGAGTTCTGCGCCCACCTGGCCGCCCAGGTGATCCCGCAGCTGGGCCGGACGGACGGCTGCCTCGGCGGCGAGCTGCTGCGCTCCGTCTCGGAGGAGAACGGGCACCGGGTGCTGGTGGTGAGCCGCTGGCGGGACGAGGAGGCCCTGCGCGGGTACGCCGGGCCGATGTGGCGGATCCGGCCGGTCTGGTCGGAGGGCGAGCTGCGCTACCTCGCCCACCCTCCGCAGGTCACCCACTTCCTGCAGGTCACCGGACCCGCCGCACTCTGACCCGACTCACACAGGCACCGGCAGAGCCCGACGACGGTCACCGGCAGAACCCGGCTCACACGGTCAACGGCACCGGGTGGATCTCGTCCGCCGGGTGCCCGGTGCGCGTGTGCACCCGCTGCACGGCCTCCTTGGACGGCGCGTCGGAGAGGCAGTACACCGTGCCCGACTCCGGGTCCGCCCACGCCTGCTCGAAGTGGACGCCCTCCTCGCTCTCGACCGCCAGGTCGGCCGCGTGGGCCTGCCTGAGCATGTCGGCCGTGATTCCGGTCATCCCGTGATGGACGTCCAATGACCCTTCTAAAGTGAGTGTAGGCCGCCCCGCCAGGCACGGGTGGATAGGAAGCCTGACGGAGCGGCCCAGTGCTGGAGGCCAGCGACCCGTGGGATCCGCTTGGCATCTGCCGATGCCCTCGCCCCGCTATTCGGGGGGTATGAGCACCGGCAGCGAGGTAGCTAGGATCCAGGCAGGATCTGGCATCCGGGCTACCAAGCCCCCCAGCCCCCGCGCTTCTGGTGTCCGAGGCAAGCGGACTCCACGAGGCGGGAGTTGTTGAGCCCGGCCAGCAGCTAGCCGCCGCCGGCCGGGCTTCTTTGTGTGGTCAGCCGCCCCAGGTGGAGTCCATTGGAGCGTAGGCGCCGGGGTTGGAGGTCGGAGTTGGGCTCGGCTGTGGTGGTGCAACGCCGCCCCAGGTCGAGTCGGCGACGCTGTGGTCCGGCGCGTTGTTGTGCGTCAGGGATGCTGGGCCGGCAATGGCAGCGGCAGCGATGATGATCGCTGCCGCGGTTCGCCGTAGGGTTCTGCGCGTGGACATGGAGTCCCCTTCCGCTGCTGAGGGCGTGGGGTACGGAGCGTGTTGGGCTTCGTCCGTCCTAGTGTTCGGGATGGTTCCGCTTTGAATCAAGCCTTCACCGGCTAGCATCTGAAAGTTGCATCCTCATGCAAAGTGGTAAGTCGGGACAAATGGGGGCTTTAATGGGCAACTCGGGCGTGTCCGAGAGTCGACTCTTTCTCACGCCTGCAGCCAAAGCCCTCTACCTGAGAGTGCTCACCGCCGAGGAGCCCAGTCCCCCGCCCAGCCCGGAGCGGGAGCAACTCCTTGGCGTCGGCCTGATTGCCCCACATCCGCACCGGGAGGCCGAGTACGTGGCCCTCGACGTCCAGGAGACCGTGCGGGACTGGCAAGGCAACCTTCAGGCGATGGCTAGCCAGCTCCTCCTGGAGGCGCAGTCGGTCCCGAGTCAGCTGAGGGACCTGCTGACTGCGTGGCAGCGCGTGCACCCGAGCCGTCCGGGAGTCGGCGTGGAGTACGTGACGGGTTATGAGGCGATCAACCGTGCGCTGACGCCGTTGCTGGATTCCTGTCAGAAGGAGCTGCTCACAGCCCAGCCGACGGGGCCGCGGCCGGCTGAGATGTTGGCGCTGTCGTATCAGCGGGACCTCGCCGTGTTGGGACGTGGGGCCCGGATGCGGACGATCTACCTGCCTAGTGTCAGGTCTGACGGGCCAACGTGCCGGTGGGCGCAGACCGTCACCGAGCAGGGTGCGCAGGTCCGGACGAGCGTGGATTTCAATAGGGCGATCATCATCGATCGCAGGGTTGCGGTCGTCTCGGTCCTGACACCGTGGGAAGGGGACGGAAGGGCGCCCGATAGGGCGATGTTCGTTACCGATGAAGGGCTCGTCGCACTCTTCGGTTCGATCTTTGAGCGTGATTGGGTGCGCGCCCAGATCTGGGATGGTTCGCGGCAGGATGCGCCCCGACTCACTGACGGGCATCAGCGGATTCTCGTCGGTCTCAGTCAGGGTAAGGAGTATGACGAGATCGCAGAGGAGCTGGCTATATCGAAGCGGACGGTCGCGTCACGGGTTGCCGAGCTGAGGTCGTTGACGGGGAGCGCAAACGTGGTGCAGCTCGTCTATTGGTGGGCGCGGAACGGTGGCTAGCCGGTCGGGCGGATGACGGCAGTGTACGAGGTTTCGTTGATCGTGAAAGTGAATGCCATCTGGCCGTCGCGCGTGAGGTAGTCGCCGACTCGGTTCGGGTCGGCGAGGAACCATCGGAACGCGTTGCGTTCGGCCGGGGCGAGGGGGAGCGAGCCGAGGACTGCTCGGAGCTCGGCTGTGGCCTCCTCGATGGTCCGGTGTTCTGTGGGTGCGGCGATGCCGTTGATTGTGAGGGTGTAGGCCCCGCTGATCAGGGTGTGCTCCCGGTTTCTGTCCCCCCGGGTGGCAGTAGGCATAGTATCGAACGAACTTTCGGATAGGGGTGCCGGCCGTCTTGGTTCGCCTGTGACCTTGCTCGTTTTACCCGATTGGGTAAAGACTGACACGGGCCGCACCTACAACCGTGGGTAGGTGCGCGCCGATGATCATCTACCGAACCTGCTTCAGCAGGAACGCTGGGCGGTCGGCTCCCGGCTGCGCTCACTGCGGCGCGAGCGAGGACTCAGCCAGGTCCAGCTACAAGCGCTGTCCGGCGTGGACAACAAGACCATCTCCCGCGTTGAGAACGGGCACCGGAACGTCGGTCTCGACGAACTGGTACGCCTCTCTCTGGCTCTCGGCGTGCCAACGTGGCGACTCCTGCGCGACCCGTAGCCCTGGCCGACCGCACCGCCGTACGGCAGGCCGGGAGCCGCTACTCGCTCGGCGGGTTCGGCGGCGGCGGGGTGTTCGGACCGGTCGGCGGCGCCTTCGGACCGCCGATCCCGCCGGATCCGCCGGACGCCGGGTTCTGACCGTCGTCGCTCATGGTCTCCTCCATCTCCTCGACCGCAGGGGTCTCGTCGGGCAGGGGCATCACGGGGTGCATCGGCAGCCGGGTCGGGCCGCGAGATCCGCGGCCGCGCTGGCCGCGCCACCGGCCCTGCTCGTTCGGGTGGACCGTGCCGCTCATGGCGTCCTCTTCCGTCGTTGTGGGACTCACCATCGTGGCGTGGTCGGCGCTCACGCACGGCGCGGTTGGCTCGCGCGGCTGGCAGTGCTGCACCAGGGCAATGCCAGCGGTCAGATCATCGACCCACGGACCCCACCCCCAGCCCCAGCATCCGGCACACCGCCCGTACTCGACCGGGGCGACCGGAACGCCCCCGACTGCGGTCACCGGGCGGCCGGGACGTACGGCATGACGCGGTACCCGGCGAGATTCACCTGGCCACGGATCCACGCGTCGGCGGACTCCCGGATCGCGAACTCCAACGGGCGCACCCCGCTGGAGCCGGCGGTGACCAGACCGCCGGTCACGGAGTCCCGGATCACCCACGGGCGGCGACCCCGCTCGTCGGCCGGCGACTCCTCGACGCGATACCGGGCGGCGACCCTCTGCGCCGGGGTCAGGCCGTCGCCGTGCCAGACCCGGACGATGGCCTGGCCTCCGTCGGCCAGCCCGAGAGGCCAGTCGACGGAGCCGGATCCGGCCATCATGCGCTCCAGGTCAGCCGTGCTACCAGAACCGAGCAGCCACTCCATCGCCCGCAGCTCGTACGCGCTGATCGGCAACTGGCGGACCGTCTGCCACAGCGCGTCCAGGGCCTCGGGCGCCGGCTTGGTGACGCTCTCCAGGTGGCCGTCCACTGCGACCGTCAGGCTGTCAGTGCTCAACATGTGCCGTCTCCTCGATGCACTGCGGGTGGGCCGGGGTGACCATGCCGAGAGGATCGGCCCATCGGCCGGATTCCGTAAATGGCGGTCCCGACATGAACAGCGGACAGTTTCACCGTGCCACCCGAACCCGCGCCCGTTCTTCACGGCAGCGTGATGAAACCGAACCGACCGACACCTACTCATGACCTAACGTGTAGTCACGCCATCCGCCGCAGACTGGAGCCGCTGATGCCCCGTGCCAACACCCGGCAGGCTGCGGCCAGCCTCGTAACCCAGGCCCACACCTCAGGCTGGACTTCCTGGCAGCTCGTCCACGCGATCGCAAATCAGTGCGAGGTCTCCCCCCTTCAGGCCGCCCGGCTCGCCCGGGGCTGGACACTGCAGGACGCGGTGACAGCGCTCGCCGAGCTCGGGCACCGCGCCACCGTGCAACAGCTCTCCTCGTGGGAGCACGGCTCCAGCAGGCCTAGCGACCCGCGGCTCGACAGTCTCTGCCGTCTCTACCAGACCCGCCCCGACCGGCTCGGATACGGCACCGACTACACGCCTCCCGGCACCGAGCAGCACCCCGCCACCCTCCCGGGAGTCACCCACGACGAGAACGTCACTGCCCCGCCGGTCGCAGCGGACACCCGGCACGCCATACTCCGCAGCCTGCTCGGCTCAGCAGGAGTAACTCTCCCGAGCACGGTCATGACCGCCCTGGCCAGCGTCCGGGAGGAGATGACACACACCCTCACCGGCTCGATCGCGGACACCACCATCGACCAGTGGGAGGACACCGCCACGGAGTACGGGCAGGCGTACCAGCACACCCCGCCCGGGGAGATCCTCGCCGGCGCCGTCCTCGACTTCGCTGAGGTGCGGTCACTGCTCGGCCGGAGCCAGCACGCCGACCACCGGTCCCGGCTCTGCCACGTGGCCGCCCGACTCGCCGCAACCACAGGCATTGCCCTCGTTGCCCTCGGCGAGCACCGAGAAGCCCGCGGATGGTTCCGATGCGCCCAACTCGCCGCCGAGGAGACTGGCGACCGGGCCCTCCGTGCGTGGCTTGTGGCGCGCGAGGCCGTCATCCCGTTCTACTACGGCGCCCCCGCCGCAGCCACCCGTCTCGCCGAACGCGCCCGGCTCCTGGCTGGCAACACCCTCTGCGCAACTGCAGCGTGGGCACCCGCCCTTGAGGCGCGCTCGCTCGCCCGCATGGGCCGTGCCGACGACGCCCGCCAGGCCATGACACTGGCTGAGCGGGCCTTCGCCCGCCTCGACACCAGCCACACCAGCGACCTCGCCTACGGCTACACCGAACGCCAACTCCGCTGGCACATCGGCAGCATGTACACCACCCTCGGCGACACCCGTCGCGCCCAGCTTGCCCTCGACGAGGCCCTCGCCCTGTACGCCCCCGACGAACACCTCGACCGGGCGCTCATCGCGATGGACCAGGCGACCAGCCTGATCGGAGTCGGCGAGATCGCAACGGCCGCCCAGGTCGGCATGCTCGCCCTCGGCGCCATTCCAGCCGAGCACCGGACAGGCATCGTCGTCTCCAGGGCCCGGGACGTGGTCGCTGCCGTTCCGGCGCGAGCGGCCCGAATGCCGGTGGTCGCCGACCTGCGCGAGATGATCGCTGCGGTGCCGGTGCCGGCACTGGCTGGCTAGGAGCGTCGGGCCAGTACCTGGAGCAGACCGGTGACCGCGACGCCGGCCACGATCTCCCGGCGGTCGATCATTTCCTGAATCCGGTCCAGTGGGATCCACTCGATCCGGTCGGCCTCGTGGGTGTCCACCGGCGCCGCGACGTAGGTAGCGCCGCGAGCAAGGAACACGTGGTGCTCCGCGTTCGACATCCCGCCGATCGGCTGGTTGTAGGCGAGGGGCTCAACCGCGTCCACCTGCCAGCCGGTCTCCTCAAGCACCTCACGGGCGGCGGCAGCCTCCAGGGATTCCCCGTCCTCGACGATGCCGCTGGGGATCTCCCAGTTCCAGGTCTGCGTGGCGAACCGGTGGCGCCACATCATCAGTACCTCGTCCTGGCCGTTCAGAACCACGGTGGCGGCGACCGGAGCAAACCGCACCAGATGATGCTCATACCGGTCCCGGCCCGGAGGCTCGACGTCCACGAGGTCCAGATTTACCCAGGGGCTGGTGTAGATGGGCCGGCTGCCGTGGACAGTCCACTCGCTACTCACAGGCACCTCATGATCTCGGTGGGTCGGTCGGCGTCATCCTGCCAGAGGTGCCTTAGATGTCCGCATGGCCGCCCTTGATCTCCCCGCTGACCTGCTGCCCCCTGCACACGGCCGCGCTCGACGGCGAGCAGGCCTGAGAGCCTGGAGACGACGAAGCGCCCCCGCCCGGCACGTGGCCGAGCGGGGGCGTGGTCATACGTCGAGGCCTTGCAGGAACGGGCGGACGTCCTCGGGCACGGGCTGCGGAGCCGGAGGCGGCTCCAGCCCGGACGCCCGAACGAAACCGACCATGCTGCGAACCCATCCTGCGAGGTAGCGAATCGTGTACTCCTGCCCGGCAAGACGAGCCCGCTGCTGAACCGACTCCAGTTCCTGCTCGTCGATCCGCTTACCGAGCCGATCAAGCTCGTGCTGCATGCGGTCAGTGACGACACGGAAGTCGTCGCGCCGCTCCTGGCTGGCCGACCTGCGGCTGGCGCGCGCGGTGTAGACGGTGCCGCCGAGGGTGACAGCTGCGGCACCGACCGCGGAGATGGCGGCCCACGATTCTCCACTCACGGGCGCCTCCGGTCGTGCTGGTCGTGCGGTGGTTCGGGCCATTCGGCGGCGATGAGCGCCACGCCACAGAACGATCCCCAGACGACGGCCGACGCCCATCCACGAGGGTTGTCATACAGCCACCAGCTAGCCAGGCTGCCCAGCGCCCAGGGGGCGACGACGAGGTAGATCGCCGGGTAGCCGGGCCAGTCCCGCCCCGGTGGGCGCCACGCGCAGACGATGGCGAGCAGGCCTGCGGCGATCCACGCCCACGCCCACGCGTGCAGCGGCATCAGGTCGAGTAACAGGCGGATTCCCCTCGTGTCCTGGGGCGGCTGGACGAGCAACGAGTAGCCGTAGACCGCGGCCATCACCCCTTTGAGGGCGAGGACGGCGCCGCGGCGGCCCAGCCGGCGCGCGGCGCGGTGGACCGCCGCCCGCATCACGGTTCCAGGGGCTTGACGGTTGCGACGGGCGGGATCAGGTCAGGGCGCGGCGTGTGCCTGGCCTGGTAGCCGGCCACGGCCGTGATCGCGGTGGGGATGAGGGAGAGGACGAACGGAGCGAGCCATCCGGGCATCCAGCTGACGAGGCCAGGCTGGTTCTGTACCGCGGTCAGGTCGGCGAGCAGCGCGGTGGAGCCCAGGTAGGCGGCGACCGTGGCAGCCTTGACCTTGGTTTCGATCTGAGCCATCAGGAAGTTCCCTTCGGGGTGTTGGTGTCAGAGGCCGCGCCGACGGTGACCTGCACGCGCAGGACGCCGTCCGCGAGGGCCTGGTGGAGCCGGTCAGGGGTGAGCTCGGCGGCCTTGATGGCGTCCAGCAGCTGGGCCTGGAACACGTCCTGCCACACGAGCCACCAGTAGGCTTGCTTGCTGGTGCCATCCGGACCCCAGGAGCCGTCGGCCTGCCGGACCATGTTGGGGAGCTGGTGGTTCCAGGTGGCGTCGCCGACCAGGCTGACGAGGGCGCTGCGCGTGTCGGTCGGCAGGCTGCCCCATGCGTCGCCCGGGATCTGGTCGCCGGAGAGGATCTTCTGCAGGAACCAGGTGATGGCGTACGCGTTGGCGTTGCGGACGTCGACGCCGCTGGCCTCTTCCCGGATCATCGTGCGGATCTGGTCCTCGGTGAACGGCATGTCGTCCTCCTGCAGAGTCGGGGTTCGGCCGGGCATCCACTGCCCGTAGTCGGTGGTGGTGGCGGTGTTGCGGTCGCAGTCGACGCCGCCGATGGTGATGCCGCCGCCCTGCTGGAGGTGCGCGCGCGGATCCCAGACGCCGCCGGACCAGGCGGAGGTCTGCCAGTACCAGGCGACGAGCCCGGAGGCTGCGGCGCCCTGGACGACGCGCAGACCGCCGTAGACGCCGGTCCGGGCCGCGCCGAGGACACTGGCCACGCCGGCGAAGTAGGGCTGTACGGAAGTCCAGTTGGTGTCGGTGTCAACGGCGAAGTAGATCGGCCGGTCCGCCGGCATGCCGCAGGCGACGGCCTGAGCTGCCGCAGTCCGGGCATCGGCGGCGCCGGCGGCCTGTCCGGCCAAGGCCCGGCCAGTGGTCGTCTCCCACACGACGCCGCACCAGATGCCGTGCGCAGCAAGGTCATTGGCCTCCGCGCGGCTCAGGTTCTTAGAGGCGTCGGTACTGAGGTACCGCATGGCAAAGCTCGCGCCGGCGGCCTGCAGCGAGGCGGCCGACGGGTGGGTCCACGGGTAGTCGACTCCCCAGGTCACAGCAGGCTCCTCTCACAGGCCCTTGGCCGTCAGCCAGGTATGGGCCGCCGCCGCGAACGCCGCGTCCGGGTTCGCTGGCACCGGGGCCGGCTGGGGCGTGGGCTGGGCTGAGAGCACGGGTACCGTGACGTCGCCCTGCTGGGACAGCAGCCACTGCAGATCCGGTGCCGCGAGGTAGCCCCGGCCACCCAGTCCCCAGCCGGTGCCCCAGGAGTTGGTCAGCCAGAAGCGGTCCGAGTCGGCATCCCAGCCGGTGATCTCGATCTCGTGGCCGCCCGCGATGCCGGAGGACTGGTCGACCGGGATCCGCCCGTCAGCAGCTGGTGTGAACATCGATTGGAGCCACGGGATGCCGAGGAGCGCAGGACCGGACTGCAGGGCGGAGCGCACCGCGGACAGGGCGAAAGCGTGGGTGTACGACGTCGCGAGGCCCAAGGCCTTGAGCGCCTTCGCGACGCCGAGACCGCTGCTCCCAGTGTCGGCGGGAGGGTACTGCCCGGGCGCGCCGTCCAACACGGTGGCCAGCGAGTAGAGACTGACGGCGAAGGCCTCGTCCAGAGGGTGCTCACCGGCCTGGAAGGCGCCGTGGGAAGCTGCGGCACCGGCCGCGCTGACGGTGACGGTGACTGCCCCCATGCGGCCGGCACTGTCCGTGCCGAGCAGGCCGGTCGCGGCGTTTCCGGTGCACGACCCGAGCTGACCCTGATCGAGCACGGGTATACGCCGGGTCCACGACGTGGTGGTCAGTGCCGACTGCGGCAGGACCCCGTGGGCGTATGCCAGTGAACGCGGGTCGTGGTCGACGAACCGTCCGAGGGCTCGGGTCATCGGTCCTCCTTGCGGGTGAGAGTGCCGTCGATGGCGGTCACTTCGGCCGCCGGATCGGTGATGCCGAGGTGTGCGGCGATGGCCTTCGTCCAGGCCAGGGCTTCCCTGTCCACCTCGTAGTCGTGCTCCGCGCGCAGGCGGTCGTGTTCCGCCTGCCGGTTCTGACTGAGCAGGAGTATCGGCCCGGTGAAGCCGGCCTGGAACGAGTAGACGAGGTTGAGCAGGACGAACGGATACTCATCCCACCGGGACCAGCCGTGCAACGTGTTCGCCGCGATCCACGCCGCGGTGAACGCCGCCTGGGCGATGATGAACCGCCAACTGCCCATGCCGCCGGCCAGACCGTCGGCGACACGGTCGCCGAGCGTCCGATCGTCGTGCCGGGCCTGGTTCGCCGGGTGCAGGTGCTCCGAGGGCCCCGAGGCATCGGCGGCCCTCACGAGCCTGCCCGCTTCGTCGCGTTCAGCATGTGGTGGTGGATGGCGTCGATGCGGGCGCGGGCCTCGGCGGCGACGAGCGGGTCCCGGATGACGGTCGTCTGGTTGTCCTGGAGCGCTTCGCCGGAGCGGCTCCAGTTGGTGGAGCCCGTGACGACGTCGACTCCGTCGGTGATCAGCATCTTGAGGTGCATGATGGCGCCGTGCTCGGAGCGGCCGACCGCCACGCTCGACGCGGGGTATGCCTCCCGCTCCAGCAGCAGCCGCTCGTGGACGCCGCCAGCCTGGCTACTGTCGAGGGTGAGCTGGACGAACACATGCTCGTCGATGAGCTTCTCCCGGATCGCGTCGGCGAGTTCGTCATCGTCGAGGCCATACATGGCTACGACGAGACTTGAGGTGGCGGAGCGGATCAGGTCGAGTAGGACGCCGTGGACGTCATCGACCGGCGAGTACCAGGTGCGGACGTCCTGCGGGTAGCCGGGTGGGAATCCGCTGGTCTTGTGCTGGTCGAGAGAGGCGAGGCTGGCGAGCGCCAATGGGTTCCTCCGGGGCATGAAGGCGCCCCCTGGGTGGCCGGGGCGTGGTGGCAGGTGGTGGGCCCGTCAGGCGATGCGGGTGGCGATCAGGACAGAGCCGGACCTGACGGTCGTGGACGTGCTGCTGGACGCGCCCTGCGCGAACTGGAACTGAAGGTTGCCGGCGGTGCCGCCGGTGACCACCACGCCGCCGGGCCTGAGCGCCATCGGCGTGCCGGTGCCATTCGTGCCGAGCCGCCGGGTCGTCGCGAAGCCGATCGCCACCGCGTCGTAAGCCGTCAGGGCGCCGGTCGGGACCCCGAACGACGACCAGGAGCCGGTGGCTCCGCTGGGGACCGTGAGGGTGCACTGAAGGTCACCGGCGGGCGAGTTGTCACCGGTGTAGGAGATGTAGCCGTCGATCCGGTACGTAGCGTTGGCCGCCAGCGCCACGACCAGAGCGGAGTCATTGACCAGGGTGGTCGAGCTGGTCACCGACTGGTTGGAGCCCTTGTAGGCGGCGACCCGCTGTCCGATGCCCGACACCGTCAGGTTCCCGGTGACGGACAGGTTCCCGGAGACGGATCCGCTGCCGGCGCTCAGGCTCCCGGTGACGGTGGCGCTGCCTGCCGTGACAGCGCCCGGCAGGGTGACCGTGGCGGCGGTGACGCTGTTCGTCGTGGACGAGGCGTAGCTCGTCGCGGTGACGGTGGCGCTGTCGATGACGGTGACGCTGGAACCGGTGTCGACCTTGATGGAGGACGTTGCCCCGGCACCCGGGGAGGCCTCCTGAACGCTGACCAGGGACACGCCTGTCGCGCTGCCGGTCACCCAGAACGCCGACGCCTTGTTGACGTTGCTGTAGCAGGCAGTGAGGGTGTGAACGGACCCGCCGGAGACCTTGAAACTGGTGCCGTCCTGGCTGGCCTGCGACACGATGCTCTCGGCACCGCAGGAGTTCAGGGCGTTGGCGGAGCCACTGGTGATCAGGTAGCCGCCGCCGCAGGCGGACGCCTTGCATCCGGTGAGGGCGGTGTACGACACCGATGACAGGTTGAAGCCCTGCTGGGTGCTGGTGCTGCCGGTGGCGATGCAGGCGTCGAGGGTGTTGCCGGTGCCACCAGACAGGTAGAAGGCGTGGCCGCCCACGCTGGAGACGTTGACGGAGGCGAGACTGCACCCGGTGGCCGCGACCAGTTGGACGCCGTGGCTGCCGAACGCAGTGATGGCGACGTTGTTGACCTGGCATGAGGTGACTGGGTTCGCCCCGCTGTTGGCCTGCACGTACAGGCCGACGCCCGTGCCGGATCCGGGGCCCTGCACGGTGAGGTTCTGGACGGAGACGTAGGTGAGGGTGGTCGGGTTGTAGGCGATGCCGTGTGCCGTGGTGGAGGTCTGCTTCAGCACGGTGGCGCCGGGGCCGGCGCCGAGGAGACTGACCTGGTTGGCTGGCGCGAGTGCGGACGACAGCACATAGGTGCCGGCCGGGAAGTAGACCGTGCCGCCCTTGGTGGCGGCCGCGGTCAGTGCGGACTGGACTGCTGTGGTGTCGTTGGTGGTTCCGTCGCCTTTGGCGCCGTAGGCCTTGACGTTGAGGTAGTCGGTGCCGGACACCGCGCCGGGTGCCTGCAGGGTGAGGTTGCCGGAGGCGTCGGAGGTGAGCACGCTGCCGGTGGCGGCACCGGCTGGTACCTGTGCCGGCGGGCTGCCGGTGAGGACGAGCGCGCCGGTCATGGTGTCGCCGGCCTTGGCGACGCGGTCCGCCGCGCCGTACATGGAGGCCGTCATATGAGCTTCCCGAGGATGACGTAGGTGCCGACCTGGCCGATGCGGACGGGCATGGCGAGTACGGAGTCGCCCGCGGTCGGGGTGTAGGACGACAGGCGCCGGTACGGTCCGGTCAGCGCCGTGGCCCCGTTGATGTATGCCTTGGGCTGGCCGCTGCTGTAGGCCGGGTCGATGACGGCGGGCAGCGCTGCCAGCGGGAACCCGGAGTCGATGCTGGTGGTCCGGTTTTCGAGCCGGCTGATGCGCTGTTGGATGTTCTGCATGGTCCCGGCAAACCGGGCCTCCAGCGGGTCGGGGTAGCGGGGCACCGCCGGCCTCCTCTCTCCTGTGTCAGGCGCCCACGGCCGACGTCTGGAGCTGGATCTTCTCGGCCTGCTGCGGGCCCGGCGGGTACGCCGTCCATCCGACGACTCGTACTCGCTGCTGCAGGCCGGGCTGGCCGTTGGGGCCGGGCGGGTGCAGCGGCGAGGTGGCGACCAGGGTGGTGGCGTCGCCCAGGATGATGTCCCGCACGCGGGGATATCCGGCGCCGACAGTCACGATCGGGTTGGTCATGGCCCGCGTCTTCATCGCGACCTCGCCGTCGGCGAATCCGTCGATCTGAGCCTGGGAGACGACCCAGGAGCCCTGCCAGGAGACGTTGGACTCCATGAGCGGGTACACGCCGCCGGCCAGGTCGACGGGGTCGGCGCCGTGCGGGTATGCGGACTGCCACTGCAGGGCTGCGCCGTTGGGCGGGGCGGTGGCCCACACCATGTTGCTGCTCTGGCTGCCGGTGCGCTGGTAGCCGTAGTCGATGGCGTTGCCGGGGTAGATGAGGTTGTAGCCGGATGAGGCGGCGGTGCGTCCCATCTGCAGATAGGCGAGCCGCAGGAAGATCGCGAGGTTGCCGGAGGAGTCGAGGCCGGGGACGAAGGCGAACTCCAGGTTGCCGCTCGCGCACATGTCCTGCCACGCGCCGCTGATCTGAGTCAGGTCCGAGTACGTGTAGGAGGCGGTCCATGGGACCCCGGATGTGCCGGCGGCGCCCTGAGGCATCACCAGGCGGGCCACGCCGCCATTCTGTGCAACCATCGCCAGGTACGCAGGAGTTCGTGTCGCGGCCGGCGAGACCGACGAGATATAGGAACTCTGCTTGGACGTGCCGTAGCGGCACAGGTCCATGAAGGCGGTGAACAGGTCGACCTGCTGGTAGATGATGGTGTCGGTGATCAGCCGGTGTGACCACAGCGTGTCGATCGTCTGCGCGGAGATCGGCAGAGTGCCCGGCCCGCGGCCCTGGTCAGGCCAGTCCCAGACAACGCCAGCCCACACCGGGTAGCCGTCCTGCAGGACCCACAGGACCGAGCGGCGGGGTTCCAGCGCGGCGACGGCTGGCGCGTTGACTGCTGGCTCCGCGTTGAGAGCGAGGGACCCGGTCAGGGTGCCCGACCCGTTGAGCTGCATCCCGAACGACTGGACGGTGAGCGGCAGGTTGTCAGCGAGGACCCGTCCGGATATCAGGTCGGTGGAAGCGTAGGTGTAGGCGCTCACATTCCGCCCGGCCCCACACGCAGGAGCGTCTTGGCAGTGCCCGAGGCGGCGATCGTGGTCGAGTACAGGCCGCTGCCGTTCTGGGCCGTGACCTTGACCGTGTGCGTTCCCGCGCTCGGAGTGTCGCCCGCACCGGAGCTCGTGAAGTACGACCAGGCGGAGCCGTTGTAGATCGTGCCGTCGCCAGGCAGGCTCGGTGTCCACGTGCCGTCGACCGCAGACGAGTCAACGTACATGCGAAAGGTGGCGATGAACGAGGTGCCGACTCCCCGGCTGCAGCCGATTCCCGCGTACTTGAAGTAGATCTCGATGTCGGTGTTGCCGTCGGTGGTGATCGTGGCCGACAGTACGGTCTGCTCGCTACCGTCGAACACGAAGTTCGCGGTCTGCGTTTGGATGATCGGCACCCACGGCAGCACGTGCAGCTGAGTGGCGTTGGTCGTCCCGTTGTTGTGGTAGAACGCGTTCGACGCGGGGTCGTAGGCGATCTGCCCCTTGTACCCGTTGACCGAGCCCCGTGGCGCGACGAGGATGCCGCCCGTGGCGACGGTGAACGGCCGTACGTCCGAGAGCATCCCGGCCGTGATGGATGTTGCTGCGGCGGTGACCGTCAGTCGTGCCAGGGTGATTGAGTTCGCCGGGGCCGTGGGGACCGACGGCGAGGGCCCGGCTACGCCGGTGATGATCTGGATCGCCCCGAACGAGGATGAGCTGCCGACGTCGGACACGTACGCGACGACGATGTCAATGCGCGAGTTCGACGGGTCCGCAGTCTGCACGGCCAGCGTCGCCTGCGTCGACAGGGTCGAGGCATAGCCACCTGCCGTCGGGGTCGACGAGTTGGGCACCACGTACGAGCCGGGCTGCACCGTGACCGTCATGCCAGTGCCCGGGCTCACCGCGAGGCCGGTGCCGCCGACGACACCACCGAGGACGCCGATCGTGGTGCCGGTGGCGATGCCCTGGTCGTAGAAGTAGGCGGTGACTCCGCTGTTTCGCAGGTCGTTGCCGCTGTTGGCGTCGTAGGTGGCGCCCGTGAGCCACATGGGCAGGCTGGTGGTCACCTGGGTTGCCATCGGAGTCCCTCCCTGCGGCGCGGTGTCACACCCACGCGTCCCGCCAGTAGATCGTTGCTGTCGAGCCGGTGCCTGTCCCGCCGCCGTACTGCACCTGGTTGGAGCCCGACGACAGGTGCCACCAGGCGGAGTTGATGTCGGCTGGCCAGAAGGTGCCGCCGCTTGACGGCACACCTGGAGTGGTGGAGATCGTGGAGGCGTTGACGAAGCCCTGGCGGTTCAGGAAGTCCACGACGAAGGAGTCGCCGGTGTTGAGCGTCAGCGTCGGCCACGACACCGTTTGCCGGGTCGTCAGGTTGGTCAGGGTAGGCCCGGTCACCGGCCCCGTGATGACCACAACCGGCGGCGATCCGAAGCCGCCGGCATTGGTCGCCACGGACACGCCGGGCGGCGGTGACGCCTTGACGGTGAACGGCACCGTAAACGGGGTCACCATGCTTCCGCCCGCAGTGGCTGGCATCACGCCGATCACGAGAGAGCGCTGCACAGTCCCGTATTTGCGCGGGTCCGGTGCCACCAGGCCAACGGTGAACGTGACGTCGGTCAGGGTGGGGTAGGCCTCAGTCAGCTTGCCACTGCGCCGCACCCACGCGTACTTGGGGACGGGCTCGTCGTAGCGTAGCTGCGCCAGCCCACTGATGGGGACCGCCTGCTGGAGCAGCGCGCGGGCCTGATCCCGCAGGGCCTGTGTCGGAGCGGAGGCGGTGACGGTCCAGGTCAGGGTGCGCGGCGCGTAGAACTGCGGTGACGCCCAGCCGCCGTGATCGCCGGAGCGGGCGATGACGCCCGCGCCCTGGACATCGGGGCCGTCCCAGCCCTCCAATTTCTGCCACAGCCAGGCGATGCCGTTGCTGTCCACCTGCCCGAACTCGATGTCCAGGCTCCCGAAGATGAGGCCGCCGGTCCAGAACCCGGTGTCCCTCGCCGGGACCGGGGGAGTGAACCCGCCGGTGACAGAGAAGTCCTCGACGCCGAGGAACGTGTTGCTGCCGTACTGGCACGCCCAGTTCGCGACGTACACGCCCTGGGGGGCCGTTGCGGGCACGTTCCACGTGCAGGCGTACTGGCCGACGCCGATCCGCCACACCTGGCCCGAGACGGGCCGGTTGGCGCCCTGGTAGGTGTACGGGCCTGCGACGTCCGCGACGAACCCGACTTGCTGGCCGTAGGTGATGTCGAGCTGCACCGCGGACGGGTCGACCAGGGCTCCGCCGGTCTGGTTGTAGAAATTGAGGTAGAGAGTCCACGGCTGGCCCGCGACGGCTTGCACCACCCGTCACCACCTCCGGCGCATCACGCTGAATCGGTCACAGTCCGGCAAAGGGCCATAAGGCGCTGCCCAGGGCGCTGCCACACTGGCCGCACCAACCCGTCACAGCCTTTTGGGGACTCAGTGCGTCGTGTCATGCCGGCCCTCGCCGGTGTCGTCCTGCTGACTGCCGCTTGTGCCAGTACCGCCACGCAGCCGGCCGCAGCACCGATCCGGACACCGGTCCAGACGGAAAGCCCGACCACGTCACCGGCCGCGACGGCAACTCCGGCGCCCGCCCCGACTCCGACACCAGCCCCTGCATCCGCTGCGGCGACAACCCCGGCAACGGGAGCGCCCGGGCGCCTCGAAGTGGCGATCCCGGCCGCACGCCTCCCGTACAAGCCAGCCCAGGGGGCGCCCGAACTCGAAGACGTCAAGGTCATGAAGACCGCCGCCGACCCGTGCGCCGTGCCGGCCGACGACTCCGGCAACGAGGCCCAGCTCATCGATGCCCAGGCCGACGCGGGCGTGCTCATCGTGACGTTCGAGGTCACGAACCCCTGCGCTGCGCCACTGCGGTACACGTTTCACGTGACCCAGGCCATCGGCGGTGCGACCGGGCGATCCGGCGGGCCCGGGGTCGACGCGACAACGGCACCCATCGGGCCGGGCAAGTCGATCTCGCTGAAAGTCAATCTCAACCCCGACCCATCACTGACCCCCTCCCAACTCAAGCAGCTGTGGGTGGGCGTCACCCGGATCAGCAAGGCATAGCCGGCGGCCCGGCAGGAGAGAACACCGCGGTGGCCCCGCGGGGCCCTCCTGCCGGCGGTCAGGCGCCGCTCAGCGTGAGCGCCAGGCGGCGTTGCATGTCGGCCTGCTGTTCGATCGTCGGCAGCTGAGTGCCGTGGTAGTGCTGCTCCACGGTGACTTGGCGGCCGAACGACGCACCCCCGACACCCTGCGCGGCGAGATGCCGGGCCAGAGCAACGAACGCCTCCGACTGCTCCGGCGTCAACACCGCCTCGGGCCTGGCAAGCCCGTTCACTGGCATCGTGCCCGGCATCAGCCACCCGCCCTGGTCGTAGCCCTTCGGCGGCAGGTTCGGGTTGGCCTGCTGCACGCGGCTGATGCTCCCGTAGCGGCCCACGATGTAGTGGATCGCCGCGGCAACGTTCGCGACCGGGTCGTAGATGTCAGTGCTGGTCCCTGCGACGTGGTTCGACAGGAACGTCGACATGATCGTCTGCGCCAGACCCCGGGACGGGTCTCCGTTCTGGGCGTTGATGTCCGTGTTGTTGATCGCCCGCGGGTTCCAACCGGACTCGCGGGTGATCAGCGTGTTCAGACCGGCCCGCCACTCGTCCTGCGTGCCCGGCGGAGGCACGCCCGCCGCCTGGAGCGCCTGGTCGATGACCGTCAGGTGGTCGCCGGACGGGATCACCCCACCGCCCCCGGCAGGGGCAGCCGGGCGCGCGCCGAGGATCGCCTGCACCATGCTCTTGATCAGCGACGTGGGAATGCCGAGCATGAGCTTGCTGTAGTTCCCCACGTCGCCTTGGGTTCCGATGAACTTGCTGAGCGCGTTCGACAGGGCCTCACCGTTGCCCGTGGCTAGCGCGGCGGTGATCTTCCCGATGTCGACGGCCTTGTCGATCAGGTCACCGACGACATGCCCGATCCCGCTGATGATGCCGCCGCCGGAGAAGTGGTTGCCGACGGACTGCCGGCCGGCGCCGTAAGCCGCGTTCAGGCTGTGCACCGTATCGGCGCCGATCGCCTGCACCGCCTCCGGCACCAGCACACCCTCGCCCGGCGACAGCATCGCCGGCACAGTGTCCTGACCCGGGGCGTACCCGGGGACGACACCGCCGGTGGCGAAACCCGTGATGATTGGCAAGTCCAGATTGTGCATGCCGATCGCACCGGTGACCTGATTCCAGAGCTTGGCGATACCGTTGTCGTAGACCGTGTTGATCAAGAAATTCACAGGAGCTTTGAAGACATCCTTGAGTACGTCCCAGGTCGACTTGAGACCGCTGACGAAATTGTCGGAACCGTGCAGGATACCTTCCCACAACGGCTCGAACACGTTGTGCCACAACCACGAGGCTTTGACTTCGATCCAGTCGACAGCCTCACGCCAGTTCGACACGAAATTGCCGACCGCACCAACGACGGCAACGAGCCCGCTGATCACCGGGCCGACCAGCTTGGCCGCGAAATCAATGAAAATGCCGCCGAGCTTAAGAATCAGGCTGACGAGCGGCAGCAGCGACTCGATCAGCCTCACACCGACCGGGATCAACGGCAGCAGCGCCTGCAGGGTCTGGAGCAGCCCGACCTGCAGGTCCTTCGTCAGCAACTGGGCGAGCTGCAGCACGATCGGCACTAGCGCCTGGAACAGCGGCTCCAGGCTCAAGCCGATTTGGCCGATTATCTGCCCGACCACTGGTAGCAGAGGCGCGAACGCCTGAACAATCCCAGTGATTGCCTGAGCCACCAGCGGCAAAAATCCGCCGAGGGCCTGGAAGACCGGACTCAGTCCTTGTCCCAGCGCGCCCGTAAGGGTCGACACCGCTGGCAGCAGAGCCGCAAGCGCCTGCGCCAACGCCTGCGCCTCCTGACCCACGACCGTCCCCAACAAGGAGCCGAGCGGGGCCAGAACCTGCCCGAGCGTGCCGAGCACTGACGACAACGACCCCACGAACGGCGAAACGGCCCTGACCACGGCTGTCAGACCATTGGCGATTCCCGCGACCACACCAGCCAGACCATCTGCTGCGCCCTTCTGCGAGCCCAGCGTTGCCAGGGCTCCGGCAAGGCCACCAATCGCAGGAATGACGGTCTGCGCCAACTTCAGGCCGTTATCGATCAACCCCTGAAGGACTTCCTTCCCGCCAGTCGACTGCAGCGCCTTGCCAATCGAGCCGAAAGCCTGCCCGATGACCGCGCCCATGCCCGTCACACCGGCCGTCAGCGCAGGCATCGACTGAGACAGGCCAGTGATGAACTGCGACAGGCCCGGAGCGACAGCGTTCTGCGCGGCATCCCGCATAGCCCGGAACGCGCCCGTCATCCCGAAAATCTGCTCCATCACCGAGCGCATCGCCGGAGTCATCCGCGACAAGTCCTTGGCCAACTGGTTGGCGGCCTCGTTCTCAGTCGCCTTCATCACGGCCCACTGGAGCTGTTGCTCCTGAACCACATTGGAGACGTTGCGCTCCGCCAGGGCGACGCTGCGGGCGTCCATCTGCCGCTGGTAGGCCGCTTCCTGCACGGCTGCCGCCAGCTGCATCTGCGCTTCCTTGACCTGGGAAACGTTGTTGAGCTGCGTGTTCGTCAGGTTCTGCTGCGCGATCGCGTACTGGGCCTGGGCGTCGGTCTGCCCGTACTGCGCCGCCGTCACGGCCTGCTTGGCCTTGATGATCTCCTGCGAGCCGTCGATGCCCTCCTGGTTCGCCCGGTTCGCGTTGTACTGCGACGCGGCCAGCTCGTCCTGCGCATCCACCAGCCGCTGCTGCGCCTGCGCGACCGCGAGCGTGGCCTGCTGCCGGTCCAACGCCGTGGAGTAGGCGTTCTCGTTCACCAGCTTCTGCTGATACTCCGCTTGCTTGATGCCGAGCTGCGCCTGCTCGACGTTCAGCTGGCTGTCCGCGAGCTGGTCGTTCAGCTGACGCAGGTTCTCCCTCGCCCGCTCCCACGCCTGGTTCAGGTTGTACTGCGCCTCGGACAGGGCGTAGTTGGCCTGCTGAACGCCCTGCTCGGCCTGCACCACCGACTGCAGGGCCTGCACCTGCTGCGCCGCCGTGGACCGCTCCACCGACGCCAGGTTCATCTGCGCCGACTCGATACTGCGGGCCGCAGTAATCGCGTCCTGCGCCTGCTGCATGCGCGCCGTGGTGACCTGCTCCTGCGCCCCCTGCTTCTGCACGGAGTTGCTGAACTGAATCGCGGCGACCTGCTGCGGCAGCATGCCGATGTTCAAAGCCGCCTGATGGGCATCCCCCAACGCCTTGGCGACGGGACCGAGCGACAGCGCACCGGCGCCCGCAAGCAGACCGCCGCCCATCGCGGCTCCACCGATGCTGGGCAGGAGGCTGGTGATGCCGCCGGCGATTCCAATCGGCAGCTTGTACTCGGACAAGAAGCTGCCGAAACCGCCCTCGCCGCCCGAACCGCCGACGCGCGGCTTTGCCGACTCCCCGTTCAGCTTCTTCAGCCGTGCCTCAGCCCGGTCAACCCTGGCGTTGAACTCGCCGTCGTCGAGGTTGACGCGAGCCCTGGCTTCCTTCGAGTCGAGCTCGGCCAGCTTCGCCAACAGGCGGTCCAAGTCCGCCATGGCGCGGGTCAGGCCGGCGGACGCCTGGACACGGACCTGCGCGTCCCGGGTCTGCAGCTCGTCGAGGCGCGCCCGGAGGATCTCCAGCCGGCTCTGCGCCTTCGCGATGTCGGCGGTGACCTTGGGGGTCGCCTCCTTGGTGCTCAGCTCCTCCAGCTTCGCTGTCAGGGCGTCGATCTGGGCCTGCGCCGACGCCATCTGCGGCGTGACGGCGGGCCGGGCGATGACCGAGCTGAGCCGGTCGATCTTCGCCTCGATCGCTTCGACCTTGGCCTGTGCGTCGGAGATGTCGGCACGCACCCGCGGCGACGGGTCGGTGGAAGACAGCGCCTGGAGGCGCTCCCGGATCTCACCGATCTTCGCGGTAGCCTCGCCGTCCTCCAACCGCACGTTCGGACGGGCGGTGCGGGCGCCGAGCTCGTCGACCGTGGCCCGCGCCCTTTCGGCTCCGGCGTCGAGCTCGCCGGTGTCGAGGTGAACTCGAACCCGGGCCCGCTCGCCAGCAGTGGCCTCGTCCAGCTTGGCCTGGAGCTCCTCCCGGAACCCCTCCAGGTCCGGCGACACCTTTACCCATGCGCTTGCGATGCGCTATCGGAAGCCTTCCGGCATCCTCACATCACCCCCTTCGCGGCACGGTCATGCCGCTTTCAAGCGCAGAATTCTTGAATCCGCGAGAGGAGCAGTTCGGTCGCCTGGCCTGCGCCGTCATATAGTTGACGCATACTCATACCGCTGCACACGGGTGGAACCTGGGCCGTACCCGGCCCGGTGGTTTCCTATGCCCAGGTCGATGACTGTGACTTCGAAGAGCTAAGTCGATACAGGTGGCGACTGAACCCGCATGGGTATGCCGCGCGGACGAGTCAGCGCTCGACCCCGAGCGTTTGTCCGGAGTGTGGTTGGGTGCCTCGCCCTGGAGTCCGTGTAGCCAACGCAGTCTCCAGTCATCGAGGAAAGCTGCACGAAGTGCCGAAGCAAAAGCGGCACACGATTCTGATGCACCGCGTGATCTTGGGCTTGGAGCTCGGGAACCCCAAAGAGGGTGACCACATCAACCGGGATCGGCTAGACAATCGCCGATCGAACCTGCGGATCACGGAAGCCAAGGTCCAGGTTCAGAACCAGGGCTGCACCAAGCTGTTCAAAGGGAAGCCTACCGAGTCTCGATATCGGGGCGTCTACAAGGTGAAGAAGCGTGGCCTGTGGAGTGGGCGATGGAAAGCCGTGGTCGCACAGCGCTACCTAGGGGTCTTCGACACCGAGGAAGAGGCGGCAGCCGCTGCCGCAGCGTATCGGGTGAAGACGATGCCTTACGCGGTGGAGGAGTGATCACCCCCGGGACGACCCATAGCTGAAAAGGCCGGCGAACGCCGGGTCGGCCATCAGGGCTGTGCGCGTCCCCGGGTTGATCTCTTCCTGGCGTCCTGGCGCCATCCGTGGCGCGGGTCCGGTATCCGCCTCGCGGGCGGCGAGAGCGGCGGCGCGCATCACGCCCTCGTACGCCGGCATCCGCCATGCCAGGCGCAGGAACGTCGGCCCGTCCAGAGTCGTGACATCAGGGATCCGGTGGAACACGCTGAAGTCGGAGGCCAGGTCGTCGAGGTGGTCCAGAACCCAGCCAAGCTGAACCACCCGGTCGATCACGCTTTTGGGAGCTCCAGAGCGCCCATGGTCAGCCGGGTGGCCACGGCGGTGATCTGCTGAAACTGCTCCGAGGTGAGCTGGTCGTACTCACGTAGCGCCCGGTAGCCATCCTCGCCAAGCAGGCTGCCGAGCAGGAAGTCCGCAGCGGTGGCATCGCCCTCGTCCTTAGCAAGGTGCATGAACTGCAAGGCAATGTTCATCCGGGGGCGCTTCGGGATGCAGTACTCGACGTCGTCGATGTAGAACAACGGCACCATCTCGGTGTCCGCCTGCGGGCTGGTCCTGAGACGTAGCACCTCGAACTCAGGCTCGGCCGCGCGTGGTGCGGGCGCCGGCGCGGGCGGGGTTCGGCGGGCAGCCGCCTTCTTGCTGGCGGTCACCTTCGCGGCCATAGGCCCTCCTGAGGGCGGTAGGAGTGGAGGAGAGTCGGGACCGGCGACCCGCATACACGACAAGCAGGCACGCGGCTGGTGCCGTCAGGCTCGCGGGGCCCGGCCCGGGTCACGCGGTCTGGTCGACGATGTGAACAGGCGGGATGCTGCTGCTGACGTAGTACGCGCTGAAGGTGCAGTCGTACGCCTGCTGCGTCTTCTTGTCGTAGGCGAGCTGCGCCTTCACCTGCGACAGCACCTTGCGGACGATGACCCGCCGCAGCGCCGGCTGGCCGCTGGAGAGCATCGGCGCCCAACCGTCGATGATCAGCGCCGCGTAGCTGGGCTGCGTGGACGCGGAGGTCACCGGGATGTCCAGCGTCGAGTAGCCCGAGTTCGTCGCCAGGGTGCCGATGTTGTTGAGGGCCGTCTGCAGGTTGCCGAGCGTCATCTCGGAGAGCTTGGCGGTCACCGTCATCTTCATGGCGGTCAGGCGGGCGCCGACCTCCATCGTGATCTGGTCCACCTGCAGTGCGGTGTACGTGTTGTCGACCTCCCACGTGACGCCGCCGTCGGTGCCGCCGACATCGGTCCACGGGGAGGACGGCGGGGTCGTGGGGCCGTTCGGCGTGACGGCGCTGTCGAGAGGTTCGGTGGAGCCGAACGGGGCGACGTACAGACGCGCCGGGCCGAGTATCAAGTTGGCGGCATTCACAGCCACAGGGATCATCCCCTAGGGTCGGGCGCCACTGCCGGGCGCGGGCATGAAAAAAGCCCGCATGGCGGGCCGGGGGCGGTGCTGCGGGTGTGTGGCTAGAAGACGCCGGCGTTCTGGAGCAGGGCGACACCGGTGACGCTCGCCGGCGTGCCGAAATCCACGTAGATCTGCCCGTTGGGCTGGTTCACGTCCGACGCGAACGGGCCGACGACGTTGACCGCGTTCGAGGCGAGCGACGCCGTGATCGCGGTGACGGGCTGGCCCTCGATCGTCGTCCCGATGTTGACGATGACCGTGCTGCTGCCCGCGGTCGTGTTGCTGGCCTGCGGGGCGGCCCCCGAGTTCGTCGGCGCTGCGGTCAGCGTCAGGTTGGTGCCGATCGCTGTCGGCGAGCCGAGGGTCTGCTGGCGGGTGTAGCTGGCGCCGCCTGCCTGGGTGACGTAGGCGTACCAGCCGGTGGCGTTCCCGGAGGCAGCCGGCGATGTGACCGTGATTGTTGAGGTCGAGCCGGTCGTGGTGACGCTGGACGAGGCGGAGGCGACGGTCTCGCCGGAGGCGTTGGTGTAGGACACCTCGACCTGGTAGGTACCGGCGGCGACGGTGCCGCCGGTGGTGGCGGTGGACACGCTCGGGGCCGTCGGCGGGGCCAGCTGGCCGACTGCGACGTGCAGCACCTCGCGGCCGGTGTTCACGAAGCTGACGCCGGTGTTGGCCCCCAGGGTGCCGGAGGCGAGGAGAGAGGTGAGGTTGAGCGGCGATGCGGAGCCGGTCTTCGGCTGACTGGTCGCGGTCAGGGCGAGTCGGGCCATCAGGCGGCGTCCTTCGGCTTGGCGGCGGCCTGCTTGGCGGGCGCCGGTGCGGGGTCGGTGGCGGGCTGCGGCTCGGGTTCCTCCACAAGGAGGCCCTGCGCGCGGAGCACCTGCACCTCGTCGTCGGGAACCTCAACAGGGGCAGGGAAGAAGGTGGTGCGGACCAGGGGCATGGGGTCCTCGTTCAGTAGAGACGGTCGTTGACGGTCACCCAGGAGAGGGCCAAGTCCGCCTGAAGGCGGGCGTAATCCCCCTGGTCGTCGTAGATGCGGCGGAAGGCTGTGGGCATGTAGGCCGTCCGTACGGCCGCCGCGGGGTAGGCGATCCCGTTGGCGGTGATCTGCAGGGGGCGGGAGATGTTCCGCCGGTCCCAGGTGGCCCGGCGGATGGCGCCGGCTAGGGCCGCAGCCTGGTTCCAGGGCGGTTTGTTACTGCCTGGGACGGTGGCCCAGCAGTCGATCTGCATCACCGGCCAGTTGACAGGCAGCTCCGGGTCGGGGCCGCCTCCGGCCACGGCGACAGTGACGAACCCGGTGGCGACCCACAGGGCGGGGGTGCCGTCAGCGTTGACGTCTGGGGGCAGGGTGGTTCCGACCATGGTCCGGGTGAACCCGGGGATGGTGGCGATCCACTGCGTGCAGACGAGCTCGTCGGTGCCGTCCAGCGGCAGGGGCGTGGTCACGGCGGGAAATCCTCTTACTCGCCGCGCTGCTGGTACAGCGCGGGCCGCAGGAACGGCCGCGGCCGGGTGCCCGGGTGGTGAACCTCGCGAACCGGGTGGGCGGCGCCTTCCCAGTGCAGGGCCTGCTTGCCGTTGGGGCGGATGATGTGCGGGCCGGTGCCGAGCTCGACGTACGCGGCGTAGGTGCGGCCCTCGGCTCCGCCGGTCGCGGACACGATGAGGTCCTGGCCCTCCATGTGGTGCTCGATGCTGGCCGCGAGCGCCCCAGTGTGCTGGGGGCAGTAGCGGGCGGCGTCGGCGGCGATGGCCGGGCCGAGCCGCTCGACGAACAGCCTTCCGAGCGCGGTGGTCACTTCGTGTTCCCAGGCTCCGTCGATCTCTGCGTGGGCCATGGCAGCCTCCTCAGTCCGATCCGGTGGTGACGCCGGAGCGGGCGCGCAGCGTCAGCGTTTTCGGCGGCGGGTAGTAGCCGATCCCGGGCCGCTCCGAAATGCTTTCGATCATGAAATAGCGGCCGGTCGTCTCATCCCGGATCGTGTCCGTCGTCCGCACATCAGCCCAGTTCGGCACCGTGCACGTGATGCTGCGGATGATCTGCTGCCGCTGACTCGCCGAGTCGAACGCAACCTGCTCGGTCTCCGCCAGCGCCGCAGGAACCCCCGTGTACAGGGGTACCCCGACGTCCGTCGCGTCGCCGTACGCGTTGATCGCCGTACCGCGCATGATCGTGATCGTGCGGTTCCAGAACCGCAGCACCCCGGCGGTTCCGGAAGCGCCCCCACTGCCGAAGTTCGGCCGCCGGCGGGCCATCAGCCGACCCGCCGGAAGTCATCCAGCAGCATCTCAACCTCGGTCGCCAGGGCCCCCGTCCCGCCCGCCAACTGCCCCGACAAGGACTGGGCCGCAATCGCGTCGATACCCTCCAGAGCCTCCACCGCAGCAGCCAGAACCGCAGCGTGGATCACGTTCACCGGGAGTGCCGACACGACCGCCCCCGCCGCATGGTCCTGGGACAGCGGCTGGGCCAGCTGTACGGTGCCTGGACCGGCCTGCACGGCGGTCGTCGTGTTCGGCAGCACGATGGGCGCGGTGGCGATGGCGCCGCTGGCCGCGATGCTCTCTGTGGCCGCCCCGTCGTAGCAGAACGCCGCCGTGCCATGCGCACCGCCCCAGCCCGTCACGTCGTCCACGCTGATCGACATGGCGCCCGCGGCGGCGGGGGCGGTGATAGCCGCGTGCGGCCACCCCGACGTGTAGGACGTCTGCACCTGCCAGCCGCCTCTGCCCTGCCGCCCGTCGATCCAGCCCGGAGCCACGTCGATCACGCTCCCGCCGGACGGGCCCGTCGCCGGGCCTGGGCCCGAGAAGACCACCGGCGCGCGCAACCGGAACTGGCCCGTCGGCACCGGCGACCAGACCGCGGGGAAAGTGCGCGCCGACGACACGAGCACCGCCCACACGTCCGAGAGGTGCCGGTTCCTTGCAACCACGGAGCCCATCCGGGTGTGCCGGTCCACCGAGACCCTCGACCCGCCCGGGCCCGCCTGCGTCTCGGTCACGACTGTCGCCCGCAGCGGCTGCCGGCAGTAGGTGTCGACCGCCGCGGTGGCGCTCCAGCACACCTGCCGAAGCTGAGCGAGCTGCGACGAGGCGTCAGCGGTAAGGGTCGGCATCACCTTCCAGCTGATCCCCGCCGGCTGTGCCAGCAGCATGGCCGGCGTGATGTACGGCGTCGCCACAGCCACTCACCCCCTGCTCGGATCGGTGCGCGACTGCGCGGTCGGCCTGATGAGGTGGCTACTCGGAGGACGGGTCCGGACGGCTCGCGGCGGCCTTCCGGCCGCGGGTGGCCTTCACAGGAGCGGCGTCCTCGACCTGTCCGGCCTCGTCGGACTCCTGCCGTGCCGCGCTCACGGCCTGAGCCGCCTGCACCAGCTGCTGCACCGCGTCGAGCAACGTGGCTGGGTCCTTCCGCCGCTCCATCTCCTCCGCGATCAGACGGTGCTGCCGGGCCACGTCCGACTCCCACGCCGGAAACGACGCCAGCTCCTCGGCCAGGTCCTCCGGCAGGTCGAAGCCGCCGTGAACCGGGTCGGCCTCGATACGGCCGTGAACGGGGTGTTCGAGCGCGGTCGCGCCCGTACGCGAGTAGAGGCGCATGCCTGCTCTCCTCGAAGGGTGATGGAGCGGATGAGGGCGGGTCAGCGGCCGAACAGGCTGAAGCTGACCCCAGTGAAAGTCGGGCTACCGGTTCCCGTGACCGTCCAGCGGATCCGGCCGGTGTAGGTGAGGCCGTAGCCGGTCGAGATGTTGCCTGCGACGGTGCCGGCGAAGCCGAGGACGGCGCCGGAGATCGCGGTCGCGTTCGAGGTGAGGACCCAGTTCCCGAAGGCGTCGCAGGTGTCGAAGAAGACGGCGAGCCCGGGACTGGTGCCGGTCGGGGCGTTCGCGACGCGGACGATCAGCAGGCCATTCGACACCGACGAGACATCGATCAGGCCGCCGGTAGCCCCGTTGACCTGATTGGTGATGTTCGCGGTAACGGTGTCCGAGTTGCTGTTCAGCGTCAGCCCGTCGGCGCGGAACAGCTCCTGCGTGGCAGTGAAGTTGGGCATCGGTACACCCGCACGGGCCGGCGGCATCCGGGCCTCCTCGTTCAGGGCAAGCGAAAGGCCGAGAGCGCGGGGCTCTCGGCCTTGAGGGGTGGGCTCGACTATGGGCGTCGAACCTTGCGGAGGGCGAGGTTCTCAGACCGGGTCGTGGCGCGTAGGTGCTCCGGACGGATGCAATGCCGCACGTGACAGGTGTGGTGCACGTCCAGGCCATCGGGTATTGCGCCGAAGGCTAGGAAGTATGAGTACCTGTGGGCATCGACCATCTGGCCGTGTTTCACGGCGAAACGGCCATAGCCGGTCTTGCTATGTACGCTTGCGGTCCACAGCCAACACGACGGGGTCTTTTCTACCTTCGCCCAGAAGCGCTGCTCTGGCGTCCGCTGGGACGGGCGCTCGGCGTCAGGATCCTTGAGCCACTTTCGATAGCAGGGGCGGCAGAGCGTTCTCTTGTAGACCGCCCTGCCGTTGTCGCCGCAACCCGTGCACCGTTCCGGCTTCGACGGCTTCGGCTGCATCGGAATGGATTCAGGCACGTAGCCCCAGAAGGCGCCTTGGTCTCCGCGCCGGAGGTTTTCGCGTGGCGTGACCGGCTCTAGATGGTCGGGTCGGCAGCACTCGCGTCGGCGGCAGAGATGATCGAGGTGGAGGCCTTTCGGGATCGGGCCGACCAGGTACTGGTAGGAGATTCTGTGGACCAGACGAGTGCCGTTCCTGAGGCCGTACTGGCCGTATCCCGAGGGTGCGTGAATAAAGCCGGTCCAGATCCAACAAGGTCCGAGGGCCGGGGGGTTCTCCGGTGTGGGGCCGTTCTTGTCGACCTTGGCCCAGAAGCGGCGCTCGCGCGGGTCTGTCGTCTCTCCGTGGGCTTCTTCGCGCTTGGCGTGTTTGTTGCACAGGTTTCGGCGCTGGGGCTTGAGGTCGCAGCCGGGGTGTACGCACTCGCTTCCCTGGCGGACGTACCGCCGTACGGGATGGAGCGGGTCGCCGTGGGTGCGCCAGATGCCGTAGTGCCTTGCGCACCATCCCCGCCCAACGGTCCTGCCGGTGCAGTCGGAGATGGAGCAGGTCCGGTCGGTGCTCAGTGTCATGGCGGTCCTTGGTAGGAATGTGCCGAGCGACTTTGTTCCTACCAAGGTACCACTTCCGAACGCTTCAGTGGCGGTCAGGAGACCGACAAAAAGCCAGTTCAGGCCACGTTTTGCAGAGAAGCCATCGCGACCGGAGCACGATTCAGGAAGGCTCCGACACTGCGAATTTCATACTCGCGCCTCGGCCCTCCGCCGGCGGTGTTGGCGATGCGGGAGACGCCGTAGTCGAACTGGGCGGTGTCGCGCAGGGCGCGGTATTCCAGGACGCTCTGGATGTTGGCCTGCGGGAACGGCACGCGGTCGGTGCGGGCGATTATGGTGCCGGGCGGGAGGGAGGTGTGGACCTCGATGGGGACGGTGACGCCGCCGGCGGGGGCGTTGACGATTTCGCCGACGCGGCCGCCTGCGGTGACGGAGACGCGGCCGGAGGAGTCGGTGTTGAGGTAGGTCGTCGCCGAGCTGGAGCCGAGGATGAGGTTGGCGATCGACTGGGCCTGGACGGCGTTGACCATGATGGCGGTGGGCGAGCACTTGACCTGCTGCCAGAGCGGGAGGAAGAGCAGGTTCTCGATCTCGGTGATGCTGCCGCCGGTGAGGGTGAGGGCAGCGCCGTTGAGCGAGTTGTTGATGGAGGGGTTGGCGGTTCCGGTGCCGGGCTGGCCCCACTGGCCGGCGCCGTTGTAGTCGCCAGCGAGGCTTGCGAGGAAGCCGTCGTATTCGGCGGGGGCGGCGGAGCCGTTGTCGGCGGCGGCGTTGTAGGTGGGGGAGGCGTTGGCGCTGCCCTGCCAGGAGGTGGACAGGTCGGGGGTGGCGGTGAGGGCGGGGAGTGCCTGGTTCGCGTTGATGATCTTGGTCATGGTGACCGCGTTGACCGTGGTGGTCGTGTAGTAGTACCAGGTCGTGCCGTTCGCGCTCTGGAACCAGTCGTAGCAGACCGCGCCGCGGACCGAACCGACGGTCGCCGAGATCGAGTTGGTGGACCCGGAGCCGGTCGCGATGCTGGCGCTGTTGCCCTGGCTGTTGCCGTTGCCGTAGTAGTAGCCGGTGCCGGTGCGGGCGGCGACGCCGACGTACACGGTGGTGGTTGCGGCCATGGTGCCGCCGCTGGTGGAGGTTGTCAGGGTCGGGGCCGCCGGCCGGGCGAGGGGGAACGACTGGCCGCCCATGAGCTGCCGGTCGTCGCCGATCAGCACCTGGTTGAGAACCTGGAAGGTGCTGATGGCGAACGGGTCGCCGTAGCCCTGGGCCAGGTCGTAGGCGTCCTGCGTGACCAGGCCCGCGAAGCCGGTCGGCTTGTAGCGGGCCTGGAAGTCCTGCTCCTGGAACTGCACTTCGTTGGCGGCGTAGTCGAACCCCATGGCGGGCGACGGCTGCGAGTTGGTGAGGTTCATGATGGCCCGCCATACGGCGTAGGGGTTGCCGTTGGGGCTCTTGACGCGGGCGACGATGTCGCGGAACGGGGTGACGACCGGAATGAGCGAGACGAGCTCGCTCAGGTCGTACGAGTAGATGCCGGTGTTGTTGAGGATGCCGCTGGTCTGGGCCTTGCTGATGGCGGCCAGCGTGTCCTCGGTCATGCTGCCGAGCGGTGCGCTCAAGGGGTGCCTCCTGGGCATGCGAAAGCCCCCGGGGCGCTGGGCGCTCGTCCGGAGGCTCGGGGGGGGTGTCTGGGTGCGGGTGGTTACCGCGGCTGGTGGATCGCCTGGAGCGCGGCGATGGCGGCGGCCTGCATGTCGTTGGCGGCGCGGTTCTGCTCGGCGGCGGTGCCCCGGTAGAGCACGCCCTTGAGTTCGCGGGCCTTGGCGACGTCGACGGGCGCCGGTGCGCCGTGGTCCTGGCCGCGCAGGTGCTCGCGCGGCGGGGTCGCTCCGTTGGTGAAGATCTTCGGCTGGGCGGGCTGTTCCTCCAGCGCCCGGACGCGGCCCTTGAGGGTCTCGACGAGTTCCGCCAGTTCCAGGACGGCATCGCCGGTCTTGGCGATCTTTTCGGCCTGGTCGGCGCTGTTCTTCGTCAGGACGTCTTCGACCGCAGCCAGGAGGCTGCTCTTGAACATGTCGGTGAGGGTGTCGGTGTCGGCGGTGGTCTTGGTGACGGTCTCGTCGTCGTCCGGCGGCGCGTCGGCGGGGGTGCCGGCGTTGGCTGCGGGCTGCGGTTCGAGGTCGGGAGTGTCGTCGTCGGCCGGGGCGCTGTCCGACGCGTCGTCCGGCTCGGCCTCGGAGTTGGCGACAGGGGTGACGTCGGCGGGGTCGACGATGCCGATGAGGCGCCCGGCCTGGTCGTAGACGACGACCACGGGCGGCTTCTCGCCGTCGGCCTTGGCAATGGCCTTGCCTTCGGGCGCGGTGGTCTTCTCGACCTCGGCGGTGCCCATCGCGGGCTCCTGGCCGGCCGCTGCGGTGCGGTCCTCGGACGGGGTGGGCGTGGGCATGTCGGGCTCCTCGTGAGCGGTCTTGACGACCGGGGCTTCGGGCAGCGACGCCAACACCTTCTGCAGGTGCTCGGTCGCGGTGCGGATCGCGGCCTCGTTCGCCGCGGAGAGGACGCGGCCGGCCTTGGCAACCTGGCCGAGGGCCTCGACGGTGTCGAGCGCGGCCGGTTCCAGCCCGGCGAGGGCCTTGCCGACGGTGGCCATGGTCTCGCCAGCCAGGTCTGCCGCGGCTTGCTCGCCGACGGCGAACGAGGCGAGGGTGTCGATGACGTAGTCGAGGGCGCACTGGGCGTCCTGCAGGTCCCACGCGTCGTAGGCGTCGTCGGGGTCGGCACCGGCGGCTTCGAGGAGCTCCCGTTCGGCGAGGACACCGAGGGCGTTCCTGAGGCGGACCGCGATCGACGTCCACTTCTGGGCGGTGGCCGCGTCGATGGCTTCCCAGGCGGGGGAGCCGGGGTCGTTGGGGTCGCCGGGGGCGTCGTCGTCGGGGGCGGCGAGGACCATCGTGGGGTCGAGGCCGTCCTCGGAGTCGTCGAGGTCGGCGCCGATGCCGGCGTCCTTGGTGATGTCGTCGCGGCGGCGGGCGCGCTGCGCGGCCTCGTGCATGAGCTTGGCGATGGCCCCGGGGCTGCCGGTCATCGTCACGGTCTCCTCCTGGGGCGCGGGTTCGGCAGTCTTGCCGATCAGGTCTCGCACGAAGCCGGGGTCCATGAGGCCCCGGCTGTCGGCGGCGTGCTTGGCGATCAGAAAGGTGGTGCCGTTGGCTGCCTTGTCGACCAGGTCCACGCGCGGGATGGTGGCGTCACGCAGCTCGGTGAACTCGTCGTCAGCGGGTGTGGTCATCAGCTGCTCCTGTTGGGGATGCGCCGCGCCGTTCCCTGCGGCGAGAAGCCGGTGATCCGGCCGGACTTGTAGAGGCGCCAGGCGGGTTCGTCGAGGACGGCGCCGACGAGCCAGTCACCGGCCTTGACGACGACGCCGTCGCCGAGGTCCCAGTCGGGGCCGCGCCACACGTATGACTCGACGACGGTGGCCGCGCCGGTCGTGCCGTCGACATGGTTGAGGCCGACCTGGGAGCCCCCGTCCCGGAGGAACGACCATGCGGCTTTCTCCAGCTCGTCAGCGGTGAAGAAGTCGCGGCCGCCGTCGGCGCCCTTCTGAATCCGCGGGTCAGGCCCCGCCTGGTAGGCGATGCCGAGGACGTAGCGCTGCTCGGGCACGGGGACCTCCTATGCGGGAAAGACGGCGCATCGGCACCGGGGGTGGGCCGGCGGGTAGGTGTCGCCGCTGGGATAGGTGCTGCCGAGCGGGAGCGTTCCGGCGGCGGCATTGGCTTCGCAGACCGGGCAGACATGGCCGTCGGGCTCGGTCTGCCAGCGGCCGCGCGCGACGCCGTTACGCCGGTAGCCGTCGGCTGCGCCTGCCGCGATGGCCCGGGTCGTTTCGGTGACGGCCGCCGCGTAGGCGCGGTCGGGGTCGGCCAGGGCGGCGTGCATCGCGGCGCCGATGGTGCGCGGGGTGTCGCCGGCTGCGGTGCCGTCCGCGAGGGCCTTGGCCGCGTCCTTGATGCGGGATGCGGTCAGGGCCGCCGCGGTGGCGCCGGCCCCAAGCGAGAGCATGGCGAGGGCCGGGCCGGTGCCGTGGTCCTCGATGCCTGCCTGTGCTGCGGGGGCGCCGCCGGGCTGCCAGCTGTTCAGGTTGCTGGTGGTGCCGGTGGTCACGGTCGCGGCGGATACCGCGCCGACGAGGTAGGCGTCGGCGTAGAGGCCGGCGAGCGCTTCGGTGAGCGCGGGCCCGGGGGTGATGTCCTGGCTCGTGAGGTAGGTGGCGGCGGCCGCGGCCAGCGTCTGCCGGTCCGTGTCGTTGCAGCCGCCGTGGGAGGCGAAGGCCTGGGCCAGCCGGGTTGCGGCCGTGACGGTGAGTGCGTTGCCGAGCGCGGCGGCGATCAGCGGCGCCCAGTAGCGGGCGGTGCGCTCATCGTGGTCCCAGCCGGGCCAGGCGCCGGGACTTTTGGGTCCGCGTCACCGCCGCCGGCCTTCTCTACGTCCGTGGGGTTGTCGAGGCCGAGTGCGGCGAGGACGTCGGGCAGGCTGGCCAGCAGCTCCGCCCGTACGGCGGGGTTCCCGGCCAGGAGGCAGGGGTCCCACCAAGCGATGGCTTCGACCTGGTCACCGTCGGGGTCGTCGGGGTTGGTGACCTGGTCGCGGCCTGTGCTTACCGGGACGGCAGTCTCGGAGTCGACGGTCCACACGGTGCCTTGGTAGATGCCGTTCGCGCTGGTCCACGTGCCGGTGAGTGTTCCCGGCGGGGGGATGCACCCGGTTTCCTCAGCCCATTCCCGCCAGGCACCCTGGAGCGGCGTCTCGGTGCCTTCCAGGTGGCCTCCGGGGAATTCCCACATGCCGGCTGCGGGGTCGTCGGGGTCGAGGGCCCGCTGGAGCATGAGGACCCGGCCGGTGTCGGCGGCGCGGACGGCGAGTCCGGCGACGGCGACCTCACCTGCGGCCTTGCGGACCGCCAGCCAGCCGGTCTGGTTGAGGCGTCGGGCCTGGCGGGCCGGGGTGTGCTGAAAGGTGAAGTCCCGCCAGCGACCACCGCGGCGCCGGGCCTTGGAGAACCGGCGGAAAGAGCTCAGCTCACGCTTGACCAGCTGATCTCGGTCCTCGTCCTCCTCGTCCGTGGCGTGGACGAGGTCGTAGCCGGTGATGCCCGTCGCCGAGGTGATGCCCGCGGTGGGTCCGGTCTGGGCGCCGCCGTCCTTGGCGACCTCGGTGTCGTGCACCATCGCGTTGTACCGGGTCTGGTAAGCGTTCTCGGCGGCGGCCGCGGCCGCCTGGTCGGTGGTGCCCGCGGCTGGCACGGCGCCGGGCGGGGGTACGTACGGCTGGTCGAGGACCGGCTGGTCCTTGGCGGGGCCGAACGTCTCGGGGTCGACCCGGCCTGCGACGCCGTCGATGGCGAGGAGGGGGATCGGGCCGACACGCGGGGTGGAGTAGAAGCGGGGGGTGGGCCGGGTGGGGTCGCCGGGCAGACCGAGGAGGGCCTCGCGGCCTTCGTCGACGGAGGCCATGCCGGTCTCGATGTAGACCTGCCACGCCTGGGCGAGCTGCAGCCTGTCTTCCTTTTCCTGGCCGGTGTCGAACGTGAAGCAGACCGGCAGGCCGAGGTCGTTCTGGAGGAAGTCGCTCAGGACGGAGGTGATGTGGGCGATGAGCGGCAGGTCGCCGACGCGGTGCTGCACGTCGCCCTGCGACTCGGACGAGGACAGGTTGACGGTCTCAGTGAACCCCAGGTCCGACGGGACGACGTGGTACGCGGCGCAGGTCTTACGCATCAAGAACAGCGAGAACGTATCGCTGAAATCCTTCTCGTTGCTCCAGGTGATGCCAGACCCGCCGGGCATCCACTTGATCTGGTGCTTGGCGGCCTGGTCGCCGAGCATCATGGCGTCCCAGACGGTCTGCCATTCCTCGATCTGGTCGGGGCTCCACGTCTCGGGTGCGGACGCGAACGCTTCCGGCACGTTGCCCTCGGTGAAGCGCTGCAGGAAGTGCGCCTGGAACCGAAGGTCAGTGTTGGCGTTGAGGAGCACCGTCTCCAACGGGGCGGTGCCGTACGGGCTGTTGGCGCGCGGCCGGAACGGCTGGTAGATGAGGTCGTCCCGGGTGAGCCAGTTCCACGGGAGGCCCTGCACGTACTGCACGTAGCCCTCGGCCGGCGGCTCGGGGATGTTCCCCCAGTAGTCGAGCAGCGGCGCGATGGTGGTGCCGTCCACGACCCGCAGGCCGATGGCGTCACCGCGACGGTTCCGCAGCCGATAGAGGGTGCCCGCGTCGTAGGCGAGGACGTCGTACAGCCATGTGGCCAACCAGTTCGCGAACGGCGTCTGCCGGTCGGGCTTCGCGAGGACGGTCATGCCCTGGGCGATGGCCGCGGCGGCGTCGCCGTGGAAGCCGGGAGCGGGGGTGAGCGACCAGTCGAGGGCGCGGATGGAGTCGATGCGGTGCCAGATGCAGGCCTGAGCGACGTCGTAGGCCTCGACCAAGCCGCGGAGTGTACTGAAGGCGACGCGCTCGTTGAGGCGGGGCCGGGCGGCGATGTTGACGCCGGTCTGGAAGTCGCGGCTGCGGGGCTGTCGGGAGTAGCCGTCGAACGGCTGCTGCGGGGTGCCCGGCGAGAACGGCGACTGCGGGGTCATCTGGGCGGCCTGCTCGGCGGCGACGATCTCCGCGGGCACCCCGGTCCCGGCGGTGCCGAAGACCTTGGCGATGCGGTCCCGGATGCCCACGCTGCCTCCCATCAGGGTTGGCGCTGTCGGCGGATCGCCTCGTCGCGGGCCTTCTTGCGTGCTGCAGCAGGGTCGTCGGGCGTTGCACTGGGGGCAGGGTCGGCGGTGGCGGGAGCCTGGGCTTCGGCTGCCTTGCGGCGGCCGTAGGCAAGCCAGGCGTGCGCGTCTAGGCCGCTGCCGTCGTAGAAGGCGAGGAGCAGGGCGTCGGCGTTGTCGGGTGAGCGGCCGATGCGCTTCTTCGTGTCGGCCTTCGGTTCCACGACGATCCGGCCGGCGGCGTCGGTCGTGTACTTCGGCGCGGTGAGCTGGGAGACGAGCCGTTCCCTGTCGTCCGGGGCGAGTTCGGACAGGTCCCAGCCCCGGTCTTCGGACAGTTGGCGTCCGATCTGCCACCAGATCTGGGACCGCAGTCGGGCGAACTTGGCGGGCTCGCTGCTGGCTTCGGATACGTTGACGCCGATGATCTCGGCGTCGTGTTCGCCGCGGGCTCGGCGTTCCCGCAGGGTCCCGACGATGCCCCAGCCTATGCCGATCGAGTCGACCTTGACCTTGCTGGCCTTCGATTCGCGGATCGCTGCCACGATCGCGTTCACGGACTTGGTGGGGTCCTTCTCGCGGCTGCGCCACTCCCTACCGACCCGCATGCCGCGGCGTTCCCGGATGACGGTTTCGTCGCCGCCGGCACCGAGGTCGACGCCGAGTTCGACCGGGGCGAGGTCCGGGTACTTGAGGGGCGGCTCCGGGGGGAGTGCGCAGGCGCGGATCGCGGAGAGACGGACGACGCCGTCCTCGGCGTCCGAGGGGAACTCGCCGAGAACCTTGGAGATGTAGGTGGGGGACTGCTCGCCAAACTCGGCGCGCATGTCGGCTTCGTAGGCGTGCGAGACGAGCATCGGCTGCAGCTCGTCCGGTACCGCTTCCCCAGTGAAGTTCGGGGTGTCGAACGCCGAGATGCGGATGACGTTCCACCGCTCGGTGTTTGCGCAGACCCGAGCGAACTGGGAGCCGGGGTCGTCGGGGTTGCCGATTGCGAGGATGCGGCAATGCTGGCCGGTGGCGATGGCGTTCGCCGCTGTCCAGAACTGCTTGTTGATGCCGCAGGCCTCGTCGAGGATGACCAAAACGTACTTGGCGTGGATGCCCTGGAACGCGTGCGGGTTGTAGTCGCTCGGCTTACGGCCGAAGGCGATGAGTCTCTTGCCGAGCTTCCAGTCCGTCTCGTTGATCCGCCCGGGCAGCGGGGTGCCGCGTGCGGCAGCGGTGGAGAACGCCGCGTTGATCTCGGACCACAGAATGGCTTTGACCTGGTCGCCAGTCGGGGCAGTGGTCACGACCCGCGCTTCGCCGGCCGGATGGGTGTCCAGCCACCATGCGGTCAGCCGGGACGCCACGAACGACTTGCCGACGCCGTGGCAGCTCTGAACGGCGGTCAGCCGGTTGTCGCGTACGGAGGAGGCGATCTGGATTTGCTTCGACCACAGGTGTTCGCCGAGCTTCTCCCGCGCCCACAGGGCCGGGTCCGCAGCGTACTCGTCAACCCGGGCGTGCTGCGCCCCGTGCTCTTCGAGCTTTCGGGCGGCGAGAGCGAGGGGATCAGCCCGCACCCAGCACCTCCTCGCCGCTTACACGGAGCGCAGGTGGCGTGCCGCTACCGTCTTCGCTTCCGCCGCCTGAGCACCGGTGATGCCGAGGTGGGTGAGGACGGCGTCGATCGCGCCGAGGATGCGCTCCGCCTGGGCCTCGGAGATTGTGGCGAGACGTTCCTCGATGTTCAGCCTGGCGATCGAAGATAGGACGGCGTTGGCCCGGTCCATGGCCCGTTCGTAGAGCTGGACTTCGGCACGAAGCTGCTCGGCGCCGGCATGGCCTTCGTACCGGATCTCATCGCCAATGCGGTTCACAAGGACAGCGGTGGCGGCCTGCCAGGCGACGACCTGCCCGGCGAGCTGCATGAGGGCTGTGAGCGGGTCGTCGACAGGCTGGACGTCGAGTTCGGCGAGCACGGCCCTGACCTCCCGCTCGACGATGTCGTGGGCGGCCTTGACCTTCTGCCCGGGGGTCTTGCCGCCGTGCAGCTTGCACCTGCCGGTTCCGACGTGGCCGGTGCCCCAGCCGGCGGGGAGCCCGCAGTGTTCCGCGGACTCTTCCTGGCGGGTCTTGGCGCCGCAGACCGGGCCGTTGCCCCTGACCACGGTCAGACCTGCGCGCTCGGGGCCCCGGGCTGCGCCGCGCCCTTGACGTCGGCGGCAGCCTCGGCCGCGAGCGCCTCGGCGTCCTGGACGGCCTCGCTGCCGATGGCTTGGGCATCTGTCTTGATCTCGGCGACGACGGGGCCGGCGTCGATCGTCACCTGTCGGACGTCGGCGGCGGCTTCGGTGGCCAGGGTGGTCTCGTCACCGCGCAGGACGTCCCAGAGGTTGTGGGCGTCGTCGGCGAGGTGGTGGCCTTCGGCGCGGAGCTTCGCGGCGATGGCCTTGGCGGCGTCGGCGATGGACATGAGGGCTCCTTTGGGGCGGTCAGATGGCGGTGAGGCCGGGTACGAGCGGCTGGATGGTGTTGAGCCAGACGCGGGCCATCTGGAGGTAGCCGGCGTCGGTCGGGTGGACGCCGTCGATGGTCCACCGGCCGGGTGGCGGCGCGCTGCCGGGCTGGGTGGCGTCGACTTCCCACCGTGCCGTGGTGGTGTGGGTGTGGTCGGAGAGCACGACCCGGCCTGTCGACGTGCGGGCGTTCACGGCCTGCGTGATGACCGCGTTGGCCTGCTGCTCGTTGCTGAGGATGCCGGTGTTCTGCTGGCTGAGGGCGACGAGGGCGCAGGCGACTTTGACGGTGGGGCTGGACGCGAAGATCTGGTCGATGAGCGCACCGTAGGTGGTGGTGGTGAAGGCGCTGGTGAAGTTGTAGTCGTTCGTGCCGATGTTGATCAGCACCAGGTCGGGACTGTTCGCTGTCAGCGCGGCGCCGATGTTGGCCTTGAGGTCGGCGAGGTACCAGCCGCCGTGCGCGCACATCGACATGACCGGTTGTACTCGCTGCCGGGCGATGAGGTCGGCGAGCCAGCCGCGCCAGCCGAGGCCGTCGGTGGAACCGAACCCGACGGTGATGCTGTCACCCGCGGCCATGACTTTGACCTGGGTGGTGGGCGCGGGCAGGAGTTGATTGCGGAGCTGGTTCAGGTTGTCGCGGGTGTCGGTGGCGAACCTGGAGATCTGCTGCAACACCTCCAGCAGGTTGAACCTGCTCGCGGAGATGTCCCAGCCGCCGACCTGGCTGCTGTTTTCGACGAAGCCGCTGTCGGTGGCGCCGAATGCGCCGCTGGTTGCTGTGGCGGGGCTGTAGCCGATGGGGGCGGTCACCGGTGCGCTCCTTCGGGTGGGTCGGCGAGGGCGTGGGTGCGTGTCACCGTGGCCGTCTGTCGGGGATGAACTCGGCGGTGACGGGGGCGGTGACACGGTTGGTGGGCCGGGCTCGGCAGGTGGGGCCTTGATGCCACCAGCGTTGTTCGCCGAGCCAGGCGCGGGCGCCGCAGCGTGAGCAGGTGCCGGGGATTGGTGTCCAGGCGGCGGGGAGGGTGAAGGGGGCGTCGAGGGCGCGCTGCGGGCTGGCCGTCACGAATTGACCTCTGTGAGAGTGCGGGCGATCGCGATCCAGGAGTCCGCGAGGCGTTCGAGGCGCTCCATCAGCGGCAGGTTCGTTTCCAGCTCGGCGTGGAGAAGCAGCCGTGCGGCGTGGCCGAGGGCTGACTCGAAGGTGACGGGGGCCGCGGCCGGCACGGGCGTGGGGGTCTCTTCGGTGGCGATGTGCACCTCCCGGGTGTTGGGTGCTCGCGGCCTGGCGGGAAGCGGTGGTGCCAGGCCGCGAGCTGGGGCCCGCCGCCCTCAGGGCGGGCCGTCCCCGCCGGCCTGCTCGCGCGGGCGGCACACGGCGGGGAGCTGTGGGGGTCAGGCTGCTCGGCGGCCTTCGGGCAGGGCGGGCACCGGGCCGGGCCCGGCTTCGGACGCCGGCGGTAGCTCACGCAGGTCGTACCGGGTGCCGTTCGGCGTTTCGTGGCGGGTGATGCGGCCTTCGCTCGCCCAGCGCCAGATGGTGCCGACGGGCCGGCCGGTCCAGAGGCGGGCTTCCTTGGCGGTGACGAGTATGGGATTCACCTGGCGCACCGCCTTGCTGGAACGCGAAAGGGCCACCCCGTACTGGGGTGGCCCTTTCGACAGATGTTCTAGTTGATCAGATAGTCGCTTCGGTCCGACGAGTTGTCAAGCCGCGACCGGCAAGTCGATTCCCCGGAGTGTCGCACCGAGCTGAAGCCACTCGGACCGGCCCCACCGTGCCCCGCAGCCGCGGCACTTGATCTCCATTGCCCAGGGCGAGACCTTGAGGCGCTCACCGCAGGCCGGCCCGCCGTCCTCCGGTGCGGCCGGGCAGTACCCGACCGGCACCTTCGCTTCCCACTGGCCGGTGACTGTCGACTCGGCCTGGGCGTGGAGGCTGCCGATCAGGCGCAGGTCCGCGCCGATGTCCGTGTACTGCTCGCATGCCCACGGCAGGTTGTTGACCAGCATGGTGACGCATCCGGCGAGGCTGGACTCGTAGCCGCCGCGTTCGGGGAGCTGCGCCCAGTCGAGGTGGATGCGCCAGCGCTGCTCGATGCCGAGGAGGAGGGAGACGATGCCGCCGGGGCCGCGGAGGTCGAGCGGGGTGAGTGCGGCGCCGAGGCGAGCGGAGCTGGGGGAACCGGTGACGGGGCCCGCGTTGTCGGTGCGGGAACCAGGGACGAGTTTGTCGCCGAGTTGGCGGTAGAGGTGGGGCATGGCGCCGAGTTGGGTGGTGGCGCGGTCTTCGCAGACGTAGCAGGCGTGGCGGTGGAGCTCGTCGCTGCGCAGGAGGCGGGGGCAGTGGGCGCACCGGGTGTCGGGGGCGTCATCGGTGAGGGTGGGCATGCTGGTCCTCCCGGGCGGCGGGGTGATCAGACCAGTGTGGCACCAATCCGGAATCTGTCACCCCGCTGCTGTGGGTGGCCTCGGCCGGGGAGTGGCTCAGCGGCCCCGTTGCTCCTGAATGACCAGCAACTCGAACCGGAGACGGTAGATCTCCTTGACGAGTTCACGAACGTCGAAACGGCTGAAGCTGGCGTCGCCGGGGCTGCCTCATCATCTCCTGCGCGTGCCCGCCCCGGGTGGCACGGGGCGGGCACCTACGGCTACTTCGTCCAGGGCCAGTCCGCGTTCCGGCCGGCGTCCAGCAGCGGTATCAGGGCGAACGCCGAGTCTGTCAGCCCCCCCAGTGCGTGCCGGTTCCCCGAACCCGAGGCCATGGCACCGGCCTTGTAGCCGGCCATGTTCCACATGTACACGGGGACGCTCCTGGGGATCAGGTCGTCGATCGCGGTCTCCCGAGCCCCGCCGTAGGCGAGCATGTTGGACGGCAGGTAGCCGGGCTGGGTCTGCTCGTCGGTGACGATCAGCACGCGGTCGTGGCCGCGGTAGTGCTTGGCGACCGCAGAGGGAATGTCCGTGCCGCCGTCCTGTCCGAACGCCTCCATGAGCCGCAGCACACTTCCGCCTCGCGGCACCGGGATCTGGCGGCTGGAACCGCCGAACTCGACCAGCGTCGGATCGGCGGCGCGGAGTGCGAGTGCGGAGCCGAACAGCGCGGCCTGCTCGGCGAGCGGGATGTCGGAGGTGTTAGCCGTCGAGTAGTGGTAGCCGGGGAACATGGACGGCGACCGGTCGACGAGGATCAGGGTCCGCCCGGGCAGGACGGGCACGTTGGCCAGCGATGCCGTCAGCGCCTTCTCCAGCGCGTGGCCCCAGCGCAGCGACGTGACGTGCTTGTGGGCGGCCCAGAACCGGAACGGGAACTGGCGGGACCGGGCGACTTCGGCCGGGTCGGCGAGGCGGGCGGCGACCTGCTCTGCGACCTCGTCGGACACGCCGGCCTGGTCGAAGTTCCGGAGGTTGCGAAGCAGCGCCATGTACCCCATCGAGGGGATCACCGACTCCCACTCGGCAGCCCCGAGCGGCCCCTGCAGCCAGCCCGCGAGGGACTCCCAGGTCATGCCTGCGTCCTTCAGCGCCAGCTGCGCCCCGGACGTCTTCAGGTAAGCGCGGCGTTCCTCGGCAAGGATTGTGTCGAGGAACGCGCGGGCGTGGAGAGTGCCCAGCGCCTCCGGGATGGGATTGTCGCGGTTGTGTCGGCGGTCGATGGCGTGCTTGAACAGGTCGCCTTGCCACGCCGCCTTCGGGCTCGGGTGGGTGAGTTCGAGGACGTCACCGAAGCGGAAGCCTTTCGACGGGCTGTCGTACTTGAGGAGTGCCCGCTCGGTGTACAGCTGCCCGACGGCGTCTTCGATGCCGCGCTTGACGGGCTTCGGGATGTTCCGGCCGAACCGGCTCGTCCAGTAGGCGAGGAGCTCGCCGGGTTCGTCGGCGCGCTGCAGGACGGAGGCGACGACGGCCCGGTTGGTGGAGGTGCTGTACGACAGGGCGTCGCCCTCCCACCGGCCGGCCCGGTCGTGGGTCTCGTGCTGGCGCGGCGTGCGGCTGCCGGCTGCGGCGAGGCGGGCGTGCACGTACTCGACGGCGCCGACGAGGGACGCGGTGCGCAGGTTGCCTTCGGTACGCAGCCAGCGCAGGAGAGCGGCGGTCCAGTCGGGGTCTTCGACGGCGAGCTTGCGCACGAGCTGGCGGTAGCGGTCGTCACGGTCGTCGGCCTTCTCGTAGAAGGTGTCGGTGCCGACGGTGTTGGCGACGGCGAGGAGGAAGAGCTCGCTGCGGTCGTCACGGAGGTGACCGGTGGCGCCCTCGGCGGTGCGGGCCGCGGCGCCGGTGGTGGTCACGGGCGACGTCGCCGCGGGCCGTGCGTTGCGGGTGTTGAACCTGGACATGAAGAAACCCCTCACTGTGGAGGGGAGGCTTCAGCAGCGGGGTGCCCGAGATCGAGGGCGGATACGGCGACAAGGCGTCCTGGGCCGCTAGACGACACCAGCCTTGCGGCTGGCGACGGGATTCGAACCCGCGTCTCCCTCTTGACAGGAGAAGTAGCCGTGTCCTGCGCACCGGGCACCCCGGATGCTGTGCCTCCCGAGATCAATGCGGACCGCGGCGTGATTCATTGCGAAGAAGTAGCCGCGGCCCTGCGCACCGGGAGGTGCATGAAGTTGTTGCGCTGATCGTACTCCGAATGTCAGACCTGTCACCCTGTTTGTAAGACGGGCCGGATGAGGTGTCAGTCTGCCTGTGCTGCGGGCACGGAGAACTGCCTGACCGTCCCGACCTTCTCCGCCACGACGCCGTGCTGCACCCATACCTCCAGGGCGCGGCGGACGGTGTCCAGGCTGCTGAACGGGCCACGCTCGCCGAGGTCCTTTTTGGTGGCGTAGCCCTGCTCCGAGCACAGCTGCAGGAAGACCTTGTACAGGCCGGGCCACTCGCCGTCGACGGGCTTCCCGTCCGGGTAGAGCAGCTGCGGCTTGGCGGGCTGTTCCGTCTTGGTCAGGTCGGCTCGCTGGCCCTGCGGGGCGAAGCGGCCAATCGGCTGCGCCGGCGTGTGGCTGTGGAGGTGCGCGACGTCCGCGGCGATGTCCTTGTCGGACACGTACTCGACACGGATCCGGGCCGGCATAACGCCGGTAGGCATCTCGGGGCAAGCCAGGAAGATCTCGCCAGGTCGGCGAAGCTTCGCCGGGTCCAAGCCGAGCGCCTGGTACCGCTTCCCGAACACGAACTGGGCGTGGTCCGGGTCGGCCACCAGGGTGGAGATCCGGTTGACGTAGTTCCCGCGGGCATCGGTCCGGCCGCCGAAGACCGTCGACGACGGCTGCTGAGTTGCCGAAACGAACTGCATGCCCAGGAACCGAAGTAGTGCGAGGGCCGATTCGTACAGCTTCGTGATGGGCGGCTCGGCGGGGAGACCGTCCGGTTCAAGCTTCCGCGCTTCGGCTTCTTCCTTGCGGAGTTCCTCGTCCTGCCGGACCAGCTCGCCGAGTTCGTCACAGATCAGGAAGATCGCGGTGCCGTGTCCGCGCTTCTGCGGGTCAGGGTGGTTCGGGTCGCCGGGGATCCACTTGCGCACGGCGGGCCCGCCGCGGGCGAGGGATTGCCTCGACAGGATCTCCAGGTGGGCGCCGCGGCGCTCGCCTTCGGCCAGGAGGTCTTTGAGGAGTTCGCGTGCTTCTTCCGGGGTGCGGGCGAGGCGCTTCAGGAGTGGCGCCCAGGGGCCGAGCTCGGGGGCACCGGGCTTGAGGTCGATGCCGTAGATCTCGACGTGCTGCTTCTTGAGGAGCTTCTTGATGATGAGGTTGGCGACGCCGGACTTTCCCCAGTCGCTGGCGCCGGCGATGAGGGTGTGGCGGTACAGCGTCGTCAGGTAGATGGGCTGCCCGTATTCGTCCCAGCCGAGGCGGATGGGGTCGGCGACGTTCGTGGAGTCGTCAGCGGCGTAGGGGATGACGTCGTCGTGAAACGGGCCGCCGGGCACGCGAATCGTCGACTGGTCCTCCTCGTTGGCGGTGTTGCTGTTTGCGGCGGCCTTGATGGCGGCCTGGCCCTTGTCCATCTGGACCTGCACATCAACGCTGGCATTGGCGTTGGCCGTGGCGTTCGACTTCGAGGGCAGCTCCTTGTGCCCCTTGCGGTGCTTGATGAGCCACGGCACCCACACGGTGTACGCGGCGCCTGTGGTGACCGCGGCCGCGGTGAGGGAAATCCCGCCGGGGCCGGCGCCGACGGCGGTGGCGACGTCGGCGAACGTCATGGTGATACCGGCGCCGGCATGCATGAGCTTGTCGTTCTTCTCCTTCACCCCGCAGGCGGCGATCCCCGCCCCGGCGATGGCCAGGCCCGCGTAGGCGGCGACCCCCCAGCCTCCGACGCCGGCGAGGTTCTGCCACCAGCCGAGGCCGGTGACGGTGCCGACGACCGCGGTGGGGACGAGTTCGACCCGGTAGCGGACGACGAGAGCGCCGACCCGGTTGGCGACGGTGATGCAGCCCTCGAAGAAGCGGCGGGAGAGGGGCGGCTTGGCCGGGGCGGGCAGGTAGACGGAGTCCTGGGGCTGGGTGGTAGCCGGTGACGACGCCGGAGAATCCTTCGGCTGCGGAGTCGCGACCTGCGGAAACGTCTCAAGTTCCGTCGTCGTCGTCGGGATCGTCGTCGTGGTCGTCGCGGGCCCGGAGCGTTGGGGGCGGGGGAGGAACGGGAGGACGTTGTCGGCCTCGGCGGGCGTGTATTGCTGGGCCACGGAGGCCTCCTCAGGGTTCGGCGCAGTGGGGAAGGGTGGTTGAGCTGAGGGCAGGTGGCGTGCGCCCAGCCGGGCTGGGCGCCGCCATCAGACCGTCAGGTCGTCGGAGGCCGGCTCGTCAGCCGTCATCTTCTGCAGCCACTGCTCCTGGGCCGTCACGAGCCGGCTGTACGCGGTGGTCTGCTTGAGGTTCAGGTCCGTCATTGCCCGCTTCAGGTCGACCGCGTCGTAGCCGTCGGACGCCATGAGTTCCAGGAGCCTGTCCACTTCAGCCTGGATTCGGTTCTGGCGGCTGGTGCCTTCCGTTGCTGGCTTCGACTTCGGGTTCGTCCGGCCTGCCGCTTCGGGCTGCTTCGGCTTCGACGCGACCGCCCGCTCCCGAAGTGCTTCGGTTTCGGCTTCGAGCCTCGCCCGCTGCTGCGCCGCACGGAGCGCTTCGGCTTCGGCCCTAGCGGTGCGCCGGGCCGCCTCCTCGGTGAGGGCCAGCCGCTTCAGTTCCGCTTCGGTTTCGGCCTGCCGTTGCTCGGCGAGGAGCCGCATCCGCTTCACTTCGGCTTCGGCTTCGGCGGCGAGGCGCCGCTGCGCCCGGGCGGAGAGCTCGTCTTCGGTTTCGGCTTCGGCCAGGCGCCGGGCGCTCGTGATCCCGGCGAGCTTCGCTTCGGTTTCGGCTTCGGAAACGCGGCGCGCTTCGGCTTCGGCACGCCGCTTCGCATCCTCGGCCCGAAGTGCTTCGGCTTCGGCTTCCGCGTTTCGGCGAGCTTCGGCGGCACGTGCCGCTTCGGCCTGCCGGGCCGCTTCGGCTTCGGTTTCGGGAAGTGCCAGCGCTTCCAGAACCGAAACCCCGAAGCGGGCCATCGCGAACGGAAGGAGCTCATCGGCGTTGGCCTTCCACCGCCACAGCCGGCCGTACTCCTTCCGAAGCTTCGCGGCGTACACCCGAAGTTCGCGCCGGAGCTCGATGACCCGAAGGTAGGAGGGGATCTGCCAGACCCGCTGCAGGCGCCAGATGAGGAACGTCTCGATGGGCGACAGGAACCAGCGCTGCCAGGGCGGCGATTCGATGTGCCGTTCGGCAACGATGTCGGCGAGCCGGCCGATGGCGTGCCGCGCGGCCTCGACGACGATCACGAAGAGGGCGGGGATGGCGGCGTGCATGCCGACGGCGAGGTTGTCGCCCCAGGCGGCTGCGGCGTTGAAGGCGATGGTGGCGCCGGTAAGGCCCCAGGCGGCCTGGCGAAGCATGGGGTAGGGGATGCGGAGCCAGGTGAGGACGAGGTCGAGGGCGAGGAGGACACCGATGCCGGCGTCGATGCCGATGGGGAACCAGTTGGCGAAGTCGCCGAAGTTCTTGTCCTTGGCGAGCTTGGCGACGGCCTGGTAGGAGCCGGCGAAGCCGATACCGGCGATGGTGACGCACCCTGCGGCGACGGCGCCGATGAGGCCCTTCTGGGTGTTGTTCAGGACGAGTCGGGGTGCCTCGGCCGGGGCGGCCGGCTGGTCGGTGGTGGCGGTCACGGCTGGGCTCCTTTGCGGGGTCAGGGGGTGGGTGGCTGGGTGGGGGTGATGGCGTGGGCTGTGGTGGTGAGGGCCCAGAGGATGGCGGTGGCGGCCATGCGGGTGGCGTGGGCTGCGCCGAGGAGTAGGGCTGCGGCGGTTCCCCGTAGTTGGCGGTGGTGGCCGTCGAGGAGCGCCGGGAGGTTGAGGCGGAGGGCGACGGCGGCGAGGGCGAGGATCGCGTAGTGGGCGACGGCGGCTAGGAGGATGGTGGTGACCGCCGTCCCGGGGGTCTGGGTGGCGGCCAGGCCGGCGAGGGCGAGGCTGACGGTGGTGAGGGCGTGCTGTTCGGCTGGGGCGGCGGTGCGGGCCATGGTGGGCTCCGAAGTCGGTTACGGATGCTCTGAACGGATCTTGGCGGCCAACTCGAGGCAGCTCCGCGCCCAAATGCGGCACTGATCGGCGCGCTCCGAATCACCGTCTTGGTCAAACCGAGAGGCTTGGTCCTGACGTTCGGCGGCGGCTGCCTCGTAGGTCTCTGCCAGGAACGCTTTGTCGTGGGTCGTGAAGGACGCCATGGTGGGCTACGGGGTGGTCAGGGCGTAGATGGTGGTGGCGGCGAGGGCCAGAGCCATGAGGACGAGTCCGGTGAGGATGGCGATGCGGAGGAGCTCGTCGCGGGAGTCGTCCTGGGGCTTGGCGAGGAAACGGAGGTAGTCGTTCACGGGGGTCTCCGGGGTGGTGTCAGCGGGAGCGGCGGGAGGTCGAGGCGACGAGCGCGGCGAGGAAGGCAATCGCGGCGAGGTGGGCCGTACGGAGGGCCTTGTCGTCGGCCGGGGGCTTGATGAGGAAGCGCAGGTAGTCGTTCACGGGGCGGCTACAGGGTCGTGACGACGAGGTCGTTGACGTCGCCGGGGATGTTGAAGTTCCTCTTGATCGCGGCGATGAGACTGCCGAGATCCATCGGCCGCTTGAGCGGGAGTTCCCCGTCGGCGCATCCGGTGGTCGTGTGCAGGGTGAACTTGATCCGCCCGGCGGGGACGACGGCGGCGAGACCGTGGTGGCGGCTGGAGTAGGTGGGCATGTGGCGAGACTCCCTGGGTGGGCGGAGCGGTGGCGGTGGGGTTCAGGCTGCGGCGGTGCGCAGCAGGGTGTGGACGTCGTGCTGGGTGGTGCCGGGCTGGTCGTTCCACGTGTCGACGTGGACGCGGTGGCCCGCGAAGCCGAGGGCGTTGCCGATCAGGAGACGGGCCTGCCAGGCGGTCGCCGCGCTGCCGTAGCCGGCGGCGAGGACGTGGATGTGGGCGCCGAGGATGCAGACGCGGCCGTCGTCGTCCCACAGCCGGTGCTGGGTCCAGCCGTGCTGGCGGATGTAGCGGTCCATGAGCTGCAGGTGCTGGCGGGCGGTGGTGTGGGCGACGGGGCGTCGGCGGAGGAGCCGGTCGGTGAGGGTGTGGGTGGGGGTGGGCGCGTCGTGCCACCACGGCTGGGCGGGCTCAGGGGTGGGTCTGGCTGGCGTCGTCGAGGGCTCGGCGATGGCTTTGCGGAGGCGGAGACGCCAGGCTGGCGTGGGTGTGACGGCGGCGAGGTAGGCCTCGATCTCGCGGACCAGGAGGGGGCCGTACAGGTCCGGGTCGAAGTCGAGCGCGGCGGTGGCCATGTACGGCCTCCCTTCAGGCTGGTGGACGGTCAGGGGATGCGAGCGGTCAGACTGCGGTGCAGCTCTTGGCGTGCGCCTCGGCCGTCTGCTTCGCACCCCGCTCGCCGCTGGGGACGATGAGCGGCTTCTTGGCGCCGCAGCCGGGGCAGGTCCACTCGTAGAACGTGCTGTCGCAGTCCCAGCCCTCGCGGACCTCGATGGTCCGGCCGCTGGCGGTGCGGTAGCGGGCGACGACCCTCTTGGGCTCCCGGTAGGCGCCGATGCGGTAGCTCATGTGGTTCTCTCCTTGTGTGCTGTGCGGTGATGGGGGGTCAGGCGGCGAGGGCGGCGACGGTAGCCGGGTAGGCGCGCCCCACGCGGGCGGCATGGGCCCGGTACTCGGGGGAGGCCTGGAACTTCTGCCAGGCGAGGTCCGAGGCCTGCCTGCCCATGCCGCGTTCGATCTCCAAGTCGCGCTGCAGGTCGTAGAGGTCCTGGTCCTGGTGCGTCCACTGCTTCTCCAGCGTCAGCGGACCAAGCTGCTTCCACAGGCCCCAGCTGGTGGTGTTGCCGCCGCGAACAAGCCACTGCCCGGTGAGCGGGCCGACCATGGAGCGGCGGTCGAACACGAAGGCGCCGTGGAGGGGGCGGCTGATCCGGCCCGCGTTCACGAGGTCCTCGCCGAGCGCGGGCAGCGCCGTGTAGTAGGGGGCGCCCTTCTGGACGGTCCGCGCCCACTCGTCGTGCTCCTCGCGGACCTTCCGCATCGCACGGTCGCCGGTCAGATGGTCATCGAAGCCACGGATCAGGGCACGCAGGCCCATAATGGGGTCTCCTGTCTACTCAGCTGGGTGGACGAAGGGGCCCGGGGCGGCCGGCGAGTTTGGCGACGAGACGGCCGCCCCGGGGGTGAGCTAGGACTGGTGGTTGATGCTGATGTCGGCGGGAAGCTGCAGGCCGGCCGAGAACTCCTGGACGACCGCGGCGCGGATCTCCTCGGCGGTGGGCTGGCCGTAGACGTTGGCGGTCCCGGTGAAGTGCCGGTCGCCGGTGAGGGTGCTGAGAGTGAGGTCGTAGGCGACGGGCTCGCCGGGGTGCTGCGGCATGGTGCTCTCCTCTCGATGACTGGGGTCTGGTCAGAACCAGTGCCACACCGAGTTGGTGCGGCCGGCCTCCGCTGCCGCTGCGCCGAGCTCGTAGCAGGCGGCCTGCCACTGGCGGTCGGCGAGCGGCGCGAGGGTCTTGAATGCCTCGCCCATACGGCGGGCCTGCTCGGGCTGTACGTCGTACGAGTCGCTGCTGCGGTTGAACAGAGGCTGGATGGCCTCCCACTCGCGGCGGGGCGCGATCCGGAGGAGATGCTCTCCAAGCGCAACGTGGGAGCTGTAGGAGCGGGCCCCGCCGGTCTGGTTGTGGTCCCAAGACCAGACCATCAGGCTGCCTGCTCGCGGTTGACGTGGACGTATCCGTGGGCGCCGAACTCCTTCTGGGCGAACGCCCGCAGCGTGTCGTCGCTGATCTCGCCGTAGGTGCTGGCGGAGTTGAGCACCGCAGCGTCCGTCTCGGGGTCGCGGTGGATGAGGTCGGCGCGCTGGCCGAAGAGCTTGCCGATGCCGGTCATGTCGGCTTCCTTTCAGGCGGGTTGAACGTCAGCGGGTCTGCTCGATGTGCTGGTCGGCCAGGCCCTCGACCCTGTCGACGGCGGCCTTGAAGGTGCTGACTTCGGCTCGGACACGGGGGGAGCTGAAACCGCAGTCGCAGGTGACCTGGTAGTCAGCCGAGGTGAGGTCCGGCAGGGCGTGTCCACGGACGACGGCGATGTGACTGCCGGAGCCGTAAGCCCGGAACACAGAGACGATGTTGGTGAGGTCCGGCAGGTCGGCCGGCCAGTGCCGACGGTCCAGCTCGTGACGCAGGCTCATGACGTGTCCTTTCAGGCCGCAGCCGGGTAGCGCACACCCGCACCGAGCCGGTACTCCAGCTCGGTCGCGCGGGCCTCCGCGGTGAAGTCGAGGTCATCGAGCACCGCATCGACTGCGGCCTGCACCTCGGCCGGCGACGCGTCGAGGCGGAGCCGGCCCGCGGCCCGCTCGATGCTGGCGATGCCGTCGTAGCGCTCCTGCATGGTCATCAGGTGGTCCTCCAATCGGGGGCGATCTCCCAGGTGGCGGTGTAGCCGTTGGCCTGGGCGGTGGCGATGCGCTGGTCACGCTCGGCCTCGCCGTAGGCGCTGATCCCGGACGCGGCCGGAGAGACGCCAGCACTGGCGAGGGACTTGCCGATCGGGTCGAGGTAGGCGGACCCGTCGGGGTTGAACACCCGGACGATGTAGACGGTGCGGTCACTCACCGGAGTCCTCCTCGTCGCCCTCCAGCAGGAGGTCGAGGTACGGGGTCCCGTCCGCCGCCGTCATCAGGCACAGCAGCTCGACGAGGTCTCGGCAGTCCGGGTCGCCCAAGGGGCGCGGAACGATGTCGCCGGCGGCCATCAGACGATGTCCAGCGGCGTCCGGGTCCGGCTCGCACGCTCCGACTTGAGGCACCGCAGCAAGTCCTGCTGCGCCACCAGCTCGTCGGCGATGGACTTCCGTTCGGCCGGGTCGCCGACGGCGGCACCGAACGCGGCGGCGGTCTCCGCGATCTGGCTCTCCAGCAGGGCGATCTGCTCGTCGACGTTCACTGCGGCTCCTTCTCGGTCGGGTCGATCGGCTTACGCGGCCGCGGGATCCTCGGGATCGCCGGCCGGTTGTCCCAGTCGCTCACTTCGCCGGCTGCGGGTTCGGCAGCGGCGGCAGCGGGTCGTGGCCGTAGCCACCGTTCGCCGAGTGGTCACCGCCACCGTCTCCGTTGGCGAACGCACGGTCGGGCGTGGGCATGGGGTCCTCCTTCGTGTGGCGCTGACCGATGTCCGGCGCGCCGTAGGCGGGGGTAGGGCGGGAAGGCTGCGGGCCAGGCTCGACAGGGTCAAGGCCGTCCCACAGGTGGTCGGTGGTGCCGGCCATCACGCGGCGTCCGCCAGGTCGTACAGGGCCTGGATCTTGGCGGCGACGACAGAGCGGGGGATGCGGATCGCGCCGCCCCGGCCGGCCTGACCGCGGGACCACTGCTTGCCGTGGCGGATCGCTTCGAGCTCTCCTTCGTGCACCCACCTGTAGATGGTGGGGACGCTGACCCGGAGCGCCCTGGCGGTCTCCTTGACGGTCAGTACCGGCGGACTCTCGGGCAGCATGCTGAAGCCCTCCTTCCGAGGGGTTCTCGTTGGCTGATACCTCAACTGTAGTGGTGTTCTTGAAAGGTTGCAAGGTTCTCATGCTGGCTGCTGGCTACCGCCTGGCCAACCTGGTGGCTTAACTTGATATGCAGCAAGGTGTTCGAAAGTGCAGGCGAGGGGAGGTGCGGTGACCGCGGAAGGTGAAGAGCTCGATGCCTCGGAGGCTTATCTGAAGCCGCCGAAGGCGGGCTCGGCTGACCCCTGGACGACGCAGGCGAAGACAGCTGGTGGAGTGCCCGGCCAGCGCTTGATCTCCGCTGGCGTTGTTCCAGCGCCAGCGCGAGTCGCAAGTGCCCTGGGGCTCACGGCTGGCCAGCCGGTGGTCTCCCGCACCCGACTCGTTCTGCTGAATGACAGGGCTGTCGAGGTGGTGGTCTCGTATTTTCCCGTCGAGATTGCGGGCGCCACCGCCCTCGCCGAGCGCCGTCGGATCAGGGGTGGGCATGTCGCACTGCTGGCCGACCTCGGCTTCAGGACAGCCTCGGCACCTGAGGAGGTCAGGGCTCGGCCCATTTCGAGCGAGGAGCTGGAGATCCTGGATGCGTCCGCAGAGGACTGGGTCTTCGACGTCTTCCGGACTGTCTTCGACCAGGCCGGCACCGCGTTCGAAGTCACGCAGATGACCATGCTCGCCCGCGAGCGAACCCTCCACTACACCGTTCAGATCGGTTGACCATGGCAGACCAAGAATCCAATACCCCCAAGCAGAAGCTCACTTACGAGCCCTGGGCACAGCACGAGCTCATGGCTAGCTACCTGCGCGAAGGGATCCTGAACGGGGACTTCCCTCCAGGCTCCAAGCTGCCGTCTACCCGGCTGATGCAAGAGAAGTTCGGCGCTGCACCGCAGACGATCAAGAACGCGAACGACTTGCTCGCGAAGGAGGGCCTGGCGGTGAGCCATCGCGGTAGTGGCATCATCGTTCGCCCTCACCAGCAGCAGACCCTGGTCCCCGCTGAAACAAAGGCGCCGGCTGAGCCTGGACAGTCCTACAGCTGGATCGCAGTTGCTGAGCGGAAAGGTAGGACGGCGGCAAGCGAGCTGTTGTCTGTCGAAGTCGTAGTCCCCCCTGCAGACGTTCGCCAGGCACTTGGTCTGAGCACCGACGGGACCGCGGCGGAGCGGGTGCAGGTTCTCTCACTGGATGGGGAGCCGGCCGAGTTGGTGCGGTCGTACTACCCGCTGGACCTGGCGGAGGGTACTCCCCTGCTGCAGAAGAAGAAGATCAAGGGTGGGACGCCGCGGCTGCTTGCCGACATGGGCCACCTTCCGGAGCGCTGCGTAGACAGGGTCTCCGCTCGAATGCCTACCCTTGATCAGTTCCTCGTGCTGAAAATGCCCACGCGGGAGCCCATCCTGCGGACCCTGCGGACGGTTTATGACCAGAGCGGCAAGGTGATCGAGGTGACGGTCATGGCCAAGGCGGGCAACGACTATGAGCTCCAGTACGAGTTCTAGCGCGCAGGCACCCGTCGAGGCCCGCACGCCTCGACGATCGGAGTGCGGAAACCCCGTATCGGCTCAGGCGATATCGGCTACTCTCCTTCGGGGGGAGGGTCTGCCGAAAGATGGGGGTCGCCTGTGCCCGGACGCTGGGAGCTCTACCGATCGCCGATGGGGGCCGACGTCGTACGTCGGGAGATCGACAAGTGCAAGCTGAAGCGCTTCGAGATCGCAAAGCTCCAGGCGATCATGGAGCGCGCCGCCACAGGCACGCTCCGCCCTCCCGATGTCAAGCATCTCGGTGATGGCCTGCTGGAACTGCGCTTCGAAGGGGAGAAGCGGATCTTCCGTCTCTTCTACTCCGAGGTCGACGACCAGGGGCCTGTCCTGCTCGCGCTCAAGTTCATCAACAAGAAGTCCACGCAGGGCATCGCCACGCAGCCCGGCGACATCGACTCGGCACGCAAGCGGCTGACGGAGTGGTCCAGACGCAAGCGCCCGTGACCGGAGTAAGGGCCCGCCGTTGATGGAATATCTGGCTTAGGCGATACTCGGAGCATCTTCAAGGGGAGAGAGCACCATGGATGAGCACTTGGCATCACTACTCGGCATCGACCCGGACGACCCGGACGCGAAGCGCGCTCATGAGGACGCGGAAGCCCTGATGCAGCTCATCCAGACCCTCGTGGCTCACCGCAAGTCCGCGAAGCTCACCCAGAAGGCCGTCGCTGCCGACATGGAGACGACACAGTCCGCGGTGTCCGAGTTCGAGCGGCAGGGCGGGGACCCCCGCCTTTCAACGATCATGAGATATGCGCGGGCCGTCGGACTGAAGATCTACGTCAAGGCGCACACAGACCAAGAGGTCGCCCAGCCCTCCAGCAGCTGGACACAGGTCGCCGAGACAGAAGAGCGCGTCCCAAGCTCGCCTGGCCGCCGGAAGGCAGCATGACAGACAGCACCGCACGGAAGATCACAACCGTCGACGAGCTGCTCGCTGTTGCGCAGCTGAACCGCATCCAGTACTTCGAGGTGAGTGGGCGTCGCTTCGACGGCTTCGAGCCCCCCAGTGACGGGCTGCCCGACGAGGGGTTGGCGCAGGTTCGGCTGATGCAGCTCTTCGACGGCAAGGTCATTGCCGCACGAGCGCGCGCCGAGGTGCACGCCGAGGAGGGCGCCCTGGTCGCGGACGTGGCCGCGTTCTTTCACGCCTCCGAGGAACTCAGCGTCACGCCGGATGTCCTTGCCGGCTTCGTCAAGCGCGTCGCCTCGCCCATCATCCGCCCATACCTTCGCGAGGCCATTCACGGCACCGCCATGAAGCTGGGCATGGCCGAGGTGCCCCTCCTTGCGCCACTGGATCATGCAGGCGACGAGGTTCCCAGCCCGGATTCGGCGGGCTGAATCGATTCACCAGCCTTCGCACACAGCTGCGCCCCGCCCGGTGGGATCCGGTGCGGGGCGCAGCCGTGTGTTCAGCGAACGTGGTTGATGAACGCCTTCGACCCGTCACGCAGGTCGATCGTGGCGCCGTGGCCGACGGCCGGCGGGTTCGGCTGGGATGAGTAGCGCTCGACGGCGGCAATCTCGCCCGGGTCGGCGGCCAGCAGGGCGGCAATGAGCCCGCGCTCGACGCCGCCCAAGCTGTCCATCTCTGCATCCTCAGGCTTGCCGTACCCGGCCGGCTTCTCTCCCAGCCGCGGCTCCGGGTCCGGGTGGTCGCCCCACTTCTCGCCCGGCGCGCTCATGAGGACGACCTGCCAGTTGGTGGTCCGGCCGCCGGCCTCGACGACGACACCGTACGGGTGCCGGGTATTGCCGGTGTCAGCGAAGGACTTCACGGCCGCGCCCGGCAGGGTTGCTGCGGCGTCGAGGAGGAGCTGCTGAAAACGGGCAGGGCGCATGAGTGAACGTTCCTTCGATCTTGGAGTGCGCTTCCAACGCTACATCTGTGCGCGTGGACGCCGATGAAGGCGCAGCTTGACCATACAGAGAGCATTGCTACATATCAAGAAACCCTGTATGGTTCGACTTATGCCCCACCATCTGAGCGGCATCAGCTGCACTGTGCACCGGAAGTACCTCCTGACATGCGAGAACTACGACAGCCTCTGGGAGCGATCTGGAGGCGCGTGTGAGGTCTGCGGGACGCCGGGCAACCTCGTAATCGACCACGACCACCGGTACGGTCGCGCCGCCGTACGAGGCCTGCTTTGCAACCGGTGCAACCAGACCCTCGGGGCCCTGGATCGGTTGATGCCGTTCCCGGCGGTGAGGCACCACAACCCCAGCCACTCGTTTCGCGAGTACTACGAGCGTGCTTGGTTTGTTGGGAATACCCACGAAAGGCAGGCCGGGAGGAAGGTTCACCGGAGGTCCGCCGATATCTGGCAGGACCTCGTCTACTACCGGAGGGCGGCGGCAGCCCTCCTGAACAGCAAGCCCACCGATCTTCTCCTGCCCCTGAGTAGCCCGCGCGAGACAGCCGAGGCACTCCGGAAGCACATGAGCCCTCAGGGCTTCGCGATTCTCGTACGGCTTCTCGTCAAGATGCGCGAGACCCCGAAGCGGGACAGGCAGTAGGGCAACTACGCAAACGGCCCCGCCGAAGCGAGGCCGTTCCAACCACCGTGCGCGCCCTCTGGCCTGGTAACCGAAGCGCGCACCGATCGAAGGAATCCATCATGGCATCCTCCATCGCCGTTCCCAAGCCCGCCCCGGCCGCTCTGGCCGGTCTCCTTCCCGACGACGCCCCGCACCCGCTGCGTTTCCAGCGCTTCGGCGCTGGCGTGATCGCCGCGTACTCGCCGGCGCAGATCAAGCGCAGCGATGCCTGGTCCGTCTTGACCGACCTGTTCGGTGACCTCTTCGACGTGACCCCGGCGGTGGCCCGATGATCGCCGTCACCGTCGCGCGTCCCACCGAGAGCCTGGCCATCGCCCGCATGCCCTTGATCGAGCGCGGGAGCGCGGGTGCCTACTGGCTGGCCCTCCGCGCGAAGAGCGTGGGTGACGCCCACGGGGCGCTGCTGTTCGCGAAGCGCTACCTGCGTGCGCTGGCCAACGGCAACGTAGGGGAGGCGCTGTGACCGCCACCGCCACGGCCCCGCGTATCACCGCGGGGCTGATCAACGTGACCCTCCCCGACGACGGTCCGGCGATGCGTGCGACGTGGATCGCGTCGGACCAGGTTGTCGTCGGCTTCGACCCGCGGTTCCTGACCGCCGAGCTGGTCGTCATGGTCCTGCAGTCGGTGCACGGCGACGCCATCAGCTTCGTCGAGGGGGTGCCGCGGTGAGGCTGCTCAAGGCCCGTCACGAGAGCCAGTCCGGTGCCGCGTCGCAGATCGCTGCGACTGCCGAGGACGCCCGCGTTCTCGGCTGGGAGAACGTCGAGACGCACTACGAGCCGCTGACCGGCTACCACACCGTGACCGGTGTCCTGCCGGCGACGACGGCGCAGCGGACGATCGACCGCAGCCTCGGCCGCTGACCTTCCCTGTGGGCCGCCCCGCCGCGGGCGGCCCCCCTTTCGCTCCCCTTCACCCGCCGCGCCCACAGCACAGGCACTCCTTCCCGGAGCACACGTGAACTACGGACGGATCCGCCGCGGCCCCATGGCCGCCGACGCGTTCACCCAGATTCGCAACGCCCTCTTCCGCGACACCCACCTGTCCTTCCGTGACAAGGGTGTGTTCGGGCTCATCTCCACCCACCGCGACGGCTTCGGTGTCAGTGCCGAGTCGATCGCTGCGATGTCGCCGACTGACGGTCTTACCGCGGTGAAGACGTCGCTGCGGAACCTGGAGAAGCGTGGCTATCTCCAGCGCACGCGGCAGCGGAACGCGAACGGCACTCTCGGTGGTGCCGTGTACTACATCACCGACCAGCCGGAGGCGTTCGAGGAGGCTCAGGAGCTGGAAAGTGCCAGCTCAGAGCCTGCGGTGGCTCAGCCACCGTTGGCTCAGCCTACGTTGGGCGGGCCTACGTTGGCTGAACCAGCGGTGGTTTCGCCTACGTTGGCTGAACTGCCGCATAAGAACACCAATTCCAAGCACACCAGTCGGAAGAAGACCACCTCCCCCTCCCGTCCCTGTGCGCAGCCGGCACCTGCGCCGGTTGCTAGGCCGGTCGAGAGGGAGGAGGAGGCGGGTCGTAGCCCCGAACTCAACCGCGCGGTCCTCTTCCTGCAGCGGCTGCCCGCTCCGTGGACCATCGGCCCGAAGGACGCCCAGCGGATCGCCCCCGCGCTCCTCGGGACGGCCGCACGGCTCGGCTGGTCCCTGGACGACGACCTTGCCGACCAGCTGTGCACCAACCCGGACGGGATCAACAGCTACGCCGCGGTCCTGGAGAGGGACCGGATCCCGAACCTGATCCCGCACCAGGCAGTCCACGGCCGGCGCGGCAACCTCCCGCCGGTGTGTGGCAGCTGCCTCGACGACAACCCGCACGCGGCCCACAACCCCCGCTGGCGCACCCGCAACGGCCAGGCCTGCCCCGACTGCCACCCCGCCGCCCGTGCGGCCTGAATCTCCAGGAGCCCCCGTGGCCATGTACCTCGTAGAACCGCCGCACGACGACCACGAGCCCGACTCGGACGTCATCCCCGACGGCGGCCCCGACAACATGTGGGCCGAGCAGGCCGCCCTCGCTGGCATGCTCTTCGACCGTGACACGGTTGGAGAGGTCTGTTCCATCCTCAAGCCGCGCGACTACATGCGGCCCGCCCACGAGCTCATCCACTCCGCGATCGTCCGCCTGTTCTCCCGTGGTGAACCCACCGACCCGATTGCCGTCGGTGCCGAGCTTGCTCGAACCGGTGACCTCCAGCGCGCCGGCGGGGCCCCGTACCTTCACGCGCTGCTGCAGAGGGCGTCGCAGGATCCCGCCTACTGCGCGGGCATCGTCCAGGAACAGGCCGTGCTGCGCCGCCTGGTTGCCGCGGGCGTCCGCATCACCGGGATGGGCCGCGCCGGCGAGGGCAACGTTCGGGAGATCGTCGACGCCGCGCAGAAGGAGCTGTTTGCGGTCGCCGACGAGCACGCCGAAGAGGACATGCTGTGCGTCGCCGACACGATGGAGGCGCACCTCGACGATATTGAGGCCCGCAAGGCGAACCAGGGCAAGCTCGTCGGCGTTCCGACGGGCTACGCCGACCTCGACGCGCTGACCGGGGGCCTGCGCGGCGGCCAGATGATCGTGGTGGCGGCCCGGCCGGCGATGGGGAAGTCGACCCTCGCCCTCGACTTCGCCCGCTCCGCCGCGATCCAGCACGGCCTGCCGACCGTCATCTTCAGCCTGGAGATGAGCCGTGGCGAGATCCACGACCGTCTGCTGTCCGCCGAGGCGAAGGTGTTGCTCGACCGGATCCGCTCCGGAAACCTGACCGACGACGACTGGATGCGGGTCGCCCGGCGGATGGACGACGTCCGGAACGCCCCGCTGTACATCGACGCTTCGCCCCAGCTCACCGGCATGGACGTCCGGACGAAGGCTCGCCGGCTGGCCCAGAAGTGCAAGCTGGGTCTGGTCATCATCGACTACTTGCAGCTCATGCAGTCCGGTGGCGCAAAGGCCGAGAACCGGCAGCTCGAAGTCTCGGAGATCTCCCGCGGCGCGAAGACGCTCGCCAAGGAACTCGACGTGCCGGTGGTCGCGCTGTCGCAGCTGAACCGCGGACCGGAGCAGCGGCAGGACAAGCGGCCGGTGGTGTCGGACCTGCGCGAGTCCGGGTCGATCGAGCAGGACGCGGACATGGTCATTTTGTTGCACCGGGAGGACGCGTACGAGAAGGAGTCCCCGCGGGCCGGCGAGGCCGACCTGATCGTCGGGAAGCACCGCAACGGGCCGACGGCGACGATCACGGTGGCCAGCCAGCTGCACTACTCCCGGTTCGTAGACATGGCCCCCGAAGGTGCCTGATTTTGTAGGGTCTCTCGCTCCGCGTCGGAATCTCACCGCGATGTCGGATCGGAAGTCGGATACGACACCGGTCGTGAGACAGCCCCGGTTACAGGCTCGACAGGCGCCATCGAACGAGGTGAGCCACCGAACAACCGACACGGACGTGAGACTCCAGCGTCCGACACGTCGTGAGACTGCTGACAAAGCTGCAGGTCATGAGGCCGCCGTCCGACACAAGCGGCGAGACCCTACACCTCAGGCGGAGTTGAGCGCGTTTCGTCCCGTCAGCGGGCTACCCGCACGCCCGCAGCATTTCGTGCTTGCCCATGACATCAAACAGCCGAACACGAAAGGAGCCACACATGGCTTGGGAAATCAGCCTGAAGAAGTGGCAGAAGTATGAGCGGATCGCGGCCGAGCAGGCACGGAGGGAGCCGCAGGCGCCGGAGCCTGTCGAGTGGGAGGAGCTGTCTCCGATGACGCGGCTGGCCGCGGTTGCGGCAGCCCTCGGTCTGACTGCCCAGCAGCTGCCCAACGAGTAGCGGGGCCGACGGGCGGGCGCCTCTGGCGCCCAATCACTCCCGTCGCGGGGCTATCCGCATGCCCGCAAAACTGGAACAATTCATCTCAGATCGGGAGGAATCAACCATGACTGTCACCACCCCCGCCCGCATCCAACGCCTCCGCACCAAAGGCTGGCGCGCACCCGAGAACGCCGTGTACGTCGGCCGCGGTAGCGCCTGGGGCAACGCGTGGCGCGTCGGCGACCTCCGCGGCTGGACTGTCCTTCCCGGCGGCTGGATCGACCGCCGCCCGCACGCGCCGCTCACCGCGGAGCAGGCCGTCGCGTGCTTCCAGAACTCCCGCACCCACGACGTCGAGTTCCTCCGGGTCATTCGCGAGGAGCTCGCCGGCCGGACGCTGATGTGCTGGTGCCGCGTTGGCGCGCCGTGCCACGGGGACTGGCTGCTGGAGGTCGCGAACGGCTCGACACCGCTGGAGGACCTGGTGGACCGCAGCGCCAAGCCCGAATACCTGGAGGGCTGATGGACCTCACCACCCCCGGCGGCACCCGGGAGTTCCTGCTCCTCTGCCTCGACGGCCCGCGCAAGCGCACCGCGGTTCAGCTCGTCAAGGTGTTGGAGCTGCAGCCCACGTTCGCCGACGCGGTCGATGTCCACGCGCCCGATCTCGCCGCTCTTCGTCGGCAGGTCGAGGAGGCCCGCGCCGCCCAGGCGAAGGCGAAGGGGGTCGCAGACCGGGCCCGGCGTGCCTACGCAGACGCGCTGGAGACCTGGATCCGCACCCCGACCACCAAGGAGAACTGACCGATGTCCAGCCACTACGCCATCGCCGACGTGTGGATCGGCAACCTCGACAGCGAGGATGAGGCCGACCACATCACCGAGATCATCGACACCGCTCTTGGCGCCGCTGGCTACCACGGCACCGTGACCGTCACCGCCCGCGCGTACGACACCGGTGGGGGAGACCAGTGACCGACGCCTATCCGCCGCTCACCACGGCCCGACTTGCTGACATCCGTGACCGCGGCGAGCGCCCCAGCCAGTTCACCGCCCGCACCATCCGCGACGACTACGCCGCGATGCTCGCCGAGATCAACCGGCTTGCCAGAGTGATCGACGAGCTCACCACCGAGATCGCCGAAGGCGTCACCAGCCAGACGATGCTGAAGGGGCTCACCGTCCAGGACGGCAGGGTCTGCCTGGAGATCGAGCCCGCCCGGGAGATGCTCCTGATCCTCGTCGCCTCGATGCGCGCCATGCTCGACGACGCCGGCGCTGAGAACTACCTCACCACCGAGGCCACGTTCCCGCCCGAGGTCAGCCTCGACATCCAGGACGGCCAGCACCCCGAGGACTCGTACACCCTCACCGTCCAGAGACGCCACCGGCCCACCGCGCATGACTTCCGGCGCCGTGCCGAGGCTGACCGGGACGCCGCTCGCGTAGAGGCCGACCGCCTCCGCGCCGAACTGGCCGCCGCCCGCGACCGCACCCTGACCGAGGCTGCCGAGATGCTGCGGAAGGCTGTGGTCTCCCCGAACGAGACGGATGGCATCTACGAGGCCAGCGAGATCCTGCTCGCCGCCCGAAACTCGAAGGAGGACTGACTGATGGCCAGGTCGAAGCGCAGCCCGCGTGAGCGGATCGAGCGGGCGTTCCATGTCAGCTTCCTGCTGCCTGCCCAGGCGGCGGAGTTGCTCGACGAGTACGCGGCGCAGGTTCGCGAGGAGACGCTTGCCGAAGCCGTGGCCGTGATCCACCGGTTGCCGTCGCTTCCGGCGGCTGGCGCGGACCAGCACTGGTACCGGTTCGGCCAGAACCGGGCCGCGACCGCGTTGCTCGCCGCCCGAACCTCGAAGGAGGACTGACCGATGGGTGCCGCCCTCCACCTCGCCCACGCCCACCAACTCCCGCCCGGCCCGAAGCGCAAGCGCAAGAACAGCGACGGCGGTGGAAGCGAGTTCGACCGCTACGCCACCAGGATCTACCGTGACGACCGCGCCGACCATGAGGCGAAGGAACTCCTCCTCGCCCTCGCCTACGTCCTCACCCACCCGCGCGAGGACGACGAGAAGCCGTTCACCGCGGCGTCGAAGCTGCTCGGTCACAACCGGATCGGCGGCTGGCGAATCCGAAAGCTCATCGCGAACGACGTTCCCCGCTACGAGTCGCCAATCCACCGCCCGTTCAGTCAGCAGGACGACGAGTTGTTCAAGCGCTGCGCGGCGCCACGTCTGCGCCCGTTCAAGGAGCCCGCGCCGGTTGTCCAGCAGTCGCTGCTCAGCTTGACGTTCGAAGGGCCGGGCCAGCCCTCGGAGCATCAAGAGGACTTCCGGAACCGGCTCAAGGTGTGCGGCGCGGAGGCCAGCGACTACGTCATCGAGAAGTTGCCGGAGACGGGCTGGCACAAGCCGCACTGGTTCTGCACCCGGCACCGCGCCGAGCAGAACCGCACCCAGCGCCAACTCGTCGAGCCGAACAAGCTCGCGCCGAAGCCGATCCCGAACGCTGGCGGCCTGATGCCGTGCTACTTCGACTCGGACTGGGAGTACGTGTACCGGTTCTACATGGGGGAGCGCTGGGAGCCGCCGGTGTACGGGCTTCGGGCGGATGACTGGCCTGTGCCGGGGCGGGAGCCGGTGCCGCAGCGGGCCCGGCTGCGCCTGGCGGCGGTGGACGGCGAGTTGCTCGGCGGTGTGATGTGACCGAGCGAAAGCCCCAGGAGGCCCCTGTGGCGGCCGAACGGGTCGCGTTGGACCTGGGGGAGGGGGAGGTGTCGTGAGGCCATTCTCGCCCCCTTTTGAGGGCATCTGCGGTACGTGTGAGCAGACCCTGCCGATCCGCAAAGACGGGTGCGTCAAGCGCCACCCCATCCCGTACGACCCCGACGGGCCGATCGTCTTCGCCGTGACCGCCCGCGGTCCTGTCGCCTGCACCACCTGCCCCGGCGCCGGCGAACCCCCGGCCATCCGGCTGGAGATGACGTTCGCGCGCTGGCTCCACGCCCACGCCGCCCGCCGCGACTGCCGCGACAACCCGGTCACGTTCCTCGCCCAGTGGATGTTCCGGCCCTGCTCCCGCACCCGGAAGACGCCGTCCGACGTGACCTGGTCCAGCCCTGAGGAGCTGCACCTGCAGTTCCACGCCACCGACGGCGAGTGCGGCTGGCAGTGCCGGTACATCGAGCAGGCCGCCAAGGCGTTCGCCGAGTACGACGACGCCCGCCGCGCGGCCTGAGCGGCTACCCGGCGCCGGGAAGGGGTGGCAGGGGCTTCCGGTCGGGTCGTTTGGCGACCCGGCCGGCTGCCTGGCGGGCCTTTTCGTGGTTGATGCCGGCGGAGGTGCCGATGTCGCGCCAGGAGAGGCCTGCGGCGTGGGCGAGGAGGATCTCGTCGTCGAGGGCGTCGAGCTGCGCACGGATCTTGAGGGCGCGGGTTCTGAGGGCTTGGGGCCAGTGTTCGGTGCTCATGGGCGCCATGGTCCCATGCCGCCCGTCTACTTTCTAGACAAGTGTGAGCGGGTGTGAAATGCTGGCTGTGTCTAGAAAATAGACACTCGCGGCAATAGGAGTCCGCAGTGACAAACCGCTTCTGGCCCACCCGCGAAGAATGGGCCGCCAACGCCGAGCACTACGTCCGCACTGCCTGCGCCCCCAAAGAACGCGTCAGCAACAGGCCGGCCGACTGGCTCGCCACTGACGAACTCGCCGAGGCCCGCGCACTGATCCCGGCGATCCTCAAGGCCGCCCGCGCAGGCCTCAACCGCGAGGTCGCGAGCCTCCGTGCCCAGCTGGGCGACATCCCGAAGGGCGTCGGCTGGTACGACTGGCACGACAGTCTCACCGCCGAGCAGCAGGCCCTCGCCAACCGGCACAGCGAACTCATCGACGCTCGCCGCAGCCTCAACAGCGAGGCCAAGCGAGCTCTCGAAGAACACAACACCGTCGACTACCTGCTCTTCGCCTGGGGCCAGATCAGTGCAGCCGCCGCACGAGTCGACGCGGCACAGGAGCAGACCGATCGGCTCGACGCACTGCAGTACGCGCTCGCGGAACGCCGTAACACCGCCGCGCAGGCCGCACTCCGCGACGCCATCGACCGGGCCACCGCCCGCCGCAACAGCGACGAAGGCTGGGCCGAAGAGCTCGAACGCCGAGCCGGCATCGAGGCCGGTCCCCGCGTCATCCGCTACCCCGCATAGGAGCAACCCGCATGGACCAGAGCGACGTTCCCGCCAGCCTGCTCGACCACCTTGCCGACATCGGCAACAAGGCCCTCAACGACCACTACCACGAGGACGTCTGCTACTGCCGCGAGTGGCCCGACTCCTGCGCATCCCCCGGCGGCTACTTCGCTGGCTACTGGGACACCAGCGCGTTTGCCATCGCCCTGCCCGCCATCATTGCCGCCTACGAGAAGCACAAGGAACAGTAATGAGCGCCGACCAGCCCAACACGTCCCTCGCAGCCCTCCCGCACGGCGGATTGCCCGATCAGTGGCTCGCAGCCATCCACGACCGCTACGCCGCCGCCGAGGGCGGGCACTGGCACCTCGACCCCGAGCCTCACAAGGACCGCGACACGGTCCGCACGCACATCGACGGCCACCCCCGACAGATCGGCGTCCTCAAGTTCAACGCCCCGTACGCCGAGGAGAACCGCCGGTTCGTCCTCCACGCACATGACGACATGGGCGCCCTGCTCGCCGAGGTCCACCGCCTCCGCGCCGTCGAGAAAGCCGCCTACGAGTTCGCCGACGACCTCGACGACTACTGCTCCCGGCACGGCGTATCCGCCCAGTACGCCCAGGAGATTCGTGCCCGGCTGGGCAACGCGGGCCAGCGGGCCGGCACCTGCCCGGGGGAGCATCAGTGAGCCGCGAAGTCCGCCGCGTCCCCCTCGACTTCGACTGGCCGATCGGCAAGGTCTGGCACGGCTACCTCATGCCCGACACCCTCTACGGCAATGAGTGTCCCGACTGCCGCCGCGGCTACTCGGAGCATGCCGAACACCTCTACGGTCAGTGGTACGGCAAGGCACCGTTCAACCCCGAAGGCACCGGCTCCACCCTGCTGCGCCCGGACACCCCGGCCGTGCGGGCGTTCGCCGAACGCAACGTCGAGCAGGCCCCGGACTACTACGGCACCGGCGAGACCGCGATCGTCCGCGAGGCGCAGCGGCTCGCAGACCTGTTCAACCGCCAGTGGGGTCACCACCTCAGCCAGCAGGACGTGGACGCTCTCGTCGCCGAAGACCGGCTTAGGGAACTCACCCACACATGGAGCTACGAACACGGCTGGCGGCCCATCGAGCCGCTCGTCATTCCCACTGCCGCCCAGGTCAATGAGTGGTCGCTGCGAGGCATGGGCCACGACAGCATCAACGCGAGCGTCGTCATCCGGGCTCGCTGCGCCAGGGACGGCGTCAGTGACACATGTACACGCTGTCAGGGCCACGGATCGGTCGAGGCTTACCCGGGCCAGCGGGCCGAGGCCGAAGCGTGGCAGCCGGCTGAACCGCCCGTAGGTGACGGCTGGCAGCTGTGGGAGACCGTAACCGAAGGCTCCCCGAAGAGCCCCGTCTTCGCGACCGCCGACGATCTGGCCACGTGGATGTCCGACCCGGCCCGCGGTACTGACTGGGTTCCGGGGCACGTCGCAGCCCAGTTCATCGAGGTCGGCTGGGCGCCGACCTCGGCCTCCTCAGCCGGTACCGGAATGGTGCTGGGCGTCGAGTACATCGGAACCCAGGAACAGCAGTGACTCCGCCCGCCGTCCAGAGCGCAGCGGCCTGACCGAGGAGACGCCGTGCCGATACGCCCGGAAAACCGCGACCGCTATCCCGCCGACTGGCCCACCATCAGCCTCGACATCCGCACCAACCGGGCCGCCGGCCGCTGCGAGTGCCTCGGCGAATGCGGCCGTGGCACCCACGACGGCCGCTGCCCGAACATCAACGGCGGTCAGGCGTACGGCACCGGCTCGCGCGTCGTGCTCACCGTCGCCCACCTCGACCACACGCCGGAGAACTGCAAGCCAGCGAACCTCCGCGCCATGTGTCAGGGCTGCCACTTGCACTACGACCGCGACCACCACCGGCACACCGCATCCGCCACCCGCCGAGCCGCCATCGAGGCCGCCGGCCAGCTCACCATCGACCTCACAGCGGAGCCACAGTGACCGCCAGCCCCGCCCTGATCGACCTCGAAGACGCCGTCCGCCACAGCCTCACCCAAGCCGGCTTCCACCTCATCGACATGGACGACTACCCCGACGACGATTTCGACACCGGCGTCGCCATGACCGCGGACATCCCCTACGGGTGCGTCATCGTCGGCTGGAATGTCCACGATGACCTCGCCATCGGCAGCTACGACGCGGAACAAGCCGGCTGGGACGAACGGCACCCGACGGTCGCCCGATACAGGGCCGTCAAGGCCGCGGGGGAGCAGCAGTGAACGCCGACCACGACCAGATCGCCGCGGAGGAAGCCGAGTGGCAGCGCACTGGCCGCATCCGCTGCTCCGACTGCCACACCATGGTCACCACCCGCACCTTGGAGACCCTGCCCGACCACAGCTGCACCCGACGCCAGGCCGCCCGCGGCTTCATCGCACACACGCAAGAACGAGACCACGCAGAGCTCGAACGCCTCCGTGACGAGGCCTGCGTCAGAGACGGAGACCACGCGTGAACACCACCCACAACTACGGCCCCGGCCAACGCGTCTGGGGCCACGACTACGCCGTCACTCGGACCGCCGACGGCGGCCGGCAACTCAAGGTCTCCGGCTGGGGCCCGCTCATCGGTCCGCGCATCCGCGAAGGCGACTACCTGCTCCTCCAGAAGGACCATGACCGTGACACCCGCTACCAAGTCGCCGACGTCCGATACGAGAGCGACCCGAGCGACATGTGGCACGCCACCCTCAACTTCGCACCCCGCCAAGCCGTGACGAAGGAGCCCAGGTGATTCGCAACGTCTACCTCGACACCGAGTTCATCCCCACCGACCCCACCACCGGCGGCCTCATCAGCATCGCCCTCACCGACAACCACGGCCGCGACTACTACGCCATCAACGCCAACATCAACCTGCCCGACGTCGCCTTCCACCCCTGGCTCGGCAAACACGTCTGGCCCCACCTGCCGAAGAACAACGCCAGCTTCCTCGACCACTTCCACCCCGACGTCAAACCGCTCGCGCAGATCCGGGACGACATCACCCGCTACTTCGGCGACCACGAACCCGCCCACCTTCACGCCTGGTACGGCGCCCAAGACCTGTGCCGCCTCCACTCCCTCTGGGGCAACGACTGGTCCCGCATGCCCGAGGACATCCCCCGGTGGTTCCACGAACTGCAGTCCCTCGCCTGGCAGGCCGGCGACCCGAAGCTTCCGCAGCAGGACGGCGGTGAGCATCACGCCCTCGCGGACGCCAAGTACAACCGGCGGATCCACGAGTTCCTGCTTGCCTCTCCGGCGCTGCCGTGCCCGACGTGCACCGGCACCGGCGGCGACCACCAGATCGGCTGCAACAACGAGGCGCAGCCGTGACCGACCCGGACGGAATCTGGACGTTCATGCGGCGCCTGGATGCCGCCCTCACCGCCGCCGAAGAGGCGAGACGCCAAGCCGCCAAGGCGCGCCGCAACACCCCCGAAGCGCGCGCCGTCCGCTCCGAAGCAGCACGGCGCGGCTGGATCGACCGCCGTAACCGCGAAAACGGCGAACTGGCTGCACAAGCCACCCTGGATGCCCTGGAAGCCGAACGGGAAGCCCACATCGGGACCGGTCCCCACTGCGACTCCATGGACCACAACGGGATCGGCCAGGAAACCTTCTGCATCCTCGATCCCCGCCACGATGGCGACTGCGAAGACCCTGACGGGCACACCTGGCCGAACTACGAGAAGGAGTAAGCGTCGTGACCATCACCCCGCACCAGCTCGACCAGAAGCTCGCCCTCCGCGACCGGCCCCTCAACACCCTGACCGCGGCCCAGCAGGAACGCGCCGCCCGCGAGTACGTCACCGACGGGGAGCTCGGCTGGGTCATCTACGAGCGCAAGACCATGCACCAGGCCGTCAACGCGGCCCGCGCCGAACGTGGCCTCACACTGGTCCCGATCGGAGCTGTCGAACGCGTCGAGAGCATGGCCTCCGGCCACTACGACTACAGCAGCAAGTTCGCCCTCTACTGCGCCGAACTCATCCAGGAGCAACCGTGACCATTACCTCCCGCGTCCGGCACCTCATCGAGATCACCAACGACCGCGGCACCCTGGCCTTCGACTTCGAGTCCCACGACATCGGCTGCACCCAGGGCACCACCCTCACGATCGCCGACCCGAACGGCCACGGCATCGCCGTCGTCATCGCCCGCTACCGGCCGCACACCCGCTACTGGAGCACGGCACTGGAGATCGCCGAGCAGGTCCTGGTGAAGGCAGTCGCCCGCGCCCTCGAACCCGCCAGCCCGTGGAGCACGGTGAAGCTGGGGCGCGAGCTGGAGACCGTGATCTCCGAGGAAGGGCTGACGCTGTGGGACGGGAAGGACCCCAACGAGGACTGGCAGCAGTGACCGACGTCCGGCCCAAGCTGTGGACCCGCCTCCACGAGCTCATGGCCCTCAAGCCCGGCTGGCTCGATGGGCAAGGAGTGCCGCTCAGCCCCGTTGTGGCCGCCCGCGCTTCGCTGCTCATCAACGTCCTCGCCGACTGGGCCGGGCCACTGTGCCTCTACCCGACGCTCGAAGGCGGTATCGAGCTGGAGTGGGACGACGGCAACCTCAACCACAGCATCGCCATCGGCCCGGAACTGCGCCTGAACCTGCAGACCATCGACCGTGAGGAGCACCCGTGACCGCCGGGGACGCCCCGTACTGCGCCGACGAGCAGTGCATCGAAGACGAGTGCAGCCTCCAAGACCCCTGCTGCATCAGCATCTGCGCCTGCCCCCGAGCTGAGGATGACTGCGCTTACGCGGGCAGGAACGGCGACGAATTCGAAGACCTCGACGGCGTCACGCGGGACGTGTGGTACTGCCCCGAACACAAGACGGAATGGATCGGACCGTGACCACCGCCTGGCCCTTCGGTGACGATGCCGACCGCAACGACCTCCTCACCGCCCACCGCATCGCCGTCGCCAGCCCCCACGCCCGCTGGAACTACATCCTCACCTTCGACCACGAAAGCGAAGCCCGCCCCACCCACACCGAAACGCTGATCCTCGCCTCGTTCCTCGCCGAGTACATCGACCACTGGTACGACACCCTCTGGAAGAAGCGGCTCGCCGAACGCCCCCTCGACGTCGACGGCGGCGCCAACGGCTACACGTTCCACAAGTACGGCGACGGCGACTGGGGCTACCGGCAACGTTCCTGGCGGCGCGGGCCGATGTTCGTTCCTGTCCGCCCCAGCTTCCGCGGTCACGAGTACGACGACACCAACGGCCTGGGCCCGCTCACCCTTGTCCAGGTCATGGACCGCATCCACACCATCAGCAAGCGGCCGATGCAGCACTGGCTGGACTGGAAAGCCGCCCACCCGGAGGTGTTCGCCCAATGACCGACCATCGACCGCCGGCCCTCCCCGCCACCCACCAAGGGGAACCCGCCACCTGGGGCAGCTGGGAGCGCGCGTCGGCCGGCACCGCCGCGGCCTGCGGACGCCCCCGCCGGACCAACCCGTGCACGGAGTGCGGGGCCGACGCCCGCTGGTACGTCGCCGGCACCGTCGGCCGGCCCGCGTACTCCCGGGCACACGGCAACTACTGCGGTGCCTGCGGCCACCTACGGCTGACCTGCGTCCGGCCACCCGCGGCCGGCTCGTGTAAGCCGACCGTCGAGACCGTCGAACCGGCCCCCGCCGAGCCCTGACCGAAGGAGCAAGCGTCGTGTTCAACCGAGACGACAAGGTCGAGATCACCTCGTGTGCCGACGACCCCCGCGCCGCCGGCCGCACCGGCTACATCGTCGACGAGGTCCCGCCCAGCGAGCTCACCCAAGGCCGCTGGACCGTCAACCAGGTCGGCTTCTTCATCGGGCCCGTCCTGTGCCACGCTCACGAGCTGCGCGTCATCAAGTCGGCCCACACCTGATGTCCCGCGTCGACACCGCGCTTGCGACGCTATTCGCCAAGTACACCCTCGACGCCTGGCCCGTCGACCCCCGGCGCATCGCCCAGCTCCTCGACATCACCATCGTCGAGCAGCCGGCCGTACCCGACGTGCGCGTCATGCTGCTCCGCAAAGAAGGCCAGACCGTCATCGGCGTCAACACCGCGCACTCTCCCGCGACGCAGCGCTTGGCCATCGCCCACAGCATCGGCCACCACCAGCTGCACCGCGGCCGGCCGCTGTTCCTCGACACCGACCAGCGCCCGCTCCTGAACCCGCCGCCGCCCGCGATCCCGACCGACCGTGAGGAAGCCGAAGCCAACCGCTACGCACTCGGCCTGCTCGCCCCGGAGTCTCTGCTCCGCAAAGAGGCCCGCCAGGCCGAGGCCGACACCGCGGCAGAACTCGTCACCCGCCTCGCCCGACGTTTCGACCTCACCGAGCGGGCCATGGCCTGCCACCTCATGCATCACGGAATCGTCACCGACCCCGGTGACACCAGTCCCACCCTGTGACAGCATCACCCACCCCGGCCAGCTGATCGGAGCCCACATGCCCCAGCACCTCGGAGTTCACCCCGATGACCTCCTCCCCGCTGGCCACGCCGCCCGCCAGCTCACCCCCGACGAGATTCAGGTGATTGCCGAACAAGCCGAGACCTGGATTGACGACAACGAGATCCACCTCGCCCAGGCCCTGTTCCGTCTCCCGCAGATCCCCGCTGATCCCGCCGAACGCCCTGCCTGGGCCGCTAGCCTGTCCGCGCAGCACCACGCGCTCTACGAGGACGTCGAGTCCCTCCGGACCCACCTCAAGTACCTCCGCGCCGCCCAGGGGCGCGGCGACTGGTGGACCCTTCTTGAGGCGCTCACCCTCACGAAGCCCGAAGGGTTCGAGCGGTCCGTTCTCGCACCCCTCTTCGGCATCCGGGAAGCGGCCGAGCGTAGGCGCGCGGCCGCGGTGAAGGACCTGCTTGCCGATGCCGCTGTAACCGGCATCACTCCCGTAAAGCATCAGCACAGACAACGCGAACTTCCTCGCCGCCAGGGCCTGAGGATCAGATACCGCATAGGAGAACCGTGACGGATCGAGCTGACCGTGCGAGCGTTCCAACCGTGCACCGCCCGGTCGGTACCGCTCGCCTCGCGGTTCGCATGCCCTACCGGGTAGGGAACAGGGCCTGGATCCACCAGCAGCTGGGCGACATGGTGCGACCTGAGTGGAACCGGACCGAAAAGCAGTGGGAAATCGCCCGTCCGCACATGCGAGTCCTGGTCGATGCGCTCGCCGAGCGGTTTGGCGCCGTCGAAGTCCTGATCGACTTCCGGATCAACAGTCGCTGCGACGAGCGGTGCCAGAACGCCAAGCACGACGATTGCGACTGCCAATGCATGGGCGAGCACCACGGCGGCTCCGGCTACTGGAAGTCCTGGAGCGAGGTCGGCGAAACGACCTTGGTGGCCTCACACGTCGCACAGAAGCGGTATCACGTGGAGGAGCGGCGCTGGGCGTGACGGCCCCAGTGGCGTGATCGTTCTCCAGGTGCCCGTCCACCGCCACCTGGAGAACCTCAGTGCGTCTGCGCCTCCACCTCGCCGCCGTCACCGCCGCCGCTGCCCTCCTCAGCATCGCAGCCCCTGCCCATGCCGCCTCACACCACCGCGCAGCCGGTGACACCGTCACCACCACCCTGCGCGCCGCGATCGACAATCTGCCCATCGCCGACGAGAACCGCGAAGGCTACGAACGCACCAAGTTCCGCCACTGGATCGACGCTGACAAGAACGGCTGCGACACCCGCAAGAAGGTCCTCATCGCCGAAGCCGTCGAAGCCCCAGCTGTCGGCCCGAACTGCACCCTCCTCGGCGGCACCTGGATCTCCCCGTACGACAACCTCGTCCTCACCGACGCGAAGCAGCTCGACGTCGACCACGTCGTACCCCTCGCCGAAGCCTGGGACAGCGGGGCCTCCACCTGGACCGCAAAAGACCGCGAGCGCTACGCCAACGATCTCGACGAGCCGCGCGTTCTGATTGCCGTGTCCGCGAAGAGCAACCGCTCCAAGGCCGACAAGGACGTCGCCGAGTGGCTCCCGCCAGCCACCGACTACCGCTGCACCTACCTGGCCGACTGGACCGCGGTAAAGACCCGCTGGGGCCTGAGCGTCGACCAGCGCGAAGCCGGCGCCCTGCACCAGATCGCAGCTGGCTGCGACGACACCGAGCTCCAGGTGGTCCTCGCCCGATGAGCGCCACGATCCGGATCGCCGCCCCCACCGTGACGGAAGTTCTTCTGGTCGACGGCTGGCACGAGGTCCGCCACGAGTCATTTCGAGTTGGGTCCTACAAGCTCGTGACTGGCGGCAACGGGCCCTACGAGCAGCTCATCGAGGACATGGAAGACCGGATCGCGGGCTTCATGTTCGAGGACACAAGAGGGCGCACGCTCGCTGGCCCGATCACCTCGATCCTGGCGACTCGAAGCTAGGCCGTAGAAATGCAAGCAGCCCCGCCCCGTCCAACCCGGAGCGGGGCTGCTGCCGTGGGAGGCATGCAGGGGCCCTGCAGGTAAGGACGGTACGCCCAACGCCTGCCCGGATCAACGCCCCGGGCATGAGAAGTCGAAGAACCCGTTCCGCAAAACCGTCGCCCGCTGTCAGCAGCCCCTGGCATCATCCGAAAATGCTCATCACGCCCCGCCCCGGCACCCACCGCGACAACATCCTCCAAGCCCTCCGCAACACCCGCGACGACGTCCAGAACCTCTACACCTCAGGACCTCGTGAGACACTCCCGCGGCTCCTGAAGTACCTGGAGTGGGCCAACGACGCTGTCGGACGGTTGGCCGGCCAGATCGCCGACCGCGACCTCGACAAGCTCATCCTCACCAGTCGGCACGCCCAGATACTCGCCAACGTCGCCATCCTGGCCTCACCCGATGCCGTCCGATTCGCCAACGGGCTCGTCAACCTCGAACTCCGTCAGAGGACAGACGACTTGAACGAGGCCGCCCAGGCGCTCGAAGCTGCCGCCAGGAGGCGCCAGCAGGCCGGGCGCAACATCGTCTTCGACACCGGCATGTTCCTCAACCACCCGGACAAGTTCGACCAGATAGACTACCGGGCGCTCACCAACATCTTCGACGAGCCTGTCAACCTGGTCGTCCCCATGGTCGTCATCGACGAGCTGGACAACCTGAAGCAGCACAACAAGCAGCAGGTCAGATGGCGAGCCGGATACAGTCTTGCGGTCCTGGACCGGCTCTTCTCCTCGGGCCGGCCATCCGTTGCCGTCCTGCGAGACCTGGACTTGTCCGAGGCGGCCGCTGGTGGGCTGCCGCGATCGAAGGTGACCGTCGAGCTGTTGTTTGATCAGCCTGGCCACATTCGGCTCCCCATCGCCGACGACGAGATCGTCGACCAGGCGCTCACGCTGCAGGCACTGGCGGGGGAGGAAGTCACGCTGTTCACGTACGACACGGGACAGTCGATGCGCGCTCGCAATGCCGGTCTGACGGCGAAGAAGTTGCGCTTGGAACCTGAGGAGCCGCAGGCAAAGGGCTGAGAGCGGTGCGCCCTGCCGCCCTTGGGAAGCGGCAGGGCGCAGCGGTGTCGACGGCCTGGCGCGACCGCCTACAGGGCCCGGGCGGGGTTGGTTGCCCGGGTGCCACCCCTTGTGGCGGGGAACGCTACGCCTGCGGAATGCGGTCGTCCAGATGCTGCGCGGCGGATTTTCGGGCCGCGAACTCCGCAGGTTGCAGCCGGCAGTCCCGCCACACCGCGAACCAGCGCCGCCACTCCCGCAACTGCGCCCCACGGTCGAACCACGTCCCACCCTCCATCGGCGCTCCGCCACGTCGCGGATGGGGCGGGGCGGCGGGAGGGGTTCCCAGTCGTCGGGGTCGAGGTCGAACAGGGCCTCATCCCAGCCGTCCCACTCGTCGTCAGGGCAGGTCACGGCTGGGCCTCGGTGCTCTGGGCAGCGGCGTTGAACAGGAAGTCCAGACCCGTGAAAATCTGCGGATCAGGGGCCGTGGCAGCGAGTTCGGCGAGGAGAGCCGCTATCGCCTCGTTGAGGGCGGCAGTCGCGGTGATCGACTCTCGGTAGGCCTGGATCTGGGTTACGTCGTCGGCTGACCACCCGTGTCGGGCTGCGACCTCGTCGAGGGCGTCGTTCCAGCCGACGAGCAGGGCGTACAGCCAGGCGTCGCGACGGTCGCTTGCCCAGTCACGCGGGTCTCGGGTAATCGCCTGGTGGGCGGATGCGAGCGCTTTGGCCGTGGCGGTGAGGTGGGCCTCGGCAACCTCGGCGCGGATTTTCTGGGCCTCGGCTAGGCGGTCGACGTAGCCGATGTCTCGTCGGGCCAGGTCGACAGTGTACTCGTAGTCGGAGCGGGCGCTGTTGGCTCGCATCCGGGCGTTGTGCCAGGCGGCGCGGTAGCGGTCGGCGCGGCGGCCTTGCCGACGCCACTTCGCTAGCTCGTCTTCGGCGGCGCGGAGTTGCTGGGCGAGTTGCTGCTGGTAGGCGCTGGTCATGCGGCGCTCCTCAGGGGGTGGACGAGGTGGACGTCGGCGGGGCTGATCTGTTCGGTGAGGATGCCGAGGGCGACGGCGTGGGCGCGGTCGGCGGCACCGAGCTTGCGGTAGATGCGGAAGATGTGGGTGTTGACGGTGTTCCGGGAGACGTAGAGCTCGCGGGCGGCTTGGTCCGTGGTGCGGCCGTTGGCGAGGAGGCGGAGAACCGCGCGTTCGGACCGCGTGAGCGGGGTGCCGGGGAGGGTGGTGACGTTCGTGTCGGTCACGGCTGCGGCTCCTCGGGGGTGGCGGCGGCGATGGCGGCCCAGGCGCTGGCGAGTGCCGCCTCGATCTGGCTGTGCCGGTACTCGGTTTCGGCGATGCGGGTGAGCCGGCGGGTCTCGGCGCTGGGGTGGGCGACGGGCGGTCGGCCGGTGTCGGTGAGGCGGGCGTCGTCGTTGGCGCGGGCAGCACGCGAGTAGCAGGCGTGGGCGGATTCGGCCCACGCAACGGCTTTGGCGAGGGCTTCGGGTCTGGTCACCATGCCCAGTCCTCCTGTTGCGGGTCGTCGAGTTGGGCTATGAGCTGGGCGAATTCGTCGTCGAGGGCGGCCTGCTGGTCCTCGTCGTGGCGCCGCCGGTTGTCGAGGTGGCCGAGGAGTGCTGCCGCGAGGCCGGCGCCGTAGAGGGCGCCGGCCAGGACCAGCCAGGGTGACACGGTCACGCGGGGGGCTCGGGTTCGGTGTCCGGCCCGAACAGCGTGGTGTGCAGGGAGACGATGCGGCGGGCGTCGAGCAGGCGGTCGATGTCGGGGTGGTCGGGGCCGCGCTTGCTGATGTCTTCGAGGTTGGCGTCGATGGTGTCGAGGTCGTTGGCGTTGTACGTAGAGCCGTGGGCGCCATCGACGACGAAGCGGCCGTTGCTGACGCGCAGGTGGTTGGTCACTGCTGGCCGCCGTCCTGTCCGAGCACCGCGCGGGCCACCGCGAGAGCGGGTTCGTCGTCGGGGACGTCCTGACCGGCGAGCGCCTCGGCGGCCTGGTCGAGCATGCGGGCCACGGCGAGCCCGGTGGCGGGGTGCATCAGGGCGATGTACGGCAGGTCAACCGACTCGTCGTGGTCGTCGCAGCTTCGGTCCGCAACGATGACGCCCGACGCGGCGTAGAGCATCCCTGCGCCCTCGTTGGGTTCGCGGCTGACCGTCCAGGGTGCGGGGCTGACGTGTTCGGCGTTGAGTGCGGCTTCGCGCAGCACCTGGGCTGCGGCGGTGAGCAGGTCGGCGGGCTGGTCGGTCACGCGGGGCTCCTGGGTGGGTGGTTGGGGCCTGCCGCCCACCCGGCGGCAGGCCGGGGCAGGTCAGGCTTTGGGCGCGGGAGTGGGCATGTCGGCGTCGATGTCGTACGAGATGACGACGGCCTCGTCAGTGACGGTGATGGTCAGCGCATCGTCGGCCAGGGCGTGGTCGTCGGCGGTGCCGGTGTGGTTGCGGCGGTAGTGGCGTTCGGCGGCGTTCAGGGCCTGGTAGAGCGCGGCGTGGTTGGCGGGGGTGGGCAGGACGTGTTCGATGCGACGGACGGTGGACTCGCGTCGGGTCCAGGTGGCCATGGCGATCTCCTCGGGTGCGGCAGGCCGGGGCGGGTCAGCGGGATTCGGCCTCGGCTCCGGTCTCGGGTCGGCAGATGTCGTCGCAGCCGGGGCACGGCCAGTCGACGCAGTGCTGTTCGGCGGCGTGCCAGGCTCCGTGGCACTTGCAGGCGCTGGTGTCTCCGGCGTCGGGCGAGTCGGCGTAGGGGTCGGTGTCGGTCACTGTGGTCTCCAGGGTCGGGCCGCCCGCGGGTTGCGGGCGGCGTCGGGCGGCAGGGGTCAGGCGGCGGGCTGGCGGCCGGTGCCGGTGCGGCGGTATCGGGCGTCGGCGGCGGCGTTGGCGCGCCGGCAGGGTTCGCAGTCCTCGCCGGCGGCGCGGTGTCGGAGGTAGGCGGCGCGGGAGGGGCAGGGCTTCAGCTGGCGGGGCTGCTTGGGGCCGGGGTTGAGCCAGTTGGAGACGGTGCTCTTGGCGACGCCGACCCGGGCGGCGATCTCCTCGATCGGCACGTCGTCCTGGTGCATCAGGTGGGCGGTGATCCGCTGTTCGGCGGGGGTGAGGGTGGGGAGGGGCCTCGAGTTGTTGATGACGCGCTCGATGGCGATGAGGTCGAGGTCGTCGTCGGTGGTGGTCTCGGTGGTGCTGACGTACCGGTAGGCCGTGGGTTCCATGGCGGGCTCACTCGCCTTCGGGGTCGACGAGCTGCAGGCCGAGGGCCTCGCGGTGCTCGGGGTCGAGGATGAGGGCGACGGGCTGTCCGTCGTCGGTGAGGCAGCAGACGATGGTGTCGTCGCCGGTGTGGCCGGGGTGGATGACGGTGCGGTCCCAGAGGATGACGAGCGGGTCGGTGTCGGGCTCGCTGCTCGGCTGGGCGGCGGTGATCTCGGCGCGGAGGCGCTCGCATTCCTCGACGGCGGCGCGGTGGGCGGCGGCGTTGGTACGGGCGACGGCGGTGATGGTGTCCAACTCGGCGCTGAGCCGGTCGAGGGCGGGCTGCACCACGGCGAGCACCCAGGCGGTGATGGAGTCGGCCCACTCGCCGATTCGTTCGCGGCCGGGCTCGTCGTGGAGTTCGGCGTCCTGGAGGCCGATGAGCATGGCGGGCCGGATCGCGGAGTCGATGCGGTCGCGGAGGCTGGGGGTTTCGGTCACCGGGCACCGCCGGCGGTACGGTCGGTGGTGTAGTCGGCGGTGTCCTGAATGCCCTGCACGCGGGCGGCCTGCTGCGCGACCTGAAGGGCGAGTTCGGCGATGCGGCGGGCGTCGCCGGGGGCCGGGTTTCCGGCGGCCGTGGCGCCGACGGTGGCGGCGTAGCGGCGGGTCTCCTCGGCGAGGCGGTCCGCGTCGCGGTGGAGCGTGGTGATTTCCAGCGCGATCTGGCGCCGGGTGAACTCGGCGGTGTCCATGGCGTGTCTCCGTGGTGGGTGTGGGGGGCGGCCGGTGGGTGCCGGCCGCCCGGGGGTGTGGCGGCCCGTGGCGTCCCGTTCGGGCGCGGGGTGGGCTGGTGGTCCAGTGCGGGGCTGCGGGGCCGTCAGGCGGCCGTCTGCGGGCCGCTGGGGGCGGGCTACGGGTTGAGGAGCTCACGCACCTCGTCGAGGGCCTGCTCGGGCGTCTCAGCGGTGGCGATGAGGTTGCGGGCGTCGCGGGTCACGTCGAGCCAGAAGTCGCGGTCCTTCGCGAGCCGCTCGTTCTCGGCCCGGAGCCCGCCCTGCCGGGCGAGGGCGCGGTCACGCAGGTCGGTCATCCCGGCCAGCTCGGCCTCCAGTTCCCGGACCCTGGCGAGCAGGGCGGCCAGGTCGCCGAGGGCGGTCGCGGTGGACTCGGCGTCCCACGGCGCGGGGGCGGCCGTGGTGATGCGTCGCTGGATGGCGTCGAGGTCGAGGGGCTGGGTTCTCATCGGGTGGTCTCCTCGGTGGCGGTGGCGCGGGTGATTTGCAAGTACTCGTCGTTGATCTGCAGAAGCTTCTTCCGGAGGCCTCTCCCGGTACTGCAGCGGCCAGCGAGGACGGTCTGCTGCTCAAAACAGAGTCCGCACTTGGGGTCGTGCGCTTGGATCTCGGCGATCGTTCGATCCCACGCTGCCTGGAGCTCGTCGATCCGGTTGGTGGTCATCGCGGCGTCCGGGCGTTGAGGCGGGCCTCGTCACGAGCCTCGGGCAGGGACAGATTGGCGGTGGCGCTGATGGTGCCGTTGGTGAGGACCCAACCGTGGCTGAAGTGACCGCCGTCGCCGCCGGTGTTGAACGTCCATCCGATGTGCCGCCGGCTGCCGCCGGGCTCGTCGGCGTGGACAGCACGGAGGTCGGTGGCGTTCAGGTGGGTGTGCTGGGCGTGGCGTGCTGCATCGCGTGCGGTGCGAATGCGGCTCATCGGGCTCTCCTCAGGCGGTGGGTGGTCAGAGCTGTGAGGGGTGCGGGGTGACCTGGTCGGAGCAGACGCAGGTGTGGACGGTGCCGGAGCAGGCCTGGCAGTAGTCCCGGTCATCGAACTCCGCGACCTCGGCCGGCTCGACGACGAAGGTGTCGCCAGGCAAGCGGATGATCGTGTCGCCGAAGCGGGCGACGGTGCGGGGCATGCCGTTGTGGGCCCAGATGGTGAGGCCGTCGATTTCGACGCTGAGGTCGTGGGGGCCTGCGGGGATGCGTGACCTGTAGTGCGGCTTGGACGGATCGATGAGCTCCATCAGCTCGACGAGGTTGTTCCGGGTGAGGGTCCAGGTGGGTCGGGGCTCGGTCATCGGGTTTCCTCGGTGTTGGCGCGGGTGATCCAGGCGGCGATGGGGGCGACGGTGGCCCACTCCCACGTGGCGAGCCAGGTGATGATCTGCTCGTCGTAGGCGCCGAGGTGGACACCGGCAGTAGCGAGGGCGGCGCGGAGGGCTGCCTGGGTGTCGGCGGCCGGGCGGTAGCCGGTGGGGGCCTCGTGGAGCGGGCCGGCGGGGATCGGGAAGTCGCTCACGTTGGTGGTCACGGCGGTCTCCTCAGGCGGGGTTGGCGAGTTCAAGCAGCACATCGGCGTGGCAGATCTGACCAAGCGCGCACCGGCAGACGAGGTCGCGACCGGCGAGCTCGGCGCGGGCATCGGCGACGGTGAGATGCGGGGTCCCGCGCTGCCAGAGGCTGACCTCGCCAGTCGGGGCGGTGAGGGCCTGCCGGTACAGGTCGACGCACTCGGCGCGGGTCATGTACCGCACGTGGTGGCTGGTGATCCGGCCGTCGGCGTGCTTGTACGGGTGGTGGTAGTCCGGGGCGCTGATGCGGGTCTCCAGCTCCCAGGCGGACCCGTCGAGGGCGGGGACACGGGCGAGGGCCTGGCGGGTGCGCCAGCGCCAGGGGTTGGCCCAGCGGCTGCCGGGGCCGACGTAGACGGCTCCCTCGGGGGCACGCCAGCCGCGAACGGCGGGGCGGTACAGGCGGATCGGCATGGTGGTCTCCTCAGGCGGCGGGTCGGGTGGTGAGCCAGGTGTCGAGGCGGCTGGGGTGGCTGCCGGCGGCGGCGGAAGGGCCGTCAAGCCGCCGCGCGACGAGCCGCAGAGCGTCGACGGCGATCCGCTCGATACGCCTCCGCACACGCCCCGCACGCCGCCTCCCCCCGATAGCGGTGAGAGTCAGCGCCGCCGGGTGTTCCATGCTTGATGGGGCGCAGCCGGGTATGCGGTCGGGTCCGCAACTGACGGCCGTACTCGCGGTTCGCGGTGGTGCAGTCCTCGCACGGCTTTTCGTCGTGGTCGAGGTGCCGGTGGTAGGCGGCCTGTGTCCCGCAGGGCTTCAACTCGCGGGGGAGGTTCAGGCCGCACGCGGCGAGTAGGAGCTTGACCTCGGCGTCGGACGGATTCGGGTTCACGATGCAGCTCCTCGGCGGTGGCAGATGGGGTGGTGGCACGGCTCGCCGGTGATGGTGTCGAACCCTCGGCAGGCGGTCAGGGCGGCATAGGTGCGGTCCCGAACGGCGCGCTCCTCGGGATTCAGCTGGCTGTCGCGGGCGATCGCCGCCTCGGCCGTCCATGCTGCGCCGGATCCGGTGCACAGGACTCCGCGCGCAGTGGCGTGCATACGGATGTAGCCGGCGCGCCACCCCTCGGTAGTGACATGCGTGGAGCGCGCACAGGAACCCGGGCACTGGACGAGAAGCCCGAACTGCGTCATGCGGGGAAGCGAAAGCTCGATCGGAGTGAACACCGGGGTCTCCTGAGTGGCATGGTGGGCGGGGCAGAGCACTACGCCGCGAGGGTGAGGCGGGCGAACTGCTCGGCGGCTTTGTTGGTCTTCGGTCGCCGGATCAGGCGGGAATGACCCATGCACGGCGGTAGTCGTAGATGCCGAGGGCCGTGGCGATGCGAGTCTCCGCGCTGTGGCGCTTGTGACGGGCCCAGCGCCACTCGTCGGAGCCGAACTCGGCGGCGAGGGTGGCGTGGTGCCATTCGTCGCGAAGGTCGAGGTCGGACTGGATGTCGTGGTCCCAGCCGCCGGTGGGCCCGGGGGTGCAGACGTGAACGATGCCGAAGGCGAGGATCTGGGCGGGGGTCACGGGGTGGGCCTTCCTGAGAGCTGCGTGTGGTCTGGCGGCGAACAGCTCGGCGGTCGGTGGGTCACAGCCGTCGAGCGGGGAGCGACAGTCAGGCGGTTGTGGCCCCGTACGTCCTTGCGTGGCCCGTACCGGCGCAGTTCTTGCAGGTCGGCCCGTCGAGGGACCGGCGGTCGCCGTAGCTGTGGGCCCAGAGGTTGCGGCCTGTGCCGTGGCAGCGGTCGCAATGGCGGTACATGGGCTCGGGATGGTCGACGGCACGGTGGAGCCGGTCGACGCGCACGGTCGGCTCGAAGCCGGGGAAGTACCGCAGTTGCCGGCCGTCAGGGGAGACCAGGCAGCCACTCAGCTGGTACAGGCCGGCCTTGCCGGGCCACCAAGGAATCAGGGTGGCCGTGACCTGTTGGCCGACAGTAAGGGTGAAGGGGTTGCCGTTGGCGGTCGTCACGGTGAGCGGGCGCGTGATGGTGATGAGCTGGGAGGTGCTGGTCGGGTCGGCGGCCTGCATGGTCTAGGCGGCCTCCGTGAACGAGGCCTGCGAGATCAGGCCGGCGGTGGCCTTGTAGCTGAACAGGCCCTCGATGAGCGCCGGGTCGTTGGCCGCGTAGACGAACGGGTGGATCCACCGGCCGGTCGTCCGGTGTCGAACCCAAGCCCTGGGCGCGTCCTGGCCGTTGTGGGCGGCGCGGTAGGCCTTGGCGACGTGCCGGCCGTACCACGAGGCCTGGCCGTCGGGGAGCTGGATGCCGAGGCGGTCGAGCATGTCGCCGGTTCGGATCGCGCCGCGCAGGTCGCCGTCGAGGATCGCGTACGCCGTGTCGATGGCGATCTGGGCGGCGTTGCGGATCGCGGTGATCGTGCGGTGGATGAGCTTGCGAGCCTTGGCGGTCATCTTGGTGCTCCCGACTGCGGGTTGGGCTGCTTCGTGCCGCCCTGATGACTCAAGTATGAGCCCAACGCGTTGGCCATGCAAGAGGCCAACATGTTTGCCTTCAAGATTCTTTTCGAGCCCAACGCGATGGCCTTCCCGATGACCACCAGCCGTGAGACCATGACACACATGACCAGCTACGAACCCGACCCCACGGCCGCCAAGACCTTCGCCAGTTACAAGCGCGCCTACGAAGCCGAGCAAGACCTCAAGCCCAAAATGCGGGAAGCCGCCGAAACCGCCATCCGCGCCGGCGCAAGCAACCAAGAACTCGCCAAGCTCACCGGCCTTACCTCCGAGTACTTCCGCAAGCTCGCCGCCTCCATCGGAGTCGACAACCGCCGCCGCGCACCCACCGTCGGCCGCGAAGTCGAAGCCGCGCGCAAGGCCGCCGAAGCCACCAGCTGACCCGCCACGCCCCGCAAGCCGCCGGCCCGCTACGCCGAGCGGCCCCTCGTGCTGCCCGCTCCCGGTCACCGCTCCGCCCCAGGGAAACGCCACACCGGAATCCCCGCCGCCTCCGCACGCCGCACACAATCCGCCGTACCGCGGCTGCCCGGCAGCAGGAACGCCAGGCAGTACCGCGCCCCGGCGTCGACCATCGCCTGATTCCTGCGCGGGCCAGCCGCAGGGCAGAACTCCGTCCCGTCCCGACGCCTCCGCCGATGCCCAGGCGCGCACTCCGGCCCGCAGTTGTCCCAATCGGCCGCAAACGGGTCGCACAAGATGCCAGCCCGGTCGGCCCACGCCTTCGCGAGCCTGTCAGCGCCACTCTCGCAAGCCCCATGGACAATCACGACCGGCCGAAACGTCTTGAACGCCACCCCGAGCGCCCACTCCAGCTGCGCCCGATCCGTCCAGGCCCGCGACCCCGTCACCAGAATCCGAGAGACCTCGATCACGGACGCACCCCCACAGCACCGCAGTGCACACACGAAAACCCCACCGGCGGAGACCCGAAACACGTCCCACACCCCAGCGACGTCTCGCCGCGACCTGCCGCCAGCAGAGCCAGTTCCTGCGCCCAGTCCAACCAGATCAGCAGGCTCAGCAGCAGATTCGAATCCGGCGCCCCACCGCGCCCCATCCGCGTAAACGCACCCGACGTCGTCCCCAGCGCCGCGGCCAACCGCCGACGCGACCAACCGAGCTCCACCCGACGCGCATCCACCAACTCCAGCAACCGCCCCGTGTCCAGCCGGTACGCAGTCACGACAGCGCCCCCGCATCCACGAGGCGCGCCACATGCAGCGTCCGCGGCATCGCCAGGCCCACCACCGGCCGACACCACGTGCCCGCCGCCGCGCCGCACCGCCGACACTCCACACCCATCGCCGGGTGATGCACCATCAGCAGGTCCCTCGCGTGGTCGTCCCGCGCCCGCTCCGCCTCGTCGATCTGCCGGCGCAGCTGCGCCCCGGCGCCCGCCAGGCAGGCCTTCAGGTGCTCGACCCCGCGGCGCAACTCCGCCGCTTCGACCGGCGTCAGACGGCGGCGCTCGGCAGCGTCAACAAGCTGCGCCAGGCGACCCGCAGTCGGCGGGGGAGTGCTCGTGCGGGCGGGTTCTTCAAGGAGCACGGTGGCTCTGTTCGCCATGATGGCCTCAAATCGGGGAGAGAAGGGGGCGTGTGCGGCCTGCTGGGGTTGGGTTGGGGTGATCGGGCGGGGCCGTGTTTGCGAAGCCTTGAAGGGTGCCCGGGGGGATTCGATGGCCGATTCGGCTCCAAGGAGGGCGCCAACGACGCCACGTCATGACGCTCAGCCAGACACCGTGACAGTCACGACGTCCCGTCACGCCGCAGGCAGCGCAGCACCCCGACGGACGGGGTGAACACCGTCGTAAAGCCGGCCGTCCGGCCACACGCACGGCAGCCCCACTGAGGCCCCGCAGATGGAACACGGCCGGGCGGCAATGGCCGCCGCGTCGACCCGGCCGGGGTGCGGGGCGGCCCGCCGGAACCAGGTGCCGGGAGCATCGCCGCGGGCGGCACGGCGGCGCTTGCACGGCTTCTGAGCCTCGGCATGACACCAGGTACACGGGACCGCAAGGGCATCGTCGCCACCGCGCGCACGGGCTTCTACGCGTGCCCGCCGTCCGGGCAGAGCCTCGGCGAGGGCTTCACGGACGTGGCCGGGGATGCGGCCCACGCCGGCCAGGGCATCGGCGACGGTCGGGTGCGGCCCGCCTTTGAGCTGCAGGATGGGTTCGACTTCGATGCGGCCGTCAGCGATGGCGGCGATCTGCTGGCGGCGACGTTGGACGAACTCGGCTCCGGTCTCACGGCCGACGGGCAGAGGGTAGGTGAACGCTCCGTCGGGGATGCGTTCGTCGCGGATCTGGCGGCGGATCTGGCGGACGTGGTGGGGCTGAATCCAGCGATTGCCGTCGAGGCGGCCGTCTTGGGTGGGCTCGGTGTAGTACCTGGCGACTGCTGCGAACGCGTCGGGGTCGGCGGGTACGTCGTGCAGGGCGGCGGCCCATGCGTGGTTGGCGGCTTTGGAGGGGCGCCTGTTGTCGAAAGCAGCAGCGGTGAGGAGGAGTTTGCCGGCTTCGAAGGGGTCCATCAGCGGTTCCTTTCCGCTTCCATTTCGGCGAGGACGGCGTAGTGCTCCGCGATGCGGGCGTCGGTTCCGGTGTGCTGGGGGCCGCTTGTGCCGGTGGGGGCGAGGGCGGTGCCGCGGCCGCGCTGGGCTTGGAGGCGCAGGGTGTCGTACTGCTTGCGGAGTTTGGGCATCGAAAGGACGTTGCTGCACCAGAACGGGTCGCCTTGGGACCAGCGAATGGCGCCGAGGACGTCTTCGAGGGGGACGCCGTCGCGGTCGATCATGCGGCGGCATTCGTCGCGCCACTGCTGGGTGATCGTGGGGCGGCGGCTGCCGTTGGCCTCGATCAGGTCGGCCAGCAGGGTGCAGGCCTGTTCGACGTCGATGCGGATGGGGGTGAGAGTCGTGCCGCGCGGCTTGTCCGCGGCGGCGGCACCGGCCCCGTTGAGTGGGTCTTCATGCGGTTCGCCGGTTGGCGACACGTCCCTGTTCCCTTCCCTTCCTTTCCATTCCTTTCCCTTCCTTTCCGGCAATGAGGACTCACTGAGCTGTGCGTGAGTGCTCCCGGAGCCCTCATTTCCGCAGGTGGGATGGGGTGGAGGGGGCTGGATTTCGCAGTCCGCGGGGTCGGGCAGCTCAGAGGGGGTCGGACGGTTGATCCGCTGGTGCTCATGCCAGTTGCTGACGGCCATGAACCGCTTGCGATTGAGGATGTAGCGAACGATCAGTGAGGACTCACTGAGTGCCCTGAGATCGCTCTCGATGTCGGCCGCAGACCGATCGTCGAGGGGCCAGACAGCCGCCTTGATGAGCCGGGGGTCGTCGACACAACGCCCGTCATCGTCGACGTGTGTCCACAGCCCGATGAACGTCAGCCGCTGCTCCGCGGTGAGATCCGCAATCGTCAGCGAGGTGAAGAAGGTGGGCTTGATCGTGCGAATCCTGGCCATCAGACCCGGGCCCCCTTTCGGCTGTTGCAGGGGCGGCACAGTGTCCGCAGGTTCTCGTCACGATCGGATCCGGCTAGGGATCGTGGATGGATGTGATCGAGGGTCAAGTCATCGGTAGCGCCGCAAGTCACACAGCGATGCCCGTCACGGCCATAGATCCGTTCGCGCTGGCCTTCGGCGTACTGCGGCACTCTCTCGATGCTGAACGTGCCGGCCGGGACGATTCGGTAGTCGCCCATCTCCGTGGGCTCCCACAGGCCGGCCGCCACCAGCGACCGAGCCATGCGTGGTGTGCCGTACATGCGCGCGACGGCCTTCGGAACGATTCCGGCACTTGTCTGCTGGGCCGCCCATGACCCGCAGCGGACGTACAGGCCGATCGCAGGGGTGCCTGCCGCCAGGACTTTGGGGTGGCAGTGGAACCCGTCGTCGATCTTGAACCATGGCATGGAGCTGGCTTCTTTCCGATGGTCAGTTCAGGCGCGTGGAAACGCTGTGTAGGGCGCGCCAGGGATCAGGCGGGGGAGTCAGGAGCACCGTGAAGGCGGCGGGATTCGTGCCAGAGGTCTTTGAGGATCTCCTTCATGACGAGGCGCATCGCACGGGCGTGTTGGTGTCCGGCGGAGATTGCCGTGCCTACGCGGGCAGGATTGCCGGATGGCCCGCACTGGCGGCACTCGACCTCATGGACTGCCTCGGCGTACTTGGCGCGGCCGGCGTCGTACACGGCTCGGTAGGGACTGCGGGTCTGCTTGATGCAGGACTCGGCCACCAGATAGGCGCGCATCTTCGCTGCTGTGGACCAGTTGGCGCGCTGCCCGCGGGTGCGAGTGGGGGCGACCCCGGCGGGAGTGCTATGGATGCCGCTACGGCTATGGTCGGGGTCGCCCTGCTTGCCCCCGCCGCCAGCGAGCTTCTCATGGGTGCCGTGCAACACATGGCCGGCGGCGGGGAGAACGTGGAGGCCGCAGTACGCCCACAACTCGGAGACAAGACGCGGCCTGTCGTGCAGCGTATTCCAGTACGGGTCGCCAATGGCGGCAATGAGCCGGGCGCCCTGCTTCTCGCCGACACCGACGGTGGCCTTTACCCACGGCCCAAGCGGGTGCTTACGCACGGCTCGCTGGAGACTCAGCGAGGCCTGGTGCTCCAACTTGCCCAGGGCGTCGACAAGGTCGGCAACGACCGCGACCTGGGGCACGTCCGTGGTGAGTCCGAAGCCTCGGAGTTCTCCGTCGGCGTCTTCCGCGTCTCGGGTAAGTTGCCGAAGCCGGTTCTCGTTGGCGATGCGGGTACGTTCGAGGTCGTCGAGGACGTCAGCGAGCAGCGCGAGGAGAGGACCGTTGTTGGTGGTCCAGGGGTCGGGCGCCAGCACCGGCGCGTCATCTAGGGGTGACGCGGCTCGTTTGGCCGGTGCTGGCGGGTTGTGCTCCCCGACGGCGGGACCTGTATAGGTGCCGCATGCGCCCAGGCTGTCGGGGAAGTTGGCGGTCTCATCAAAAACGCTGGGAAGTTGGGTTCCGTCGGCGCCCTGGCCGCTGACGATGCCTGCTGCGGATTCTACGAGTGTCATGCCGCCGCACCCCCAACGCCGCGCAGAACTGACTCCGGCAGGTCTCGGACCCGCCGTACGCCGTGTGCGCGGACCAGTTCGGCCAGCGCCTCGTACTCTGCGGCTTTCGCGTTCGTTCGCCGCGCCTGCTCGCGCCGGGACTGGGCGGCGAACATCAGCTCAGTGACGCCGCAGTCCCCGACCCGTTTCCACTCGCGCGGGTCGGCGCTGGTGTGGATGACTTCTTGCATCCACGCGTGAGCGGCGGCGCGTATTGCGGCGACCTTGGCCGAGCGGGCCGGCCGTGGCTTGGCTGGCACGGGCTGCGCTGCCATTGCCGTGACGGCCTGCACCGGACGCAGCGGCGCGGTGGGCGTCGACGGGAGGTGGGGGAAGGTGCCGTGGTTGCGGGTGTGCCGGTACTCCTCGCGGACGAGGGCAGGCAGGCACTCGGCGAGGGCGGTACGCAGGTCTTCGTTGTTGATGCGGCGCAGGACCTCGACTGCGATGAGGTGAGGGTCGAGCATGGTGCTGGTGGCGCGGACCTCGCGGACGAGTTGGCGGAGGTTGAACTCGTCGGCCATTGCTGCTCCTTGGGTTGTGCTGGGGTGAGGGTGGCGACCTTCAGCCGGAGATCAGAACGGGTGGCTCTGGTCCTAGTTGTTGCTCTGGGGTGCCCCCCACCCGCCCTGCGTCTGCGTCTGGGGCGAGCTGGCCCACGGGTCGTAGTTGCGAGTCTGCCGTTGCTGGCCACCGCTCTGCTGCGCCTGGGATTTGGTCTTCTCGACGCGGGCGGTGGCGTGGGTGAGGTCGGGGCCAATCGAGTCGAGCTTGACTGCGATCTTCGAGCGCTTGTTGCCGTCCTTGTCCTGCCAGTTCTCCTGCACGGCCCGGCCGACCGCGACGACGGCCATGCCCTTGGCGAGCGTGGACGCGCAGTTCTCGGCGAGAGCCCGAAAGGCGGTGCAGTCCCACCAGGTAACGTCGGCATCTGACCAGTTGCCCTGGTCGTCCTTGGTGCGGCGGGAGGTGACGACGGACAGCCGGGCGACGGGGGTGCCGGACGGGCTGAACCGCAGTTCAGGATCGGCTCCGAGCCGGCCGGTGAGGGTGATGATCGCGCTCATTCGGGTCCTTGTCGGTGAGGGCCTGCTCGGCGCAGACCTTGTGGGAGGGGCGGCGATCCTCGTCGCGAAGATGCGTGAGGTCGCCGCAGTACCTGCACGGCTTGGCCTGGGCGGCCCAATGGGGGCGGTCACCCCAGGCCAGGGCGGTCATGCTGCGGGCGTGAAGCGCCGGGTCTTGCTGAGGAGGTAGCGCTCACGGGGGGTGCGGCCGCCGCAGATCCCGTGCCGGCTCTTGGTGTCCTTCTGGCCCTCCCTGTCAAGGGCGTCCTGCAGGCAGGCGGCGGCGACGGGGCAGCGCCCGCAGACCTTGCGAGCCTCCTCGACCTGGTCCCTGCCCTCGGGGCTGGTGTAGGAGACGGGGTAGAAGAGGTCGCCGTCGATTTCCTCGTCGCAGCAGGCGCCGAGGGCTCCCCACCTCATCGGACCGCCCCCGTGCCGCGGATCCCGTCGGGCCAAACGGCCCGGGTCAGCGCGGCCCTGTTCGCGGCCGGCATGACGGCGATCGGGTGGTCGAGGTAGTCCCGACCCGCGGCCATCAGCACGACGGCATCGGCCTGGTTGTCGTCCCCGCCGGTCGCCCAGGCGGGCCATCGGCGGGCGACTGCGTCCACGACGGCGGACTTGGTGGCTGCGCCTTTGCCGGTGGCGTAGAGCATGCGCTGGCGCGGGTCCATGAGGGCCACGGGGATCTCGGAGTCCGTGAGGTACTCGTAGAGCCGCCACCACAGCCATCCGCGTTCGTGGCTTCCTCCGCCCGTGCGGGACAGGGCCGGGGTTTCCATCACGACGAGGTCGGGGCGTCCGAGGTTCAGCAGGACGGCGGCGGAGACCTTGCGCATCGCGGTGATGCGCTCGTGGTGGGGGAGCTTGGTGATGGGGTTCTTCTTGTCGGTGTGGCCGATGGTCTCGCACCAGCCGAGAGAGGAGGCGATGCCGGTGGCAGTGAGGCTGGTGTCGAGGCCGACGACGGTGGGGCCGTGGGTGAGGGTGCCTCCCGGGGGCGGGAGGAGGGCGGTGTCAGTCACGGGTGCTCCAGGCGGTGAGGGCGTACGTGATGAGGGCGAGGGCGGTGCCGGCCAGGAAGGCCAGGGCGAGCGCGTATCGGGTGAGCACGGGTCGTTTCTGGGTGAGGTGGTGGTACGCCTGGACGGTGCTGACGCCGGTGTGGGTGCACCAGAGGATGGCCAGGCAGCAGGCGGGGTTCACGCGGCGATCTGGGCAGCCGGTGCGGCCGACGTCCGGTAGTGGTTTTCGTTGGCGTCCTGGAGGGCGTGGAGTCGGTCTTCGAGGGCGATCTGCCGTTCGGCGAAGTCCCGGCGGGCGTAACGCAGTTCACGGCTCAGGCGCTGGTTCTCGGCCCGGTAGCGGGCGCAGGCCCGCAGCGCGCGGCCGAGACGCTCGGCGTGGCCGATGGCGGCGTCGGCCCAGTCCTCTGCCCGGAAAATCAGCGTCGCGTTCTCGATCCGCGCCGCGGTCAGTTCCTTCTCGGCGGCGATGATGTCGTCGGCGAACCGCTCGGACCGGTCGAAGCTCACGGTGGCCTCGTTGCGGGTGGCGCCGAGCGCCAGGTTGAGCTGCCGTACCCGGCTCTCCAGCCAGGCGATGCGCTCGTCCTTCTCGGCTATGCGGCGTCTGGATCTACCAAGCATGGCGTTCCCCTTCGAGGATGTCGCTGGACTTGAGAAGGCCGAGGGCGCAGGCGCGCCCGACGGCGTGAGTGGCGTTCACGGCCTTGAGCGCGAGGAGGACGGCTCGCAGGTGCAGCCGCACATCGCGGACGCCGATCTCCAACTGGGCGGCGATCTGGCCGGGCTGTTCTCCTCGGGCGTGTCCGAGGAGAACAGCAGACTGGAGCGGGGTGAGCAGATCCTTGTCGCGTCCGCGATGTTTCCTGCTCACGACGCCACCGCCATCGGCAAAGGGCGCAGCGGCCACGACCCGTCCACGACCGCCTCGAGGTTCCGCTTTTCGCCGGCTTTGTCGGAGCGGAGCCACGACTGCAGCGACGCGGCGTCCCGAGCTGCCCAGCCGACCTGTCGCCGGTGCAACTCGTCGATGTCGCACGCGAGGTCGTCGAACCGGTCGTACGGGCCGCGCCGGTTCCTCAACTCCGCTACCCAGTGCGGCCGCTCGGCGGCAGGCTTGTGGGCGATGACGCCCATGACCCACGCGACCTGCGCCGCCTTGTGGGCGTCGTACTCGGCGCCGTGGGCCTGCTCCTCGTCCCACGCCAGCACGTTGTCTTGCCCGTACGTTTCCACGGTCGTGCGCAGCTGATACGGGCCCTGCGTCGCGGCGACGCGGCGACGGTACGGGGCGGCGTGCCGGTCGAGCGTCATCGTGTCGATGACTCGGGTCAGCGGGCCGGTGATCTCCTCCAGTCCGGCGCCGTGGTGACGGCGCATTTCCCGGTCGAGGAGTGTGAGGTCGTAGCTGCCGATGTTGTGGCCGACGAGCGGGATGCCGACGCCAGCGGCTTCGGCAACGGCCTGCGCGATCTCGGTGACGGCCCGGTCGGCGGGCATGCCGTGCTCGGCGAGGTACTCGTCGGTGAGCCCGTGGACGGCGATCGCGTCGGGTTCCTGGGCGACTCCGGGGTTGACCAGCCAGGTGCGGTGCTCGGTCGGCATGCCGCCGCCGAGGTGGATGAGCGCACACGACACGATGCGGGCGGTGTCTGGGGTCTTGTCGCTGGCCTCGAAGTCGAGGGCGGCCATGCGGTTGAGGTGCCAGGGCTTGTGCATTCCGTTGCTCCTTTCGGAGTCGGGGATGATGGGTGGTGCGGGACCGCGCCCGATTTGGGCGGGCGCGATCCCGCATCGTTCAGTGGCCTCGAAGATGTGCCAGGAACCGGCGGAGTTCCTCGGTACTGGCGGAGCCGGGCATCGTGCCGCCGGAGAACTCGGCGAATCGCTCCTCCGTCTGGTCCATGGACCAGCCGCGCGTGCCGGCCGCTGAGAGGACCTGCTGCCAGATCTCCATCGGGTCGTTCTCGTTGACGATCTCGGGCTCGATGACCTCGGCCCTGGCTTCCTCAATTGCCCGGAGCTGCTTGAGGTAGCCCTCGGGCGCGCCCTCCCGGGCGGCCTCCTCGATCAGCGCGGCCACCGCATCGGTGCTGGCTGCCTGCTGCGCGAGCGTGAGGAAGTCCTTCGACGGGCCAGCCGCCTTCGCGGAGGTGGTCTTCGGGCCGCTCTCGATAGCCGTCCGCTGCGTGGCGCCGCCGGCCTCAACCTCGATCTTCGGCACCTCCCCGGCCAAGGCCTGCCGGGCCGTCATGCCGCGCACCTCAACCACGATCACCGGGAAGTTCTTCGTCTCCCCGTTCGCGACCCGGCGCCGCGGCTCGATGCGCAGCGACACCGGCACCAGCGCCTTGCCGCCAGTCGCCGACAGCAGCATGTCGATCTGCCCGGCGATTTCGTTCGCTGCGTAGTAGCCGTGGGTCTCCATCCGCCACACGCCCAAGTCGGGCAGGTCCGGGAGCATCACGTTGAGCCGGGTCGTCGGAGCGCACACCGTCCCCTTCTTCCGCTCGAACCAGGCCTCGCCGTGCTGCGCCAGGCACAGACACGGCCTGTCGGAAAGCTGCTCCGTCACGCCGTCGCAGCGACGCGCGCAGCCACCCTTCGACCAGAGCTCGTTCGCCTGCGACAGCGGGTCGCCGGGGGGCAGGATGGCGTCGATGGACGTCGCCTTGGTGATGACCCGCCACTGCGCCGGTCCGCCGCCGAGCGGCTGCCACTTCTCGACCTTCCCGCCCCACAGACCTGCGGCGGCCTCCAGGTAGTGCGGGGCGTGCGAGGTGACGATCCACGTGTCGGACTTGATCGGCCTCGTGCCGTTATTCCAGCCGGAGCGAAGCCGGCCGAGTTCGCGGGCTTGCCGTTGCATGGTGAGGATTCGTCCGGCCATCAGGCGGCTGCCTTCGTCGTGTCGAGGGTGGGGAGCTGCAGTGCTGAACCGATGACGGTCTTCGAGAGGCCTGACGTCCAGTCGGCAACCTTCTTCACCTGCAGAAAGGCATCGAAGACCGCGTCGCCGCACTCCAGCGGAATGACCCGGTAACCCTCGGGCCGCAGGTGCAGGACGATCCCCGTCGAGTGCACAGCTGGCATCGGGATCTGCTCTCCGCTGCGCAGCCAGCAGACCTGCGCCCGCCGGTACGCGGCCATCTGTAGGGCGGCCTTGGGGTAAACGCCCTTCTTGTCGAGCTCCCCGCCGGTCTTGGTGTCGCCCTTGAAGAGCGTTTCGGAGGGGACTCCTAGGAGGCGGGCGATGAGGCGGCTGTAGAAGAGGAAGTCGAGGGTGCCGGCGTACCCCTCGTCCGGGTTCGCGACGACCATCTCCGACGCCTCGAACACGATCTCCCAGTCACGGACGAACGCCTGGAAGTGCCGCAGGTACGCCGCGAGCTCCGGGTCGTTCACGATGTCCATGGGCATCGGTGTGCCGAGGATGGTCGACTCGATGACTCGGTGCACGGCACCGCCGACATCGGCCCTCTCGTCCTTCATGCGGACGTGCCCCTTGCGCAGCCAGTCGTAGGACTCCTCGCGCTCTTCGCTGGTGCGCGAGTTGGCGAGTAGTCGAGGCAGGCTGTCGATGGCTAGCCGCGCGGTGTGGTTGGCGGACCAGAACATGAGCGCCGGGTTTGGCTCGCCTTGGTCGAGGATCGTGGTGACCCGGCGGAGCTTGTCGCCGGTGACCGGGTTGCGGTACCAGCCCTGCGACGGCCTGGGGATACGGTCCGGGCCTGTGAGTGCGACCGCCGGCTTCTTCCGCCGCCCGGCGGCCGGGGCCTGAGCCCCGGCCGGCACAGTGATCGTCACGCCGCCCCCTCGCGCTGCTGCGGAACGTGACTCCCCATCGCGGCCAGCAGCCGCGCCGCGAGATCCTCGGCAGCACCGCACGACAGCAGCATCGTCGCGCCACCCAGCCGGTCCAGCAGAGCCTGAACCCGCTCGTCACGCTCCAGCTCCGGAGCCACGTACAGGTCCGCCAACTCCTGACCGACACCCTCCGGGTCCCCGGAGGCCTCGGAGGCGAGCGACACCAGCAACGCGGACACCAACCGCGTCACATCAAGCTCCACGCCCAACTCCCGGCGCCGCACCCACACCGGGAACGCGGCGTTGATCCGGGCCCCCGCCCGGGCCAGCAGGCCCTCACGGTCGAGCAAAGCCGTGACGGTGCGGGCCAGCGGGACGCCGTAGTTCTGAGCCAGCAGACGAGCCGCCCGCCGGGCCCCCGGGTTCGAGAAGTCGGCCATCACGCCCGCCCCTTCGTCTTCGTGTCGTGCTGGTGAATGGGCTGGCTGCAACCGCACGGGCAGGTCAGTTCCCCGCGCAGGGCCGCTACCACCCAACAGGCGGCTTCCTGTACCGACTTGCCGTGCCAGGCCACGGTCTTGACGACGGCGTCGGCAGAGCCGTCAAGAGCCTCGGTCACTACCCCTGCCGGCACCTCGGACGGCGTGGACAAGGCCCAGTACCGGCCGTGTTCGTTCCGCCCGGGCGACACCCACAGCAGCTCGCCGTCCACGACGATCTCGGTCTCGGTGCTGACCGTCCGCAGGTCCGTCACGGTGCTCACGACGCCACCGCCAGTCGAGCCGGGGCCGGCGAGGCCACGCGGATCTGGACCCGCGCGTCCCGCCATACCGTGTCGAGGTACCGGACCTCCATCGGCTCGTCCTTCCGGGCGAACGGCAACGGTTCCTCCACCACGCCGCCCAGCACCTGCTGGTACGCGTCGGCGACGGCCTCGCCGTCTTCCGCCTGGACGTAGCAGGACAGCAGTCCCAGGGTGCTCACCTGCCACTCGACGGAGCCGAGGTCGGCAAGTTCGGGGTGCTCGGTCTGGATCGCTAGCAGGGCCATCGTCTGGCCGAGCAAGGTTGTGTGGTTCCTGATGCGGGTAGGCTGTGTGGTCACGGCCTTCCTCCTCTTTGCTGTGTTGTGGGTGGGGCCGTAGGGCTGGGGTGGTCTAGCCACCACCCGCAGCCCGGCCTTAGGCCGCAGCTACCGCTATGCGGCAGCAGGCAGCGAGATGGTGGGGGTCGACGCAGTGCGAGGAGATTCCTTCGCGGCCCTCGCCCGCTGCTTCACGATCAAGTCCCGTATCGCATCGACGGTTCCGAGTTCGTGGCCCGGGAACCAGGCGGCCAGGGCCGCCTCTTCGGGTGTCAGCGCGTCTCGTTCGACCCGTGCGGCGGCCAGGATCTGTCCGGCCGCAGCGATGGCCTGCTCGCGGGTTCGGTTCATGCGGCAGCCTCGCCGAGGCCGACAACGACGAGGAGATCCTCGACAGTCATCTGATAGGCCTTCGCCAGGAAGAACACCGTGGCGAGATCCGGCCCATTTTCGTGTCGTGTGACGCGGCTGAGGACGGACGGGTCGATGCCGGCGTGGCGACTGATGGTTGCGAGGCGGAGCTGCCCGTTGCTGCGGACGTGTCGGGCCTGAGTCGCAGCGGTCTTGAGAGCCGCAGTGTTGAAGCGGAGCTTTGCAGGCATGGGGATTCACCTCCCTGTTTGCGCAGGACAGTGTGGGTGCGGACACACATTCCGTGTGCTCGCACATCAACCATACGCCCAAACCGGGTGTGTGCACAGCCTCGGCGAGAAACTGACGTACCCCCCTGGCGTGAAGATGCGGTGCCCGACATCCTTGCCCTGCCCAGGTCAAGTAACGTCGAGGCCACTGGCCTGCAATGATGTGCGCGCACACGGCTAAACCCGTCCGCTCGGGACCGATAGCATCAACCGTGGGCCCACACATCAGCGAAGGAGGCGCCACCCCCATGGACGACCAGCTCCAGGAGTTCGCCGACTGGCTGCGTACCAAAGCCGCCGCTGCCGGCTACGACATCGAAACCCGCGGAGGCCTCTCAGCTCTCGCCAAAGCCGCCGGCACCGACCGGGGGCAGACAGGGCGCGCCTTCCGCGGCGAAGTCCGCCCGTCCATCGACAGTCAGCGCGCCTGGGCCCGCGTCCTCGGCATCCCCCTCCACGAGATGCTCGTGCGTTCCGGCACCCTCCAGGCTGACGACATCCCGGACGCTCAGGTAGCCAGCCCCGCAGACCTCGACCTCTACGACGTCGCCCGAAAGTTCGGGATCCCCGAAGAGCGACGACATCTCTTCGTAGAAACCGTCGAGTCGATGGCGAATACCTTCGCCGAGACCCCCAAGAGCGGTACGATCAGCCAATCGCAAACGGGTGGACTGTCTGCGAAGAGGTGAACGTATGCTGCCGTCACTCTCCCTCAAGACGTTGCCGATCGGCGCAACGCTTGTGACGGCCGTAGGACTGGTCACCACCACCGCGGGGGTGGCTACCGACACAACCGCCGTTGAGCCCTACGGGCTCGCGGCAACGCTGCTAGGAGTGGTGCCACTGGTCGCAGTTGCCGTCACTCAGAACCGGGTGCGTGAACGGATCCAGGCAGAAGCCCTGGTGCTGGCTCTCGATCTCATCCGAGAGCGTCAACTCGACCAGAAGTCGCCGACGAACAGTAACGGCTAGACGTACGATCTGTAGTCGCATCAGGAACGCCGCCCGGCCCGCGAGCTCAGACTCCGGATGCCGAGGCGGCGTCCTCGTTTCACAGGGGACGGATACATGGCAACTTCCAACGCTCTCATCCCCCCGCAGCAGGGGCGCGGCAACGAAGAGCTGATTCCAGCGATCGGCTACATCAGGGTCAGCCTTGCGCGCGAGGAGATGATCTCACCCGAGCTGCAGCGCAAGGCCATTGAGGAATGGGCAGCCCGCACCGGACACAAGACCATCGACTGGGTCGAAGATCTTGACAAGACCGGCCGAAACTTCAAGCGCCGCATTATGCGCGTGATCGAACGGATTGAAGCGGGCGAAGCGCAGGTCATCGCAGTCTGGAAGTACAGCAGGTTCGGGCGTAGCCGCAGTGGATGCATCCTCAACATCGATCGCCTCGAAGCGGCCGGCGGGCAACTCGTCTCCGCCACTGAAAACTTTGACACCACTACCGCAGAGGGGCGTCTGCAGCGCGGCGTCATGATGGAGTTCAACGCCTACGAGTCCGAGCGGGCTGGGACACAGTGGCGCGAGACTCATGCATGGCGCCGCAACCAGGGCCTGCCGGCGACCGGCGGACAGCGACTCGGATATATCTGGCATCCGCGAAAGACATACCGTCCGGACGGGTCCGTGAAGCTCCAAGACGAACGCTACGAGCTGGACCCGAGGACCGCACCTCTAGTGGCGGACCTGTACCAGCGCTACATCGACGGTGAAGGCTTCCTGCAGCTCTGCGAGACCCTTAACCGTGCCGGCATTCGGACCGTCCGAGGGAACCCATGGTCGACGGCGTCAATCAAGTTCTACCTGGACACCGGATTCGCCGCAGGGTATCTACGGATCCACGATCCCGAGTGCAGAGTCCCCTACGACGACAAGTGCCCGCGCCACATCCTCGTGAGGCATCCCACGATGCAGCACCCAGCGATCATCTCGGAGGAGACCTGGGAGCTGTACCGGCAGCGGCGAAAGCAAGTGGCCGTCACACCACCACGGGCGCGAGCGGCGGTTCACCCGCTGTCCGGCTTGGTCCGCTGCGGTATTTGCAGCGGCAGCACGACGCGGTCCAGAGGCGGTCGGCGGGGGTTCGTCTCGCACCAATGCGGTACCCGTCACCGGCAGGGTCTGGCCGTCTGCAAGGGCATCACCATGTCCGAGAAGGCGTTGCTCACTGCGGTGAAGAGTTGGCTTCAAGATCTCCTTGACGAGGTTGAGGCCAGCGCCAGCCAGGCTGCGGACGCAGCGAAGGAGCGGGAGCTTCGACGGCTGTCCGTCGCTTCGGACCCCAAGGCGGATCTTGAGGCCCGGATCTCCAAGATCGACCGGGCGATCGCCCGCCAGATGCAGCTCTTCGCCATGCTCGATGATGATGATCATGACGGCACCCTCGCCAGCGCCCACCAGAAGACGCTTCTCGCCCTGAGGGACGAGAAGGCTGAGGCTCGGGGCAAGCTCGAAGCAGTCGAGGCTGGCGGTCGAAGTGGCTCCGGCCCCATCAGCCAGGCGTCCGCCGCGGCGGTGGCCGAAGGTCTACTGGAGGAGTGGTTGACCATCCCGCCGCAGCGGATGAACGCCCTGCTCAGGCGGGTCATCGGCCAGATTGTCGTGACTGGAGAGCGGCAGATTGTGATCGTTGAGGCGTGGTAGTGCTTTAGAAGGGTCATTGTCCATGAACTTCGTCATCGCGCTCGCCTCCGTAGCTTCGGTGCGCCACCGGCAGGACCCCACCTACCAGCGTCACCCCCGCCGCGCCCCTCCGCCACCAGACGGCTCCCTCCACCACCGGACCGCCCCCACCGTCACCGGACGACTACCGCCACCACACCGGGGAATCCCGGAACCAGCGCGTAGCACCCCGCCGCGCATTCCCCGCAAGTCCGTGAAACAGACCACAGTGAAAGCCACTCCCTGCGCTTGCGTCGACCGTGGCAGAATGACGGCAACAGCAGTGACGTTCAGCGCACTCCGGGGTCGGTGAAAATCCGAACCGGCGGTTACAGTCCGCGACCCGTCCGCAGCCAGCGGCCGGTTGACCAGGTGAAATTCCTGGACCGACGGTTAAAGTCCGGATGGGAGGCGTGCGCGGGCGGACGAAGAGCAGTACCCGTGGTCCATCGTTACCGGACCGGACCGCGGTCAGGTGAACGCCGGGAGGGCAGTGCCTCCCGGGTCGGGTGAGCGATCTCCCGGCGGCTTCGGCACCCCGGCGACGGGTCCTGTCGGCGGCCCGCGCACCGTTGCCCGTCCGTGTCATCTCCCTCTGCCGCCCCGGAGTCCGCGCCCCAAGCGCGAGGAGAACCCGGGTGTTCACCGGCATCATCGAAGAGCTCGGCGAGGTCGTGTCGATCGAGGAGATCGGCGACTCCTCGCGAATCCGTCTGCGCGGCCCGGTGGTCTGTGCGGACGCGGGTCACGGTGACTCCATCGCGGTCAACGGCGTCTGCCTGACCGTGGTCGACACCCCGGCGGAACTGGCCGCGGGCACCGGGGAGTTCAGCGCCGACGTGATGGCCGAGACGCTGCACCGCTCCAGCCTGGGCGAGCTGGAGCCCGGCTCCCGGGTCAACCTGGAACGCGCCATGGCGCTGGGCGCCCGGCTCGGCGGCCACCTCGTCCAGGGCCACGTCGACGCCACCGGGCGGCTGCTGAGCCGCGAGCCCGGCGAGCGCGACGCGAACGGCGAACTGCGCTGGGAGGTCCTGCGGTTCTCGCTGCCCGAGCCCATCTCCCGCTACCTGGTGGAGAAGGGCTCGATCACGGTCGACGGCGTCAGCCTCACCGTGGTGGAGGCCGCCCGGGACAGCTTCACCGTGAGCCTCATCCCGGCCACCCTCGCGCTGACCACGCTCGGCGCCAAGACCGTCGGCGAGAGCGTCAACCTGGAGGTGGACGTGCTCGCCAAGTACGTCGAGCGCCTCCTGGAGTCCCGCACCCTCCCGAACCTGCCGGGCCTGCCGAACCCGTCGGCCCTGTCCGACGCGCAGTCCCCGCAGTCCCTGCCGAACGACGAGACCCCGGGGGAGTCCCAGTGAGCTGGCTCAGCGGAGAAGCGTTCACCGTCCTCGGCGAACACGTGAAGTGGGCCGACATGTTCGGCAACCTGCTCGGCTTCGGCGGCCTCGCGCTCGGCTGGCGCCGTTCGGTCTGGAGCTGGCCGGTCCAGCTGCTGTCCGGCGTGGTGCTGATCACCGCCTACCTCGGCGGCCACGTCCCCGGCCTGATCGGCAAGCAGCTGATCGTGATCGCCACCGCCGCCTGGGGCTGGGCGCAGTGGCGCCGGGGCCGCCAGGACACCGGCACCATCGCCGTACGGTTCGCCCGGTGGCCCGAGCGGCTGGTGCTGGCGGCCGGCACCGTGGCCGGCACCGTCGCGCTCGCGCTGCTCTTCACCTCCTACCCCAGCCTGTCCTGGAGCCCCTGGTCGGACGCCTACATCTTCGTCGGCACGCTGGCCGCGATGGTGGCCCAGGCGCGCGGCTGGGTGGAGTTCTGGTTCGCCTGGATCGCGGTCGACGTGGTCGGCGTCCCGTTCGCCTTCAACAGCGGTTACACCTTCTCCGGCCTCACCTACTCCATCTACTTCGTCCTGGTGCTGCTCGGCCTGCGCTCCTGGTGGCTGAGCACCCGTGAGCCGCGTACCGAATCCGTCACCGTCCCGCAGGGAGCCACGGCATGACCGAGAACCAGTCCGACAAGGGCACCGCCGAGGTCGAGCTCGTCCTCGACCCCGTCGAGCGGGCGATCGCCGACATCGCGCTCGGCCGCGCGGTGGTCGTGGTCGACGACGAGGACCGCGAGAACGAGGGCGACCTCGTCTTCGCCGCCTCCGCCGCCACCCCCGAGCTGATGGCCTTCACCATCCGCTACAGCTCCGGCGTGATCTGCGCCCCGATGACCGGTGACGAGCTGGACCGCCTCAAGCTCCCGCCGATGACCCAGGTCAACGAGGACCGCAAGGGCACCGCGTACGCGGTCTCGGTGGACGCCCGCGAGGGGATCGACACCGGGATCTCCGCGGCCGACCGCGCCCGGACCGTCCGGCTGCTCTCCTCGTCCGGCACCGAGCCCGGCGACCTGACCCGCCCCGGGCACGTCTTCCCGCTGCGCGCCGTCGAGGGCGGCGTGCTGGTCCGTCCCGGCCACACCGAGGCCGCCGTCGACCTGGCCCGGCTGGCCGGGCTGCCGCCGGCCGGCGCGATCGCCGAGGTGGTCAACGACGACGGCACCATGGCCCGGCTGCCCGAGCTGGTCGTCTTCGCCCGTGAGCACGGTCTCGCGATCATCTCGATCGAGGACCTGATCGCCTACCGCCGCCGCACCGAGCTGCACGTCGACCGGGCCGCCGTCACCGCCCTGCCCACCGTGCACGGCGAGTTCACCGCCGTCGGGTACGAGGGCACCATCGACGGCGTCGAGCACATCGCCCTGGTGGCCGGCGGCCTGGACGCCGAGGGACGGCTGCCGGACGGCGAGGACGTCCTGGTGCGGGTCCACTCCGAGTGCCTGACCGGCGACGTCCTCGGCTCGCTGCGCTGCGACTGCGGCCCGCAGCTGGAGGCCTCGCTGCGGCGGGTCGCCGAGGCAGGCCGCGGCGTGGTGCTCTACCTGCGCGGGCACGAGGGGCGCGGGATCGGCCTGGCCCACAAGCTGCGCGCGTACCAGCTGCAGGAGCAGGGGCGCGACACCGTCGACGCCAACCTGGACCTCGGCCTGCCCGCCGACGCCCGCGACTACAGCATCGCCGCGCAGATGCTGGTGGACCTCGGCGTCCGCTCGCTCACCCTGCTCACCAACAACCCGCGGAAGCTGACCGCGCTCACCGAGCACGGCCTCAAGGTCAAGGGGCGCGAGGCGGTCGAGATCGCGCCCGGCGAGCACAACCTGCGCTACCTGCGGACCAAGCGCGACCGGATGGGGCACGACCTGCCCGGCCTCGGCTCCTGAACCATCCACGCCCACCCGACAGAACAGAACGGACGAGAACATGAGCGGCCACGGAGCCCCCGAGCTGACCATCGACGGCGCCGCCGACCTCAAGGTCGCGGTCATCGCCGCCCAGTGGCACGACACGGTGATGAACGGCCTGCTGGACGGCGCCCACCGCGCGCTCAAGGAGCTGGGCATCACCGAGCCGACCGTGCTGCGCGTGCCCGGCACCTTCGAACTGCCGGTCGCCGCCAAGCGCCTCGCCGACCGCGGCTACGACGCCGTGGTGGCCCTCGGCGTGGTGATCCGCGGTGGCACCCCGCACTTCGACTACGTCTGCCAGGCGGCCACCGCCGGCCTCACCCAGGTCAGCGTCGACACCGGCGTCCCGGTCGGCTTCGGCGTGCTGACCTGCGACAACGAGGAGCAGGCGCTCGACCGTGCCGGCCTGCCGGGCTCGGCCGAGGACAAGGGCCACGAGGCCGTCACCGCCGCCGTCGCCACCGCCGCGGTGGTGCGCGCCGCGCGCTGACGGCGGCGCGAACGGTCCCGGACCGTGGACGTCCAGCGGACTGTCCACGGTCCGGGACCGTTTACCGCCCGTCCGCCCGCACGCCGTAAGGTGGGCCCATCATGGCTTCGAAGACATTCGAGGAGCTCTTCTCCGAGCTCCAGCAGAAGGCCGCCACCGGCGACCCCTCGTCCTCCCGTACCGCGCAGCTCGTCCAGCAGGGCGTCCATGCGATCGGCAAGAAGGTCGTCGAGGAGGCCGCCGAGGTCTGGATGGCCGCCGAGTTCCAGTCGGACGAGCAGACGGCGGAGGAGATCTCGCAGCTCCTCTACCACCTTCAGGTGATGATGATCGCCCGCGGGCTGACGCTCGACGACGTCTACAAGTACCTCTGAAAGTACCTCCGAGCCGCACGTACTGCCGAGTCACAAGTACCCCTGAGTCGCACGTACTTCTGAGCACATCCCTCCCAACAGGTAAGGAAGCAACCTCCCATGCTGCGCATCGCCGTCCCCAACAAGGGTTCTCTCTCGGGTCCCGCGGCGGAGATGCTCCATGAGGCCGGCTACCGCCAGCGGAAGGACCCGAAGGAACTCGTCCTCGTCGACCCCAACAACGAGGTGGAGTTCTTCTTCCTCCGCCCGCGCGACATCGCCGTCTACGTCGGCTCCGGCCGCCTGGACGTCGGCATCACCGGCCGCGACCTGCTGCTGGACTCGCACTCCAACGCCGAGGAGGTGCTCGCCCTCGGCTTCGCCGGGTCGACCTTCCGCTTCGCGCGCCCGGAGGGCGTGGCGGTCGAGGACGTCAAGGGCCTGGAGGGCCTGCGGATCGCGACCTCGTACACCGGCCTGGTCGAGCAGCACCTGGCCGACCACGGCGTGAAGGCGACGGTCACCAAGCTGGACGGCGCGGTCGAGACCGCGGTGCAGCTGGGCGTCGCCGACGTGATCGCCGACGTGGTGGAGACCGGCACCAGCCTGCGCAACGCCGGCCTGGAGGTGTTCGGCGACCCGATCCTGATCTCGGACGCCGTGGTGATCCGCCCCAAGGGCGCGGGCGAGGACCCGGGGGTCGAGCAGTTCCTGCGCCGCCTCCAGGGCGTGCTGGTGGCCCGCCGCTACGTGCTGATGGACTACGACATCCGCGCCGAGAACGTCAGCGCCGCCGTGGGGCTCACCCCGGGCCTGGAATCGCCGACCGTCTCGCCGCTGCACACCGAGGGCTGGGTCGCGGTCCGCGCGATGGTGCTCCGCAAGGAGGCCCAGCGGATCATGGACGACCTGTGGGGCATCGGCGCCCGGGCCATCCTGGTCACCAACATCCACGCCTGCCGCCTCTGACCTGCTCGCCCGCGCGCGAGTAAAGAACGGTTCAATGGGGCGGGGACGCCGGCCGGCGTCCCCGCCCCGTCGCGCTGCCGCCACCAGAACCACCCGGAGACCCCACGTGTCCACGCCGCCCGTCGAGTTCCCCGTCACCTGGGCGCCGCGCCGCACCCGCATCGTGCTGCTGCCGGTCTGCGTCCTGCTGGTGGTGCTGTTCGCGGTGCTGGCCGTGCTGCTGCCGGAGAACTGGCAGCTCAACGACCGGATCATGATGATCGCCAGCGGCGTCCTGTTCGCCGCGGTCGGCCTGATGCTGGCCCGCCCCCGGGTGAGCGCCGACGCGGACGGCGTGACGGTGGTCAACTTCGTGCGCAGCCGCCGGCTCGCCTGGGCCGAGATCGTCCGGGTCAACCTCCGCCAGGGTGACCCGTGGGCCACCCTCGACCTCGCCGACGGCACCGCGCTCGCCGCGGTCGGCATCCAGCCCGGCGTCGGCAAGGCCCAGGCGATCGCGAACGCCCGCGCGCTGCGCGACCTCGTCGAGCACCACGCCGCGCACCACACCGGGGCCTGAGCCCGGTCCGGCCGCCGGGCCCGAACCCGCCCCGCCCCGCGAGGCCGTAACCCGCCCCGAACCCGTCCCGCCCGGCCGGGCCCGCGACCTGCGGTTCCCAGGCCCGGGGCACCGAGCACTCCCCTTACGTCCGTCCGGCTATGGTCTACGCTGGTAAAAGCAGGGCAAAGTCGGCCCTGCCCGAAAGTGACCGCCCGCACCGACCTGAGGAGTGACACTCCCCCTCGATGGACGATCCGTCCGGTAGTACCTGCGCCGCCCCACTTCCGATCACCGGAAGGCAGGCGGCACTGTGATCACCGCCTGGCTGCTGTTGCTCGCAGCCTTTCTCCTGATCCTCGCCAACGGCCTGTTCGTGGCCGCCGAGTTCGCCTTCGTGACCGTCGAGCGCGGGGCGGTGGAACGTTCCGCCGCGGCGGGCGACGCCCAGTCCGGCCGGGTCGCCAGGGCCCTGCGGCACCTCTCCTTCGAGCTCTCCGGCGCCCAGCTCGGCATCACCGTCACCTCGCTGGTGGTCGGCATGCTCGCCCAGCCGGCGCTGTCGACGCTGCTCTCGCCCGTCATGTCCGCCCTCGGCGTGCCCGACTCGGTCACCCGCGGCGTCGCCGTGGTCGTCGGCATGGTGCTGGCCACCGTCGTGCAGATGGTGATCGGCGAACTGGTCCCGAAGAACTGGGCGATCTCCCGGCCGCTGCAGGTGGCCCGCGCGGTCGCAGCCCCGCACATGGCCTTCTCCTTCGTCTGCCGTCCGCTGATCAGCTTCCTCAACGGCGCCGCCGACCGTACGGTGCGGGCCCTCGGCGTCGAGCCGCAGGAGGAGCTGGGCCACGCCCGGACCCCGGCCGAGCTGGTCTCGCTGGCCCGGCACTCGGCCAAGGCCGGCGCGATAGACGAGGAGTCGGCGACCCTGTTCGTCCGCACCCTGGGCCTGAGCGAGCTGACCGCCGAGTCCGTGATGACCCCGCGCGTCGACGTGGCCGCGCTCCAGCGCGACGCCACCGCCTCCGACGTGCTCAACCTGACCCGGGCCACCGGCCTCTCCCGCTTCCCGGTCTACACCGACAGCCTGGACGAGGTCACCGGCATCGTGACGCTCAAGGACGCGCTGGCCGTCCCGGCCGCCGACCGCGGCCTGGTGCGGGTGGCCGAGCTGTCCTCGCCACCGCTGCTGGTGCCCGAGACGCTGCCCGCCGAGGTGCTGCTCGACCGGCTGCGCCGGCTCCAGCCGATGGCCATCGTGGTCGACGAGTACGGCGGCACCGCCGGCGTGGTGACCGTGGAGGACATCGTCGAGGAGATCGTCGGCGAGGTGCAGGACGAGCACGACCCCGACGACCACCCCGAACTGCTCCCGCTGCCGCCGGTCAACGGCCTGCCGGTCTGGGAGGCCGACGGCCGCGCCCGGATCGACCAGCTGGAGGGCATCGGCCTGAACGCCCCGGACGGCCCCTACGAGACGCTGGCCGGCCTGGTCGCCGACCTGCTCGGCAAGCTGCCCGCCGTGGGCGAGCAGGCCGAGCTGCCCGGCTGGCGCCTCACCGTGACCGGTGTCGACCGCCACCGCACCAGCCAGGTCCGGGTGGAGCGCACCACCGCGCCCGACTCCTTCGGCGCGCACGGGGAGGACGCTCGATGACCGCGCTCCAACTGGCCGTCGCGCTGCTGCTCCTGCTCGGCAACGCCTTCTTCGTCGGCGCCGAGTTCGCCGTGGTGTCCGTGCGCCGCAGCCAGATCGAGCCGCTCGCCGAGGCGGGGCACAAACGCGCCCGCACCGTGCTGCACGCACTGTCCAACGTCTCCGCGATGCTGGCCGCCGCCCAACTCGGCATCACCGTCTGCTCGCTGGGCCTCGGTGCGCTCGCCGAGCCGACCATCGCCTCCCTGCTGGAGGGCCCGTTCCACGCGATCGGCGTCCCGCCCGGCCTGATGCACCCGCTCTCGTACGGGATCTCGCTCGCCGTCGTGGTGTTCCTGCACATGGTGATGGGCGAGATGGTGCCGAAGAACATGGCCATGGCCGGCCCGGAGAAGGCCGCGCTCTGGCTCGGCCCGCCGCTGGACCGGCTGGCCCGCTGGCTCGCCCCGGTGATCCGGCTGCTGAACGCCTCCGCCAACGGCATCCTGCGGCTGTTCCGGGTCGACGCCAAGGACGAGGTCGAGTCGGTCTTCACCACCGAGCAGCTGATGTACCTGCTGGTCGACTCCCGGGACGCCGGCCTGCTCGACGAGGACCGCCAGGAGCGCCTGGAGGACGCCCTGGAGCTGGGCCGCCGCCCGGTCACCGAGGTGCTGCTCGAACCCGAGCAGCTCGTCACCGTGGACACCAAGGCGACCGCTGCGGAGGTCGAGGAGCTCGCCCTGCGCACCGGCTTCTCGCGCTTCCCGGTCACCGACGGCGACCCGGCCGGCCACGGCTACCTCGGCTACATCCACCTCAAGGACCTCCTCGACGTGGAGGACCCCTCGGCGCCGGTCCCGGCCCGCCTGTGGCGGCCGATCACGGTGCTGCGCGGCGGCCTCCCGCTGGACGACGCCCTCGGCGCGATGCGCCGCGCGGCCTGCCATCTGGCCGCGGTGCTGGACCAGGACGGGCGCACGCTCGGCGTGGTCATGCTGGAGGACGTCCTGGAGGAGCTGATCGGCGAGATGCACGACCCGGACCACCGCGCCACCGCCTAGGCGCCCCGGCCCCGGGCGCCCACGCCTTGAGCGCCCACGCCTTGAGCACCCCGGCGTTCCCGGTGTTCCCGGCGTTCCCGTTGTTCCCGGCGTTCCCGGTTTCGCCGACGGCGTGTCCGCTCGTGGCGATTCTGCCCAGAGCATGCAACCGTTCCGTGCCGGCCACCCTCGGAGGAGAGTGGCCGGCATGAGACTTCTCCTGCTGGGTGGAACCGAGTTCGTCGGGCGGGTCGTCGCCGAAGAGGCACTGGCCCGGGGATGGGAGGTGACGGCCCTCAACCGCGGCACGCGGCCCGCCCCCGAGGGCGTCCGGGTGCTGAAGGGCGACCGCACGGCCGAGGACGGGCTCGCGGCGCTCGGGACGGGAGAGTGGGACGCGGTGGTGGACACCTGGTCCTGGGCCCCGGCGGCCGTGCGCGACAGCGCCCGCGCGCTGAAGGGCCGGGTCGGCCACTACGCGTACGTTTCCAGCCGGTCGGTGTACGACTTCCCGCTGGTGGCCGGCGCGGACGAGTCGGCGCCGGTGGTGGCCTCCGCGCCGGACCTCACCGGCGCGGTGCCCTACGCCGAGGCCAAGCGCGGCGCCGAGCTGGCGCTGGAGGCGGAGTACGGCGGACGGGCCCTGCTGGCCCGCGCCGGGCTGATCCTCGGCCCCTACGAGAACATCGGCCGGCTGCCCTGGTGGCTGAACCGGATCGCCCGGGGCGGCCCGGTGCTCGCTCCCGGACCGCGCGGGCTGGCGCTGCAGTACATCGACGTCCGCGACCTCGCGGTCTGGACCCTGGACGCGGTGGCGGCCCGCCTCGGCGGCCCGTACAACCTGGTCGGCCCGTCCGGGCACGCCACCATGGGCGAGCTGCTGGAGGCCTGCGTGCGGGTCACCGGCTCGGACGCCGAGCTGCGCTGGACCGACCCCGAGCGGATCCTGGCGGCCGGCGTCGAACCGTGGACCGAGCTGCCGATCTGGCTGGCGCCGGGAGAGCTGTACGACTTCCTGCACACCGGCTCGGTCGAGCGGGCGGTCGGCGCCGGGCTGCGCTGCCGCCCGGTCGCGGAGACGGTCGAGGACACCTGGGCCTGGCTGCGGACGATCGGCGGCACCGCGCCGGTGCGCTCCGACCGGGCCGGGGTCGGGCTCGACCCGGAGCGGGAGGCCGCGCTGCTCAAGGGGTGATCCCGCCGCGCGGGCCGGGGGAGCGGTCGACGGACGGGTCCCGGCCCGCGCCGTCGACCGGCCCGCGCCGCGGGCCCGCTGCGGTGACCGGCCGGTCCGCGCCGCCGGTCACCTACGGCTATCGGTCAACCGCGGCCGTCGATCAGCTCGCCGTACGCCTGGACCAGGTCCGGCAGCCGCAGCGTGGCCAGGTCCTCCCGGCCCGGCGGCTCGCGCAGCAGCGACAGCCGCAGGTCCCGGTAGGCGCAGGACTTCTCGTAGAGGGTGCGGATGAACCGGCCGTTGCCCAGCTCGTCGATCCAGCCCTCGCGGACGACGTGGGTGCAGATGCTGGCCAGCTCCTCGGCGGCGTCCTCGTCCCAGCCGTCGCCGTCCCGGCCGGCCAGCGCGGCGCCGATCGCGGTCAGCTCGCCCGGGCGGTAGCTCGGGAAGTCGACCCGGGTGGTGAAGCGGGAGTTGAGACCGGGGTTGGTGGCGAGCAGCCGGTTCATCCCCTCGGGGTAGCCGGCCAGGATCACCACCAGCCGGTCCCGGTTGTCCTCGGCGCGCTTGAGCAGCACCTGGAGCGCCTCGTCGCCGTACGCGTCACCCTTGGTGTAGCCGGAGTTGGAGAGGCTGTACGCCTCGTCGATGAACAGCACGCCGTCCAGCGCGGAGTCGATCAGCTCGTTCGCCTTGACGGCGGTCTGGCCGAGGAACTCGCCCACCAGGTCGGCCCGCTGGGCCTCCACCAGGTGGTCCCCGGAGAGCAGGCCGAGGGCGTGGAAGACCCGGCCGAGGATGCGGGCCACGGTGGTCTTGCCGGTGCCGGAGGGGCCGGAGAAGACGAAGTGGCGCTTGGGCGGCTGGACCGGCAGGCCCTGTTCGGCCCGCAGCCGGGACATCCTCAACTGGGCGGAAAGCGCCCGTACTTGGCGCTTGACCGGCTCCATGCCGACCATCAGCGAGAGTTCGGTCAGGGCGGCGTCCAGCTCCCGCTCGTCGCCGTCCGGCCGGAGCGCGGGCCCGGCGGCCGTCCGGGACTGCACCTGGCCGCGGGCGGGCAGCGGCGGCGCGAGGGGCCCGGCGGGGGCGGTCGGGGAGCCCGAGCCGGACCGTTCCCCGGCGGTCTGCGGGGCGCCGTCCGGACCGGCGCCGCCGTCCGGGACCCCGTCGCGCGGAACGCCGTCGGGCAGGACCTGCTGGGCCGCACCGCCGTCCGTCACGTGCCCCTCCAGCACGGCGCCGTCCACCGCGACGCCGTCCGTCAGGGGCCCGTCCACCATGCCGGCGTCCACCGAGGGCCCGCCGCTCAGCACCCCGTCGCCGGAGACGGTCGCACCGCCCTGCCCGTCGCCGCCCCCGAAGTCCTCGCCGTACCCCGGTCCCGCCGGGTACCCGACCTCGTCCAGGAACTCCGCCTCGACGTCCGGCCCGCTCCCGGCGCCGGCCGCACCCGAGCGCCCGCCCGCCGCCGGCCCGTCCGCGAGCAGTCCGTCCACCAGCAGCCCGTCCGCGAGCGCGTCCTCGGCCGAGATGGCGGCCAGCCGCGTCGCGGTGTCCATGAACGCCGGGTCCGCCCGGTGCACCGCCCGGTAGAGCGGCAGCGCCGCCGCGCTGCGCCCGGCGCCCTCGTAGGCACGCGCGAGCCAGTAGCGCAGCTCCTTGCGCTGGGGCTGCTCGGAGCGGCAGCGGGCCAGTGAGGCGGCCAACGGCGCCTGGGCCTGGGCGCACATGTCGAGGCGCACCCGGGCCATGCCGGCGAACAGCCCGGCCTCGATGCCGAGCAGCGGGTCGTCCAGCAGCCGGTCGGTGTCCCGGATCAGTTGCTCCCAGTCCTTGAGGAGGTAGGAGCGGCAGGCGTGCAGGAACCGGGCGGACGGGTCCTCGCCGGGGGCCGGGCACTGCTCCAACGCCCGGTCCAGCTCGGCCAGGTGACGGCCGTCCAGCCAGTGCGAGGCGTGCGCGAGCGCGAGGTCGCGGGCGTCCTCCAGGACGGGCTGTACCCACCAGCCCAGCCAGTACCAGGAACTGAGCGGCCGTCGGTGCAGCCGCCGCTGTTCGCCGAAGCGCTTCTGGTGGCGGTACATGGCCAGCAGCGCCGCCGAGGTGTCGCTGCGCAGCGCGTGCAGGCCGAGCCAGGCGTCGGCCATGCCCGGGTCCAGCCGGACGGCCGACCGGAACTCCTCCTCGGCCCGGGCGTACGCGCCGGCCGTGTAGGCGTCCATGGCGCGCTGCCAGGCCCGGTCGGCGAGTCGGTCCGGGCCGCCCGCCGTGCTGTCGGAACTGTCCGCCGTCGTCACTCACGCCCCCCGCGGTGTGGCCCGGGGCTCGGCCGGCGAGTCGCCTTCGCACACAGCCTGGCCGGTGGTCGTCGAGCCCCTTTCGGCGCATCTGCGCCTGCCAGGAATCGTACCGGCGCCGGGCTGATCCGGAAGGGTGCCGAGCGGGGTCAAATCCGATCGGGCGGGCGGCCGTTGAGCGGCCGGGCGCCGGAACGGGCGACGGGGGAGCGAGATTCGGAAAGGGACCGGACGGCGCTCCCGGCTCACGGGGGAACAAGCCGGGAGCGCCGGGTCCGAAGCGGCCGGAAGCTTTCGTTCCGGCGGCTGAGGAGAACCTAAGTCCTGGCGATGTCGCAGGTCAAGGCGCTTGTTGAAGGTTCACCGACGGTGCCCGGCGCGATCCGGCCGGTCACCCCGTCGACCCGCGTCGCGGCGTACGGGCGGCTCGGGTCGGCGGCGAAATGTGCCGATTCGGCCCGGGCCCAGCCGGTCCAGAACTCGGCCAGATCCGGACCGTCCCGCTCCTCGCCGCGCCGCCGGGCCGCCTCGGCGTCCAGCTCCATCCAGACCACCCGGGCCAGCCACGGCCGCACCGCCCGCCGGCCCGCGCCGACCCCCTCGACCAGCACCACCGGAGCGGCCGGCACCCTGGCCGTGCCCGCGAAGCGGCGCAGCGTCCAGTCGTACACCCGGTACGTCGCGTCCCGCCCGGCGGCCAGCGGCTCCAGCACCTGCTCGCGCAGCCGCCCGGTCCACCCGAAGAGCTGCTCGTGGGTCGCCAGGTCGTCGAGGTGGACCACCGGCGCCCCGCCGAGCGCCGCCGCCAGCCGTCCGGCGAAGGTCGTCTTGCCGGAGCCCGCGTGCCCGTCCACGGCGACCAGCCGCACCGGCCCGCAGGACGGCGGCAGCGCGCGCAGCTCCGCCGCGAGGGCGTCCAGCCCGTCACGGGGAGTGGGCGGAGCATGGGTGGGGAGGGTTCCGGAAGCAGCCACATCGGCAACCCTACGGTGCCGTACCCCACCACTGCGGACAGTTCATCTGCGCAGGTCGTGACGGCAGCGCGGGTTTCGGGCATACTCGCTTCGCCATGACTGTGAACGGCCGTTCACCGCAACCCGGTGCCGGTCGGTCCGACCTGCCCCACCCGTGCCGGACCCGCCAACACCTCGGCCCGGCGCCCTACCGAGGAGGCGACCACCGCCATGACCCCCTCCCCCGTGAACGCCGTGGAGCGCACGCTGCCCACCGCCGAGGCCCGCGAGCTGCTGAGCCTCACCCGGGATCTGGTCCAGCGCGAGCTGCTGCCGCGCGCGGCGGAGGACGAGGCCGCCGGCCGCTTCCCACGGGAGGTCTTCCGCACCCTCGGCGAGGCCGGCCTGCTCTCCCTCCCGTACGACGAGAAGCACGGCGGCGGCGAGCAGCCGTACGAGGTGTACCTGCAGGTGCTGGAGGAGCTCGCGGCCGGCTGGCTGGCCGTCGGCCTCGGCGTCAGCGTGCACACCCTGTCCTGCCACGCGCTGGCCGCCTTCGGCACCGACGAGCAGCGCGACGCCTGGCTGCCCGGCATGCTCTCCGGCGAGCAGCTCGGCGCCTACTGCCTCTCCGAGCCCCAGTCCGGCTCGGACGCGGCCGCGATGCGCACCCGCGCCGACCTCGACGGCGACGCGTACGTGGTGAACGGCACCAAGGCGTGGATCACCCACGGCGGGCAGGCCGACTTCTACAGCGCCCTGGTGCGCACCGGCGGCGAGGGCGCCAAGGGCATCAGCTGCCTGCTGGTCCCCGGCACCCAGCAGGGCCTGTCCGCGGCCCCGCCGGAGCACAAGATGGGCATGCGCTCCTCGCCGACCGCCCAGCTGCACTTCGACGGCGCCCGGGTCCCGCGCGAGCGGCTGATAGGCACGGAGGGCCAGGGCTTCCAGATCGCCCTCGCCGCGCTGGACTCCGGCCGCCTCGGCATCGCGGCCTGCGCGATAGGCGTCGCCCAGGCCGCGCTCGACCTCGCGGTCGACTACGCGCGCACCCGGCGCCAGTTCGGCCGTCCGATCGCCGACTTCCAGGGCCTGTCCTTCATGCTCGCCGACATGGCCACCCAGATCGAGGCCGGCCGTTCGCTCTACCTCTCCGCCGCGCGCTTGAAGGACGCGGGCCGGCCGTTCTCCAAGGAGGCGGCGATGGCCAAGCTGTTCTGCACCGACGCGGCGATGCGGGTGACCACCGACGCCGTCCAGGTGCTCGGCGGCTACGGCTACACCCAGGACTTCCCGGCCGAGCGGTACATGCGCGAGGCCAAGGTGCTGCAGATCGTCGAGGGCACCAACCAGATCCAGCGCCTGGTGATCGGCCGCCACCTCACCAAGGGCTGACCCCCCGGCGCCGGGCGGGTGACCGCCGCGGAGCCGGCGCGCGCCGAAGGCCAGGGCCTTCCCCCCAACGGCCTCCGGCCGTCACTCCAGGGTGCGGAGTGACGGCCGGAGGCGTTCCTGGCGGGGCGTCAACTCACCCGTGCGGCACGGTCGGTCAGCGCCGGACGAGCCGGCGGCGCTGCTCCGGGATCGAGCGGAGCGCGGCGAGGGTCGGGGCCGAGGGGGCGGCGGGCCCCGCCGGGTCGACCGCGGCGATCCGCACCGGGCAGTGCGCCACCGCGTGCGAGAACGGCTGGGTGCGCCAGTCCAGCCCGTTCGGGAGCTTGAACAGCGCGTCGAACCCGGTCGGTTCGGCGTCCTCCGGCGCCTCCACCTCCGCCAGGTCGTCGGTGGGCGTGCCCGAACCCGGGCAGATCGCGGGGGCGAAGGGGTTCCAGGCGGTCGGCAGCAGGGCGTGCTGCGGCAGCCGCTCCTCGTCCTCCACCAGGGCGATCGGGCGGCGGCACTCGGGGCAGTTGACCCGGAAGAGGTCCCAGGCCTCGGCCGTGCCGGGGCTGGTGTCCGTCGCGTGGTCGACCGCGAGGTCGTCGCGGCCGGTCGTATCGTCGGTCTCGTCGGCGCCCAGCACGCGCTGGTCAGTAGCAGGCATGAGGATCCCCCTAGGATCGGGCCCGGCGTGGTCGTCCAGGGCCACAACCAGCACTTCCCTGTGATCCGGACTCATAATCCTGCGCTGTTGTGCACCGTGATGCACCGGGTGTGTCCTTGGCCACATCCCGTGCCACATTCACCCGGCACGTGCCCGTCTGACACCTGCGATCGCTCCCCGTGCCACCTCGTGCGCCCCCCGTGCCCCCGACCGGGTAGGTTTGCGGACTGTGGAGGATCTCGACCAACGCATCGTCCAGCTGCTCCTGGAGGACGGCCGGATGAGCTATACGGACCTGGGCAAGGCCACCGGCCTGTCCACCTCGGCGGTGCACCAGCGCGTGCGCCGCCTCGAACAGCGCGGGGTGATCCGCGGCTACACCGCGATCATCGACCCCGACGCCGTCGCCCTGGCGCTGACCGCGTTCATCTCGGTCAAACCCTTCGACCCCAGCGCCCCGGACGACACCCCGGAACGCCTGGCCGGCCTGCCCGAGATCGAGGCCTGCCACAGCGTCGCCGGCGACGAGAACTACATCCTCAAGGTCCGCGTCGGCGCCCCCGGCGACCTGGAGGACCTGCTCGCCCGCATCCGCAGCGCCGCCGGCGTCTCCACCCGCACCACCGTGGTCCTCTCCACCCCGTACGAGGCACGACCCCCGAAGCTCTGAGCCCGAACGGCAGGGGTGCAGACTTGGCCGCATGACCGAACGCACCCTCCCTCCTGGCCCGCCCTCGGGCCGGAGGGGCCCACGAACCGTCCTGCTGCGCGGCGGCGCCGTCTACAGCCCCGCCGACCCCTTCGCCACCGCGATGCTCGTGGAGGGCGAGCACATCGCCTGGGTCGGCAGCGACGGCGCCGCCGAGGCGTACACCGCGACCGCCGACGAGATCGTCGAGCTGGACGGCGCCCTGGTCACCCCGGCCTTCGTGGACGCCCACGTGCACGCCACCGCCGCCGGTCTGGCGCTCACCGGCCTCGACCTCACCGGCAGCCCCTCGCTGGCCGCCGCCCTGGCGGCCGTCACCGCCTTCGTCGACCGGTCCGAGCCCGGCGGCGTGCTGATCGGCCACGGCTGGGACGAGAGCGGCTGGCCCGAGGGCCGCCCGCCCACGCTCGCCGAACTCGACGCCGCCGCCCGGGGCGCCGCGCTCTACCTCTCCCGCACCGACGTGCACTCCGCGCTCGCCACCACCGCGCTGCGCACCCTCACCGAGGGCCTCGCCGAGCGGCCCGGCCACCACCCCGAGGGCCCGCTCGCCAAGGACGCCCACCACGCCGTCCGGCAGACCGCGCTCGCCCGCCTCACCCCCGAGCAGCGCCGCCGCGCCCAGCGCGCCACCCTGGCCCGTGCCGCCGAACTCGGCATCGGCGCCCTGCACGAGTGCGCCGGCCCGGAGATCTCCTCCGAGCAGGACCTGGCCGCCCTGCTGGCCCTGGCCGCCGACCAGGAGGGGCCCGAAGTCTTCGGCTACTGGGGCGAGTTGGGCGGGGTCGAGACGGCCCGCCGGCTCGGTGCGGTGGGCGCCGGCGGCGACCTCTTCGTGGACGGCGCGTTCGGCTCCCGGACGGCCTGTCTGCACACCCCGTACACCGACGCCGAGCACACCGGTACCGCCTACCTGAGCGCCGAGCAGGTCGCCGACCACGTCGCCGCCTGCACCGAGGCCGGGCTGCAGGCCGGCTTCCACGCGATCGGCGACGCGGCCGTCGCGGCGGTCGTCGAGGGCGTCCGGGCGGCGGGCGAGCGGGTCGGCGCCGGCCGGGTCAAGGCCCTGCGCCACCGGGTCGAGCACGCCGAGGCGCTGGACGACGAGTCCGTCGCCGCCTTCGCCGAACTCGGCCTCACCGCCTCCGTCCAGCCCGCCTTCGACGCCGCCTGGGGCGGCCCGGAGGGCATGTACGTCCAGCGCCTGGGCGCCGAGCGGGCGGCCGCCCTCAACCCCTTCGCGGCCCTGCTGCGGGCCGGCGTCCCGCTGGCCTTCGGTTCGGACGCCCCGGTCACCCCGCTCGACCCCTGGGGCACCGTCCGGGCGGCGGCCTTCCACCGGACCCCGGAGCACCGGATCTCGGTGCGCGCCGCCTTCACCGCGCACACCCGCGGCGGCTGGCGCGCGATCGGCCGCGACCAGGACGGCGTGCTGGTGCCCGGCGCGGTCGCCAGCTACGCGATCTGGGCCGCCGGCGACCTGGTCGTCCAGGCCCCCGACTCCCGGGTCGCGGGCTGGTCCACCGACCCGCGCTCCGGCACCCCCGGCCTGCCCGACCTCACCCCGGGCCACCCGCTGCCGGTCTGCCTGCGCACGGTGGTCCGCGGCCGCACGGTCCACCAGGGCTGAACCCCGGGCCCGGCCGCGGCGCACCGGCCGGTGGGGCGCTCACCACGACGCCCCACCCGCCGGTGTCCGCCGATGCCCGCCGCCCGTACCGGTGGGGCCGGACCGGGGGCGAACCGGTCCGAACCGGGGCGGGCGGCCCCGGTTCGGCCGTAGCACCCTGACCTCACGTCCCGCCGACGTTCCGGGGTACCTTCTTCGCACAGCGTCCGAACAGCAAGCCCCCAGGAAGATGGTGCGCCGGTGGCCATTCCCGTCACCCAGGAGCGGTCCGGGACCGTGCCCGAGCCCCAGGAACCGGCACCCCGACCGGGCCGCGGCGCCCGCGCCCTCGCCAAGGTCCGGGCCGGCCTGCCCCGGACCGGACTGGCGGCGCTGTCCGGCCTGCTGCTCGCCCTCGCCTTCCCGCCGTACGACCTGTGGCCGCTGTCGCTGCTCGGCGTCGCCGCGCTCTCGCTGCTCACCCGGGGCCGCACCTTCCGCCAGGGCCTGTGGACGGGCTTCGCGTTCGGCCTGCCGTTCTTCCTGATGCTGCTCAGCTGGCTGCGGGTGGTCGGCTGGGACGCCACGATCGGCCTGTCCGTCGTCGAGGCGCTGTTCCTGGCGCTCCTCGGCGGCGCGCTGGCGGTGACCTCCCGGCTGCCCGGCTGGCCGCTCTGGGCGGCCTGCCTGTGGATCACCCAGGAGTGGGCCCGCGACCGGCTGCCGCTCGGCGGCTTCCCCTGGGGCCGGCTCGCCTTCGCCAACACCGCCACCCCGTTCACCCCGCTCGCCGCGCTCGGCGGCGCGCCGCTGGTGACCTTCGGGGTCGCCCTCTGCGGCGCCCTGCTCGCCTGGGCCGCGCTGCGCCTGCGCGGGCCGCGCCGGGCCCGGAGGGCCGCCGCCCTGGCGGCGCTCGGAGCGGTGGCCGCGCTGCTCGCCGGCTACCTCGTCCCGGTGCCCACCGCGGCGGCCGACACGGTGAAGGTCGCCATCGTCCAGGGCAACGTGCCCAACCCGGGCATGGACTTCCTGGGCCGCCCGATGATGGTCCTGAACAACCACGCCTCGGCCACCGAGCGCCTGGCCGCCGACATCGAGGCCGGCAAGGTCCAGCGCCCCGACATCGTGATCTGGCCGGAGAACTCCTCCGACCTCGACCCGTTCAGCGACCCGCTCGCCCGGGAGCGCATCGACGAGGCCGTCCGCGCCGTGGGCGTGCCGACCCTGGTCGGCACCCTGGTGGACGGCCCGGACGCGCAGCACGTCCAGAACGAGGGCATCGTCTGGGACCCGCAGACCGGCCCCGGCGCCTCCTACACCAAGCAGCACCCCGTCCCGTTCGGCGAGTACGTGCCCTTCCGCGCCCAGCTGATGAAAGTGATCACCCGCCTCCAGCGTGTCGCCCGGGACTTCTACCCCGGCGACCACAACGGTGTGATGCAGCTCGGCCCGGCCAGGATCGGCGACGTCATCTGCTTCGAGGTGGCGTACGACGAGATCGTCCGCGACACCGTGGACAGCGGCGCCCGCGTCCTGGTCGTCCAGACCAACAACGCGACCTACGCCAAGACCGGCCAGCCCGAGCAGCAGCTCGCGATGAGCCGGCTGCGGGCCGTCGAGCACGGCCGGGCGGTGCTGATCGCCGCCACCAGCGGCATCAGCGCGGTGATCGCCCCGGACGGCACCGTCCAGCAGCGCACCGCGGAGCTGACCCCGGCCGAGCTGTCGGCGACCGTCCCGCTGCGCGACGGCACCACGGTGGCCGACGAGGTCGGCGCCGCCCCGGAGTGGACGCTGGCGATCGGCGGCCTGCTGGCCGTCGGCGCCGCGGTGCTGGTCGGACGCCGCCGGAAGGCGTCCGCCGGAACACCGGCCGGGCAGGACGCGTTGGACCAGGTGGTGCCGTAGCCGGCCCGGACCTCCCGTGCGGCGCGCAGAGCACCGCAGGGAGTGGATCCGTACCGTGACGCAGCAAGCAACCCCCACCCGTCCGGCCCCGCGCGGCAGGCTCCGCCGGGTGCTGCCGCTGCTGATCACCGCCTGGCTGGTACTGGAGATCTGGCTGCTGGTCCAGGTCGGCTCGTGGCTGGGCGGCCTCGCCGTCCTGGTGCTGCTCCTCGCGGGCGCCCTGATCGGCGGGTCGCTGATCAAGCGGGCCGGCACGAAGGCGCTGTCGGCGGCGATCGAGCAGAGCAAGAACCCGCAGTCCCGGCAGCCGCAGACCGGCACCAGCATGACGGTGCTGGCGGGCGTCCTGCTGATCGTCCCCGGCTTCCTGTCGGACCTGCTGGCCCTGACCCTGCTGTTCCCGCCGACCCGGGCGCTGTGGCGGGTGGCCGGGCGCCGGCTCGCCGACAAGGCGCTGCACAGCACCGCCGGCGTCGGCGCCGACCCGCTGGCGGACGCCGTGCGGCTGCAGGAGCAGCTGCGGATCCACCGTCCGGACGGCAAGGTGATCCAGGGCGAGGTCGTCGAGCCCGAGACCGGCCCGCGCGGCCCGCAGGGCCCGGACACCACCTACCGCCCGCCGATCACCGGCTGACCGGCCCCCGGCCCCGGCCCGGCCCCGCGAGGAGCGGCCGGGCCGCCGGGTGCGGACGGGAACGGGCGCACCGCACGGGAGCGGGCAACGCGAAAGGGACCCTGGAAGCCAGGGTCCCTTTTCGCGTCCTCCCGCGCGGGGCGGGAGCGAGGTCAGGCGCTCTTGCGGGTGTCCCGCGGGTGCACCGCGAGGTTCATCCCGCCGGAGCGGAGCACGGCCAGCCGCTCGGCCAGTACCTCCTCCAACTCCTCGCGCGTCCGGCGCTCCATCAGCATGTCCCAATGGGTGCGCGTCGGCTTGGTCTTCTTCTCCTCCGGCTCGTCACCGTCGAGAAGCGCTGCCTCCTGGCCACAGAAGCGGCATTCCCAGGTCGAGGGGATCTCCGCCTCGACCGAGAAAGGAACCTCGAATCGGTGTCCGTTCTGACATGCGTACTCGACGGTCTGGCGGGGAGCCAGATCGATACCACGGTCGGTCTCGTAGCTAGTGGCCCCGAGTCGCGTGCCGCGGAGAGCTCGCTCGCTCATGAATCGTGCCTCCCGGGCTTATGGCCCACAGGACTAGTGGTCGCTGTTCTTCGTCGTTCGGTCAACGCTCGGCTTCCGACGAAGATTCCCGTCCCGGGACATGCGTCGTCTGTCGTGCCGCCCCTGTTTGTACCCACCCACGCCCGATTTGTCACATCTGGCCGGTGATATCACCCCGGGTGTCACCTATTTCACATCTGGTGATCGTGCGGACTTTCTGTGACGAGCGTACCGGGGCGGGTTCCGACAGTGTCCGCCGACCCCGATCCCGAGCCGTGCCCGGTCAGGAGATCGGGCGCGAGCGGATCATCGGCGCGTCCTTGGCCAGGTCGATCGGGTGCGCCCGATCGACCGGGTCGACCGGTGCGACCAGCGGCGGACGCTCCGGGCGGGGCGGTACGGCGGCGGCCGCCGCCTCGGTGCGGGTGTCGCGGTGCGGCAGCAGTGCGATGACCGCGTCCCGCAGCTGGGCCGGGGCCTCGTCGTCCAGCGGATCGACGGTGGCGGGCACCTGCAGCCGGACCGGAGCGCCGTTGCCGATCCGAGCGTAGCCGCGCCCGACCGGGGCGTGGGCGGCGGGCACGATGTCCAGCGGCGCGCCGAGCGCGTCGCGGCCCTCGTCCGGGCCGGCCGGGCCGAGCAGCACGCGGGCCCGGGTGGTGGCGCGGACGGTCGGGGTGAGCCGGTCCCGGGCCTCCAGGTCGTCGGCGACCACCACGGTGACCCGGGCGGCCCGGCCGTGCCGCAGCGGGAGTTCCAGCAGGTCCTGCGGATCGGGCCGGCCCTCGGCCTGGGCGAGCTCGCTCAGCTCGGTCGGGTGGTCCAGCAGCAGCCAGAGCGGCCGGGTGGCGTCCTCGGGCGGGGCGGAGCCGGCCTGCCGGGCGGCGTTGAGCGCGGTGAGCCGGCGGTCGGTCTCCTGGGCGGCCCACTCCAGCGCGGCCAGCGCGCCGTGCAGGCTGGTCTCCACGGTGTGCACGCCGGGCCGGTTCACCAGGCAGGCGTGCTCCCCGGTGCCCGCGCCGTCGACCACCACCAGGTCGGCGTACGGGAGGGCCTGCAGCGCGATCGAGCGGAGCAGGCTGGAGGTGCCGCAGCCGGTGACGCCGAGCGCCAGCAGGTGCGGCTCCGAGGAGCGCGGGCCGGTGCGCCAGACCACCGGCGGCTGTTGGACGATCGCGCCGCCCCGGCCGACCGGGATGGTCCGGGCGGTGCCGTCCTCGTCGGTGAAGCCCAGCACGATCTCGCCGGGGGCGGCCACGAAGCGCTGGGCGACGACGTCGGTGGGCAGCGGGGCGAGCGCGGCGATCCGCAGCCGGTTGGACTCCTCGTCCCAGTCGAAGCGGTACTCCCTGGCCCGGCCGGCCTTGCCCTGGACGACCTGCTCGATCCGGGCCCGGGCGGCCGGCTCGGTGTCGGTGAAGTACGCGGGGTAGCCCAGCTCCAGCCGGGAGAGCCGGCCCTCGCCGTCGAACTCCCAGGAGCCGAAGGCGTTCTTGTAGCTGCCCTCGAAGTGGTACAGCGGGTTGGGGTCCTCGGGGCCGCACAGGTACGGCGTGAGCGCCGCGTAGAGGGCGCCGAGCTTGACGTCGGCGACGTCCGGCGCGGGCGGGGCCGGCGGCGCCTTGGGGGAGCGTCCGGCCCAGGCCGCGCTGGCCATCAGGGCGACCAGGGCGAACAGCAGGCCGTGCGGCAGCAGGTAGATGCCGACCAGCATCGCGGCGGTCAGGAAGACCGTCGGGCCGCGGCGCTCCTTGGGGGTGGCCTGCCAGCGGGCCTTGGCCCAGGCGATCTGGTGGCGCACGCCGCGGCCGAGGACGGAGAGCGGGGCGAACATGTCGGAGGCGTGGTCACCGGCGGTCCGGGCGAACTCGCGGCCCTTGCTGAGGTGGCGGTGGAGCGGCATTCCTTGACTCCCCGGGCGAGTGGGACGGGTGGGGTGCGGGGGTGGGGTACGACGGGGCCCGGGGCGGTGGGATCCGCGCCCGGGCCGGTACGGGGGAGTGGCGGCGGCTAGAACCTGATGCCGCTGAGCAGGCTCGCGAGGCTGGCGCCGCCCGCGGTGATGCTGGGGGCGATCGACGAGCCGGCGATGTAGAAGCCGAACAGGGCGCAGACGATGGCGTGGGAGACCTTTAGTCCGTCCCTGCGGAAGAAGAGAAAGGCGATGGTGCCGAACAGAACGATGCCGGAAATCGAGAGGATCACGATCCGCTCCTCGGGAGGGGGGACAAGCGGGGGTGTTACGGAAAGTTCACTAATCGTGACAAAAAGTAATAGATGATGGAACGGGGCAAATGGGTGGTTCTGCCGTTCAATACCGATCCGGAAGCCGGACGGCGGTATGCGAACCGGCCCGGTGGGGGCCGGTCGCTTGGGGATTCGGTGCGTCCAGGCATTCCCGGTGGGTGGGCGGGAAGTTTCCGGGGGGTCCGGGAAGTTCGCTCGAATGGCTGCGCGACCCGCGGGGCCGCGTGTCGTGGCGGGCACCGGCCGTCATCCGGATCACGGACCCGGCTGGCCCGCTCCGGCGGCGGCCGCTACCGCGCCCCGGGCGCAGCCCCGAGACCGCCCGACGACCCGACCGGAAAGGCCGCCCGCCATGACCGACGCCGCCAGCCAGCAGCCCGACGCCCCCGACGCCCCCGACGCCGAGGTCATCGCGCTGGCCGGGAAGCTCTTCGACGCCGCCCGGGCCGGGGACACCGGCACCCTGGCCGCCTACCTGGAGGCCGGCGCCCCGGCCGGCCTCGCCAACGACCGCGGCGACACCCTCGTCATGCTCGCCGCGTACCACGGCCACGCCGGCACGGTCGAGGTGCTGCTCCGGCACGGCGCCGACCCGGACCTCGCCAACGACCGCGGCCAGACCCCGCTGGCCGGCGCCGTCTTCAAGGGCGCCGAGGACGTGCTCGACGTCCTGCTGGCGGGCGGCGCCGACCCGCGGGCCGGCACGCCGAGCGCCCTCGACACCGCGCGGATGTTCGGCAAGGAGGACCTGGTCGCCCGGTTCGAGGTCAGCTGATCGGGGATCGTAGGCTTTTCGACCATGGACACCACCGCCACCAGGGACACCGGCACCGTCGACTTCCGCATCACCGGCTACGCGCACCCCGATGCCCAGGCCCTCTCGGCCGAGGTGCAACAGGAGTACGTCCGCCGCTACGGCGACCCCGACTTCACCGAGATGCACCCCGAGCACTTCGAGGCGCCGGCCGGACTGTTCCTGATCGCCTACCTGGACGGCCGCCCGGTCGCCTGCGGCGGGTGGCGGGCCAAGCAGGCCGATCCGGAGGACGGGCTGCGCGACGGCGACGCCGAGCTGAAGCGGATGTTCGTCGTCCCGGACGCCCGCGGCCGCGGCCTGGCCCGCGCGGTGCTGCGCCGCCTGGAGCGGACCGCGGTCGAGGCCGGGCGCACCCGGTTCGTCCTGGAGACCGGCACCGAGCAGCCCGAGGCCATCGCGCTGTACGAGTCCGAGGGCTACACCCCGATCCGGAAGTTCGGCTTCTACCGGGACCACCCGCTGAGCGTCTGCCTCGGCAAGGAACTCGGCGCGGCGGTCTGAGCGGCCGCCCCGCCGGGTAGGCTCCGGTCGCCCTGACGACCGGCCCTGGGGGACGGGATGAGCCACCGAGCACCCGGAGCCGACCGGCTCCCCGACCTGGCCGCCCCGGGCGGGGCGCTGGACCGGCTGGTCCGCACGGGCGTGCGCACGATCGGGGCGGGCGCCGTCTGGGCCGTCGGCGACGCCGGGGGCACGCTCGGCGGCGGCAGCCACGGCGTGCTCGGGCAGGGCCGGTACGCGCGGCTCGCGCCCGGCCCCGACACGCTGTACGACCTCGCCAGCCTCACCAAGGTGGTCGCGCTCTGGCCCTGCGCCGGGGTGCTCTGGCAGTCCGGGCGGCTGCCGCTGGACGAGCCGCTCGGCCGCTGGTGGCCACCGGCCGCGGGCCGGCCCGTCGGTGCGGTGACGGCCCGGCAACTGCTCGCCCACACGGCCGGGATGCTCCCGTACACCCGCTTCGAGCAGCTCTACGGGCGCGAGCCCGCGGCGATCCGGGCCGGGGTGGTCGCCGCGCCGCTGCACCGCGCTCCCGGCACGGCCGTCGAGTACACCGACCGCGCGGCCGTACTGCTCGGCCACCTGGTCGAGGACCTCGGCGGCGCCCCGCTGGACGCGCTCGCCGCGCGCTGGGCCTGGCACCCGCTCGGCATGGCCGACACCCGGTACGGGCCGCTCGACGGCGCGCTCACCGACCGCACGGCGCCCACCGAGTACGACGAGCGGGCCGGCGCCCATCTGCGCGGCGTCGTCCACGACCCCTCCGCCCGGCTGCTCGGCGGCGTCTCCGGCAACGCCGGGGCCTTCTCCACCGCCCGCGACCTCGCCCGCTTCCTCACCGCGCTGCTCGCCCCGCCGCCCGGGGCCCCTTGGGGCGCGGCGTGGACCGGGGAGTCGCTGCGCGAGCAGACCGGCGGGCTGCGGCCCGCCCGCGGGCTCTCCTGGCTGTACGCCCCCGGCACCGAGCCGGCCGAGGGCACCTTCGTCCACTACGGCTTCACCGGGACCGGCTTCTGGGTCTCCCGGCGGCTCGGCCGCTGGGCGCTGCTGCTCACCAACAAGGTGCACCACGACCGGGTCACCCAGCCGCTGACCGATCTGCGCAACGCCTACCGGGGCGCGGTGTTCGGCTGAGACGGCGGCGCGGTGCGGGGCTGAGTCACCGACGGCACTCGTTCGGGTGATCGAGTGCGGACCGCCGTTTGCCGGGCGGGGATCGCGGCAGAGTGTCCACGAGAACGGCACCCGGCGGAGGAGGCGCGATGACGGACACCTGGGCACTCTCGGAGGAGGAGTGGCTCGCCCGGCTGGTGCGCGCCTACGTCGGCTGCAGCGTGCTGCTCACCGACGCCGCCGGCAAGGTCCTGCTGCTGAAGGCCAGTTACCGCGACCAGTGGCAGTTCCCCGGCGGCGGGATGGACCCGGGGGAGGGGCCCGCCGAGTGCGCGGCGCGCGAACTGCTGGAGGAGACGGGCCTGGTGGCGGGCGGCTTGCGACTGCTCGTGGTGGAGTGGCGCGACGCGATCCCCGACCAGGGCGAACACGCCCACCCCGCCGTGCAGTTCATGTTCGACGGCGGGACGGCCGAGCCGGGCGCGGCGGTCCGGCTGCAGGCCGAGGAGATCGCCGACCACGGCTGGTTCACGCCCGCGCAGGCGGCCGCCCTGCTGCACCCCTGCGCGGCGCGCCGGCTCACCGGGGCCCTGGAGGCCCGGCGGACGGGCGCCGCCGCGCTGCTCCACTCGGCGGGATACCTGGGGTGACGGATGATCCGACGATCAGAGCAGGGTGCTCCAGTAGTACCAGAACCGGTTGAGCACCAGCAGCGCGATCACCGCCGCCCACAGCACCGGCAGCGCCCAGTGGTACCGGGCCGCCTCCCGGACGACCACCCGCAGGCGCGGTCCCACCGGGATCACGCCGCTGCGCAGGTTGTGCAGCGTGGTGTACCAGAACAGCACCACCACCGTCGCCCACACCACCATGCAGTACGGGCACAGCGCACCGATGTCGTACAGCGCCTGGTCGACCAGCCAGTGCACGAACACCACGCCCAGCGCGGTGCCCGCGTTCAGGCCCAGCCAGAACCAGCGCCGGTACGCGGCACCGGCGAGCAGCCCCGCGCCGATCGCCGCCAGGGCGCCGAAGGCGGCCAGGCCGAGCAGCGGGTTAGGGAAGCCGAACACTTCCGCCTGCTCGGTGCGCATCACCGAGCCGCAGCTGATGATCGGATTGATGTTGCAACTGGGGACGTAGGAGGGGTTCTCCAGGATCCGGAGCTTGTCGAAGGTCAGGACGGCCGAGGCTGCCAACCCGATCAGCCCGCCGAGGAACAGCAGGATCGCGTAGGCCCGGCTCGCCCCGATCGGGGTCCGGCCGGCGGTGTCGGGAGCGGAACGGGCGGGGTGCACGGTGGTAGCGGCGGACATGGCAGCACACTCCGGTGGCTGGCTGGGAGGGGCCGGCCCGGCCGGGGTTCGGCCGGGCCGGTGGTGCCGTACGGTGCGATGCGGTGGGGCCCGGGGTCCGGGCCCCGGGGCCGACTACTGCAGGCCGGCGGCCTGCTTGACCTGAGCGGTGAACTGCTCCGGCGAGGCCACGGCGTTGCCGGCGAACAGGGTCACCGGCTTGCCGTCCACCTTGACCGTCGGCGTGCCGGTCACCCCGCTGTCGTTGAACGCGTCGGCGACCTTGGCCGCCCAGGGGGCGTACGTCTTGTCGGTGACGGCCTTCACGAAGGCGTCGGTCTTCAGCCCGGGCACCTGACCGGCCAGGTCCAGCAGGTGGTTCACGTCGCCGAAGCCGTCCTCGCGCTCGTCCGGCTGGTTGGCGTACAGCACGTCGTGGAACTGCTTGAACTTGTCGACGCCCTCGTTCAGCGCGGCGCCGGCGGCGGCCAGCGCGGTGCGCGAGCCCTTGCCGCCGAGGTTCTTGTCCAGGAACGCCGCCAGGTGGAACTCCACCTTGACCTGGCCGTCCTCGGTGAGCTTCTTGACGGTCTCGCCGTTCGTCGCCTCGAAGTGCTTGCAGACCGGGCAGCGGAAGTCCTCGTAGACCTCCATGGTGTGCGGGGCGTCGGCCTTGCCGTAGGTGATCACCGTGCCGTTCGGGCCACCCGCGTTCGCCGGGACGACCAGCGCGGTCGGGGCCGCGGCCGCGTCGCCCTTGTCGTCCTTGCCCGAGGCCGAGTTGATCGCCACGGCGACACCGCCGGCCAGGGCGAGCACGACGGCGGCGGAGACCGTCACCACGATCCGCTGACGGCGCTTGGCGGACTGCTGCTCGCGGCGCTGCGCCTCCTGGATCCGCTCACGGGCACTGATGCGCTTGGCCTGCTGCTTGCCGGGGGCCTGGGTCATGGGGAGTCAACTCCTGTACGCGGCGCGCGGGTGCGCGCGGGGAACCGCACCGGGGGTGCGGCGGGGTCGGGGAACGCGGGAGTCGTGCGCACTGCCTGCGGGCGTACGGGGGCCGGGGAACGGCCGGGCACGGAGAGGATCGGCGTACGGGGAGGTGACCGGTACGGAGACGATCAGCAGGCAGGCGCGAAGGCCGGCGGGCCACGCCGGGGAGCCGGGCTCAGCACCACGTCCTCGCGGCGCGGCCGCGGGCGGTCCGACACCGGCAGCGGCACCCGCAGCACCGGGCGCACCGGGCCGGGCACCAGCAGGACGAGCAGGGCGCGCAGCGCCCGGGCCGGCGACTCGCGCAGCGCGCGCAGCGCCCGGGCCAGGCCGGACAGCGCCGAGTCGCCCATCCGCAGCCAGGCGGCGGCGGCCAGCGCGATCGCCAGGTGCACCAGCAGGAGCAGCAGTTGGGTCATGGCCGGGGCCAACTGCCCGGAGTGGCCGAGCGAGCCGGAGAGCAGCGACCCGTCCATCGAGCCGCCGCCGCAGACCAGCAGGTTCACCCCGCGCGCGGGGACCTGCCCGGACAGCACCGGCCCACAGGTGGTCTGGCCCAGGTTGAACGTCGTGTTGAGCAGCAGCTCGACCGGCACCAGCACGGCGGAGATGTGCAGCATCCGCCGCTCCCCGCCGGCCAGCGCGGCCGCGATCAGGAAGACGACGGCGCACGCCGAGGCCACCAGCGACAGCGGCAGCGGACGGCCCGTGATGACCACCTGGCCCAACGCGGCCATCGGCACGGCGAGCGCGGTGAACACCGCGGCCCGCAGGGCCCTGGTCGTCGGGGAGGAGGTCGTCACGCTCCGGAGTATGCCACGGCGCTCACACCCGGCACGAGGGCACATCGGCCCTTGCCTTCCTCCTGACACCCCCTCACCGGGACGCGGGGTCGACAGCGGCCGTGGCCGGACTAGCCTGGAATCGTTCCCGGCGGCCCCGACGAGGGGATGGACGCGCATGGCGAAACCCGAGACCACGGTCGGGCAGGTGCTGCTGGCCCGGGTCGAGGCCCAGGCGGCGGTGCTGGCCGGCCTGGACGACGCCGTCCGGGCCGACGTACCGGACGCGGTGCACCGGATGCGGGTCGCCTGCCGGCGGCTGCGCAGCGCCCTGCGGACCTTCCGGCGACTGTTCGCCCCCGGCACGACGGAACAGCTGGTCGTGGAGCTGCGCTGGCTGGCCGCCGCCCTCGGCGGCGCCCGCGACCTGGAGGTGCTGGTCGAACGGCTGGCCGCGCAGGCCCGCGAGCTGCCCGCCGAGTGCGGGCCGGAGCGGGTCGCCGCCGCCCTGGAGCGGTGGGGCGAGTCCGAGTACCGCCGGATCCGGCCCGAGGTGGTCGCCGCCGTCGACAGCCCCCGCCGCCGCGCCCTCGGCGACGCGCTCGCCACCCTCCTCGCCGACCCGCCGCTGCGCCGTCGCGCCGCCCGCCCGGCCCTTCCCGAGCTGTCCCGGATCGCCGCCCGCGAACAGCACCGCACCGCCGAGCGGGTCCGGGCGGCCCTCGCCGCCGCCGCTCCCGAGGACCGCGACCGCGCGCTGCACGAGGCCCGCAAGGCCGCCAAGCGCGCCCGCTACGCCGGTGAGGCCGCCGTCCCGGTGGCCGGGGCGCGGGCCGAGCGGTACGCGGAGCGGATGAAGGCCGTCCAGGAGGTGCTGGGCGATCACCAGGACGCGGTGGTCGCCGCCGCGACCCTGGCCGCCCGGCCAGTGGCCGACGCCGAGCCCTTCGGCTACGGCGTCCTGTACGGCTGCCAGCTCGCCGCCGAGGCGACGGCGCGCGAGCGGCTGCCGGGGGTGTGGAAGCGGGCGGGCAAGCCGGAGCTGGCGCGGTTCGGGTGACGCGCGCGGCGGGGCGCGGGCGGTCGGCGGTTCCGGTCAGACGGGCGTCCGACCAGAGGCCGGGTCCGGGGCCGCGCCCGGGCGCGGCCCCGGACCCGCGTGCCGGGCGGCGGCGAAGGCGTGGCGGGTCGGGCTGTCGGGTGGGGCGAGGAAGGCGAAGACGTGCCGGCCCTCCTCGGGGAGCGGGAGGACGGTGTAGTCCAGGACGTCGGCGGCCAGGTCCGGGTGGCGGACGTGCAGGCGGCCGGGCCGGGGCGGGGCGGCGCGGTGGTGGTCCCAGAGGGCGGCGAAGACGGGGCTGTCGGCGGACAGCCGGTGGACCAGGGCGAGCAGGGCGCGGTCGCGGGGACGGTCGGCGTGGTGGGCGCGCAGGGAGGCGACCAGGTCGGCCCCGATCGAGCCGTCGGCGGCGACGTTGCCCTGGGAGCGGTCCCGGTACGGGCAGCAGAACACCTGCCACAGCAGGTTGCGTTCGTGCGGCGGCCGCCGCTCCGGCCCGGCCATCAGCAGGGCGGCGGGGCGGTTCCAGGCCAGCAGGTCGAAGGTCGGGCCGGTGACGAAGGCGGGCGCGGCGTCCAGGGTGTCCAGCAGGGCGAGGGTGGTCGCCGGGAGGGCCGGGGGTTCGGCGGGCGGCGGGGCCGGGCGGCCGTGCCGGGCGGCCAGTCGGTGCAGGTAGGCGCGCTCGGGACCGGCGAGCTGCAGGGCCTCGGCGAGACCGTCGAGGACGGGGCCGGTGGGCACCCGCTGGCGGCCCTGCTCCAGCCGGGCGTAGTAGTCGGCCGAGATCCCGGCGCGGGCGGCGACCTCCTCGCGGCGCAGCCCGGGCGTGCGGCGGTGCCCGGCGGTGGGCAGGCCCGCGTCGGCGGGCACGAGTCGGGCGCGGCGGGCGCGCAGGAAGGCGCCCAGCGGGGTCTCGGGCATGCGCGCCACGCTGCCACACCCGGGCCTGATCAACCAGGACCCGGCTGTCCCAGGAAGACCGCTCCCGGGGAACGCCCGGCCGCTGGTGGGCCGGCGGACGCGGCGGCAGGCTCGCCGCATGGGACTTCTCGACGACAAGGTCACGATCGTCACCGGCGCCGGCCGCGGCATCGGCGCGGCCGCCGCCCGGCTGTTCGCCCGGGAGGGCGCGCTGCTGGTGCTCGCCGCCCGTTCCGCGCCGGAGGTGGAGGCGCTGGCCACCGAGCTGACGGCCACCGGCGCCGAGGCGGTGGCGGTCGCCGCCGACCTGACCACGGCCGACGGCGCCGAGCGGACGGTGGAGGCCGCGCTGAAGGCCTTCGGCCGCCTGGACGCGGCCTTCGACAACGCGGGCAACGGCTCGGCACCCGCCCCGCTCGCCGAGCGCTCGGAGGCGGAGTGGGACGACGCCCACGCGCTCAACCTGCGCGGCAATTGGCTCTGCCTGCGGGCCCAGCTGCGGGTGCTGGCGGCGGCCGGGCGCGGCGGCGCGGTGGTGCTCAACTCCGGGGTGGGCGCCCTGGTCGGGGGCTTCGGCGACGGCGCCCAACAGGCCGCCAAGCACGGCCTGACCGGCCTGGTGAAGGCGGCCACCGCCGACTACGCCCGGCACGGCATCCGGGTCAACGCCGTCGCGCCCGGGGTCGTGCGCACGCCGGGGACCGAGCCGTTCTTCACGGCGGGCCCGGAGTTCGGCGCCCTGGTGGCGCGGTCCACCCCGCTGGGCCGGCCGGGCCTGGACGTCGAGGTGGCCGAGGCGGCGGCCTGGCTGCTGAGCGACCGGGCGTCCTACGTGGCGGGCGTGACCCTGCCGGTGGACGGCGGGATCACGGCCACCCGCCGGTTCGACTGAGGGCCGGCTACCGGGGGGTGAGACCGGCCGAACGGGCCGCGTCCCGCAGCAGGTCCCGGAGCATCGCGGTGGTCAGCCGGCCGGTGTTGGTGTTGCGCGGGCTCACGTGGTAGCAGCCGTACAGCCGCAGTGGCGGGCCGCCGTCACGGGCGGGGAGGTCCACCCGGGCGGCGTGGCCGAAGACGGGCCGAGGCCGGGGGACCTGCCAGCCGGCGTCCGCGACCACCGGCAGCAGGGCCTGCCAGGCGAAGCCGCCGAGGGCGACCACGGTCCGTACGGTCGGACGCAGCAGCCGCAGTTCGCGGGTGATCCAGGGGCGGCAGGTGTCCCGTTCGACGGTGCTCGGCTTGTTGTCGGGCGGGGCGCAGCGGACCGGGTCGGTGATCCGCACGCCGTACAGCTCCAGGCCGTCGCCGTGGCGGACGGAGTGCGGGCGGTTGGCGAGCCCGAGGTCGTGGAGCGCCGCGTAGAGCAGGTCGCCGGAGGGGTCGCCGGTGAAGATCCGCCCGGTGCGGTTGGCGCCGTGGGCGGCGGGGGCGAGGCCGACCAGGACGAGCGGGGCGTCCGGCGGGCCGAAACCGGGGACGGGGCGGGCCCAGTAGTCCCAGTCCCGGTAGGCGCGGCGCTTGGTGCGGGCGGTCTCCTCGCGCCACTCGACCAGGCGCGGGCAGGCCCGGCAGCCGGTGACGACCCGGTCCAGCGCGGCGAGGCCGCCGGCGCGGGCGGCGGCCTCGGCGGGGTGGCGGGGGTCGTTCGGGTCGTCGGCGGGGGACGGCGGCGTGGCCGTGATCGGCATGGCCCGATCCTAGGGGCCGGTCCCGGGGTCGCGGGCAGCCATCCCTTCCTTCGCTCTTCTCCGCTTCATCCGCTTTCTCCGGTTCCTCCGGGATAGGGCCGTTCGGTCCCGGTTCGATCCGGCCGCCGCCGGGCAGACGTAGCGTGGAAGCGGTTGCTCCGGCGGCCCCCGGCCCCGACCGGGCCGGCGGTGGCCGGACGAGCCGGTGCGCGCTGGCCGCGAGGAGGCCGCGATGATCGTCAATGCGGTGCTGGGGGTCCTCGGGGGGTTGGTCGGGCTGGGGGTGATCTGGGCGGGCCTGAGCCTCAGGGTGGTCCAGCAGTTCCAGAAGGGCGTGGTGTTCCGCTTCGGCAAGGTGCGCGACGAGGTGCGCGAGCCCGGGTTGGTGGCACTGATGCCGGTCGCGGACCGGCTGCGCCGGGTGAACGTGCAGATCGTGACGATGCCGATCCCGGCGCAGGAGGGCATCACCCGGGACAACGTGACCGTGCGGGTGGACGCGGTGGTCTACTTCCGCGTGGAGGACCCGGTGAAGGCCACGGTCAACGTGCAGGACTACAACTTCGCGATCTCCCAGGTCGCGCAGACGTCGCTGCGCTCGATCATCGGCAAGAGCGAGCTGGACGACCTGCTGGCCAACCGCGAACCGATCAACCAGGGGCTGGAGTTGATGATCGACAGTCCGGCGCTGGGCTGGGGCATCGAGATCGACCGGGTGGAGATCAAGGACGTCGCGCTGCCGGAGTCGATGAAGCGCTCGATCGCCCGCCAGGCGGAGGCCGAGCGGGAGCGGCGGGCGCGGATCATCACGGCGGACGGCGAGTACCAGGCCTCGCAGCGGTTGTCGGATGCGGCGGCGGTGATGAGCGTGACCCCGTCCGCGCTCCAACTGCGGCTGCTGCAGACCGTGGTGGAGGTGGCGGCGGAGAAGAACTCGACGCTGGTGCTGCCCTTCCCGGTGGAACTGCTGCGCTTCCTGGAGAGCGCGACGGAGGTCCAGCAGCGGAACCTGCTGACGGCCGCCGCGGTCGCCGCCGGGGCGAAGGCCGTGGAGGAGGCGGTGGAGAGCGGGGAGATCCCGGAAGGCGAGCTCGACCAGGAGCCGCCCCAGCACGAACCTCCGCCGCTGGAAGAACTGTTGGAGCGCTCACCGCTGGAGGAAACGGACTCGCCGGACGGGCGGGCCGAGCGCTGAGCCGGTACCGAGGCGGACGCGGAGCACCGAGCGGTGCGCCCGGTGGCGTCGGCCACGCGCCCGGACCACGATGGACAGGGGGAGGAAGCCAGGTCAGGAGGCGGACCATGACCAAAGCCAGCGACATCATGCACCCGGGCGCGGAGTGCATCCGCGAGCACGAGACGCTCGCGGCCGCCGCCCGGATCATGCGGGAACGCGACGTGGGCGCCCTGCCCATCTGCGGACCGGGCGACAAGCTGCTGGGCATCGTGACCGACCGCGACATCGTGCTGCGCTGTGTCGCCGAGGGTCGCGACCCGGCGTCGGTGACGGCCGGGGAACTGGCGCAGGGGCGACCGATGACGGTGGAGGCGGACGAGGACTGCGAGCAGGTGCTGCGGGTGATGGAGCAGTACCAGGTGCGCCGACTGCCGGTGATCAACCACCCGGAGCACAAGCTGGTCGGCATGATCAGCGAGGCGGACATCGCCCGCGGCATGCCCCAGGCGAGGGTCGCCGAGTTCGTCTCGGCGGTCTGCGCGGAGGAGGCACCCACGACGACCACCCCGGGCTGACCCCACCGCCCGCCGCCGGACGTCGTGGGCCGGCACGCTCAGCCCAGGGCGTGCGCCAGGGCGCTCCGCCGCCTGCGCGCGGGGCGGGCCCGGTGGTCGCGCCGCCCGCCGGCCGCGGTTCGCGGGGTCGTCACTTCGGGGGTCGCAAGGCCCGTGCGATCAGTTCGGCCAGGTGCACGGCTCGGCGGCCGTCGGCGAGTTGGGTGATCTGGGTGCGGCAGCTGAAGCCGTCGGCCAGCACCACCGTCCGTGGGCCGGCTGCTCGGACCTCGGGCAGGAGGACTCGTTCGGCGATCGCCGCGGACACCTCGAAGTGGCCTTTTTCGAAGCCGAAGTTGCCCGCGAGTCCGCAGCAGCCGGAGTCCAGCACCCGGTTGCGCAGGCCCAGTCGGGCTTCCACCCGGCGGTCGGCGGCGGTGCCGAGCACCGCGTGCTGGTGGCAGTGGGTCTGGGTGACGGCGTCCAGCGGGATGTGCGGGAGCGGGGCGTCCGGGGCGTACTCGTCGATGAACTCGGCGAAGGTGCGGGTGCGCTGGGCGAGCGGGCGGCCGTCCGGGCCGAGCAGCCGGGGCAGATCCTCGCGCAGGGTGGCGGTGCAGCTGGGGTCCAGGCCGACCACCGGGGTGTCGGTCGGGAGGTCGTCCGCCGCCAGCGTGCCCAGGCTGCGCCGCAACACCCGCCGGGCGGCGTCGAGTTGGCCGGTGGAGTGCCAGGTGAGGCCGCAGCAGACGGGGCCCGCGGGCAGCCGGACGTCGAAGCCCAGGTGCTCCAGGACCCGGACGGCCGCGCGCGGCACGTTCGGCTGCAGGTGCTCGGAGAAGGTGTCCGGCCAGAGCAGCACCGGGCGGGCGCCCGCCGGGGCCGGGTGCGCGGCGCGGTGCCGCCGGTACCAGGCGGTGAAGGTCTCCGGCGGGAACACCGGCAGCACCCGGCGCGGGTCGATCCCGCCGAGCCGCTTGATCGGGCCGCCGAGCGGCGAGCGGACCAGGGCGTTGGCGGCGCCGGGCGCGAGCGCGACGGCGCGCAGCCAGAGCGGCAGCCGGCCCATCGCGTAGTGCGAGCGCGGGCGCGGCCGGTGCCGGTAGTGCTGGTACAGGAACTCGGCCTTGTAGGTCGCCATGTCGACGTGGACCGGGCAGTCGCTCGCGCAGCCCTTGCAGCTCAGGCAGAGGTCCAGCGCCTCCCGGACCTCCTCGGAGCGCCAGCCGTCGGGGATCGCGTCCCCCCGCAGCATCTCGGCGAGCAGCCGCGCCCGCCCCCGGGTGGAGTGCCGCTCCTCGCCGGTGGCCATGTAGCTCGGGCACATCACCCCGGTGGTCGGGTCCACGCACTTGGCGACGCCGACGCAGCGGTGCACCGCCTTGGCCAGGCTGCCGCCGTCCTGCTCGTACGGCAGGGTCAGCGGCAGCGGGCGGCGCGGGGCGGTGACGAAGCGCAGGTCGGCGTCGAGCGGGCGGGGGTCCACCAGGACGCCCGGGTTGAGCAGGTTCTCCGGGTCCCAGATCCGCTTGAACGCGCCGAAGAGGTCGATGACTCCGGGCGGGTACATGCGCGGCAGCAGTTCGGCGCGGGCCTGCCCGTCGCCGTGCTCGCCGGAGAGCGAACCGCCGTGGGAGACCACCAGATCGGCCGCCTGCTCCAGGAACTCCCGGAAGACCAGCACCCCGTGGGGCTGGTCCAGCGGGAAGTCGATCCGCAGGTGCACGCAGCCCTCGCCGAAGTGCCCGTACGGGACGCCGCGCAGGCTGTGCCGGCGCAGCAGGGCGCGCAGGTCCCGCAGGTAGTCGCCGAGCCGCTCGGGCGGGACGGCGGAGTCCTCCCAGCCGGGCCAGGCCTCCCCGCCGCCGGGCAGCCGGGTGACGATCCCGGCGGCGGCCTCCCGGACGGCCCACAGCCCGCGCTGCTCGGCCGGGTCGGTGACCAGGGCGACGGCGGCCGAGCGTTCGCGGCGCACCGCGTCGGCGAGCCGGCGGGCGGCCCGGTAGGCCTCCAGCGCGGTGGCGCCGCCGGTCTCCAGGAACAGCCAGCACTCCCCGGCGGGCATCCGGTCCAGTGCGGGCGGGCGGGGGCCGGCCGCGAGCAGCGCGGCGATCAGGTCGGCCGCCATGCCCTCGGCGGTCAGCGACCCGAACGGCAGCAGCGCGGGGACGGCGTCGGCGGCGGCGCCCTCGTCGGGGTAGCCGGCCACCACGAGGGCGCGCGCGGGCGGGTCCTCGACGAGGCGGACGGTGGCGCCGAGCAGCAGCGCGCAGGTGCCCTCGGTGCCGGTGAGCGCCCGGGCGAGGTGGTGGCCGTGTTCGGGCAGCAGCGCGTCCAGCGGGTACCCGGAGACGCGGCGCGGCAGCCGGGGCATGCCCTGCCGGATGACGGCGAGGTTGCCGTCGGTGAACTCCTGGAGCTGCCGGTGGAGCCCGCCGACCCGGCCGGGCAGCCCGGCGAGCGCCGCGCGCTCCCCGGCGTCGAGCCGGCCGCCGACGGTCAGCTCGGTGCCGTCGGCGAGCAGCAGCTCCAGTTGCTCCACGTTGTCGGCGGTACGGCCCCAGGCGAGCGAGTGCGCGCCGCAGGAGTCGTTGCCGATCATGCCGCCGACGGTGCAGCGGCTGTGCGTGGACGGGTCCGGGCCGAAGCGCAGCCCGTACGGCCTGGCGGCGCGCTGGAGGTCGTCCAGGACGGTGCCGGGCCGGACGCGGGCGGTGCGGGCCTCCGGGTCGACCTCCAGCACCTCGCCGAGGTGACGGCGGAAGTCCAGCACCACCGCGCCCGGGCCGATCGCCTGGCCGCCGATGCTGGTCCCGGCCCCGCGCGGCACCACCGGCACCCGGTACTCGCGGCACAGCGCCAGCGTCGTGCGCACGTCGTCCGGGTCGGCGGGCTTGACCACGCCGAGCGGCAGTTGCCGGTAGTTGGAGGCGTCGTGGCCGTAGACGGTCCGTTCGGCGGCGCCGAAACGGACCTCCCCGCGCAGCACGGCGGCCAGTTCACGGGCCAGCTCGGCCCCGGGGTCGGCGGACGGACGGCTCACCAGGGACCTCCCGGGCGGTGCGGCGACACGGCTCCGCCGATGATCGCAGGCGTCCGGCCGTGCGGGTACCGGGCACGACGGGGGTACCACCGGTACGGGGGTACCACCCGCCGACGGGGTGTCGTCCGGCACTTCCGCGGCCGTGATCACCGGCTCCGCGCCCGACGGCCCGGGCGGCCTCACCGGCCCGTTCGGGGCCGGCTACTTCCGCCCGGTGATGGTGCCGCGCGCGATGTGGGAGAGCTTGGCGACCTCGAACGCCGGGTAGGCGCCGCCGGCCAGCAGCGAGAACTTGATCCCCTCGCGGCCGCCCGGCCGGCGGTGGCCCGGCGGCTGGAAGCGGCGGTGGTGCTCGGCGGCCCGGTGGAAGAACTGCGGGCGCTCGGCACGGCTGACGCAGCCGGCGAGGTCGAAGACGAACAGGTAGTGCCGGACCATCCGGACGAACAGCGCGTCGCGCACCGCGTACAGGTGCGGCTGGTCCTCCAGCAGGGCGAAGCTGCGCTCGTACTGGTCGAACAGGTCGAAGACGCTGCTGCCCGGCCCGCCGGCCGGGTGGACGGTCTCCCGGCGGCGCAGCTGGACGCACTCGCGCGGCAGCACGGCGGCCTTCCGCGCGCCGAGCAGGGCCGCGTGCACCACCGGGACCTCCTGGTAGCGGCCGTCCGGGAAGGCGAGCCCCAGATCCTCCCAGTGGCCGCGGCGGATCAGCCGGTCCCAGACCAGCGGCGGCGCGCCGAACAGCGCGGGGCGGTCGAAGGGTGCGAACGGCTCGGGGCCGACCTCGGCGAGCAGCGCCTCGGCCCCGCCCGGCCAGTCCCGGTCCTTGTGCCGGCGGGTGTGGCCGAACAGCAGCACGTCGACCGGACCGGTCTGCTCCAGCCGGTCGGCCAGCGCCCGGAGGGCGTCCGGGGGCAGCAGGTGGTCGGCGTCGAGGAACAGCAGGTACTCGCCGCTCGCCCGGGCCGCCCCCGCGTTGCGGCTCACCCCGACCCCGACCGCCGCGTTCAGGTGCAGCACGGACACCCGCGGATGCCGCTCCGCGTACGCGTCGGCGAGCTCGCCCGCCGTCTCGGGGGAGCGGTCGGCGACCACGATCACCTCGACGTCGGCGAGGGACTGGGCGAGCAGCGAGTCCAGGCAGTCGGCGAGCTGTTTGTGCTGGTCGTAGGCGGGGAGCACGACGCTGATCACGGGTGAGGGCATGATGCCGGAGCGTAAGTGGGCGCGCGAACCGTGGCAAAGCCCTGACGGCGTGTAATTACGAGCAATGACGGCAAATCGTACGACCGTGCGCCATATCTTCACGTCACCTTCCGGACGCGTCCACGACAGGCGGTGACCGTGCGGGGTCGCGGGGCGGTGGCGCGGGGCGGTGGTGCGGCGAGGCCCGCGACGCCGGTGCGTCGCGGGCCGGGGGCGCGGGCCGGGGGCCGGCTCAGTACCAGTGGTGGTTCTGCCAGAACGACCAGGCGGCGCAGGGGCTGCCGTAGCGGGTGTTCATGTAGTTCAGGCCCCACTTGATCTGGGTGGCCGGGTTGGTGCGCCAGTCGGCGCCCGCGGAGGCCATCTTGGAGCCGGGCAGGGCCTGGACCAGGCCGTAGGCGCCGGAGGAGGCGTTGACGGCCAGCGGGTTCCAGCTGCTCTCGCGGAACACGATGTTGCTGAAGCACTGCAGCTGGCCGGCCGGGACGATCTGCGCGGCGATCTGCTGCGGGGTGCCGGAGTAGGCCGCGGGGGCCAGGTTCTGGCGCTCCTGGGAGCGGGAGGCGGCGGCCTCGGCGTCGGCCTTGGCCTTGGCGTCCGCCTGCGCCTGCGCCTGGGCCTGGGCCTGCGCCTGGGCGGCGGCGTCCGCCTGGGCCTGGGCCTGGGCCTGGGCGGCCTGGGCGGCCTGCGCCTGCTGGGCGGCCTGCTGGGCAGCGGCAGCGGTGTCAGCCTGGGCCTGGTCGGTGACCGGCTTGCCGTCCACCGAGACGGCGGCCGCGGGGGCGGCGGCCTCGACGGTGTTCCCGGCCTGCGGGATGGCGAGGGCGGCGGTGGCGGCGCTCGCGACCACGAGGGTGGCGACGCCGGTGATCAGGGAGTTGCGGCGGGCATGGCTGAGCTGCATGAAGCGGGCGTTCCTTCTCCGTCGGGGGCCGTGCCGGTGGTGCCGGGCACGGGGCATCGCGCGGGCTCCGGGGGAGCGGGGCCCGCGCGGCCGTCGGGGACGGCCGGGGCGCCCCGGCGGAAGCGGCGGGGCGGGCGGGCTGCGCGGCGGATCGGATCGGATCGGCCGCACTGCCGTGGCGACAGGCCATTCTTGGCAGGGCTCGCGACGGGCCGCAAAGGCGCTCGCTACTACGCCGGGTAGTGGCCGCCGGGCGGGGGCGGTAGGGGCGGGCGATGGCTTTGTGGGTATTTGTCCGAATTGTTCATTGGAGGGTCGCGCGCCCGCGTCGACGGGGGAACGCAAGGGCGACACGAGCGGTGGCCTGCGTTCTTCAGGCGGTGAGCGGCCGGGCCCGGTCCGGGCCGGGCCCGGCGCCGATGCCCGGCCCGGGCCCGCGCGGCACTCGTCCACTACCGGGCATCGTAGATGCCGAACCGCCTGTGGGGGGCGTCACAGGTGTGCCGGGGCGAGTTCGACGCGGAGCGACCGGGCGGTCACGGCCTCAGGGGGTCGCGGGCGGATTCCCCGGGGCGGGTCGCGCGGCGGGCGCGGTAGGCGTGCGGAGGGCCGGGGTCGACTCCTCCTCGTCCTCCTCCGCTGCCTCCTGCGCGCCGGCCGGGACGAGGTCGCGGGCCAGCAGGGTGGCGCCCGCGACGGCGCCGGGCATGGCGAGCACCGTCACCAGCGGCACCAGGAACGCCAGGACCAGCGGCGTGCCGAACCCCAGCGCCAGCCCGAGCCGGGCCCGCAGCAGCCGGATCCGCTCGGGCTGCGGCACCCGGCGCCGCTGCAGGGCGACGGCCGTCAGCTCGACGGTCAGGAAGAAGCCGGACACCAGGAAACCGAGCACCGGCACCACCGTCTGCCCGACCAGCGGGACGAACCCGCAGGCGAACAGCACCACGCCGAACGCGGCCACCCGCGCCAGCACAGACACGCTTTCGCGCACCGCGATCAGCAGCTCGCGCCAGAGCGGGGTGTCCGGCGGGGCGGGTGCGCCGCCCTCGGTCTCGTCGACCTTCGCGCAGAGCGCCTCGTAGAAGGGCTGTCCGACCAGCAGGGTGACGGCGGTGAAGGTGAGCAGGGCGAACAGCAGGCCGCCGCCGAAGACGATCGCCGCGAGCGCGTCGCGCAGCAGGCCACGCCAGGGCGAGCCCCAGTGGTCGGCGAACGGCGTGGCCCAGCCCGCGAGGTCCACGGACCAGGCGCCGAGGAAGGCGAGGGCGACGGCGTAGCCGATCAGGGCGAGCAGGGCCGGGAGCATCCCGAAGCCCCACCAGCGGCCGTGCCGGCCCACCCACTTCTGGCCCTCGACCAGGTACTTCATCCCCGCCACAAGATCCCGCATGGGCGATCACCCTAGGGCCTCGGCGCCCGGAACCGTGCATTGCCGTGTTCCTGCCAGTTTCGACCGGCAAGGCCGGACCCCTGCTGCCGGACCGCTCGGCGGGCCACTCTCGGTCTCCCCCCACCTGCAAGGAGGAGACTGATGAACCGTCAATTCGGCAGGATCGTCAGCCTGTTGGCCGGACTGGTGCTCGGCGCCGGCCTGCTCGTGCTGCCCGCCACCGCCTCGCCGGCGCCGTCGCCGACCGTGGTCGGCGGCACGCGGGCGGCACAGGGCGAGTTCCCGTTCGTCGCGCGGCTCTCGATGGGCTGCGGCGGCGCGCTCTACACCCCGCAGATCGTGCTCACCGCCGCCCACTGCGTCGACGGCACCGGCGCCGACAGCAGCATCACCGCCACCTTCGGCGCGGTCGACCTGCGCAGCGGCAGCGCGATCACGGTCCGCTCCTCGTACGTCTACCAGTCGCCGGCCTTCACCGGCGCCGAGAACGGCGACGACTGGGCGCTGATCAAGCTGGCCTCGCCGGTGAACAGCAGCCTGGTCAGCACCCTGCCGATCGCCACCACCACCGCCTACGACAACGGCACCTTCACCATCATGGGCTGGGGTGCCTCGCGCGAGGGCGGCGCCCAGCAGCGGTACCTGCTCAAGGCCACCGTGCCGTTCGTCGACGACGCCGCCTGCGCCGGTGCCTACCCGGGCCTGAACACCGCTGGGTCGCTCTGCGCGGGCTACCTCGACCGGGGCGGTGTCGACACCTGCCAGGGCGACTCCGGCGGTCCGATGGTCCGCCGGGACGCGGCGGGCCGCTGGGTCCAGGTCGGCATCGTCAGCTGGGGCAACGGCTGCGCCCGTCCCGGCTACCCGGGCATCTACACCCAGGTGAGCACCTACGCGGCCGACATCGCCGCGGCGGCGGCCGGCTTCTGAGCCGGTAGGGCCGGGTGCACCGCCAGAGCGGGGTGCGTCGGCCGGACGGGGCCGGTCACCACTCCCGCAGGTGGTGACCGGCCCCGCCATTCTCCGACGGGCCGGGCGCCGACCGGCCCGTTCCGCGTGACGGCTGCCGGGCCGGCGCGGGCGCCGGGCGGGCCCCTGGGCGGCGCCGCACCCGGCCGTGTGCCCGAACCGGCCTGCGCCCGTGCCCGGACCGGCCGAGTTGCCGTGTCCGGTCCGGCCTGCACCCGTGCCCCGCCGTGCCCCGGCAGTGCCGGCCGGCCCGGGCGGTCACCCGTGCAGCCACTCCTCGGCCCGCCGTCGTTCGCGGGCGATCCGGCCGGTGGTGTGCGGCGGCAGGCGGGCGAGCAGGGTGGCGGCGGCCTCGGGGTGGACGGCGAGCGCGTGGGCGCCGGCGAGACGGGCGGTGACCAGGGCGTGGTCGCGCGGGTGGGCGGCCGGGTCGAGGAGCCGCAGGGCGGCCTCCAGCCGGGCCACGGCGGTCCGGGCGTGGGTGGTGCGGGCCCGGGCGCTGCGGGCGGTGCGCAGGGCGAGGTCGCGGTGGCAGGTGCCGTGCGCGACGGTCAGGACCAGCTCGGCGCAGGCCGCCCAGGGCGTCGGCTCGCCGGAGCTCAGCGCGGCCTCGGTCAGCCGCCGGGCGTCCGCCAGGGCCCGGCGCACCTGCGGCGGCTCGCCGGCCAGTGCGTGGGCGTGCGCCAGGACGACGGCCGCCCAGGCCCGCAGCCCCGCCGCCGGAGGGGCGGTGGCCCGGGCGGCCTCGGCCAGGGCGAGCGCGGTGGCCGGGTCGCCGCGCCACCAGTGCAGGGTGCTCTGCCGGGCGAGCAGCGCGGTCGCGGTGGCCCGGTCGCCGGCCGCGTGCGCCCATTCCAGCCCGGTGGTGTACCAGCTGAGTGCCCGGGCGCGGCGCTCGCCCTCGAAGTGGGCCCAGCCGGCGAGTTCGGCGTACTGCGCGGCGAGCGAGCGGGCGGCGGCGGGGCTCTCGTACGGGGCGGTGTGCGGCCGGCCGGCCAGGGTGCGGGCGTGGTGCTCCAGGACGGCGGCCAGGTCCTCGCCGCCGATCCGGCCGGCGGCGGCCCGGTAGCCGTCGAGCAGGTGGGCGAGCACCTCGACGGTGGCGGCGTCCGGTGGGGCGGGGTCGGTGGCGAGTGGTGGCCGGCCGGCGGCGGCGAGTTCGCCGAGGCGTTCGCGCTCCTGCCGCACGGTCTGCCACAGGTCCGCCAACTCTCCGCAGGCGAGCAGGAGTTCGTCGGCCCGGGCGGGCATTCCCGGCGGCGGCCAGCGGCGGGCGTTCTCCACCCGGCTGATCAGCGAGTTGTGGTAGCCGAGCAGGCGGCCGAGCTCGGTCTGGCTGAGGCCGCGGGCCTCGCGCCAGTGGCGCAGCCGGCGGCCGAAGCGCAGGCGCGCGGACTCGGGTTCCGCGCGGGGCAGGGGTGGCGAGGGTGGCGTGGGGGAGGGCATGAGCGGCACGGGGTCTCCCGGGAGGAGGTGGGGGAGCGCTCGTGGGGGAGCGCCATGCCGAGGTATCCCCCTTGACGTGCCTTGGTCAAACGATGGCAATCCCAGCGCCGGTGTCGGTGCCGCCGGCCCGGCGGCAGCGGCCCGGACAACGGAACCGGGCCCGGGAGCCTCCGCAACGGCTCCCGGACCCGGCGTTCCTGTGCGGTGCGGACGGGTCAGGCGCCCGCCGCCACCGCGGCCCGCCGCCGGCGGCCCACCACGGCCGAGGCCGCGAGCACGATCGCCGCGGCGACCAGCGACAGGTACATCTGCTTGCGCCCGTCGGCGTCGGTGAACATGTACGCCATGACGAACCCGATCATGCCCATCGCGGTCCAGGTCAGGTACGGGTACAGCCACATCCGGACGGTGTGCCGCTCGGGCATCTCCCGCTCGATGATCTTGCGCATCCGCAGCTGGGTGGCGCAGATCACCAGCCAGACGAAGAGCGCGATCGCGCCGGAGGAGTTGAGGAGGAAGGCGAACACCGTGTCCGGCGAGGTGTAGTTGAAGAACACCGCGACGAAGCCGAAGACCACCGAGGAGAGGATGGCCACCCGCGGCACGCCGCGCTCGGTCACCTTGGCGAAGGCCTTCGGGGCATCGCCGCGCCGGCCCAGCGAGAACGCCATCCGGGAGGCGGTGTACATCCCGGAGTTGAGGCAGGAGAGCACCGCGGTCAGCACGATCACGTCCATCACCTGGCCGGCGCCCGGGATGCCGATGTGGTTCAGCACCGCCACGTACGGGCTGGCCTTGACCTCGGCCGAGTCCCAGGGCAGCAGGGTGACCACGAGCAGGATCGAGCCCAGGTAGAAGATCCCGATGCGCCAGATCACGCTGTTGGTGGCCTTGGTGACCGCCTTCTGCGGGTCCTCCGACTCGCCGGCGGCCAGGGTGACGATCTCGCTGCCCATGAAGGCGAAGACCACGGTCAGCATGCCGGTGAACACCGCGCCCACTCCGTGCGGCAGGAAGCCGCCGTGGCCGGTCAGGTTGCTGGTGCCGACCGCGTGGGTGCCGGGCAGCAGGCCGAAGGCGGCGAGGACGCCGATCACCAGGAAGGCGGCGATCGCGACCACCTTGATGCCGGCGAACCAGAACTCGAACTCGCCGTAGGAGGCCACCGAGAAGAGGTTGGTGGAGGTCAGCACCGCCATCACGATCAGCGCCCAGCCCCACTGCGGCACGCCGGGCACCCACTGGTTGAGGATCTTCGCGCCGGCCGTCGCCTCGACCGCGAGCACCACGACCCAGAAGAACCAGTACAGCCAGCCGATGGTGAACCCGGCCCAGCGGCCCAGCGCGCGGTCCGCGTACGCCGAGAAGGAACCGCTCTGCGGGTCGGCCGCGGCCATCTCGCCGAGCATCCGCATCACCAGCACGACCAGCGCGCCGGCCAGCGTGTAGGAGAGCAGGATGCCGGGGCCGGTGGACGCGATGCCCGCACCGGAACCGACGAACAGGCCGGCGCCGATCACTCCGCCGATGGCGATCATCGACAGGTGGCGGTTCTTGAGCCCGGCCTTCAGGTGGCCGTCGCCGCCGTGGCCGTGCGGTCCCGCCTGGTGGGGGACCTGCGCGGCCGCTGCCGACGCGGTGGTGTTCGCACTCATCTAGGGGTGCCCTGTGCCTTTCCAGCGCGGCGACCCCGGGCTCGTCGCGCCACAGGGTGGGGGGACAGACCCGCGCATTGCGGTGCAACCTAACTACTACGCCCGAGTATCGGAACAAGACTTTGATAACTGTTCGCTTACCGGACACAAAAGCCCAGGTCAGGATGGGTGAGACGGGGGTCCGGAAAGCTCAGATCTGACGCATGGTCAGGCGGGTGGGGGTCGGCCGGGATCAGATTTCCCTCAAGTCGAGCACGACGATCTCCGGCGGAGGCCCCGGCGGCCCGCCGACGGCCCGGGTGGCTGCCCGGCCGGCGAGCCGGGCCGCGAGGATGCGCGGGATGTCGCTCTCCCGGGAGTACCCGGGCACCACCGTGACCTCGCCCCGGCGCACCTCGCCGGACACGGTGTAGGTCACCCGGTACGTCGTCCGCTCCGGTGGCGGAGCGTGGTCGGGCCGGCGTGCGACGGTCATCCGCATCGACCTCCTCGGCCCATTGTCGGCCCGATGCCGGCCCACCGTCGGCGCGGTGTGGCCGATCGGGGCGAATCCGGGCAGAGTGGGACTCTCGGGGCATTCGTCGGAGCAGTCCCCGAGCGTCCTCGGTGCCCGTCGGTTCCCGGCGCCGGACAGGAGCGACCCCATGCAGACCACCTGGAAGGGGACGATCAGCTTCGGGCTGGTCAGCATCCCCGTCCACCTCTACTCCGCCACGCAGGAGCACGACGTCCCGCTGCACCAGGTGCACGCCAAGGACGGCGGCCGGGTGCGGATGAAGCGGTACTGCGAGCGGGAGGAGCGGGAGGTCCCGTACGCCGAGATCGCCAAGGGTTACGAGTCCCCCGACGGGCGGACCGTCACGCTCAGCGACGACGACCTCGCCGACCTGCCGCTGCCCAGCAAGAAGATCATCGACGTGCTGGCCTTCGTCGACGAGGGCGAGATCGATCCGCTGATGTTCTCCAAGGCCTACTACGTGGGCGTGGCCGACAAGGCCGCCGCCAAGCCGTACGCGCTGCTGCGCGACGCGCTCACCGACTCCGGGCAGATCGCCGTCACCAAGATCGCGCTGCGCACCAGGGAGTCGCCCGCGGTGCTGCGGGTGCACGACAACACGCTGGTGCTGCAGACCTGCATCTGGCCCGACGAGGTCCGCCCGGCGGCCGGGATCGCGCCCGAGGAGGACGTCACCGTCCGGCCGCAGGAGCTCAAGATGGCGCGGTCGCTGATGGACACCCTCTCCGAGGACTTCGACCTGTCCCAGCTGCACGACGACTACCAGCAGGCGCTGCAGCAGGTGATCACCGCGCGGCTGGAGGGCGTCGAGATCCCGCACGAGGAGGAGGGCGGCGAGGCGCCGGACAACGTCATCGACCTGATGGAGGCGCTGCGCAGCAGCCTCAAGCAGGCCAAGGGCGGGCGCGGGTCGGCCGCCGGGTCGGGCGGGGCGGAGGCGGCGGAGGCGGCGGAGCCCGAGGAGGAGGAGCCCGCGCCGCGCAAGCGCGCCTCGGGGCGGAAGAGCGCCGCGCCCGCCGCCGGGACCGCTGCCGCCAAGACACCCGCCGCCAAGACCTCCGCACGGAAGACCGCCACCGGCACGACCGCCGCCAAGAGCGCCGCGGCCGAGCGGACCCCGGCGGCGAAGAAGGCAATCGGCCGCAAGTCCACGGCTCCGCGCAAGGCCTCCTGACCCCCCGGGGCCAGGCTCCGGCTCCCTCTCCCCGTCCCCCTTCCCTCCCGTCCAGCATTGGAGGCGATCCCGATGGACCTGCTGACCTACAAGGCCGTCGAAACCGGCCCCGACACCCCGAAGAACCAGGGCTTCGCACACCGGGCCTGGATCTGGCTGCTCACCCTCAGCCCCACCGTCGTGACGCTCATGATCACGCTGTCGGTCGGCATGGGCATGGCCGCCGCCCAGATCAGCCTGCTGGCGGTGCTGATCCCGATGGCGATCTTCTGGGGCCTGACGGTCGTCGCCATCATCGGCGTGGTCGCCCGCTGGATGACGCCCGGCCCGGGCCGGCACCGGGCGACGGCCTGACCCGGCCCGGACCGGGCGGGGGTCCGGGAGGGCTCAGCCGATCCACACCGTGGTGATGTTGCAGAACTCCCGGATCCCGTGCCCGGACAGCTCCCGCCCGAACCCGGAGCGCTTGACGCCGCCGAACGGCAGCGCCGGGTGGGAGGCCGTCATCCCGTTGAAGAACACCCCACCGGCCTGGATGTCGCGGACGAAGCGCTCCTGCTCGGCCTCGTCCGTGGTCCAGACGTTGGCGCTCAGGCCGAACGGGGTGTCGTTGGCGAGCACGACGGCCTCGTCCAGGCCGGCCACCCGGTAGACGGTGGCGACCGGGCCGAAGGTCTCTTCCTGGTGGATCCGCATCGCCGGGGTGATGCCGGTCAGCACCGTCGGCTCGTAGAACCAGCCGGTGTCCCAGCCCTCCGGGCGCCCGCCGCCGCACTCCACCCGGGCACCGTGGGTGCGGGCGTCCTCGACCAGCTCCTCCAGGTCGTTCCGGCCCTGGCGGCTGGCCAGCGGGCCGACGTCGGTGGCCTCGTCCATCGGGTCGCCGACCCGCAGCGTGCGCATCGCCCCGGTGAACCCGGCCGTGAAGCGGTCGTAGACGTCGGTGTGGACGATGAACCGCTTGGCGGCGATGCAGGACTGGCCGTTGTTCTGCACCCGGGCCCGGACGGCGGTCGCCACCGCGGCGTCCACGTCGGCGCTCGGCAGGACGACGAACGGGTCGCTGCCGCCGAGTTCCAGCACGGCCTTCTTGACCTCGTCCGCCGCGGCCGAGGCGACGGCGCGCCCGGCCGGCTCGCTGCCGGTGAGGGTGACCGCGGCGACCCTCCGGTCCCGGACCACGCCCTCGACCGCGCCCGAGCCGATCAGCAGGGTCTGGAAACAGCCCTCGGGGAAGCCGGCCCGCCGGAACAGCTCCTCGATCGCCACCGCCGTGCGCGGCACGTTGGACGCGTGCTTGAGCAGGCCGACGTTGCCCGCCATCAGGGCCGGCGCGGCGAACCGGATCACCTGCCAGAACGGGAAGTTCCACGGCATCACGGCCAGCACCGGCCCGAGCGGGCGGTAGCGGACGTAGGCGTGGGCGGCACCGGAGTCGGCGACGTCGGCCGGGGCCGGATGCTCGTCGGCGAGCAGCGCCTCGGCGTGGTCCGCGTACCAGCGCATCGCCTTCGCGCACTTGGCGGCCTCGGCCCGGGCGGCGGCGAGCGGCTTGCCCATCTCCTCGGTCATGGTGCGGGCGACCGCCTCGCGGTCCTGGTCCAGCAGGTCGGCGGCGCGGTGCATCAGCTCGGCGCGGGCGGCGAACGGGGTGCCGCGGTAGCCGTGGAAGGCGGCCTCGGCGCGGGCCAGCCGCTGCTCGATGCCGGCCTCGTCGAGCGGTTCGAAGGTCTCCAGGGTCTCGCCGGTCGCGGGGTTGACGCTGGCGATGGGCATGCGGGGCTCCCGAGGGGTCTGGGTCCGGGCCCGGCGCGGGTCCGGGTCCGGTGCGTCTGCCCTCACACCCTCCCCGACGGCCCGGCTCCGGGCACGCCACGGCGCGCCCGGCGGCGTGTCCCGCCGGGCGTCCGGCCCGGTGCCGTCACTCCGGTGCCGTCACTTCGGGGCCCGTCACTCCGGCAGCGACTCCACCCGGGCCGCCGCCCCCCGGGCCCGGGCGCCGGCCCGCGTCCGCCCGGCGGTCACCAGCCGGTTGGGGAAGCGGTGCAGGTACTCGGCCTCCAGTTGTCCGGTGCGCAGCGTGTGCCGCTTCAGCGCCTCCTCCGAGCCGTACAGGAAGGTCTCGTGGCGGGTGCGGTGCAGCTGCTCCAGCTCGTGCAGGAGCGTGTCGTTGCCCAGAGCGTGCGGGGAGATGCCCTCGGGCCGGATGTGCGTGGCGTCGGCGTGCCGCATCTCGGTACCTCCTCGGCGGAAGCCCCCTCCTACGGGGTGCCCGGCTCTCCGCGCCCGTACACCCGCGTGGGTGAGCGGGCGGGTACGAAGATCCCCTGGATCGTAGGATGAATCCTCACCGTACCTTCGGGTTCCCCCGCTACCGCTCGGACAGATCGCTGATGCCCCTTCCCAAGGCCGAACTCCACCTGCACATCGAAGGCACCCTGGAGCCCGAGCTCGCCTTCGAGCTCGCCGCCCGCAACGGGGTCGCGCTGCCGTACGCCGACACCGGGGAGCTGCGCACCGCGTACTCCTTCAGCGATCTGCAGTCCTTCCTGGACCTCTACTACGCGCTGATGGCCGTGCTGCGCACCGAGGACGACTTCGCCGACCTCGCCGACGCCTACCTGGCGCGGGCCGCCGAGCAGGGCGTCCGGCACGCGGAGATCTTCTTCGACCCGCAGGCGCACACCGCCCGCGGGGTGCCGCTGGGCGTGGTGGTGGACGGGCTGACCCGGGCGCTGGCGCGCGGCGAGGAGCGGTACGGGATCAGCACCCGGCTGATCATGTGCTTCCTGCGGGACGAGTCCGCCGACTCCGCGCTGGAGGCCTTCGAGGCCGCCCGCCCGTACTTCGACCGGATCGCGGGCATCGGCCTGGACTCGGCCGAGGTCGGCAACCCGCCGGCGAAGTTCCGCGAGGTGTACCGCCGGGCCGCCGAGGCCGGACTGCGGCGGGTCGCCCACGCGGGCGAGGAGGGCCCGGCCTCGTACATCACCGAGGCGCTGGACGTCCTCGGCGTCGAGCGGATCGACCACGGGCTGCGCTGCCTGGAGGACGGCGAACTGGTCGCCCGGCTGGTCCGCGAGCAGATCCCGCTGACGCTGTGCCCGCTCTCCAACGTCCGCCTGCGCTGCATCGACACGATCGCCGACCACCCGCTGCGCGAGATGCTGGAGGCCGGCCTGCTGGTCACCGTCAACTCCGACGACCCGGCGTACTTCGGCGGCTACGTCGAGGACAACTTCCGCGCCGTCCGCGAGGCCCTAGGCCTGGACCGGGAGACCCTGCGCCGGCTGGCCGCCAACTCCTTCCGGGCCGCCTTCCTCGACGACCGCCGCCGGGCCGAACTCCTGGCCGAGGTCGAGGCGTTCGACTTCGGCCCGGCCGAGGGCTGACGGCCGGTTCGGGCGAACTCCCCACCCGGACGGGCCGGCCTGGCTAGCCTGTCCGGGTGACCACCCCGCCGGAGCCGCCCGCCCAACTCGGGCTGCTCGACCTCTCGGTCGACCTCTCCGTCCCGCAGGTGTACTCGGGCACGGACTTCACGGTCTACCTGCACATCAAGAACCCCTTCTCGGTGCCGGTGTGGATCGACAAGGTGGACATGAGCCTGCCGACCCAGCTGTTCTGGCGGAAGCCCGAGCAGCCGGAGCCGGAGCCGGCGGACCCGGTGCTCCCGGAGGCCGAGGCCGAGCGGCTGACGGCGGCGGTCAAGGAGCGGCGGGCCCGGATCCGGCGGCTGACCGCCGAGTCGGGCGCACTCCCGCCGGGGCGGGCCGAGGAGGCGCGGGGGATCGAGGACGAGATCGTCCTGCTGGACCAGGCCAACGCGCGTGACCAGGCGCGCCTCGACGGCGCCGACGACCAACTCCACCTCCACGCCTACGGCGGGTCGCGGGTGGCCCTGCACGGACGGGCGCAGCGGACCCACATCCACGCCTACGAGGACGCGAAGGTGACGGTCTTCGCCGACCGTCCGACCGAGCAGGAGCGCGTGCCGCTGATCGGCTCGCTCCCCGGGGGGACGGCGCTGGAACCCGGGTCGACCGATGTCTGGACCATCCGCCTCGGCACTCCCCGGACCCCGCTCTTCGTCCCCGCGAGCTACCGCCTGCAGCTCAACGTGGTGTACGGGCTGGCCCCGCAGACCGAAGGCCCGCGGCCCGGCGCCGGGGGCGCGGGGCCGGAGCGCCGCAGGGTCTTCGCCAACACCACCGCCCTGACCGTCCCGCTCAAGGCCGCACTGTGGAACGTGATGACCGGCGGGGCGGCGGGCGGCGTGCTGGGCAGCGTCGGCCGTTCGCTGCAGGAGGCGCAGAGCCTGAGCGTGCTGGTCCACCGGCACCTGGGGACCACGATCGGCTCGCTCGTGCTGGCGGTCATCCTCAGCGGGGCGGCGATCGTCTTCGCCGCGCGGAAGTCCGAAGCGCCGTCCTTCGTCACCGTCGAGGACTTCTGGGGCGGCGTGCTGGTGGGCTTCCTGATCGGCTACTCGGGAACCGCCGCCTTCACCGACCTCACGGGGCTGCCGAAGTAGCCCCGCGCGTCCGCGGACGGGGGGATCAGAGCAGGGTGCTCCAGTAGTACCAGAACCGGTTGAGGACCAGCAGCGCGATCACCGCGTACCACAGGGCCGGGACGACCCAGTGGTAGCGGGCCGCCTCCCGGACCACCACCCGCAGGCGCGGTCCCACCGGGATCACGCCGCTGCGCAGGTTGTGCAGCGTCGTGTACCAGAACAGCGGGATCATCGCGGCCCACACCACCATGCAGTACGGGCAGAGCGCGCCGATCCGGTAGAGCGCCTGGTCCATCAGCCAGGTCACGAAGCCGATCCCGAAGACCGTCCCGGCCTGCAGACCGAGCCAGAACCAGCGCCGGTACGTCGCACCGGCGAGCAGCCCGGCACCGACCGCGACGACCACCCCGAAGGCCACCAGCCCGATCAGCGAGTTGGGGAAGCCGAAGGCCTCGGCCTGCTCGCTGCGCATGATCGAGCCGCAGCTGATGATCGGATTGATGTTGCAGTTGGGGACGTACGACGGGTCCTTCAGCAGCCGGATCTTGTCCAGGGTGAGGACCGCCGAGGCGAACAGGCCGATCGCGCCGCCGATCACCAGCAGCCAGGCGAACGGGCGGCTCGCGCCGTAGGCCGTCCGGGTGACGGGCGTGGCGGAGGTGGCGGCGGCCGTCACCCGGTCACCTGCTTGACCATGGCGGTGAACTGCTCGGGGGACACGGCCTTGCCGTTGCTGAGGACGTCCAGCTTCTGGCCGTCCAGCTCGACGGTCGGCGTGCCGGTGACACCGCTCTTGTCGAACTCCGCGTTGACCTTGGCCGCCCACGGCGCGTAGGTGCCGTCCTGGACGGCCTTGACGAAGGCGTCGGTCTTCAGCCCGGGGACCTGGCCGGCCAGGTCCAGCAGGTGGTTGACGTCGCCGAAGGCGTCGCTGCGCTCGTCCGGCTGGTTGGCGTAGAGCACGTCGTGGAACTGCTTGAACTTGTCCACGCCCTCGTTCAGCGCGGCGCCGGCGGCGGCCAGCGCGGTGCGCGAGCCCTTGCCGCCGAGGTTCTTGTCCAGGAACGTCGCCAGGTGGTACTCGACCTTGTACGTGCCGGCGTCGGCGAGCTGCTGGATGGTCTTGCCGGTGGTGGTCTCCAGCTGCTCGCAGAACGGGCAGCGGAAGTCCTCGTAGACCGACAGGGTGTGCGGGGCGTCGGCCTTGCCGTAGGTGATCACCGTGCCGCCGTCGCCGGTCGCGTTCGCGGGGACGACCAGCGGGCCGTTCGCGGCGGCGTCCGAACCGGAGCCGGAGGAGCCGCCGACCGCGAAGGCCACGCCTGCGGCGAGGGCGAGCACGGCGGCGGAGGCGGCGCCGATCACCACCCGGCGGCGGATCCGGTCGGAGCGCTCGGCCTGGGCCCGGGCGGCGCGCATGCGGTCGGTGGCGGAGGTCTTGTCGGTCTTGCGGCTGTTGCTCATGGGGCGTCGTCCTGTGCTCTCGGGCGTGCGGGGTGCGGGCGCGGCCGCTCGGGGCCTGCGCGGGGAGAGACGGCCGGGTGAGCGGGCGGGCCCCGGCCGAGCGGAGGAGCTCGGGAGGGGCGCACGGGCCCGTGGCCGAGCGGATGCGCTCGGGCCGGGCGAAGGGGCTCAGGCGGCCGGGGCGAACACCGGCGGACCGCGCCGGACGACCGGCCGGACGACGACGTCCTCGGCCGGGACCAGCGCGCGGCTGGCCGGGGGGAACGGCACCCGCGCCACCGGACGGCCCGGCACGGGCGCGACGAGCAGCCGCAGCAGTCGGTCAGCGGCCGGGAGGTGCCGGTGCAGGAACTCGCCCAGCATCCGGGCGCTCCGGGCGAGGCCCGCCAGCGCGGCGTCCGCGCGGCGCAGCCAGTACGCGCCGGCCAGCGCGATCACCGTGTGCAGCAGGACGAGCAGCAGCACGCCGGTCCGCTCGGAGACGCCGTGGCCGAGCAGCAGACCGCCCAGCGAACCGCCGCCGCACAGCAGCGGCTGCAGGCCGTGCCCGGCGCCGGGCGGCAGGGAGGGACAGGCGGTCTGGGCGAGGTCGAACAGTGCGCTGACGCCCAGCTCCAGCGGCAGGAACACCGCGGCGATCGCCGGGTAGCCGCGCTCGCGGCCGGCCAGGGCGAAGGCCACCGCGAAGACGGCGACCGAGGCCAGGACCATCGGGCCGACCGGCAGCGCGCGACCGGTGACCAGCACCTGGCCGAGCCCGGCGAGCAGCACGACCAGCGCGGCGAAGACCGCCGCGCGGAGCGTCCTGGTGACCGGGCCGATGTCCATGGCATCCGAGTCTGCCACAGGTCGACGGCGGAACGGGCGGGCCGGCGGGATCCTGTGAAGAGCCTCACCACCCGCGCTGAGCTGGGCTTATGCGCTTCTTACGGCTCCTGCGGCCGGTCGTCGGCGGCGCTCACCCGCGCTTCGACCAGCTCCCGGAAGTGCCGCAGGTCCGCGCGGACCGTCCGCTCGATCGCCCCGGCCTGGGCGAAGCCGCGCGGCCCGCCGAACGTCCGGTGCACGTCCTCCGGGTCGTACTCCACCCGGATCTGCACCCGGGTGTGCCGGGAGTCGAGCGGCAGCAGGGCGAACGCGCCGCTGAGCCGGAGGGGGTCCAGCGTCCGCCAGGCCATCACCCGGCCCCGGCCGCGGTCGGTGATCTCGGTGTCGACCGCGTGCTCGGCGCCGCCGACCGCCACCCCGAGGTGCGCGAGGTTGCGCCCGTGCGGATGGGCGCTGCGGACGCCGTCGACGAACTGCGGGTACTCGTGCACCCGGTGCAACTGGTCCCAGGCGGCGAGGACCGGGACGGCGATGTCGATCTGTTCCTCAAGGGTGCTCATGGTCGCGGGGCACCTCCCTCCGTTCCAGCCTGCGCCCCGGGGTGGGGGTGGGCAAAGGGGCGGCGGCCGGGAGCGGTGGCGGTGGCACCGGGCAGGGCGCGCGTCGGGCGGCGCGCCGGGGGAGACTGGGCGCATGCCGGAACTGCCCGAGGTCGAGGCGTTGAGCGCCTTCCTGTCCGAGCGGCTGACCGGGCGGGTGATCGCCCGGGTGCAGCCGGTGGCGATCAGCGCGCTGAAGACGTACGACCCGCCGGTGACGGCACTGGAGGGGCGGACGGTCGGCGCGGTGGGCCGGCGCGGCAAGTTCCTGGACATCGAGGCCGACGGGCTGCACCTGGTGGTGCACCTGGCCCGGGCGGGCTGGCTGCGCTGGAAGGACAGCCTGCCCGCCGAGCCGCCCCGGCCCGGCCCGAAGAACCCGCTGGCACTGCGGCTGCGCCTGGCGGGTGAGGCCGGGGACGGCTTCGACCTCACCGAGGCCGGGACGAAGAAGGGGCTCGCGGTCTACGTGGTGCACGACCCGGCCGAGGTGCCGGGCGTGGCCGGGCTCGGCCCGGACCCGCTGGACCCGGACTTCACCCTGGAGGCCTTCGCCGCGCTGCTGCGGGACGACCGGCGCCGGATCAAGGGCGTGCTGCGGGACCAGAGCGTGCTGGCGGGCGTGGGCAACGCCTACTCGGACGAGGTGCTGCACGCGGCCCGGATGTCGCCGTACAAACCGGCCGCCGGCCTGACCGGGGAGGAGACGGCGCGGCTGTACGCGGCGCTCGGCGGGACGCTGCGCGAGGCGGTGGAGCGGTCGCACGGGCTGGCGGCGGGGCAGCTGAAGGCCGAGAAGAAGCTCGGGCTGCGGGTGCACGGCCGGACCGGCCTGCCCTGTCCGGTGTGCGGGGACACCGTGCGGGAGGTGTCCTTCGCGGACTCCTCGCTGCAGTACTGCCCGACCTGCCAGACCGGGGGCAAGCCGCTGGCGGACCGGCGGATGTCGCGGCTGCTGAAGTGAGGCCCGGGGGCGCGAGGCCTGTCGGTGCGGGGCGCGCGGGCTCGGTGCGGGGCGCGCGGGCCGGGCGGGACGGTGCGCGACCGTCCCGCCCGGCGGCGGCTCGGCGCTTGACGGCTCAGCGCTTGACGGCGACGCCGCCCCAGTAGTACGCGGCCTTCGGGTCGGCCGGGGGCTCGCCGTCCGGGTGCCAGGCCAGGACCGGGGCGACCCCGGGCTCGATCAGCTCCCAGCCGTCGAAGAAGCGGACCACGTCGTCGTAGGAGCGCGGCACCAGGGTCATCCCGCCGGCCCGGGCGGACTCGGCGACCTTGGCGACGGCCTCCGGGTCGAAGTCCTGGGTGGGGGTGGTGAGGGCGATGCAGCTGCCGGCGGGCAGGGCGTCGCGCAGCGCGGCGACCCGGCCCCACGGGTCGTCCTCGTCGGCGATCAGCATCAGCACGGCGATCAGCAGCAGGCCGACCGGCTGGGTCAGGTCGAGGGTGGAGGTGAGCGCCGGGTCGGCGAACAGCTCCTCGGGCTTGCGCAGGTCGGCGTGGATGTAGGTGGTGCGGCTGGCCGGGCTGGAGACCATCAGCGCGCGGGCGTGGGCGAGCACGATCGGGTCGTTGTCCACGTAGACCACCCGGGTGCCGGGGCTGACCGCCTCGGCGATCTCGTGGGTGTTGGGCGAGGTGGGGATGCCGGTGCCGAGGTCGAGGAACTGGCGGATGCCGTGCTCCTGGGCCAGGTAGCGGACGGCCCGGCCCTGGAAGGCGCGGTTGGCCTTGGCCATCTCCTTGACGCTCGGCACGGCCTGCTCGATGGCCTGTCCCATGGCGCGGTCCGGCGGGAAGTTGGTCTTGCCGCCCAGCCAGTAGTCGTACACCCGTGCGGAGTGCGGAGTGGTGGTGTCGACGCCGAAACGTTCCCACTGGCTCAGCTCGGCGGGGTCGTCCTGCGGGCCCTGCTGGGGGAAGTCCTGACTTGTCGTCATGGCCACGTCCTCTGATGGCAGATCATCATACTGGGGAGGCACAGCGTAGCGGTCCGGATGGGAGGCCGGGCGGCCGGTCGGGGAAGAGCGGCCGACGAACCCGGGATGCGGGGTGTGCGCACCGCCGTGTGCGGGCCTGCTTCCGGGAGTGTTCCGCGGTGGCCGCGCCCGCTCTTGGGCCGTCTGAGTGGTGATCAGGGCCGTAGGAGGTGCCTCCGGGGAACGGCGGTGTCGGCCGGGGGAAGCATTCAGCATGCTGTCAGATCATCAGATTACTTCGCGAAGATTGCTGCTGGCCGCGGCCGGGATGTCCCTGCTGGGGGCGGCCGCCGGTTGCCGGAGCCCCTGGAGCGGCGGCGAGGGCGGTGCCGGGAACGGCGCCGAGGCGGGGATCGCCGAAAGCGCCCTCCCGGTGGCACCGGCCGGGCCGGAGGGCGCACCGGGCGCCGTGCCGGCCACGTCCTCGGCGGCCGCTTCCGGGTCGGCCGCCGCTTCGGGGGTGCCCTCGCCGGCGCCGTCGGCGGCCTCGGCTTCCGCTTCCGCCGCGCCGGGCACGATGCCCGTGCGCAAGGTGCTCACCGACTCGGAGAGCAAGCCGGTGTACGAGCTGGACGCGGCGCGGCGGGTGGTGGCGCTCACCATCGACGACGGGCCGGACCCCCGGTACACGCCGACGGTGCTGGCACTGCTCCAGCAGTACGGGATCCGGGCGACGTTCTTCCTGATCGGCGAGAGCGCGGTCGAGCACCCCGCGCTGGTGCGGGAGATCGCGGACCACGGCCACCACATCGCCAACCACACCTGGACCCACCCGGATCTGCGGCACCTGTCCGACACCAAGGTGCGGGACGAGCTGCAGCGCACCTCCGACCTGCTGTACAAGATCACCGGCCGGCAGCCCACCTGGTTCCGCGCGCCGGGCGGGGACTGGTCCCCGGTGTCGCTCAGGGTGGCCGCCGACCTGGGGATGCGGAACATGGGCTGGTCGGTGGACCCGAGGGACTGGGCCCGCCCGGGCACCTCGGCGATCATCGACACCATCCTCAAGGACGTCCGCCCCGGCTCGATCGTGCTCAACCACGACGGCGGCGGGGACCGCTCGCAGACGGTGGCGGCGCTGAAGGCGTACCTGCCGGTGCTGGTCGACTCGGGGTACTTCTTCACGGCTCCGCCGAACTGACTGCAGGCCCGCAGGGGCTTTGGTGGCGGCTTTACCGCTTAAACCACTCGAAAGGGTGGATTGGGAGAACCGTTTCTGCGGATTTTGGGCCTCTAGGGTGATCTCGCACCAATTCACCAGGTACCGATGTGTACCGCCTGAAAGGCCCTCATCCATGCGTCTCCGCAATGCCGTTCTCGCCGCCGTCAGCGCCGCCGCCCTCGTCATCGCCGTTCCCACCTCCGCCGGCGCTGCCACCGGCGACTTCCTCTACAAGGTCGGCCCCGGCGTCCCGGCCGGGCTCGCCGACCCGCAGAGCGGCACGTGCATCAACCTGTTCGGCGCCACCGAGCAGGACCCGGCCTTCGCGCCGGAGAACTTCACCACCTCCACGGCCACGGTCTTCCTCGACTTCAACTGCGACGGGGACGTCTACTACGTGATGAACCCCGGCAAGCGGCTCGGCGGCCGCCTGAAGCTGCGCTCCGTCATCTTCTCCTGAACGGACCGTCGGTGCGGGCGGGGCGGTCCGGCGGCCGGTGGGCCTCGGACGGCCCCGCCGCACTCCGGTGGGGCCGTCCGGGCGACCGGCGCAGCGTGACTGGTGAGGGGGTGCCGCCCCGGCCGCGCAGGAGGACGTCACGACCGTAGGGGACCGGACGCGGCGAAGCGGAACCTTCGCCGGGCGGATGGTGCAGGTGCTCAACGACGCCTGCCTGGGGTTCATGACCAGCCTCGGCCACCAGACCGGGCTCTTCGACCTGATGGCCGGGCTCGACCCCTCGACCAGCGGGCGGATCGCGGACGCCGCCGGGCTGACCGGGCCGTACGACCTGGTCACCACCTTCGACGTGATCCACGACCCGGCCGGGCCGCCCCGGACGCTGGCCGCCATCGCGGGCGCGCCGCGGCCCGACGGGGTCTTCCGAATGGCGACATCGCCGCCAGCGGCAAGCTGGAGGAGAACGTCGAACACCCGCTGGCGCCCGCGCTCTACACCTTCTCGACCTGCTACTGCAAGACGTTCCGCTCGGCGAGGGCGGCGAAGGACTCGGGACGGTCTGGGGCGAGCGGACCGCGCGGCGGATGCTCGCCGAGGGGGACATCCCGAACCTCTACTCGTGGCGCGACCGGCCGGGGCGGCGGCCTGACCGGTGAGCCGGCAGCCTGGCGCGGCCGGGAGCGGTCCGGGGTGGCCCGGGCGCGCCGGGGGACGTACGTTCGAAGGGGTCGGCCCGTTCGCGGCGCGCCGGCGCGTGCGCGCCCGGGGGCCGGTCCGTACAGCCCTGGCGGAGTGAAGGAGGGCCCGGGATGACCGGCAACGGCTACGCACACCCCGAGGCGCTGGTCGACACCGAGTGGCTGGCCCACCACCTGGACGACGGGACGATCCGGGTCGTCGAGGTGGACGAGGACACCACCGCGTACGACCGGGACCACCTCCCCGGCGCGGTCGGCTGGAACTGGACCACCGACCTGCACAGCCGGGTCGGCCGCGACTACGTCGACCGCGACGGCGTCCAGCACCTGCTCCGGGCGGCCGGGGTCGAGGACGACATCACCGTGGTGCTGTACGGCGGCAACAACAACTGGTTCGCCGCGTACGCCTACTGGCTGCTGCGGCTGCGCGGCTTCGGGCCGGTGCGGTTGCTGGACGGCGGGCGCAAGAAGTGGGAGCTGGAGGGCCGCGAACTCACCTCCGAGGTGATGGACTACCAGCACAGCGGCTACCGGCTGACCGGGCCCGAGCGGCCGGAGCTGCGGGCGTTGCGGGACGAGGTGCTGACCAAGGCCGAGGTGTTCGCCAAGCCCGGGGCGGACGCGGTGCTGGTGGACGTCCGCTCGCCGGCCGAGTTCCGTGGCGAGCTGATCGCGCCGCCGCACCTGCCGCAGGAGCAGGCACAGGTGCCCGGGCACATCCCGGGCGCGGTCAACATCCCCTGGTCGCAGGCGGCCAACGACGACGGCTCGTTCCGGTCGGCGGAGGAGCTGCGGGCGCTGTACGGGGGCAAGGGCGTGGAGGCGGAGCGCGAGGTGATCGCGTACTGCCGGATCGGCGAGCGGTCGGCGCACACCTGGTTCGCGCTCACCGAGTTGCTCGGGTACCCGCACGTGAAGAACTACGACGGCTCGTGGACGGAGTACGGCTCGCTGGTGCGGGCGCCGGTGACGCTCGGGGCCTGAGCGTCGGACGGGGGCGGGGTGGCGGGTGGGGCTGACCTGAGGGACGGGGCCCGCGTGCGGGGTGGGGCGTCGTGGCGGCGTGGCGGGATTGCTGCGACGGGGTCATTTCGGCGCGTTTCTTTTCATGAACATCTCACAATTGGGGAGTGGAGCGGGGACCACCGGGACAAGGATCGATCCGACCCATCGTTCCGGTGATCCCTGGAGGACCACGTGCGCAAGAGGCTGATCGTCTCTGCTGCCAGCGCCCTGAGCCTGTTCCTGGCCGTCCCCGCCTCGGCATCCGACTTCCAACCCGGCGCGGCCGGGGCGGGCGACGCCTACTACCCGACCTACGGCAACGGCGGATACCGCGTCTCGCACTACGACATCCGGCTGAAGTACCAGCCCGCCACCGACGAACTCGAAGGCACCACCACCATCCTGGCCACCGCCACCCAGGACCTCTCCCGGTTCAACCTCGACTTCGCGCTGAACGTCTCGGAGGTCCGGGTCAACGGGCGGCCCGCGACCTTCGCCACCAGCGGCGAGCAGGAGCTGGAGATCACCCCCGCCCGGCCGCTCGCCAAGGGCAGCCAGGCCACCGTGGTGGTCCGCTACAAGGGCGTGCCGTCCGCCGTGAAGCGGTACGGCTTCACCGCCTGGCTGCGCACGCCGGACGGCGCGGTGGCGGCCGGCGAGCCCGAGTCGGCGTGGTGGTGGTTCCCGAGCAACGACCACCCGAGCGACAAGGCCACCTTCGACGTCTCGGTGCTGGTGCCGGACGGCAACCAGGTGATCAGCAACGGCGTTCTGACCGGCACTTCCTCCCAGGCCGGGTGGACCCGCTACAGCTGGCGCGAGAACAAGCCCCAGGCGACGTACCTGGCCACGCTCGCGGTCGGCAAGTTCGACGTCACGGCGGACACCACGCCGAGCGGGCTGCCGGTCTACAACGCCTACAGCAAGGACCTCGGCGACAACGCGGACGCGGCCAGGGCGAGCGTGGAGCGCACCGGTGAGCTGGTCGACTGGCTGAGCGGCTACTTCGGCGCCTACCCGTTCAGTTCCGTCGGCGGCTACGTCCCCAACGTCCCGACCGGCTTCGCGCTGGAGGCCCAGACCCGGGTCTTCTACAGCCCCCGGCAGTTCGCGCGCGGCGCCAACACCTCGGTGGTCGTCCACGAACTGGCCCACCAGTGGTACGGCGACAGCGTCTCGCTCTCGCGCTGGAGCGACATCTGGCTGAACGAGGGCTTCGCCCGGTACGCGCAGTTCCTCTGGTCCGAGCACGAGAACGAGGGCACCGCGCAGGAACTGGCGGACTACGTCTACGCCTCGCACCCCGCCGACGACGCGTTCTGGACCGTCAAGCCGGGCGACCCGGGCCCCGACAACCAGTTCGCCACCGCCGTGTACGACCGGGGCGCGGTGGCCATCCAGGCGCTGCGCAACGCCGTCGGGGACGAGACGTTCTTCCGGATCCTCAAGGGCTGGCCCACCGAGCGCCGTTACGGCAACGCCACCATCCCGGAGTTCCAGGCGTACGCGGAGAAGGTCTCCGGCAAGAAGCTCGGCGACCTCTTCCAGACCTGGCTGTTCACCGCCGCGAAGCCGGTCACCGGGCCGGTGGCGCCGGGGGTCGCGGCGGTCGCGCCGGCGCCGGGCGCGGACCGGGGCGACGCGCAGCCGCCGGTGGAACCGAAGTCCTGGAAGAAGATCCAGGAGACCAACTCCCTGCACGAAGCCGGACACTGACACCGGGGCACGGACCGACGTGACGTGACGTGACGTGACGTGAGGTGACGTGACGTGAGGTGACGGGCGTGGCCCGGCCGGCCGCTCGACGGAGCGGGCGGCCGGGCCACGTCGCTTCGGGGCCGCCGCGCCGGCCCTGCGCGAGGTCGGCGGTGGTGAGCGGGGTGGTGCCCGGTGCGGTGCCGGTGCCGTCATGGTGCCCCCTGGTGGTGCTGCGATCGTTCGGGTCCGACCGTAGCGGGTGGCACTGACAACTGGTCAGGACACGGGTGCGCCGGGCGGCAGTCCACGGCGGGTGAGGTCAGCGGGTGTCCGCCGCGGCGAGGGCCCGGGCCTCCTGTTCGGGGGTGAAGCCGTGGTCGAGCGGGGGTTCGCCGCGCTCGCGGTCCCAGGCGAGCACGGCGGCGACGGTGGCGGCGAGCGGGGTCGCGGGCAGCCCGGCGGCGCGGGCCCGGGCGGGGTCACGCTGCTGGCCGGGCCAGAGCGGCTCGGCCCGGACCAGCGGGAAGAACGACTTCGGGGCGGTCTCCGGCGGCACCGGGACGACCTCCGCCCGGGTGCCCGCGACCTCGGCGCAGGTGGCGATCAGCCCGCCCAGGGTGATCGGTTCGGCCGGGCCGACGGCGTGGAAGGCGCCCGGCCGGTCGTCCTGGAGCAGCCGGAGCACCAGCCGGGCGAGGTCGCGCACGTCGACCAGCTGGACCGGCTGCTCCGGGCGGCCGGGCAGGGCGATCCGCCCGCCGCGGGCCGCCCGGCGCGCCCAGTAGGTGAGCCCGCGGTGCTCGTCGTGCGGCCCGGCGACCTTTCCGGGCCGCACGAGGGTCGCCCGGGAGCCGTAGCGGGCGCTGACGCGGTCCTCGCAGGCGACCTTGAGCCGGCCGTAGGTCTCCTCGGTGAGGTGCTCGGCGTCGCGCAGCGGGGCGCGGCGCGGGGCGGACTCGTCCGAGCCGGGGGCGAGGCCGTCCCGCCGGTACACCGCGTGGCTGGAGACGAAGAGGTAGCGGCCGACCCGGTCGCCGAGGACGGCCACGGCCTGGTCGACCTGGAGCGGGCGGTAGCCGCTGACGTCCACCACGGCGTCCCAGCGGCCCTCGCGCAAGGCGGTGAGGTCGCCGGTGTCGCGGTCGCCGACCAGGCGGGTGGCGTCGGGGAAGAGACCGGGGTTGGTCCGGCCGCGGTTGAACAGGGTGACCTCGGCGCCGCCGCGCAGGGCGTCGTCGACGATCGCGCGGCCGACGAAGGAGGTACCGCCGAGGACGAGGATCCGCATGGGCCCAGGGTAGGGCCCGGGGCCGGCCGCTTCGCGTGGGCGGCGGGGTGGTGCCGGTCAGCCGGTCAGCCGGTCAGCCGGTCAGCCGGTGGGCCGGGAGCGGTCGGCGAGCCTCGGGTAGTCGGTGAGGCCGGTCGCGGTCCGGCCGTAGAGGTGGGTCGGGTCGAAGGTGGCGAGCGGGGCGTGGGCGGCGAACCGTTCCGGCAGGTCGGGGTTGGCGATGAAGGCGCGGCCGTAGGAGACCAGGTCGGCCAGTCCGTCGGCCAGCACCGCCTCGCCGCGCTCGCGGTCGGTGGCGGCGCGGTTCTCGCCGACGTTGCCGATCAGGGGGCCGGACCAGCGGGGGCGCAGGTCGGCCAGGGCCGGGTAGTCGGCGTTGTCGGTCAGGTGGAGGTAGGCCAGGCCGAGGCCGTCGAGTTCGGCGAGCAGGGCCCGGTAGACCGGCGCCGGGTCGGCCTCGTGCATGCCGAACTGCGGGTTGCCGGGGGACAGCCGCAGGCCGAGGCGGTCGGGGCCGATCGCCCCGGCGACGGCGGTGACCAGCTCGATCGGGAAGCGCAGGCGGTCGGCGAGGGTGCGGGGGCCGTACTCGTCGGTGCGCAGGTTGGTGTTGTCGGCCAGGAACTGGTGGATCAGGTAGGAGTTGGCGCCGTGCAGCTCGACGGCGTCGAAGCCGGCGGCGAGCGCGTTGCGGGCGGCGTGGACGTGGTCGGCGACCGCCTGGCGGATCTCCTCGCGGGTCATCGCGCGCGGGGTGACGGCCTCGGCCTTGCCGCCGTCCCTGACGTGCACCGGGCCGGGCGCGGGGACGGCGGAGGGGCCGGCCGGCAGGTCGCCGAGCAGCCGGTTGAGCGGGTGGCCCTGGCGGCCGCCGTGCATCAGCTGGGCGACGATCCGGCCGCCGGCGGCGTGCACGGCCGCGGTGACCGCGCGCCAGCCGGCCACGTGCGCGGGCGTCTCCAGGCCGGGCAGCCACCAGCCGGACTGGCCGCGGCTGCTGGGCCAGATGCCCTCGGTGACGATCAGTCCGGCGCTCGCGCGCTGGGCGTAGTACTCGGCGACGACGGGCAGCGGCGTACCGTCCTCGGCGGCCCGGTAGCGCGTCATCGGGGCCATCACGACGCGGTTGGGGAGGTCGAGCGAACCGAGGCGGTACGGGCTGAGCAGGGATTCCGTGGTGGTGGTCATGCCGGTACGGTAGAAGTTGACACCGGTGTCAGGTTCAAGCCTCGGTGGTCGCGGCCGGTGCGGCGCTCGCCGTCACCGTTGCGCCCGCCGCCGCCGTCGCGCGTGCCTCGGTGAGGATCAACTCCTCCATGCCGTACAGGAAGCGCTCCATCGCGGGGCGCGGGAGCACCGAGGGGTCCGCCGTCATGGCGAGGCTCAGCGCCTCGGGGGACTGCAGCGCGTCCAGTGCGTAGGTCAGGCCCGGGCGCGGCTCGAACTCCACCGGCCAGCTGAGGGTGGTCCGGTCGTCGCCGGGGTCGGCGGTGGCGGGGACCAGCTCGCGGGTGTCGTTGAAGACGCAGGAGCGGTCGGCGAGTTCGGTGCCCTCGGCGGTGAGCCGCTCGATCTCGGCGGCCAGCGCGAGCTTGTCGTAGTAGGCGTGCCGGTAGGTGCCGATCGCGGCGGCGTGGGTGCGGCGCACCACCTCGCCGAACTCGGCGGTGGCGTCCGGGAGGTGGAACAGGCCGTCGCCGGCGATCACGCTCACCGCGTCGGCCAGTTCGGGTAGGAAGCGGTTGTTGACCACGACGTTGAGCACCGCCTCGGTCGTCCCGGCCAGTTCGGCGGTCATCGCGGCGGCGGCGGCGAGCAGGACGGAGGAGGTGCTCACCCGGTGGGCGGCGGCCACCCGCTCGACTGCCCGGGGCAGGGCGGGGGAGCGGAGGACCGCGTTCGGGAACAGCGCGGGGCCGTCGGCCGGGCCTTCGGCGGCCGGTGGGAAGAGCCGGGGCGGCCCCAGCCGCAGCTTGCGCACGACCTGCTTGCGGGCGCCGGTGTCCCGTCGGACGCCCCGCTCCGAGGTCTGGAACTCGGCTTCCTCCAGCGGCTGTCGGGCGGGCTCGCGGAGCTCGGCCAACTCGTCGGCGGAGCGGCCGAGGCTGAGCGCGGTCAGGTCCGCGACCAGCCGGTTCATTCCGGCGCCGTCGACCGCCGTGTGGGAGAGCACCAGGCTGATGTACCGGACCAGCCCGTCCACCGTCACCACGCCGATCCGGATCGGCCACTGCTCGGCGGTGTCGAAGGGGCGGGTCGCCAGCTCCTCGTGCAGCCGGGCGCCGAGCTCGGCCGGGTCGTCGCCCTCGGCGGCGGAGCGTGCCTCGACCGCCAGCGTGCCGTCCGGGTCGACGACCTGGCGCAGCCCGCCGTCCTCGCCGGGGAGCAGTCGGGTGTGCAACGAGTCGTGCAGGCGCAGCAGTTGCTCCAGCGCGCCGAGGACGACGGGCAGCGGCAGCCCCGGGTCCACCGGAGTGGCGGTGGTGATGTTGTAGCGCGGCGCGTCGGCCGGGGCCAGCCGGCGGACGGCGTCCCAGATGGCCAGTTGGCCCCAGGTGGCCGGGCCGGACCCGGCCCGGCCGGACGAGAGGGCGATCTCCAGCAGTTGACGAGTGCTCACCGTGAGTCTCTCCGTTGTGCGGTGGTCAGGACGTCGTGCCGGTGCGTTGGGAGCGCGGGTGCTGCTGGGGAGAGTGTGGCGCACCGCCCGCCGTCCGTCGAGGCCCCGGCCGGGGGCGGGAGCGGGGGTTCCGAAGGTGTCTTGATATGAAGTATCTTGATGTCGAGATTGATGGCGATCGTGCAACGGGGGCCTGTGATGCAGGGGAACGGACTGATGGCGCAGCTGCGGAAGCCGCCGGGCGGGCGGGACGCGCGGATCATGCTGCTGGCCCAGGGCGTCGACCGCACCGGGACCGGGGTGTGGGCGGCGGCCTCGGTGCTGTACTTCACCTACGTGTGCGGGATGGACGCCCGGCAGCTCGGCCTGCTGCTGGGGGTGGGCGCGGTGGCGGGGATCGCCGGCTCGCCGCTGGCCGGGCGGGCGGCCGAGCGGGTGCCGGTGCGGTGGCTGCTGATCGGGTGCCACCTGCTGCGGCTGGGGACGATGGGCCTGCTGCTGGTGGTCCACGACTTCGCCGCGCTGCTCGCCGCGGTCGCCCTGACCTGCGTGGCCGAGCGGGCCGCCAAGACCCTGGAGATGCTGTTCGCCACCCGGGTCGCGGGCGAGCGGCGCGCCACCTACCAGGCGCTGTTTCGCAGCGTGGCCAACGCCGGGTACGCGCTCGGCGCGGGCGTCTCGGCGATCGGCCTCGCGGTCGGCACCACGGCCGCCTACCGCGCGCTGATCCTGGCCAACGGGCTCTCCTTCGTGCTGGCCGCCGTCCTGGTCTGGCGCACCCGGGAGCCGGCCGGCCGGAGCCTGGTCGCGGCGGCCGCGGGGGAGGAGCCGGCCGGCGGCGCGTCCGCCGCGCCGAGCCCCTGGCGGGACCGCGGTTACCTGCTGTTCGTCCTGCTGGACATGCCGATGAACCTGGACGACTCGATCCTCAACGTCGGCCTGCCGCTCTGGCTGGTCCACCACACCGGCGCGCCGCACGCCGTCGTCCCGGTCTTCCTGGTGCTCAACACCGTGCTCGTGGTGCTGCTGCAGCTGCGGGTCTCGGCGCTGGCGGAGGGGCCGCGCGGAGCGGCGGCGGCCGTGGGCTGGTACGGGGCGGCGCTGTTCGGCAGTTGCCTGCTGATCGTGCTCGCCACCGGCGGCGGGCCGTGGACGGCCTCGATCGCGCTGCTGGCCGCGGCGATGCTGGTCACCCTGGCGGAGCTGATGCGGTCGGTGAGCTCCTGGGAGCTGGCGGTCGTCCTGGCGCCGCCGGGGGCCCGGGCGTCGTACCTGGGGGTGGCCGGGATGTCCCAGTCGGTGCAGAAGTCGGTGGGGCCGCTGCTGCTGACCGGGGTGGTGATGGCGGCCGGCCCGGTGGGCTGGCTGGGCCTCGGCGCGGCGACCGTCGGGCTCGGCGCGCTGCAGCGCCGGGCCAGCCTGCGCCGGCTGGCGGCCCTGGCCGGGCCCGGGGCTCCGGTCGCGCCGGCGGCTGCCGGGGCTGCCCGTGCCGGTGGGGTTGCCGGGGCTGGTGAGGCCGAGCCGGGGAAGCGGGCGGGTGTGGGGGTCGGCTGAGACGGTCGGCGGCTGTCGGGGTTCCTGCCGGTGTGCGGGCGCCGGCCGCCGGCGGGCGCCGTCGCGGATCAGAGCCGGTCGTAGACCGCGGACAGCCGGTGCAGGACCTCGGCGGCGCGGTCGAGGGCGTCGGCGTCGTAGTCGGCCAGGTCAACGTGCAGGGCCTCGGCCAGGGCCTCCTGGCGCTGCCGGTGCCGCTCGCGCCCGGCGTCGGTGAGCGCGACCACGACGGAGCGCTTGTCCTCGGGCGGCCGGGTGCGGGTGACGTACCCGGCCGCGACCAGGCCGTTCACCAGCTGGGTGGTGGCGGCCCCGGTGGTCTCGGTGCCCGCGGCGAGCCCGCTGATGGTCAGCGGCCCCTGGTCGGCCAGGGTGCGCAGGGCGCGGGCGTGGGTGAGGGAGAGCGCCCCGGGGGTGCGGGTGGCCCGGCCGCGCAGGCGGGCGTCGGCGGCGCTCAGGCGGTAGGCGGCGCGGGCCAGCTGGTCCAGCGCCTGCGCGCGCTCGGGGGTGGGCGGCTGTTCGGCCATGGCCGGTCCTCCTCGGTGGGTCGGGGGCTGGTGGGGCGCCCGGCCGGTGGGTCGGGGCGGGTGGGTTGACAGCAGCCTAGTCTCAGTACTTAATGACTAAGTACTTATTCATTAAGTACTTACCAAACGGCACCGACCCCCCCGAGGAGACCGTCATGACCGTCCGTTCGACCGGCCAGAGCTGGGCCCTGGACATCGCCCTCGCGCAGGGCGGCTTCGATGCGCTGCACCCCGAGGCCGTCGGGACCATGGAGCAGCTCGGCCACGACCACACCGACTTCGCGAAGGTCTTCGCGCTGGTCCGCAGCGGCGCGATGCTGCCCAAGGCCTGGGCGACGGTGGCCGGCCAGGCCGAGCAGCGCGCCGCGCACCACGAGCGCGGCGGGTTCGCGCAGACCGCCGCCGACCTCTACCTGCGGGCCGCGGTGATGTGGGGGCGCGCCCAGTACTCGATCTTCGACGCGGCCGACCCGCGCAAGGCGGCCATGCGCGAGCGCGCGAACCACTGCGTGGCCCGCCTCGGCGCGCTGCGCGACGGCCGGGTGCGGCGGGTGGAGCTGGACTTCGAGGGCTCGACGATCCACGCCCTGCTGCACCTGCCGGCCGGTCGGGTCGAGAACGCGCCGGCCGTCATCCTCGGCCCCGGGATGGACATGATCAAGGAGGACTACATCTGGGCGGCCGAGCGCTACTACACCTCCCGCGGGATGGTCGCGCTGTCCGTCGAGGGGCCGGGCCAGGGCGAGAGCCGCGCCGCCGGGCTCACCGTCGACCTGTCCAACTACGAGCGGGCGATCGGCCGTTACCTCGACCACCTGGCCGGGCTGCCGGAGGTCGACGCGGACCGGATCGGCATGTTCGGCATCTCGATGAGCGGCTACTGGGGCTCCCGCGCGGCCGCCACCGACGGGCGCCTGGCCGCGCTGGCCGCGTTCGAGGCCGTCACCGGCGACTTCGCGACCATCTTCGAGCGCGCCCAGCCGACCTTCAAGAACAACTACATGTACATGGCCGGGTACTCCGACGAGGCGGCCTTCGACCGCGACCTCGCCGACCGGATGCCGCTCGGCGACCTGGTGGCCGACATCGCCTGCCCGGTGCTGTACGGCATCGGCGAGTTCGACGAGCTGACCGACCTCGGCCAGGCGCTGGAGAGCTACGAGCGGATCCGGGCGCCGAAGGAACTGCGGGTCTACGAGGACGAGTTCCACCCGCTCGGCGGCGTGGCGGCCGAGGCCTTCCGGTTCGGCGCGGAGTGGCTGGAGCGGGCCCTGAACGGTGAGTTCGCCGAGCCGGGCCGCGACGTGCGCCACTACGTCCACCGCGACGGCCGCACCACCGACGGCAGCGCCGACCCGACCTGGTGGCTCGGCGCGGCCCCGACCCGGCTGGGGGAGGTCCGGGAGCGGGCCCGGGGCTGAGGGGCGCGGGCCCGCCGCCCGGGCACGCGCGCCCGTGCCCGTGCTCGTGCGCGCGTGCCCGGCGGTTTCAGGTCGGGCGGTTTCAGGTCCGGTGGCTCGGGTCCGGTGGCTCAGGCCCGGACAGCGGTGACGACGTGGTAGTCGAGCAGGCCGTCGCGCCAGGCCGGGAGGAAGTTGCGGGTCCAGTGGCCGGCCGGGACGGTGTCCACGAGGTAGCGGTCGAGGCCGGGCCAGACGTCGGCGCCGATGGACTCGGTGGTGACCTCGGCGAAGCCGGCCGCGGTGAGGTCGTCGGTGAAGGCGCCGAGCGGGTGGGGGACGTCGAGGCCGTCGGCGAAGCCGGCGAGCAGGATCTTCAGGCGTTCGGCGGCCTCGGGGCCCGCGGCGGTGAAGAAGGTGGTGACGGCGAGGTGCCCGCCGGGGCGCAGCACGCGGGCGGATTCGCGCGCGAAGCCGGTGAGTTCGCGGAAGTGCTGGGCGGCTTCGACGGAGTAGAGGCCGTCCAGGGAGGCGTCGGCGAAGGGCAGCCGGTCGGCGGTGCCGATGGTGTAGGCGAGGCGGTCGGGGTAGGTGGCCAGGGCCTTGGCGTTGACGGCGCGGGCCCGTTCGACCTGGTCGGGGTGGATGTCGACCCCGGTGACGGCGGCGAAGCGGAACTCGCGCAGCGCGAGGGCGGCGCCGAGACCGCGGCCGCTGCCGACCTCGGCCAGCCGGAGCCGCTCGCGCGGTTCGGGGAAGGCCCGCAACACCCGCCGGTAGAGCTGCTCCTGGCTGTGTACGCGGTCCTCGGGGGTCGGGGCGGTGAGGTCGATGCCGTGCCAGTCGCCGAAGTTGATGAAACCTCCGGCGAAGCCGGCTGCTTTCGACAGGTCGCCGGCGCCGTAAGTCCGGCGCACGGTCGGGGGGATGCGGTTGTGGTCCATGGGCCGCTGGGTCTCCTGCTCGGTGGGCGCCCGGCCGTCGGGCGCGCCGAGGTACGTACCCAAACCGGTGGCGGTCCGAACACGGTACGTGATGGGCCGGTGTGTTCGTGGGGCGGGGAAAATTCCCGCCGGGAGGGGCGGACGGTTCGCTACAGTCCGCGAGGGTTCCCGAGACGGCGAAGGGATCCTGACGAACCTTCGAGGAGAACGACACCGTGAACGTCCCCGACGAACGCCCCGTACCGCCGCTGACCGGCGGCGAGCGCGAGATGCTGCGCGGCTTCCTGGACTTCCACCGGGCGACGCTCGCCCTGAAGTGCGAGGGCCTGGACGACGAGCAGCTGCGGCGGCGGGCCGGCCCGCCGTCCACGCTCAGCCTGCTCGGGCTGGTCCGGCACCTGGCGGAGGTGGAGCGCACCTGGTTCCGCCGGGTGATCAACGGCGAGGACCTCCCGCTGGTCTGGTCCGCGGACGGCGACTACCAGGCCGCGTACGACGCGACCGGCGCCACCAGTGCGGAGGCCTTCGCCGCCTGGCAGGCCGAGGTCGAGCACTCCCGCCGGATCGAGCGCGCGGCCGAGAGCCTCGACGTCACCGGCTACCAGGCCCGGTGGGGCGCCGAGGTGTCCCTGCGGCTGGTGATGCTGCACCTGATCCACGAGTACGCCCGGCACAACGGGCACGCCGACTTCCTGCGGGAGGCGATCGACGGGGTGGTGGGGGCGTAGCGGGCCGGGGCGCTCCCGGGCGTCCGGGGCGGAAGCGGGCGGAACCGGGCGACCGCGGGGCTACCAGCCGAGGAGGTGGGTGCGGCGGGTGAGGGCGACGAGGACGGACTTGGCGGTGGTCTCGTGGGTGAGGCCGCTGGTGTCGAGGGTGTGCGGGGCGCCGTCCGGGGCCGGGCCGGCCTGGAGGACGACGTAGTGCAGGGCGGCGCCGGTGGTGCGGCTCTCGCGGCGGAAGGTGTCCAGCGCGGCCGGGACGGCCGGGCTCTCCACGACGACCTGGTAGCCCCGGGTGGCGTACGCGAAGGCGGCCTGCGCGGCGGCGGCCAGGGCGGTGGCGTTCTGCCGGCCGGCCTCCGGCAGGTGGGGCTGGAGCCGGCCGCTGCGGATGACCCGCAGGAAGTCGTCCGTCCGCAGGTGGACGCTGGGGTGCAGCTCCTGGGCGAGCAGCTCCGCGACCGGGCTGTTCCCGGCCCCGGACGGGTCGACAAGGACGAGGACGCCCCCGGCGCCCCGGCCGCCCCCGAGCTCCGGCCCACCTACGGTCGTACGGTTCACAGCTGCGGATCCCTTCGCGGGCCGGGGACGGTCGGGTAGCCGGGGCGAGGCGGTCGGAGTGCGAAGGGGCTGGTCGGCCCGGATACCGGACAACCGATCGCCTCGTCCCTACGACTGATGCGTTTCGGGGATCAACCTAGTCCACACGGGTGCCCCGAGTCGTCCCCCACCCGGTCCGCGGGCCGGTCGCCGGGGCCGGTCGGTGGACACCCGGTGAGGTTCCGGTGACCGGCGGGTGGCCGGCCCCGGGACCGGTCGAGGGTCGGCTCGGGGCCGGTCCGGGGCCGGTCCGGGGCCGGGGTCGGGCTAGGCGCGGTCCTCGGTGCGCAGGACGATCGGGTTGGTCAGCGCGGCCATCGGGCCCCAGGGCAGGTCCGGGCCCATCGCGTTGCCCTTGCCCGGCGTGCCGTCCGGCTTCGGGTGGCGCACCTCGGCCCGGACGTACGCGGCGAGCGAGGCCGTCGTGCGCCACACCACGGTGCCCGAGCCGCCGGCGGGCAGCGACTCCTGGTGCATCTGCCCCTCGTCGGTGATCAGCCGGACCGTCCCGCCGGGCACCCCGGAGACGGTGAGCTCGACGTCCAGCGGAGCGTCGGCCGGGACGGTCAGCTCCTCGCCGATGCCCGCCCGGCGACCGTGTCCGGTGACGGTGAACTCCAGCTGGACGGCCCTGGATTCGGCGAGCCAGCTGCGCCCGTCGCGCAGCCCGTCCAGGACCGCGTCCCGGGTGAGGTCCTCGGCCAGCACCACGGTGTGCGGGGAGCCGATCACCTGCGGCTCGCTGTGCGCGTCGCTGTTCCCCAGGGCGGGCAGCCAGGAGCGGCCCTCGCGCAGGGCGACGGCGAGCCGGCCGTCCCAGGTGTCCACCGCGGACTCGTCGTCGTACGTCCAGGGGCCGTTCCAGACCTCGACGGCGTCGGCCTGCTCGTAGCCGAACTTCCACTGGCAGGCGACGTACGGGCAGTACGGGTGGGCGGGCACCACCAGGCCGCCGGAGCGGTGGACCTGGCGGACGAAGCGCGGGAACTCCTCGTCGCGCGAGCGGTAGCGCCAGTCGACGAACTGGCCGCCCTCCAGGCCGAGGGCGAGCCAGTGGCCGTTGCGGGTGGTGATCTCCTCGCCGGGGACGATCAGTAGGTCCGGGCCGGCCAGCGGGCCCCAGACGGCGTGCGAGGAGCTGGTGTTGTGGTCGGTGGAGACGATGAAGTCCAGGCCGGCCGCGCGGGCCCCGGCCGCGACCTCCTCGGGGAGGCGCCGTCCGTCGGAGTGCACGGTGTGCAGGTGGCAGTCGCCCCGGTACCAGGCCCGGCCGCGGCCGCGGGCCCGCTCCGCCGGGTAGTGCGGGGTGAACTGCGGCCCGGGCGGGCCGAACCGGAACGTGACCTGGACGCGGTAGTCCAGGCCCTGCGGGGCGACCTGGTACGGGCCCAGGACGACGTGCCAGGTGCCGGGGTTGACCGGGCCGGGGAGGTAGCCGGGGGTGGCGGCGGAGCGGGAGAGGCTGAACTCGGTGCGGAAGCTGCCGGACCAGCCGCGGAAGCCGGGGCCGCCGAGGTCGGTGCCGCGCTCGTCGAAGATGCCGATGTCGCAGGAGTTGCCGGGGGTGCCGGCCGGGACCGGGGGCTTGTCGTAGGCGTAGGAGACGGCTATCTCCCGGACGCCCTGGGGGACTTCGACCGGGAGGTGGACGAAGTCGGGGGCGCCGGTGGGGAGGTGGCCGGTGAGGGTGAGGGTGCGGTCGGGGATCGGGGTGGTGGCGGCGGGGGTTGGGGCCGGGTCGGGGGCCGCGGCGGCTTCGCCGGTGGTGGCGGCGAGGCCGAGGGCGGCGCCGGTGGCCAGGCCGGTGCGGAGCAGGTCGCGGCGGGCGGGGCGGGGTGTACCGGGTTCGGCCGGGTGGCCGGGCTGGGGCGCGCTGGGTTCGGTCGGCATCGGGGCCTCCGGATCGGGGCGGGCGGATCGGGGCGGTCGGGTCGCTCGCGTGCCTACCCCGGAGGGTGAACCGGGGGTGAGTCGGGAGTGAGGCGGGGCCCACGGAGCCGGGGCGGGTCGGTGAAGAGGAGCGGGGCGGGGGCCGGGGGCGAGTTGCGGGGAGTGACGAATGGTCGGTTCATAGTCATGTAATCAGTTGATTCGGGTGCAGATGGATCGGAGGCAGGCGTGGCGGTGACTCGGCGGGCGCTGCTCGTGGTAATGGCCGGCGGTGTGCTGGCGGGGTGCCGGACGGAGGCGGCGTCGACGTCGCTCGCCGGGGCGGCCTCCTCGGCGGTCCCCGGGGCCGGGACGGCGGCCGCGACGGCGTCCGGCATATCCGGGGCGGCCTCGACCGCCGGGCCGACGGACACCGCGACCGCCGAGCCCACCGCCGAGCCCACCGCCGTGTCGACCCCCGCGGCCACCCCCGCGCCGACTCCGGCCCGGGTGAAGGAGCCGAGCCGGGCCGAGGTGGTGGACCGGTACGACGCCGTCGCCCCGACGGACTGGGGTCTGGAAGTCGCCGGGGTGATCACCGAGCTGCCCGAGGGCGAGAGCGCGACCGCACTCACCTTCGACGCCTGCGGCGGCCCCGGCGGCAACGGCTACGACGCCGAGCTGATCGACTTCCTGCGGGCGAACGCCGTCCCGGCCACGCTCTTCCTGAACGCCCGCTGGATCGACGCCAACCCGGACGAGTTCGAGCAGCTCGCCGCCGACCCGCTGTTCGAGATCGGCAACCACGGGACCGTCCACCGTCCGCTCTCGGTCACCGGCCGCTCCGCCTACGGCATCGTCGGCACCCGGGACGTCGGCGAGGTCTACGACGAGGTCGCGGGCAACGCGCGGAAGCTCACCGGGCTGCTCGGGTACCCGCCCCGGTTCTTCCGCTCCGGCACCGCGCACTACGACGACGTGGCCACCCGGGTGGTCGCCGACCTGGGCGAGCGGGTGGCCGGCTTCACCGTGAACGGGGACGGCGGTGCGACGCTCAGCGCCTCCCAGGTGCGGCAGGAGGTCGGGTCGGCCCCGGCGGGCGCGATCGTGATCGGCCACATGAACCACCCGGGCGGCGGCACCGCCCCGGGGGTGGCGGCCGCGGTGCCGAGGATGCTGGCGGCGGGGCGGCGGTTCGTCCGGCTCTCCGACGTGCTGTAGCACCGACGTGCGGCAGCACCGGCGTCGCCCGGGTGGCGGACGGCCGTGCCGACGGACGGCCGTCCTTCCGCCCGGTGGCGTCAGGCGAGCCGGAGGCCGCCCGGGTGCTCGTCCTCGATGATCCGGACCAGCCAGTCGAAGACCGTCGGCCCCTTCCCCGCCCGGGCGGCGGCCAGCTCGGCGGTGACCTGCTCGCGGTTGGTCGGGTGACAGCGGCCCAGTCGCAGCTCCAGCTGGCGGACCGTCTCCGGGTAGCCGAGCTTGCGCCGGGAGACCGCGTGGTCACGCCACTCGATGACCCAGTCCCCGTCGTCGGGGGTGCCGTAGCCGCCGCGCAGGCAGTCGGCGAAGGCGTCGAGGTTGCGGCCGAAGTAGCCGTCGACGCCGATCTCCCGCCCGACGGCGTCCCAGAAGTCCTCCAGGGTGCCGATCCTGCCGCCGTCGATCACATACGTCACCGTCACGGGGTCGAGGATATGCCCGCACCGCCCGCCCGGGGAGGCGGCGGGTGCGGCGGGAAGCGGCGGGTGTCCGAAAGGGGCCCTATGGCGGCGGGCGTTACGGGTGCACGGCGATGGCGGTGGCGAGCAGTCCGTTCCGGACGGCCCAGCGCCCGTCGAAGCCGTCGAGCTGCCGCCCGCCGACCACCGGGCCGGGGACCAGCAGCAGAGCGGTGAAGGTGCCGTCGGGGGAGAGGTCCAGTTCGGCCTCGCTGAAGTCCAGGAAGATCCCGGTCAGCGGGAACCACGCCTTGTACACCGACTCCTTGGCGCTGAACAGCAGGCGGTCCCACGGGGTGTGCGGGTGCGTGGCGGCCAGGTCGGCGAGGCGCTTCTGTTCGACGGGCAGCGCGACGGCCTCCAGGACGCCCTCCGGCAGCGGCAGCGCGGGCTCGGCGTCGATGCCGACGGAGGCGAGGGTGCCGACGGAGGCGGGGATGCCGGCCCGGGCCACGGCCGCCGCGCGGAAGCCGTCGCAGTGGGTCATGCTGCCGACCACGCCGTCCGGCCAGCTCGGCGCGCCGCGCAGACCCGGGACGAGCGGGCGGTAGGGGACGTCGAGCCGGGCGAGGGCGGCGCGGGCGCAGTGCCGGACGGTGGTGAACTCTCGGCGCCGCTTGTCGACGGCCCGGGCGAGCACCGCCTCCTCCGCCGGCTCCAGCCGGGCCTCCGGGGGGTCGTCGTACGCCACCTCGGTCGCCACGAAGTCCGGCAGCAGGTCCCCGATCACCCGTTCCCCCTCGGTCGTCCCGCGCGGAGTCGTCGCCGCGCGGGACGAGGGTAACCCGACGGGGGGGATCCCGGTGGGCGGAACGGGGACTGCCGCCGGTCACTGTCCGAGGAGCCGGGCGAAGTCCAGCCCGAGGCTGCCGAGGACGGGCAGTGCGCCGAGGTCGGTCACGCCGCCGACCGGGATGCTGTAGCCCTGGTTCACCACGCGGAGCGCGGGGGTGACGGTCGGGAGGGTCGCCGCGTTCGCGGGTGCGGCGACGGCCGGGACGAGGGCGGCGCCGAGGAGCAGGGCGGCGAGAGCGGTGCGCATGTGACGGGACCTCCGGGGGTGGGCGCGTGCCGGACAGCCAAGGGGTGACGGTCTGTCAACACCCTCCGTGTCGGGCCGGTCACGCATCTTCGCCCCTTCGGCGGCATTCGTAAAGATCCTTGCCTTGTGTTCATGCCAACATCATTGAGGTCTGGACCACGCCGAGGACGAGCACATACGTTCCCTTCGCAGGGGTGGGTGTCGAAGTCGCCGATCGCCGAACCGCCGTGTGGGCGTGGCGACTTCCGTCTGTCATGCCCATGCCCCCTGGCTCATGGCCGGCACGTCGTGCCGGCACGGCACTGCAACCGGAGGGAACGAACCATGCGCGCCATCGGCAAGAACCTCAGGATCCTCGCGGGCGCCCCGCTCGCCGCAGCCGCTCTCCTCGCCTTCACGGCCGGCACCGCCAGCGCCGCGATCCCGATCAACAAGCCCATGACCGGCAAGGCCACCTACTACACCGACTCGGGCTACGGTGCCTGCGGCACCCAGATCAACGCCTCGTCGCAGATGCTGGTCGCCGTCTCGCACACCTGGTGGACCGCCGCGAACCCGAACAACGACCCGGTCTGCAAGGGCATTTCGGTCAAGGTGACCTACCAGGGCAAGACCATCACCGTCCCGGTCAAGGACCAGTGTCCTTCCTGCGATTCGACCCACATCGACCTCAGCCAGCCGGCCTTCGCCAAGCTGGCCCCGCTGGACAAGGGCGTCATCAGCGGCCTCACCTGGCAGTTCGTCAAGGCCGGCCTGAAGGGCGAGACCGTCGAGCTCTCCGCGCCGATCACCGGGTCCACCATCGGCTGACGTCGGTCGAGGTGACACGGGCCGTGCCCGCCCCGCCGTCCTTCGGGCGCGGGCGGGCGCGGCCGGTGGTGCGGCCTCGTCCGGGCGTAGCAGTCCGGTGACACGGAACGCGCGGTTCCGTCGACTGCCCGGACTAGCGTCGATCGTGCACGCCGCTGCGCCACCGACCGGTCCCCGGCCGGCGGGCGGAGCAGCGCCCACGCGTGAGCTCCGCCCCGGCCGCAGCGGCCGTCATGGCCGTCACGGTCACAACGGCCGCTGCCGGTGCGCCGGATCAGAACCAGTGCAGGCAGTGCGGCGGGCGCTCGGCCCGGAAGAGGGCGTCGGCGAGCGCTGCCGCGTCCGGGCGGTGGGCCAGGACGTGACCGGCGCGCACCAGCGTGCTCGGGGTGGTCCCGCCGAGGTAGACCGAGCCCAAGTCCCTGACGTCCAGGGACAGATCCGGCTCCCGGTCGGTGGGAACGCAGTCGGCCTCGCCGTTCCGGACGGTCAGCAGGTACCGGTTCCGCTCACCGAGGAACGGGTCGTCCACGTCGAGCACCAGCTCCCCGTCGCCGTACCAGCCGCGCGCGGTCAGCGCGCGCGGGACGTCCAGGATCCGCACCCAGAGCCAGTCGGTGCTCTTGCTCAACTGGCCGGCATTGAAGTCCGCCAGCTGCCAGCGCAGCGGGTGCTCCGGCGGGAAGTGCTTGAACACGACCTCCGACACCAGGTCGTGGCCGAGCAGGAACCCGGCCAGGGCCGTGTACACCGCGTCGTCGGCGGCGATGGTCTCGTCAACCACCAGGGAGTCGGGCTCGTCGAGCGAGTAGCTGGCGTACCCGTCCGGGGTGCCGTCCGCAGCGCGGTGCACGGCGATGTAGCGCGGCGCCGGAGCGATCGGAGGCTGCCCGGCGCCGGAGGCCCACCACCGGTGCGGCCGGGACAGCGCACCGGGCTGGGTACGGCGGTACCGGTCGTAGACCTCCTCCAGGGTCTCGCCGCACTCGGACCGCCGCAGCACCTCGACCGAACCGGCCGCCACGGCCTCCGCAGCCCCGCGCGCCCGGGGGGCGGCGAGGGCCGCCCGGTGGCGCGGCACCGTGAGCCGCCGCGTGTACGTGGCCGGGCCGTACCCGAACCTGCCGTAGATCGTGGCCTCCGAGGCCAGCAGCACCGAGAGGAACTCCCCGCGCCCCCGCAGCTCGGCGAGCTGATGCCGCATCATCGCGGTGAGCACACCCCGGCGCCGGTGCGAAGGCAGGACGCCCACGGCCGTGATCCCGGGGACCGGGACGACGGCCGCGCCGGGCAGGGTGAGCTCGAAGGAGTACGCACCGGCGGTGCCCACCGGCTTGCCTTCCGGTGTGACGGCGAGCAGGGCGCGGTCCATCTCGAACGCCGACCAGAACACCCCGCTGCCGTCCTCGGCCGGGGCCCCGGGGAAGCGCGCGAACGCGGCGTGGAGCGTGTCGACGAAGACCCCGAGGTCCTGGTCGGTCGTGGAACGGATCTCCATCGCTGCTACTGCCCCCTGGCTACCCACCGGCACCACGGCGTTCGCGGTGCCCCGGCACAGTGCACCGTCGCCGGGCTGCGGGGTCAAACGATTTACCGCCGCCGTCGGGGTGGCCGGGGCGGCCGGAGTGAGGAGGGAGGAGCGGATCAGGCCCGGCGTTCGATGGCTTCGAAGATGTCGGCGTCGGTCTCCTGCTGCCACGTGGGGAGGGCGTCCCAGTCGGCGACATAGGCGGGTTTGGGGGCGTCGATGTGCTTGTGGATCTGGGCGATCCAGCAGATCGCGACGAAGCGGCCCTTCTGTTCGCGGGTGAGCTTGGCGGTGCTGCCGGCGCTGACCGCGACGAAGTCGCGGACCTGCCCGAACACGGCGGCCGCCGAAGCGCGTTCCCAGTCCGGGGTGTCGTTCCAGGGGGCGATGTAGCCGGGCTTCGGCTCCCCGGGGAAGTGCTTGCGCACCCCGGCGATCCACGCCTCACGGAAGATCCGGCCGTCCTCGGTCATGTCATGGTCCTTCGGTCAGTCGACTGCTCGGAACTGCGATGGCTCCAGGCCGTCCCGCAGGTACCGCACGCGCCCGTCGGCGAGCGCGCCGAGAGCAGCCCGAAAGCGGGTGCGCTGGCGGGGGCGGAGGCGGGCGGCGGCTTCGAGGGCCGGGAGGAAGAGGGCTTCGGAGAGTTCGTCGTCATGCGGGCGGAGTGCCGCCGCGAGGGCGGGGGAGAGGGTGCCTGCGTCGAAGATGAAGGCGAGCTGGTCGTCCCAAGGCCCGTGCGGGGCCACCCAGTCCACGACGAGCAGGCCGTGGACGGTGATGGCGAGGCCGAGTTCTTCGTGCAGCTCGCGGACGGCGGCCCGGTCGGGCGGTTCGTCGGCCTCCGCCATACCGCCGGGCAGGTCCCAGCCGTCCTTGTAGGTCGGGTTGACGGTGAGGACGCGGTCGCGCTCGTCGCGCAGGACGACGTCGGCTGAGACCCGCTTGCGGGCCTGCTTCGCGTTGCCCTCGGCGAGGTAGGCGTTCCGGGCTTCGGCGTCGGTGGGTACGGGCCTCACGATGAACCTCCTCGCGGCTCCGGGATGATGTCGGCGAGCAGGAGTACGCGGGTCCGGCTCGCTTCACCGAATCGTGCCAGGTATTCCTGTACGGGGCTGTAGCCGCAGTGCCTGCCGAGGAGTTCGGCCAGGTCATCGAGTTGGTTGACGACCCGTACGGATCCGAGGGTGGGGCTGGTGGCGAGCAGGTCGGTGCCGACCGAGACCGCGGCGTCCAGATCGCCGCACTGGACGTGGGTACGGGCAAGTGCGATCCGGCTGAAGGCCAGCGAACGCGTGCGGCCCTCCTCGCGGAGGGCCACGGCCTGTTCGGCGCGGTTGAGGGCGTCGGTGTGCCGTCCGAGGTCGGCGAAGATCAGCGCGGAATCGCCGGCGAGAGTGGCGTGGTCGAACGGGCTCAGCCACGGATGCGACTCGTCGGCCGGGGCGGTGAGGGCTGCTTCGGCACGATCGAGTGAGCGGATGGCCGGTCCGCATTGGCCGGAGGCCGCGATCGCCCTGGCGAGCATGGCGTGCAGCCGGGCCGCCAGGCTCGGCAGGTGAGGGCCCCGGCGGGCCAGATCGATGCCGAGAGCGGCCCAGTGCGAGGCGAGGGACGGATCGCCGTTCTGGAGTGCCAGGTGGCTTGTACTGGCGGCGATGTGAGCGGCCAGCGGCAGGTCGCCTGCCGCGTGGGCGAGCGTGAACGCGCGGGTGAAATGGGTTGCGGCGAGTGAGTCACGGCCGGAGTCGTGTGCCATCCACCCGGCCATCTCGGTGAGCGCCGAGGCAGTGGCGAACACCTGGGAACTGCTGCCGATGTCGACCAGCCTGGGGGCCACGTTCGTGGACAGATGGCGGAGTACTGCCGAATAGAGTCGACCGCCTCCGGTTTCACGGTCTGCGGCGCGGAAGGCCTGCATGGTCGCGAGGTCATGGTCGGCCGATGGGCAGGGAGGCGTGGCCACCAGTGGCCTGGATGTGGAGACTCGCGGCTCCCAAGGCCGCCGAGCGAGGCCCAACAGGAGACCGGGGATGTGGAATGCATCGGAGATCTGCTCGAACAGTGCAAGCTTTTCCACACGGGTCTTGCCGTTCATGTACTCGTAAAGCCGCCCCTGCGTGATGTCGGCGGCTGCGGCCAAGCGGCGAGTGCTGACGCCACGGGACTTCAGGAGCCGGAACACGGCGCCGATGTCGCGTGCCGCGCACGCTGTCAGGAAGCGCTGGTCGTCGAGGAGGCCCGCAATGATCTGACGCGGGTCCGGATGACGGTTCACTACTCGCCTCCTTGAGTGTCGGGTCCGATCCTACGGCCACACAGAGTGCGGTGACTCCGGCGCGGAGTCACCGGATCGGAGTCCCCTGAGCGGGTCGGCAGCGGGTTGGGTTGCGGCGAACCGCTCGGATCCGGTGTGTATCCAGGGATGGAGCGGCTGCCAGGCAGGGGGTCTTGAGCGTCGAGGCCCTCGACCTCACTGAGGAGTAGTCCGCGATGAGCCGACCCGCCGGGGCGAAGCACCCAAAGACCGACTGTCACCTGCAGCAGTTGCCTGCCGAGCAACTGGTCCGGCATCCCTTTCCCGCCACCGCAATGCTGCCGTACCTTCCCGGGTCGGCTTCTGCGGCCCGTCGGTTGGTGCGGGAGAAGCTGGCGGAGTGGGAGTTGCCGGAGCTGATCGAGGTGGCGGAGCTGATCGTCAGCGAGTTGGTGACGAACGCGGTCAAGACCGGGTGTCTCACCAGGATGACCGTCACGATCCGTCGGGCCACCGACCGGACGGTGCGGGTGGCGGTGCGGGACGTGTCCCGGGCGGTGCCGGTGCTGATGGTCGCGGGGGAGGACGAGGAGGGGCATCGGGGGCTGGCGCTGATCCACGAGCTGACGAAGGGGCGTTGGGGTGCGGCGGTGGAGGCGTTTGGGAAGGTGGTTCATGCCGATCTTGTGGTGAGCCGGCGGTGAGCCGAGGGGAGTGCCGGGATGACCGGGAAACCGATGCTGTACGTCGTGGTGTGTGCGGCGGGAGTCGCGGGTGGGGTGGGGGAGTTGATCTCGTCCGCGCAGGCCGACGGGTGGGAGGTGGGGGTGGTGGCGACTCCGCAGGCCATGGGGTTCATCGACGTCGAGGCGATCGTTTCGCGGACCGGGTATCCGATCCGGTCCGCTTGGCGGAAGCCGGGGGATCCCCGGCCGCTGCCCGATCCGGACGCGATCGTGGTCTCGCCCGCCACCTTCAACACGATCAACAAGTGGGCCCTGGGCATCTCGGACACGCTCGCGCTCGGCATCCTCTGCGAGTCGTACGGCTGGGGCGTCCCGGTGGCCGTCCAGCCGTGCCTGAGCGCCGCGCAGGCGGCGCACCCCGCCTACGGTGAGAGCCTGGCGAAGCTGCGGCGGATGGGGGTGCGCATCGCCGGCTTCGTGCCGGACTCCTACGACTGGACCCGCGCCCTGGAGCTGTTGCGGGACTGACAGGGTGGCTGGCCCGGCGCGGTGATCCTGGCAGTGTGAGGGGTGGTCCGCGCCGATCCTCCGGGGTAGCGTCCGGGCAGGTCAGCGATGGTGCGGGAGGTTTCCGGTGGTGGCGGTCAACGGCGAGGTGTCGTTCTGGTACGCGGCGGACGGGGTGCCGGAGCCCGGCCCCGGGCTGCCGGGGGACCGGGACGCCGACGTCTGCGTCGTCGGGGGCGGGTACACCGGCCTCTGGACGGCCTACTACCTGAAGCGGGCCGACCCCTCGCTGCGGATCGTCCTGCTGGAACAGCGCTTCTGCGGCTACGGTGCCTCCGGGCGCAACGGCGGCTGGCTGTACAACGGCTTCGCGGGGCGCGCCGCCTTCGCCAAGCGGTACGGGCGGCAGCGCGCGGCGGCGATGCAGCGGGCGATGGACGAGGCCGTCGGGGAGGTGGTGGACGTCACCGCCGCCGAAGGGATCGAGGCGGACATCGTCCGCGGTGGTGTGCTCGAAGTCGCCCGCAGCAAGCCGCAGTTGGAGCGGCTGCGGGCCTTCGTCGAGGCCGAGCGCGGATTCGGGGAAGACCGCGTCGAGCTGCTGGGCGCGAAGGAGGCGAGCGAGCGGGTCGGCGTCGCCGGCGTCCTCGGCGGCTCCTGGTCCCGGCACGGTGCGCGGATCCAGCCGGCGAAGCTCGTGCGCGGCCTGGCCCGGGTCGTGCGGGACCTCGGGGTGGAGGTGTACGAGGGGACGGCGGTCACCGCGATCCTCCCCGGAGACGCCCACCGCAGGCCGCGGGCCGTCACCGCGTCCGGCACCGTCACGGCCGACCACGTGCTGCGCGCCACCGAGGGCTTCACCGCCGGGCTGCGCGGGGAGCGCCGCACCTGGCTGCCGATGAACTCGGCGATGGTCGCCACCGAGCCGCTGCCCGCCGGGTTCTGGGCGGACGCGGGCTGGCAGGGCCGCGAGGTGCTGGGCGACTTCGCGCACGCCTACATGTACGCGCAGCGCACCGCCGACGACCGGATCGCGCTCGGCGGCCGCGGCGTCCCGTACCGGTTCGGCTCACGGACGGACTCGGACGGGTCCACCCAAGTGGAGACGGTGCGCCAGCTCCGCGCGATCCTGGACGACTTCTTCCCGGCCGCCGCGCAGGCCCGGATCGACCACGCCTGGGCCGGGGTCCTCGGCGTCCCCCGGGACTGGTGCGCCACCGTCGAGTTGGACCGGCTGAGCGGCCTCGGCTGGGCGGGCGGGTACGTCGGCAGCGGGGTGACCACGACCAACCTGGCCGGGCGGACCCTGTGCGACCTGGTGCTGGGGCGGGACAGCGAGCTGACCGGGCTGCCGTGGGTGGGCCACACCGTACGGCGGTGGGAGCCGGAGCCGCTGCGCTGGCTGGGGGTGCACGCGATGTACGCCGCGTACCACGCCGCCGACCGGCAGGAGGCGGCCGGACGGGCGACCACCTCGCCGATCGCCCGGGTCGCGGACCTGGTCTCCGGCCGGTAGCCGCCGCCGGCCCGGACGGCTCGGGTCGGCGCACGACCGTTCGGACCCGCCGGCAGGCGGATCCGGTCCGCGGCGCGGACGGTGGGGGTGTGCTGCGGAGATCGCTGTCGGCCCTGTGCCTCGCCCTGCTGCTGTGCGCGCCCGCGGGCCGTGCGGCGGCCCGGCGGCCCGGTTGGCAGGTCGCCGTGGCGGACCAGGCGTCCCGCCGGGTGCTGGTGCTGCAGAGCGCCGAGGAGCTGATGGCCTACCGGGGCCCGGACCGGCTGCCGGTGGTCTGGAGCTGGAGCGCCGACCGGGCGCCCGAGCTGGCGGACCTCGCCCCGGCACGCAGCTGGACGAACCCGGACGAGGTGAAGAGCCGGGTCCGGCAGGGCCGCCGCTACCTGCTGACGACGGCCTCCGGCGGGCTCGCCGCCGTGGTGGAGACCGTCACCGGCCGGATCCACTGGGCGGAGGACCTGGGGGCGGCCGTCAATCCGCACAGCATCGAGCTGCTGCCGGACGGCAACGTCGCCGTGGTGGCGAGCGCGGGCGGCTGGGTCCGGCTGTACGCGGCCTCGCAGGGCCCGCGCGCCGCCGCGTTCGCGGAGTTCCCGCTGGCCGGCGCGCACGGCGTGCACTGGGACGGGCGGAGCGGCCTGCTCCGGGTGCTCGGCGACTCCGCGCTGACCGCGCTGCGGGTCGGCGGCACCCCGGCCGCGCCCACCCTCACGGCGGTCCGGAGCACCCCGCTGCCCGGCCCGGGCGGCCACGACCTGGCGCCGGTGCTGGCGGCGCCCGGGCGGTTCTGGGTGAGCACCTCGGCCGGCCTGTGGACCTACGACCCGGCGGCCGACCGTTTCACCCCGGTCCACCTGGCCGATCCGGCCGCCGAGCGGGACGTGAAGAGCGTCGGCGACGAACCCGGCCGGACCGGCCGCCTGCTCACCGTGACCCCCGACCCCGCCGGTCCGTGCGCCTGGTGCACCTCGGTGCTCACCCTGCACCGGCCGGAGGGCGCCCGGACCTTGCGCGGGACGCAGCTGTACAAGGCGCGCTGGTGGGGCGGGGCCTGGGGCGGCCACTAGCAGATCCGCGCCGCCGGCTAGTTGATCTTGGGCGTCGAGTCGGCGATACCACCCGAATTGCGGACAGCGTTCGGCTGATGGGGCATATTGTGTACCCCGGCAAACTACTCCAATGGAAGTCAGTTTCCCGTCGCGGTCCGAAAACCATCTGCCGACCCCCGTCGACTGGGATAGCGTCGAAGGCGTCGGGGGGTCGACACCGATCCGGTGTATTCGAACGCTGGTTACCGGGCCGTAAAGGCCGATAGAGTCCTGGAGAAAAACATGGGGAATTCCCCTTCGGAAAACCTGCCGGAAACTCTCGACGACCTGCAGCTCGCGGTGGATTCGCTGGCGGCGTTCCCGTCCCGGAACGCGCCCGGCGGCTCGGACGTGACCGAGCGGCTCGCGGCGGTCGCCGAGTTGTGCCGCTCGGTGGACGCGGTGCTCGACAGCCTGGTCGTCCAGGCGGCCGCGGAGGCCGCCGAGGAGGGGTGGACCGCGGCCCGGATGGCGGCCGAACACTCCGCGTACTACGCCAGGTTGCAGCGCGCGCTGCTCCCCGCGGGGGCCGGCGCCGGGCTGACGCAGCAGTGAGCGCGGTGCACCTGGGCGCGCACGTGCTGGCCTGCCCCACCCGGTGGAGCGACGTCGACGAGAACGGGCACATCAACAACGTCCGGCTGGTCGGCTACGTCCAGGAGGGGATTTACGACCTGTTCCGCCACCACGCGACCGCCGTCCGGGAATCGCTGTTCCCGTCCGGATTCATTATCGCGCGGCACGAGATCGATTATCTGGAACAGTTGCACCACCGGCCCGAGCCATTGTCGGTACGACTCACCGTGGCCCGGCTCGGGCGGAGTTCCGCACATGTCGAGGTGAATGTCTGCCGGGATCGGCTCACGTTTATGCGGGCGCGGACCGTGGTGGTCGCACGGGACCGCGAATCCGGCCGTTCGCGCACCCTGAGCCCGAACGAGCGGCGCTTTCTCTCGACGTTTATGCCGGACGCCGCGCGCGCCGAGGGCGGCGCCCTGGCCACCGCGACGGCGACGGCGCCGGCACAGCGCGTGCCGGCCGGGGTCGCGGGCGGCGGGGTCCCGTCCTCGCGGCGGCCGCGCCGGCGGTGTCGCGCCTCGGCGGGCTGAGGGCGAGCCGAGGCCGGGCCCGAGGAGAGCGGGCCGGTTCCCGGGGCGCCGGGCCGCGTTACGCTGAGCAGCACGGGCACCGGTACGTCCCACGGTGGTCGCGGGCTGCCATGACACCTCCCCCTGGCCCGGGCGCCGAGCGCCGTCGGTCCTGCCGGATCCCGCCGACCGGAAGGAGGACGCGATGACCATCTCCTGGGAGGACTTCCTCGCACGCGTCGTGGAGCGCGGCGAGTACCGGGGGGAGGCGGAGGCGGACCACGCCACCCGGATCGTGCTCGCCCTGCTCGGCGAGCACCTGGTGGGGTCGGAGCGGATCGAGCTCGCCGAGGCGCTGCCCGGGACGTACGCCCCGCTGCTGCGGGACGCGAGGCCCGCCGCCGAGCCGCTGACCGCCGAGCGCTTCGTCCAGGGCGTGGTCGGGTGGATCGACGGGGCGACCCCCGCGACGGCGCAGTGGGACATCGGGGCGGTGCTCAGCACGGTCTGCGACCTGGTCCCCGGGGAGCTGATCGACCGGCTGGTCGAGCAGCTTCCGGACGGTTACGACCTGCTGTTCGGGCATCCCGCGTCGGCCTGAGCGGTCCGGTCGGCCGCCGCCGGTCGGCCGTTACCGGGCGGTGTGCGGCCGTCCGGTGGTGGCCCGGAACAGCTCCGCGCCCGGGCCGGTCAGCCCGACCGGTCCGGCGCCCGGGCGCAGGTAGGCGGACGCCCCCGCCGGAAGCGTGAGTTCGGCGCCGTCGGGCGCGCGCAGCCGGGCCCGCCCGGAGACGCAGAGCAGGATCTGCGGGGTGGGGAGGTCGATCCGGGCGGCGGTGGCGCCGGGGCGTAGGCGGGAGAGCCTGAACTCCTCGGCGGGGGAGGGGAATTCCTGCTCGGAGTAGTCGCCGCCGGCGGTGCCGGTGGGGCCGCCGTCGATCGGGTGCGGGGCGAGCAGGTCGGGCGCGCCGGGGCGGAAGGAGGTGACCGCCAGCAGGCCGTCGACGTCGATGTGCTTGGGGGTGAGGCCGCAGCGCAGCACGCTGTCCGAGTTGGCCATCAACTCCACGCCCAGGCCCCGGAGATAGGCGTGCGGCACCCCGGCGCCCAGGTACAGCGCCTGCCCGGCGGTGAGCCGGACGTGGTTGAGCAGCAGCGCGGCGATCAGTCCGGGGTCGCCCGGGTACTGGCCGGCGATGCGGGCGTAGGCGGCGCAGGCCTCCGCGTACCGGCCGCCCGTCGCCGCCGCGTGAGTCAATGCCCTTGCTACGGAGGCGAGTTCGGCTGAGGCGGGGCGGTCGGCGGCGAGCGTGCTCCGCAGCAGTGCCGGCAGGACCTCGGCGGAGGGCCGGGCGCGCAGTGCCGCCGCCCACGGCGCCAGCAGCGGCAGGTCGAGCAGCTCCAGCAGCCCGGCCGCGTCGGCGGTCGGGCGGAAGCCGCACAGGGCCTCGAACTCGCCCAGCGCGCAGAGGAGTTCCGGTTTGTGCCCGCGGTCCTTGAAGACCCGCTCCGGCGCGTCCGACGGGACGCCCCGGGCCTCCTCCGCCGCGTACCCGGCCTCGGCCTGCGCGCGGGTCGGGTGGACCTGCAGGGAGAGCGCCCGGTCGGCGGCCAGCACCTTGAACAGGAACGGCAGCCGAGGGCCGAACCGCCGTACGGTGTCCGGACCGAGCAGGGCGTCCGGGTCCGCGGCGATCAGCTCGTCCAGCGGCCGCGGGCCGTCGGGGCCGGACACGGACGACGGCGCCGACGGGTGCGCGCCCATCCACAGTTCGGCCTGCGGGGTGCCGTCCGGCTCGGTGCCGGTGAGCGCGGGGAGGGCGGTGGGCGAGCCCCAGGCGTACCGGCGGACCGGGTTGTGCAGCAGGGCGAACGGCGGCATGCGGGTGGCTCCGGGGAGGTTCGGGCGGGAATGGTCCAGCGGCCGGGGTGATCAGGGGTGATCGGGGGTGATCGGGGGTGATCGACGGCCGGGGCGGTCCGACCACCCCGGTGGCTCAGCGGCAGAGCGCGGCGGCGCCGATCAGCCCGGCGTCGGTGCCGAGTTCGGCGCGGCGCACGTCGAGGCCGCGGAGGTACGGGAGGGTGGCGTAGCGGTCCAGGTGGCGGGCGAGCGGGACGAACAGCACGTCCCCGGCGGAGGCGACGCCGCCGCCGACGACCACCCGATCGAGGTCCACCAGGGCGGCCGTGGCGGCGATCCCGGCGGCCAGGGCCTGCGCGGCGCGGTCGAAGGAGGCGAGCGCGACCCGGTCGCCCGCGGCGGCGGAGGCGGCGACGGCGCGGGCCGAGCGGTCCCCGCCGTCGGGCCGCCAGCCTTCGGCGAGCGCGCGGCGGGCGATCGCGGTGCCGCTGGCCAGGCCCTCGAGGCAGCCGCGCGAGCCGCACGGGCAGGGCTCGCCGTCCAGGTCGACGGAGATGTGGCCGAGGTGCCCGGCGTTGCCGCTGGGGCCGGGCCGCACCGCGCCGTCGAGCACCAGCCCGGCGCCGACGCCGGTCGACACCACCAGGCAGAGCGCGTCGGCGGCGTCCCGGGCCGCGCCCTGCCAGTGCTCGGCGGCGGCCATCGCGACACCGTCCCCGGCGAGGCGGACGGGCAGCGCGCGGGCGGCCACCGCCGGGTGGGCGGCGACCCGGGCGACCAGCGGGAAGCCGCGCCAGCCGGGGATGTTGACCGGGCTGACGGTGCCGTCGGCGAGGTCGACCGGGCCGGCGCTGCCGATCCCGACGGCCGTCACGGCGGCCCAGTCGGGCGTGCCGGCGAGCCGGTCCAGCACCTCGTGCACGACCGCGAGCACGGCCGCGCCCGGTTCCGTCGCCGGGGTGGGCACCTGGAGCCGGTGCCGCAGCCGTCCGTCGCCGTCGACCAGCGCTCCGGCGATCTTGGTGCCGCCGACGTCGACGGCGGCGAACAGCGGGGTGGAAGGCACGGAGGGCTCCAGAGGGGTAGGGGGTGGCGCCCCGGCCGGTGAAGGCCGGGGCGCCGCACAGCGTAGGGCAGGCGTACGCCTACGCAGAGCAGGCCGGACGTGTGCGCAGAACAGCCGCACAGCGTGGACGGAGCAGCCGGACGGCGCGCGGCGCAGGCCCTAGCCGGCGCTCCGCAGCCGTAGGGTGACCAGCTCGAACGGGCGCAGCGCGAGGCGCACCGCGCCGTCCTCCACCACCACCTCGCCGCGGGTGCCGTCCCAGGGCCGCTCCAGCAGGTCGCAGGGGACGGCGTCGGCCAGCGGGAAGGAGGTGGTCAGCCGGCCCCGGGCGCGGCCGCCGCCCGCCTCGTAGACGCGGACGATCAGGTCCCCGCTGCGGTCGTCGGCGAGCTTGACGGCGCTCACCACCAGCGCGTCGTGGTCCAGCTCCACCAGCGGCGCGACCCGCTCGGCGCTGCCGGTGACCCGCCGCTCGGGCAGGCCGATCCGGTAGCCCTCGCGGACGGCGTCGCCGATCGCCGCGCCCGGGACGAGGGCGTGCCGGAACCGGTGCAGGCCCTGGTCGGTCTTCGGGTCGGGGAAGCGCGGGGCGCGCAGCAGCGAGAAGCGGACCGTGGTGGTGGTGCCGCCATCGGTGTCGCGCACCGTGCGGGTGACGTCGTGGCCGTAGGTGGAGGCGGTGACCAGGGCGACGCCCCAGCCGGGCTCGTCGAGGTGGACGAAGCGGTGGTTGCAGGCCTCGAACTTGGCGGCGTCCCAGCTGGTGTTGGTGTGGGTGGGCCGGTAGAGGTGGCCGAACTGGGTCTCGGCGGCGTAGCGGTCGGTGTGGAGGTCGAGGGGGAACGCGGCCTTGAGGAACTTCTCGGTCTCGTGCCAGTCCACCAGGGTCTCGAGGTCCAGCCGCTGCTCGCCCGCCCGCAGGGTGAGCGTCTGGACGGCGGTGGAGGAGCCGAAGGAGCGCACGACCCGGACGGAGACCTGCTCGGCCGTCTCCGAGAGGACGGTGAGCGAGTCCAGGTCGGTCAGGTCGGTGACGGTGTTGCGGTAGAACTGGTCGACGTCCCAGGCGTCCCACATGTTGGGGAAGTCGGGGTGCAGCTGGAGCAGGTTGGCGCGGGTGCCGGGGGCGACGGTCTCCCGGCCGCTCGCGACCTCGACCGCCGAGGCCACCAGGCCGTCGGCGTCCACCACGACGTCCAGCAGGCCGTTGCGCAGGAGGTAGCCGCCCTCGGGGCGCTCGGCCAGCGTGCAGCCCTCCGCCGGTGGAGCCACCACGGAGGCCCCGCCCGCCGCGACGGCGGAGCGCGCGTGCGGCGCCGCGTTGAACACCAGCTCGCGTCCGCCGGAGGGATCGCCGGCGAGGGCGCGTTGGGCCTGCCCGATCAGGTCCCGCAGCTCCCCGGCCAGCGCCGCGTAGGTCGCCTCGGCCTCGCGGTGGACCCAGGCGATGGACGAGCCGGGCAGGATGTCGTGGAACTGGTGCAGCAGCACGGTCTTCCAGATCCGGTCCAGCTGCTCGTACGGGTACTCCGCGCCGGTGCGCAACGAGGCCGTGGCGCACCAGAGTTCGGCCTCGCGCAGCAGGTTCTCGCTGTGCCGGTTGCCCTGCTTGGTCTTCGCCTGGCTGGTCAGGGTGGCCCGGTGCAGCTCCAGGTAGAGCTCGCCGACCCAGACCGGCGGGTTCGGGTACTCGGCCTCGGCCTTGGCGAAGAACTCGGCCGGCTTCTCCCAACGGACGGTGGCCGAGCCCTCCAGGTCCTTCATCCGGGCCGCCTTGGCGACCATCTCGCGGGTCGTGCCGCCGCCGCCGTCGCCCCAGCCGGTCGGGGCGAGCGAGTGTCGGGCCACTCCCTTGTCCTTGAAGTTCCGTGCCGCGTGGGCGATCTCGCTGCCCTTCATCGAGCAGTTGTAGGTGTCCACGGGCGGGAAGTGGGTGAAGATCCGGGTGCCGTCGATGCCCTCCCAGAGGAAGGTGTGGTGCGGGAACTTGTTCACCTGGCTCCACGAGATCTTCTGCGTCAGCAGCCACCTGGAGCCGGCGTTGCGGATGATCTGCGGCAGGCCGCCGGTGAAGCCGAAGGTGTCCGGCAGCCAGGCCTCGTGGTTCTCCACCCCGAACTCGTCCAGGAAGAACCGCTTGCCGTGCACGAACTGCCGGGCCATCGCCTCCGAACTCGGCATGTTGGTGTCGGACTCGACCCACATGCCGCCCGCCGGGACGAACCGTCCCTCGGCCACCGCCTTCCGGACCCGCGCGTACACCTCGGGGCGGTGCTCCTTGATCCAGGCGAACTGCTGTGCCTGGGACATGGTGTAGAGGAAGTCCGGCTCGTCCTCCAGCAGCGCGGTCATGTTGGCGGTGGTGCGGGCCACCTTGCGGACGGTCTCGCGCAGCGGCCACAGCCAGGCCGAGTCGATGTGCGCGTGGCCGATCGCGCTGATCCGGTGCGCGGACGGCACGGCGGGCGCGGCCAGTACCCCGGCCAGCTCCGAACGGGCCCGCGCGGCCGTCCCGTTGACGTCCTGCAGGTCCACCGCGTCCAGGGCCCGCTCGATCGCGCGCAGCAGCTCCCAGCGGCGGGCGCCGTCCACCGGCAGCTCGGCCATCAGCTCGCCGAGCACCTCCAGGTCCAGCACCAGCTGCCACACCGTCTCGTCGAAGACGGCGAGGTCCATCCGGGCCAGCCGGTACTGCGGCCGGTCGCCGGCCGTCTCCTTGTCGCCCAACTCGGTCGGCAGGAAGGGGTGGTAGTCCAGGATGACCGGGTTGGCGGCGGCCTCGACGTGCAGCAGCACCTGCTCGCCGCCGGCCGCCGGCGCGGCGATCCGCACCCACTGGTTCTGCGGGTTGAGGCCCTTCACCGGGGTGCCGTCCGGGCGGTAGACCAGGCCCTCGCACTGGAAACCGGGCATGTTGGCGTCGAAACCGAGGTCGATCAGCGCCTCGACGGTGCGGCCGGCCCAGGCGGCGGGCACCGTACCGGTCACGGTGATCCAACTGGTGCCCCAGGGCGCGCCCCAGGCGTCGCCGACCGCGATCGGGGTGCGCGGCGCGGCCAGGCCCTCGGCCACCGGGACGGGCTCGTCCGGAGCCGTCCAGATGCCGACCTCCAGTGGGACGGACTCGGGGTACACGGCCGGGCGGATGCGCTCGTCCAGGACGCGCTTGAGGCGGGACTCGACCAGGGTGCGGTCATCGTGCATGGCAGCGGGCTCCGTTGCGTGGCTGAGGGCGTGTGGCTGTCGGGGGTGTGGACCGGGTGCGGGCTGGGGGTTGCGGGGCGTGGCGGGGCTACCGGGACCGTACGTCGTCGGGGTGGACCACCTCGGTGATGCCGCGCGCGGCCAGGTGCGCCCGGTCCTCGGCGCGTTCGGCGAGCACGGTGGTCGGGCGGGCGCCCGCCTCGGCGAGGCGCATGAACGCCTCGTACACCGGGCCGCCGGGGCCGCAGACCGAGCGCTTCGGGGAGGTGGTCTCGTCGCCGGTGGCGACCACCACGGCGGTGCCGCGCGGCTTCGGCGGCTGCCAGCAGCGGCGGGCCTCGGCGGCGGCCCCGGCGAGCCGGGCACCGGCCGGTTTGACCGTCCGGTCGGTGGTCAACAGGCCCAGGCTGTACTCCAGTTCGGGGAAGTCGGCGAGCGAGCGGTCCACGTCGTGCGAGCACCACCAGGTGACGCCCCACAGGTCCGGGCAGTCCAGTACCGCCTCGACGGTGGCGCCGGTGAACCGCGCCGCGTCCTCCGGGGTGATGTGCGGGGCGGGCGCGCCGACCTCCTGCAGCCAGACCGGGCGGGCCGGGTCGTCCGCCCAGGCCTTGGACAGCTCGACCAGGTACGCGGCGTGCTGCGCGGTGGCGGTGGAGTGGGCGCCGTAGCGCTGGGCGGTGCCGTTGAACACCCAGGAGTGCACGGCGGTGGCGGCGCCGATCCGGGCCGAGTGCCAGGGCGTGAAAGGGTGTTCGTCCAGGTACCAGGCGGCGTCGTAGGAGGCGTGCAGGTGCAGCCGGCCGGGCGCGCCCTGCTCGCAGGCGTCCAGCATCCGGCGCAGCCAGGCCCCGGCCTCGGCGGGGGTGGCCCGGTCCGGGTCGGGGTGCGGCTCGCCGGAGAACTGGTTGATCTCGTTGCCGAGCGTCATCCCGAGGAAGTTGGGCCGCTCGCGCAGCGCCCCGGCGAGGGTGCGCAGGTAGGCGGCCTGACCGTCGATGACCTCGGGGTCGGTGAACAGGTTGCGCCGGTGCCAGGTCCGGGTCCAGGCGGGCAGGAAGTCGAAGCTCGACAGGTGGCCCTGCAGGCCGTCCACCGCGACGTCCAGCCCGCGCTCACCGGCCGCGTCGACCACGGCCACCAGCTGCTCGACGGCGCGCGGGCGGATCAGGGTGCGGTTGGGCTGGAACAGCGGCCAGAGCGGGAAGACCCGGACGTGGTCCAGGCCGAGGGCCGCGATCGAGTCGAAGTCGGCGCGCACGGCGTCGAGGTCGAAGTCGAGCCAGTGGTGGAACCAGCCGACGCTGGGGGTGTAGTTGACGCCGAAGCGGGGGGCGGTGGTCATCGGGTAGCTTCCTCGACTGGGTTGGGGCGTACGGACGGTGGCGCTATCCCTTGACGGCTCCCTCCTCGACGCCCTTGAAGAAGAAGCGCTGGCAGACGCCGAACACCACGACGATCGGCAGGAAGGCGATCATGGTGCCGGCCGCGATCAGCCGGGGGTTGGCGGAGAAGGTGCCGTTGAGGTACTGCAGCCCGACGGTGAGGGTGTATTTCTGCGGGTCGTTGAGCACGATCAGCGGCCAGAGGAAGTCGTCCCAGGCGCCGATGAAGGTGAAGATGACGATCACGCTGATCATGCCGCGCACGTTCGGCAGGCCGATGTGCCACAGCCGCTGCCAGACGCTCGCGCCGTCCACCAGCGCGGCCTGGTCGAGCTCGGCCGGGACGGCGGCGAAGGCGGTGCGCATCAGCAGCACGTTCAGCATGGCGATCGAGCCCGGGAGGGCGACGCCGGCCAGGGTGTCGGCCAGGCCGAGGCTGCGCACCAGCACGTACTGGGAGACGATGGTGACCTCGCCGGGCAGGACGAGCGTGGCGAGGAAGAGGCCGAGGACGAGCCTGGCGCCGCGGAAGCGCAGCCGGGCGAGGGCGTAGCCGGCCAGGGTGCAGCCGACCACGTTGCCGGTGATGCAGACCGCGGCGACGATCACCGAGTTGAGCGCGTAGGTCCACACCGGGATGGTGTCGGCGACCTTGCCGTAGTTGCCGAAGGTGGGCTGGTCGGGCAGGAAGGCCGGGGTGCGGGTGTAGACGTCCTCGGCCGGGCCCTTGAGGGAGGTGGACAGCTGCCAGAGGAAGGGGCCGATGACCAGGAGCAGGACGAGCAGCAGGAGCAGGTAGCGGGCGGCGGTCTGGGCGGGGGAGGGGGTGTTGAAGCCCCGGGAGCCCCCGGAGCCCCGGGAGCCCCGGGAGGGCTTTGCGGCCCGGGCGGCCCGGCCGGTCTGGGCGGTCTGGGCGGTCTGGTCGCGTTCGGCGGTTCGGTCGGCCTGGGTGGCCTTCGTCGGGAGGGTGCTCACGGGTTCAGGCCGCCTTCCGGTTCAGGCGCATCAGGAACAGCATCGGGCCGAGGGTGACGACGAACAGCATCAGGCTGAGCGCGGAGGCGTAGCCGAGGTGGCCGTTGAAGCCGCGGCTGTACATCTGGATCAGCATCACCACCGACATGTCCCGGCCGCCGGGGCCGCCCTGGCCGTTGGAGAGCACGTACAGCTCGGAGAAGACGCGCAGCGAGCTCACCGAGATCAGCGCGGAGATCAGGATCATGGTAGGCCGCACCCCGGGCAGGGTGACGTGCCAGAACCGGCTCAGCGACCCGGCGCCGTCCACCGCCGCCGCCTCGTGCAGCTCCCGCGGGACGTTGGCGAGGGCGGACAGGTAGATGACCATGTAGTAGCCGAGGCCCTTCCAGACGGTCAGGGCGATCGCGCTGAACAGCAGCAGCCAGCGGTCGGTCAGGAAGGAGACCGGGGAGTCGGTCAGCCCGCTCTGCTGCAGCAGACCGTTGACCAGGCCGCGGTCGTCCAGCACCCAGCCCCAGATCAGCGCGACCACGACGGCGGAGGCGATCACCGGGGTGTAGAAGGCGGTGCGGAAGAAGGTGATGCCGGGGATCCTGCGCTGGACGAGCAGCGCGAGAAGCAGCGGCAGGACGGTCAGCAGGGGCAGGCAGACCAGCATGAAGACGATGCTGTTGAGCAGGGCGTCGGCGAGCTGCGCGTCGTCCAGCAGCCGGCCGTAGTTCTCCAGGCCGGTGAACTGCCCGCCGCCCAGGGGCTTGGCGCTGGTGAAGGACAGGATCACCGTGTTGACGGCCGGCCAGAGGTTGAAGACGGCCAGCCAGACGATCGCGGGCCCGGCGAGCAGCCAGGGGGTGAACCAACGCCGGTGGGTCATGCGGTTGCCTTCCTGGGGCCTGGGTGGTGGTGCGGGTCATTCCCGGGAGCGGCGGGTGTGGGGGACCCGCCGCGTCGCCGGTACGGGGTGGGGCGGCTGTTCGTGCGGACGTTCGTGCCGACGTTCGCGTGGACGTTCGTGCTGACGTTCGGGTGGACGTTCGCGCGGATCAGCGTCCGGATGAGCGTTCGGACGCGCGTGCGGCCGTCAGCCCTTGAGCAGCTTGTTGCACTGCTCCACGGCGGTGTCCAGCGCCTGCTTGGAGCTCGCGTCGCCGCTGATGGCCAGTGCGATCTGTTGGTTGATGACGGTGCTCATGGCGTCGTCGACCTGCACGGGCTGGATCAGCTTGGCCTTGGCCAGCGAGGTGAACGCGATCACCTTGGCGTCGCCCGCGTTGGTGCCGTCGCTCTTGCTGAAGAACGGGTCGTCGGCGGAGGCCTTGGTGGACGGGAAGATGCTGGTCAGGTGGGCGAAGGCGGCCTGGTTCTCGGCGTTGGTGACCCAGCGGGCGAGGGCGACCGCGGCGGCCGGGTTCTTGGTGCTCTTCGGGATGGACACGCCCTGGACGTACATCGGCGGGGTGGCCAGCGCGGGGGAGGGGACGACCTTCGGGGCGAGGGTCGGGTTGTCGACGGCGAGGCTGGTGATGTAGTTGGCGCCGGCGGTCGTCCAGGCGGCGGTGCCGGCGTTGAACAGCTTGGTGTTGCCGGCGTAGGTGTTGGTGAGGACGTCCTTGGGGAGCAGGCCCTCCTTGAAGGCGTCGCGGTACTTGTCGAGCAGTGCGGCGGCCTCGGGGGTGTTGAAGGTGAAGGTCTTGCCGTCGTCGGACATGATCTTCACGCCGGCGTTGTAGAGGTCGCCGATGCCGGGCTTGCGGCTCATCAGGTAGGTCTGGCCGCCGGACTTCTCCTTCATCACCCGGGCCTGGGCGATCAGGTCGTCCAGGGTGGTCGGGGGCTTCTTCGGGTCCAGGCCGTTCTTCGTGAGGAGGTCCGAACTCCAGTAGTTCACATCGGTGTTGAGGTACCAGGGGTAGCCGAAGGTGCCCTGGAAGCCGGCGAAGCGGTAGGCGTCGACGCCGCCGGCGACGTACTCGTCGGCGAGCTTCGGGTCGGCCTTGGCGACGTCCAGCAGGAGGTCCTTCTTCGCGAGCGGAAGGGCGAAGTCGGGCGGGAGGTTGACCACGTCGGGCAGGGTGCCGGCGGCGGCCTGGCTGAGCACCTTGTCGGAGTAGCCCTCGCCGGGCTGGTCGAGCCATTCGACCTCGACGCCCGGGTACTTCTTCTTGAAGCCGTCGATGACGCCCTGCATGTAGTCGGTGAACTTCGGCTTGAGCGCCCAGGTCTGCAGCGAGACCTTGCCCTTGACCGCGCCGGTGGCGGCCGCACTCGCCACGGTGTCGCTGTCCTTGGTGTCGCCTGAGCCGAGTCCGCAGCCGGTGAGTGCGGCGGCGGTGAAGGCCGTTGTCGTCAGTGCCGCCCAGATTCTTCGCATGAGGGTCTCCCGGTCCTGGGGGTGGGTGGGGGATCGTGCCGAGTTCGGGGGTTCTTGTGGGTCTTCGGGGGTTCTCGGGGGTTCTCGGGGTGAGGCCGACGGGGGTCGTGCCGGATTCCGGAACCTGTCTAACTAAACCGGTCTAGCTATGCCAGGGACTATGCTCCCGCCTAAACTTGGATGTCAAGAGAGGAGTCGGGTTCTGTGGGCAGACCGACGATCGCCGACATCGCCCGCGAGGCCGGTGTCTCCAAGGGCGCGGTGTCCTTCGCGCTCAACGGCCGCCCGGGCGTGAGCGAGGCGACCAGGGCCCGGATCCTGCGGGTCGCGGAGGAGATGAACTGGCGGCCGCACAGCGCCGCGCGCGCCCTCGGCGGCGCCCGGGCCGACGCCGTGGGCCTGGTGATCGCCCGCCCGGCCCGGACCATCGGGGTCGAACCGTTCTTCAGCCAGCTGCTCTCCGGGCTGCAGGCGGTGCTCTCGGCCAGCTCCGTCGCGCTGCACCTGATGGTGGTCGAGGACACCGCCGCCGAGACGGAGGTCTACCGCCGCTGGGCCTCCGAGCACCGGGTCGACGGCTTCATCGTGGTCGACCTGCAGGTCAAGGACCCGCGGCTGCCGGTACTGGACGAACTCGGGCTGCCCGCCGTCGTGCTGGGCGGGCCCGGCAAGGGCGGCAACCAGCTGCGGATCTGGGCCGACGACCGGGAGGCGATGCTCTCGATCGTCGACTACCTGGCCGCCATCGGGCACCGCCGGATCGCCCACCTGGCCGGGCTGCCGCACTTCCAGCACACCCAGCGGCGGATCCGCGCGCTGCGCGACGCCTCGCGCCGGCTCGGGCTGGAGGAGGCCGTGTCGGTGCCCACCGACTTCAGCGACGCCGAGGGCGCGGCCGCCACCCGCACCCTGCTCTCCCGGGCCAGGCGGCCCACCGCGATCGTGTACGACAGCGACGTGATGGCCGTCGCCGGGCTCGGCGTGGCGGGGGAGATGGGCGTCGCGGTGCCCGGTGAGCTGTCCATCGTCTCCTTCGACGACTCGGTGCTCGCCCGAATCGTCCACCCGCCGCTGACCGCGCTCAGCCGGGACACCTTCGCGCTCGGCGAGCAGGTCGCCCGGAGCCTGCTGGAGGCGCTGGACGACGCCGGGCCCGAGCGGGACCTGCAGATGCCCACGCCGCGGCTGACCGTGCGGGAGTCCACCTCGCCGCCCGGTGTGTTCGTGCCGACGGATCCGGCCGGCGGGGCCGGCGGGGCTGTCGGGGTCGGCGGGGCCGTTGCCGGGTCCGCTGCTGCCGCCGGTGCCGCCCCCGGTTCGCTCCCCGGGGTGATTGCCGCGCGAGTCGTTGACAGGGGTTCTGAACCGGTTTAGCCTCGCAGCGCCGAGCGGCACCCGCTCGGCGCTCCGCCGCACCGGGCCGTACTTCCCCCGCGTGCCGCTGCCCGGCTCCCGCTGCGCCCGTACGTCGAGGAACCGCCGCAGCGGCGACGGCCCGCTGCGGTTCCCGCACCACCTGATCCAGCACCGGCACGCCCGCATGCACCCGGGCCCCCGTACGTGACGGCGGGCCCGCCCCCACCCTCCTCCGCTCGATCGGAGCCACCGCATGTCACGACGCCTACCCCTGCTGCTCAGCGCCGCCCTCGCGACGGCCGCGCTGACCTCCGCCCCTGCGGCCTGGGCCGAGCCGAGACCGGCCGGGGCACCCGCCGCCACCGTCGGCACTGCCCCCGGGGCCACCGGTTCGGCACCCGCCGCCACCGCCGGTCAGGGCAACCAGCCCTTCGCCTCGTACTGGTACCCCAACAGCATCCTGACCTGGGACCCGGCCACCGACCCGGACGCCCGCTTCAACCGCTCCCGCGTCCCGCTGCAGCCGCGCACCAGCGACCCGGCGCTCACGGCGAACCCCAACGCCCGTACCGGCGAAGGGAAGATCGCCTCACTGGTCTCCTTCGGCCCCACCTCCAACAACCCCTCGCAGGGCTCCGCCGATCCCAACTACTACGCCTTCGGCTACTGGCAGTACGTCGACAAGCTGGTGTTCTGGGGCGGATCGGCCGGTGAGGGCCTGATCCTCGCGCCCAACCCGACCGTCATCGACGCCGCCCACCGCAACGGCGTCAAGGTCTACGGCACCGTCTTCTTCCCGCCCGGCGCGTACGGCGGCCAGATCCAGTGGGTGCGCGACTTCGTCCAGAAGTCCGGCAGCCGCTACCCCGTCGCCGACAAGCTCGTCCAGGCCGCGCAGTACTACGGCTTCGACGGCTGGTTCATCAACCAGGAGACCGGCGGCGGCGATTCGGCCCTCGCCGGCGAGCTGCGCAACCTGATGCAGTACACCAAGGCGCAGAGCGGCACCGAGTTCATGTGGTACGACGCGATGACCACCTCCGGCGCGGTGAGCTGGCAGAACGCCCTCACCTCCGCCAACTCGCCGTTCCTGCAGGCCGGTTCCAAGCGAACCTCGGACTCGATGTTCCTGAACTTCGACTGGTCGGCGAGCGGCCTGAACTCCTCCCGGACACTGGCCCGACAGCTCGGCCGCAGCGAGTACGACCTCTACTCCGGCATCGACACCGAGGCCAACGGTTACAACACCGGCGTGGACTGGAGCGCACTTTTCCCGTCCGGTAAGCCGCACACCACCTCGCTCGGCCTCTACCGCCCCGAGTGGACCTGGAAGTCCGCGACCGACCGCGCCGACTTCTACGCCAAGGACGCCCGCTACTGGGTCGGCGCGAACAGCGACCCGTCCCGGATCGACACCTCGGCGAGCTGGCCCGGCCTGGCCGGCTACGTCGCCGAGTCCTCGCCGATCACGGCCAAGCCCTTCGTCACCACCTTCGACACCGGCCAGGGCGACTTCTACAACGCGGGCGGCACCCGGGTCGCCACCGGCGGCTGGAACAACCTCTCGCTCCAGGACGTCCCACCCACCTACCGCTGGGTGGTCGACTCGGCCGGCAGCAGGCTCACCCCGTCGGTCGACTTCACCGACGCCTACCAGGGCGGCTCCTCGCTGCGGCTGACCGGCACCCTCGACGCCGCCAACACCGTCCGGCTCTACCAGACCAAGCTGCCGGTCGCGGCGACCACCAAGCTGGACCTGGTGGTCAAGACCCCGGCGGCCGGGCCGACCAAGCTCAAGGCCGCCGTGGCCTTCACCGACGCACCGAACAGCTTCACCACGATCGACGTCGGCGCCGAGGCCGGCACCGGGTGGGAGCGCCACACCCTCGACCTCTCCCCGTACGCGGGCCGCACCATCGCCCAGATCGCGCTGCGGGTCGAGGGCTCCGATCCCTCGTACGACCTGCGGGTCGGCCAAGTCGCCCTCTACGACGGGGCGGTGGAGACCCCGGCGGCACCGGCCGGGCTCACCGTGCTCGGCGCGAGCGAGGTGACGCCGGGCGCCGCCCAGTCGCTGCGGCTGTCCTGGACGGCGGCGCCGGGCGGCAACGTCCACCACTACGAGGTGTACCGGCGCAACGCGGACGGCAGCCGGACCTTCCTCGGCGCGACGCCCAACGACGCGTACTTCGTCGGGCGGCTCGACCGGGCCGGCGGCGAGACCGCCACCACGCTGGACGTCGAGGCGGTGTCCACCACCTACGGGCGCTCCGACGCGGCATCCACCACGGTGAGTTGGAACGGCACGCCGTCCACCGCCGGCAACCTGGCGCTGAACCGCCCGGCCACCGCCTCCGGCCAGTGCAACGCCAACGAGGGCCCGGCCAAGGCCGTCAACGGCAGCGTCAGCGGCGGGAACGGCGACAAGTGGTGCACCCTGAGCTCCGCCAAGTGGCTCGAAGTGGACCTCGGTTCGGCGAAGCGGCTGACCAAGTTCGTGGTCAAGCACGCCTCGGCGGGTGGCGAGAGCTCCGCGTACAACACCCGCGACTTCTCCGTCCAGGTCCGGTCCACCACCACCGACCCCTGGACGACGGTCGCCGACGTCACCGGCAACACGGCCGGCACCACCACGCACGCGGTGAGCACGACCGCCCGGTACGTCCGCCTGGTGGTCACCAAGCCCACCCAGACCACCGACCCGGCCGCCCGCATCTACGAGTTCGAGGCCTGGGGCGCGTAGCGCCCGCCCGCCCCGTCGGACCTCCGGAAAGGAACCACCCCCGTGCCGGTCACCATCACCGCCGTCGAGAGCACCGACCTGTTCGTCGGCCCCGAGGACGCCCCGCGCCAGATCCTGCGCGTGACGACCGAGGGCCCGGCCGCCCGGATCACCGTCAGCGGCCCGGGCGTCCACGGCGAGGCGACCGGCACGGGTCCGGTCGACGTCCCGCTGGAGATCGCCTCCGAGGCCCGGCCCGGTGATCGACTCCCGGTCACCGTCACGGTGTCGAGAGCCACCGTCGAAGCCTCGGTGGACGTCGCCGAGCCCGGCTGGACGATGTTCCTGGTCTCGCACTTCCACTACGACCCGGTCTGGTGGAACACCCAGGCCGCCTACACCTCCCCCTGGGAACTGCTCTCCGCCGACGCCACCACCCGGCCGCTCTGGGAGCGCAACGGCTTCGCGCTCGTCGACGCGCACCTGGAACTCGCCCTGCGGGACCCGGTGTACAAGTTCGTCCTCGCCGAAGTCGACTACCTGAAGCCGTACTTCGACCAGCACCCGGAGCGCCGGGAGACGCTGCGGCTGCTGCTGGAGCGCGGACAGGTCGAGCTGGTCGGCGGCACCTACAACGAGCCCAACACCAACCTGACCGGCGCCGAGACCACCATCCGCAACATCGTCCACGGCATCGGCTACCAGCGCGACATCCTCGGCGGAGACCCGCAGACCGCCTGGCAGCTCGACGTGTTCGGGCACGACCCGCAGTTCCCCGGCCACCTCGCCGCGGCCGGCCTCACCGGCAGCGCCTGGGCACGCGGCCCCTTCCACCAGTGGGGCCCGATCCAGAAGAACTTCCGCGAGGCCGAGGACGACGCCCGGGTGATGCAGTTCCCGAGCGAGTTCGAATGGATCGCCCCCGGCGGCGAGGGCGTGCTCACCCACTACATGCCGCACCACTACTCGGCCGGCTGGTGGATGGACTCCTCGCCCGACCTCGCCACCGCCGAACGGGCCGTCCACGCGCTGTACCGCAAGCTCAAGCCGGTCGGCGCGACGAAGAACCTGCTGCTGCCGGTCGGGACGGACTACACCCCGCCGAACAAGTGGGTCACCGCGATCCACCGCTCCTGGGCCGCCAAGTACCTCTGGCCCCGCTTCGTCTGCGCCACCCCGCGCGACTTCCTGGACGCCGTCCGGGCCGAACTCGCCGCCACCGGACGGCGGCCCAGCCCGCAGACCCGCGACATGAACCCGGTGTACACCGGCAAGGACGTCTCGTACATCGACACCAAGCAGGCCCAACGGGCGGGTGAGGTCGCGGCCGTGGACGCCGAGAAGCTCGCCACCCTGGCCGCCGTGCACGGCCTCGGCCGCTACCCCGCCGCCGCGCTGGACAAGGTCTGGCGCCAACTCGCCTACGGCGCGCACCACGACGCGATCACCGGCTCCGAGTCCGACCAGGTGTACCTCGACCTGCTGGGCGGCTGGCGGGAGGCGTACGACCTGGCCTCCGCCGTCCGGGACTCGGCGCTGAACGCGCTCACCGGCCGGATCGCCACGGCGGGGGGTGGTGTGGCGCGGAGCGGTTCGGCGGGGGGCGGGGTGGCCGGGGACGGGGTGGCCGGGGACGGGGTGGCCGTGGTGGTCACCAACACGCTGTCCTTCGACCGGACCGACCTCGTCTCGGTCGAACTGCCGGACGGCGCAGCGGCGGTAGGGGCACTGCGGGCGGTACGGGTGCTGGACGACCGGGGCGAGACGGTGCCGAGCTCCGTCGACCGGGGGACGCTGCGGTTCCTGGCCTCGGACGTGCCGGCGCTGGGCTGGCGCACCTGGCGGCTGGTCGAGCGCGATGCGGTGGAGCGCGACGCGGTCGGGGGCGGCGCGGAGGACGGCGGCGCGGCCGGGCCGTGGACGGCGGCCGAGGGCTTCACGATCGCCAACGGCCGGTACCGCGTCACGGCCGACCCGGAGCGCGGCGGCGGCCTCTCCTCGGTCCTGGACCTGCGGCACGAACGGGAGTTGATCCAGGACGGCCGGATCGGCAACGAACTGCGCGTGTACGAGGAGTACCCGCAGCACCCCGACTTCGGCGAAGGCCCCTGGCACCTGGTCCCCAGCGGACCGGTCGTCGGCTCCGGGGACGGCGCCGCCTCGGTCCGCCGGGAGACCGGACCGCTCGGCGAGCGGCTGGTGATCGGCGGCACGGTCGACGCCGTCCGGTACGAGCAGACCGTCACCCTGTGGCGCGGGCTGGACCGGGTGGACTGCCGGACCCGGGTCGTGGACTACTCCGGCGCCGACCGGCTGCTGCGGCTGCGCTTCCCGGTGGACGTCCCCGGCGGACTGCCGGTCAGCGAGGTGGCCGGCGCGGTCATCGGACGCGGCTTCGCGATGCCGGACGTGGACTCCGCCGAGGCGCCGTGGACCCTGGACAACCCGGCCAACACCTGGTTCGGGCTCGGCGCCACCGCGCGGGCCGAGCTCATCGACCCGACCGGGTCGGTCCTCGGTTCCCGGGCCCTCGGCGTGGCGGAGGTCGTCGTCCCGACGCTGGACGACGCGGCCGACGCCCGCCCCCTGGTGGTCGCGCTCGCCCGGGTCGGGGTGACCGCCACCACCTCGGGCGCGGACTGGGCGCGGTACGGCCGGCTGGACGTCGACTCCAACCTGCCGGACTTCCGGATCGTGGTCGGGGCGCCGGAAGTCAACGATGCGGCAAGGGAGTTGATCGAGCAGGCCGGAACGGAGTACGCGGCCGTCCTGAAGGCGCACGGCGCCGTCTGGGTGCCGGCCCTGACTCCGCTCGCCGAGGTCTGGCGGCCGGGCGCCGACCTGCGGGACCTGCGCTGCCTGCCCGCGCTGGTCGTCACCGACGTCGGGGCGCTGGTCGACGACCTGGCCGACGCCCGGATCACCGCCGTCTGCCCGTCCGGGGTGGCGGACCAACTGGCGGACCGGACGGTGGCGTTGCTCACCTTCGGCTTGCCCGGCTTCGCCGTCGACACCACCGGCGCGCTGCACCTGTCGCTGATGCGCTCGTGCACCGGCTGGCCGTCCGGGGTCTGGATCGATCCGCCCCGGCGCACCCTGCCCGACGGCGCCTCCTTCCAACTCCAGCACTGGACCCATGAGTTCAGCTATGCGCTGGTCGGCGGAGCCGGTGACTGGCGGGACCAGGCACTGCCCGCGCGGGGCCAGGAGTTCAACCACCCGCTGTACGCCCGGATCGTCCCGGCCCAGGACGGCCCGCTGCCGGGCACGCTGTCCTGGCTGCGGGTCGAGCCCCAGCGCGAGGTCCTGCTCGGTGCGCTCAAGCCGGCCGGGAACCCCATCGCGCAGGGCTCGGCGGCCCCGAGCGGGCCCGAACTCACCGTCCGGCTGGTCGAGTCGACAGGGCTCGGACGGACGGCACGGCTCAGCGGAGCGCTCGGCCTCGGCGAGCTGCGGCCGGCAGACCTGCTGGAACGCCCGCTCGGCCGCGCCGTGGACTCCCCGGACCTCGCCGGCTCGCAGATCGCCACCCTGGCGGCCACCCCCGGCATTTCCGCCGCCGGAGTCTCTGCCGCCGGAGTCTTCGCGTCCGAGGACGGCCCCGTTCTCGGCCCGGTCGCCGAAGCCGCCCAGCCCGTCCACGCCCGCTACTGGCTGCACAACCGGGGCCCGGCACCGCTCGGCTACCTGCCGGTGTCCGTCGGCGCCTCGCCCGGACTGCTACGGACGGCGGGGGAGGCGGTCACGCTGTCCGTCGCCCTCTCCTCCCAGCTGCGGGACGCGGCCGTCGAAGGCACGGCCGTCGTCCTGCCGCCCGAGGGCTGGGCCGCGAGCCTCGGCAGCCGCCCGTACCGGCTGGAGCCCGACGGACACCTGCGCTTCCCGGTCACCCTCACCCCGCCACCCGGCGCCGAACCCGGGCTGTACTTCGCGGCCGTCCGGATCGAGCACGACGGGCAGCAGGTCGAGGACGTGGTGACCATCGCCGTCGGTGACCTCCCCGCGCTGCTGCCCGTCACCGGCGACGCCCCCGAGGACTGGACGGCCGCCCAGGGCACCAAGGCCACGGCCGGCCGGGACACCGGCCTGGACGTCGAGGTCTCCCACCGGACCCTGCGCCTGGCCCCCGGCGGCCGTGGCAGGTTGAGCCTCACCCTCACCAACCGCACGCGCGGCGAGATCCGGGGCGAACTGCAACTGGTCTCACCGTGGGGCACCTGGGAGGCGATCCCCGACCCGGTGCGCGGCTTCACCGTCCCGGCCGGCGCCTCCAGGGTGGCCGACTTCGAGGTGACCGTTCCCGCATCCTTTGACCCCGGCTCGTCCTGGGCCCTCGCCAAGGTCATGTGGTTCGGCCGCTGCCAATATGCCCCGACCGTCGCCCTGGTGGTGGAGGCATGACCCTCGGCCTGCTCGACGGACGGCCCCTCCCGCGCGCGGCCCTCGACCACCGCCTCGCCGCGCTCCGGACCGGCCCACGGGCCACCGCTCTTCCGCAGGAGGGTAGTTCGGAGGACCGGCAGCTGCGCCGGTGGGTCGCGCAGGTGCTGCTGACCGAGGCGCTGTGCGAGGCGGTGGCCGCGGAGCGGGGGCTGCCGGTGGACGACGGTGCCGACCCGGCCCGGCTCGACCAGCGGGCCGCCGTCGAGCTCGGCTCCATCACGGCCGCGGCGTACGAGGGCAGTGCGGCGGTCAGGGCGGTGTACCAGGCGGTCACCGCCGGCATCGAACCGGCCGCCGAGGAAGTCGCCCACTACCGTGCGATGACCGCCCGAGTGCCGGCCGAGCGCTGGCAACTCGCACTCTCCGAAGGCGAGTTGGAGGCAGATCCGGAGACCCTTCCGGCGGCCCTCGCCGAAGCCCTCCGTGCGGCCCCGGTCGGCGAATGGGCCACCGCCGGCGGATGGACGGCAGCCCTCCTCCTGTCCACCACCACCCTCCCGCCGCCCGACCCCACCCCCGCCCTCCGGGAGGCCGCCCGCCGAGCCGCCTTCGTCCGTTGGCTCGACCGTGAACGCGCCCACCGCCTCACCCTGGTCGAGGGACTGGAACACCCCGGCGACCCCGCCCAACCGGACAACCACCACCGCCACTGACGCATCCGCTCCCCGCCCGCCGTGCCCACCACCGAGCCCGGCGGGCGGGGCCGGTTCGGCGGCCGGCCGGCTACCGGAGGGCGCGGACCAGGACGGCATAGAGCGGGGCGTCCTCGAACGGACGGTGCTCGCCGACCTTCCGGTAGGCCCAGCGCTCGTACATCGCCTGGACGCGGGGGTGGGTGACGTCCACGTAGAGCACGGCCAGAGCCTCGTCCCGCTCGGCGAGCAGCGCCTCGTGCGTCCGCTCGGCGATGCCCAGCTTCCGCCAGTCGGGGCGCACCATGACCTCGGACACGGCGAACGTCGACGGGTCGGCGGGCGGCGGCATGTGAGGGCGCCACCACTCCCGGCCGTCCTCCAGCGGAGCGCCGTAGGAGTAGCCGACCGGCGTGTCGCTGTCGTAGGCGATGACGCAGCTGTAACCGGGCCGGGACGTCCAGTGCTCGGCGAACCACGGGAACCGCTGGACGAAGGGGTCGTCGGCTTGGTCGCGGTAGGCATCCGCGTGGACCTCGATGAGCACCTGCGTGTGGCCGGCGGGAATGCCGCCGGCTCCACAGCGGCGGAGGGCAATCGTCACTGTGGTCCCCTTCCTCCGGACTCACCGGGCAGCTCCGCCGGCGAAGAGCCCTTGCCCGAGATCTCGTCCAGGAACGTCACGTCGAAGGAGGCGAGGTACCGGGCGCGTCCGGCCAGGAACTCCTGGACGTGCGGCTGTCGTTCGTGCTCCTCGAACGCCGCGCGATCCGCGTACAGCTCGTAGAAGACCCGGACGTCGGGTTCTTCCGGCACCGTGTGGTTGACGTACACGACCGTGCCGGGCTCCTTGGCGCGGATGCCCTCCAGCGCCTTCTCCGCCAGCTGGTCGAAGGCGCGAGCAGCCTCCGCGCTGTGGGCGACGAAGCGCACGACAAGACCGAATCCCATGATGACGAATCCCCTTCCGGCGTCGGTCGAGTTTCGCACGGGTGGGCGGAGTGCCGCGCGGAGCAGCGTCCGGCCGTCCTGGCGCTCGGCGGGCGGGCCGCCTCGTTAGGCTGCGGTCATGATTCGCGCTGTGGTGTTCGACGTCGGCGAGTCCTTGGTGGACGAGACCCGGGAGTACGGGACTTGGGCGGACTGGCTTGGCGTGCCGCGCCACACCTTCGTCGCCCAACTCGGGGCGGTGATCGCCCAAGGCCGGGACTACCGGGACACCTTCCAGATCTTCCGGCCCGGCTTCGACCTGTACGAGGAACGCGAGAAGCGGGCGGCGGCAGGCCAATCCGAGACGTACGGCGAGGAAGACCTCTACCCCGATGTCCGGCCCGCCCTGGCCCGCCTCCGTGCGGACGGGCTGTGGCTGGCCATCGCCGGGAACCAGACCGTGCGGTCCGGGGCGAACCTCCGCCGGTTGTTCACCGGCGACGTCGACCTGATCGGCACGTCCGACGACTGGGGTGCGAGCAAGCCGGATGCGGCGTTCTTCGAGCGAGTTGCCGCAGCCGCTCCGGCAGAGCCGGACGAGGTCCTCTACGTCGGCGACCGCCTCGACAACGACGTCCTCCCCGCCGCCCGCGCCGGGATGCGCACCGCGCTGATCCGCCGGGGGCCGTGGGGCTGGATCCAGCAGCACGACCCGGCGGCGGACCGCGCGACCTTCCGGATCGACTCGCTCGGTGAGCTGCCGGAACTGATCGCGAAGGCTAACGCTGAAGCGAACTGAGCGTCGCCGACCAGGAGTAGAGACGGTCGTCGACACGTCGGACGGCATCCGAATCCTGCCAGGGGGTGAGCACTCGGCGCGCCTCGCGGACGCGTTCCATGCCGGTGGCATACCACGTGACACTCAGCTGATCGAGCGCCTGCTCCAGCAGGGCACACGCCGTGTCGGGCCGGCGCGCTGCGGCCTCAACGGCTGCGAGGTCGCCGAGGACGACGACCCGCTGCTTGCCATCGGTCTCGGGGAGGCGGGCAAGCACACCCTCAAGGGTGGTCCGCGCCTGGGGAATCAGGCCGGCCGCCAGTTCCGTGTTTCCCTTGAACGCGGCGAGCCGGGTGGCCGAGAACCAGGTGAACCACTCGGGGCTGTGGTGCTCGGCGTCGTTGGCGAGAGCCTCCTCGGCCCGACGTAGGAGCGAGAGCGCCTGCCTGTGGTCGCCGCACCGGGTGAGGCACTCCGCTTCCACAGCGTCGAGCCACGCCAGCAACTCCGCCGAGGCAGACCCTCGGCGGGCGTACGCGCGGGCAGCTCGGACCCGTTCGGCCGAGGTGTCGCGCTGCCCGGCCCAGCCCGGCACGAATGCGGAGTGCCCGAGGACCGCTGCGCCGAGAAGGGAGTCGTCGGCCTCCCCGGCAGGCCCCGCGGACGGTGCGGCGGTACCGGCGGCCCGGAGGCTGGTGCTGGACATCGTCCGGGCCTGGGGCGTTCCCCTCACCAGAGAGTCACTGCGAGAGCTGGAACTCTGTACGAGTGAGGTGATCGCGAACGCGCTGGAACACGCGAAGGCGCGCTGCACGGTGACCGTGCGCCGAGTGGGCGAGCGGCTGCGCGTCGAAGTCGCGGATCCCGACCCGGCGTTCGAACGCTGCGGAGCGGATCCTGGGGCGACCAGTGGACGTGGGCTGATCCTGGTCGAGGCGCTGGCCCACTCCTGGGGCTGGCACCCGGCGGGGGCGGGGAAGGTCGTGTGGTTCGACTTCCTGGAATCCTGCGAGGCGCCGGGCACCGTTCACGGGTGGGGCGCGGCCCCCGGGCTCCGCTCGCTGCGGGCGGCCGCGTAACGCCCTCGCCGTTGCGTCCGGGCCCGCGCCCGCGCCGAACCTCCTCCTCCGCCTCCTCCTCAGGTCGACGGGCCGGTCCCGTCGGCCGACAGGATCCGCCGCAGGGCGGTGAGCAGGTGACCGTCGCCGTCACCGGCGGGCGGGTGCGGGGCCCGCCAGGCGATGTGGCCGTCGGGGCGGACCAGTACGGCTCCGTCCGCCGGAGCGAGCGCGGTCGGCAGCGGGCGGAGCGCGACGGGCAGGCCGGCTGCGGCGGCGGTGTCCGCCTGCCGTTGCCAGACGGCCTCTCCTCCGGTCACCAGCAGGGTGAACCCGGAGCCAACCAGGTCCAGGGTGGACGCGGGCCCGGGCGGGTCGGTGAGCCGCACATGGGGGAGGCGGGTGCCGGGTGCGCTGTCGGGGTGTTCGCGCTCCGGGTCCAGCGGCGGGCGGGCCGGGTCCTGCGGGTCGGACAGGACGGCGGTGGAGCGGTAGGCGGCCGTCAGCAGCAGCTCGTCGTCGATCCGGTAGCTCGTCCGGGCACGGGAGTTGGCGAGCGAGATGTCGATGACCTGCCGGGCGACCGGGCGGCGTTCGGCCTCGTAGGTGTCCAGTAGGGCGTCGCCCGCCGTTCCGGCGACGACTGCCGCGAGTTTCCAGGCCAGGTTGTCGGCGTCGCCGAGGCCGGTGTTCATGCCGTGCCCGCCGGTGGGCGGCACCACGTGGGCGGCGTCGCCGGCGAGCAGGACGCGGGAGCGGCGGTAGGCGGTGGCGAGCCGGGCGTCCATGCGCCAGGTCATGGTGTCGCGGACGGTGACCGGCAGGTCGGGCAGTCCGGCGGCGTCCCGGACGAGTCGAGCCAGTTGCCGGTGGTCGGTGAGGAGTGCCTCGGCGTTCTCGCCCTCGGGGTCGTACGGGTGCTGGTAGATCCAGTGCCGGTCGTTGTCGACGGCGAGGAATCCGCCGCGCCCCGGGGCGGTGAGGAAATAGGAGGCGCTGGCGCGGTCGGCGACGACCGCGCCGAGCGGGGCTTCGAAGCGGACGCTCAGGTAGTGGCCGAGGCCGGTGGGCCCCTCCATCGGGATCCCGGCCGTCTCGCGGACGGTGCTCGCGGAGCCGTCGCAGCCGACCAGCCAGGCGGCGCGCACGGTGTGCCGCACGCCGGTGGCACGGTCCTCCAGGGTGGCGTGCACGCCGTCGTCCTGCTCGGCGAAGTCCACCAGCCGGGTGCCGAACCGTACGGCGTCCGGGTCGAGTTCGCGGGCGCGCCGCAGCAGGACGGGTTCCAGGGCGTCCTGGGAGCAGATCAGTCCGGGGGAGGGGGTGCGCTCGCTGCCGCCCTCCGCTCCGGTGACGCCGGTGCGGACGAAGTCCGGGTCGACCAGGTCGCGGCCGCGGTAGAAGGACACCTGTGACGCCGGGAGGCCGGCCCGCCGGACGTCCTCCTCCAGGCCGCACCGCCGGAACAGTTCCATCGAACGGGCCGACACCCCACGGGCCTTGGGGTGACGCGAGGTGCCGGGGTGCGCCTCGACCAGCAGGTGCGGCACGCCGTACCCGGACAGCAGGACCGACAGCGTGAGCCCGATCGGGCCTCCGCCGACGTTTAGGACGGACGTTGTCTCCGGGAACACCGCCGGGTTTCGCATGCCACCCCTCCGTAACGCTCATTGATCAATTTTGACGTTACCATGGTGGTGAGGCGACGACCCGACCCGAAGGCGGCCCATGGCGCAGCCCCGCACCCCGCAGCACCCCGACGACAAGCACCCCGACGACAACCCCCGCGGCCTCCACTTCCTCACCGACTTCGCCAACGCGGTCCGCGAGGACCCCACCGCGGGCACCCCCGAACTCCAGGCGCTCCTGGAACGCCACGGTGGCCCGCCCTTCCGGCTCACCGACGCCGACGCCCGCGAACTGCGCGAGGCCACCGCCGAGGTGATCGCCGTCCTCGACACCGACGACCCCGACCGGGCCGCCGAGGCGATCAACGCCCTGCTCGACCGCCACCCGGCCCGCCCCCGCCTCGTCCGCCTGCCCGGCCGCCCCTGGTCGCTGCACACCCGGGCCCCCGCCGACGCCGGCCTCACCCACTGGCTGCTCTCCACCGCCGCCCTCGCCCTCGGCCTGTGGCTCAGCGAGCGCGGCACCTGCGCCTGGGGCCGCTGCGCCGCCCCGGACTGCGACCGCTTCTTCATCGACACCGGCCGCCGCACCGCCCAGCGCTACTGCAGTCCCCGCTGCGCCACCCGTGTCCGCGTCGCCGCCCATCGCGCCCAGCGGGCGGCCGATCCCGACTGATCGTCAGGACGTCCGTGCCGGTACGGTCCGGTCCCCGGAAGCCCCACGATCGGAGTACGCGATGGCGGAACGGCCGCGGATGCGCCTCGGCGCCGGCGAGTCTTGGCTCGAACTCGCCCGGACCGGCGGCGACGAGTGGCGGGTCACCGCCGACTGGTGCTCGTCGCTGACGGCGGACTGCGACGCCTTCCTGACCGACGGGGAAGCCGTCGACTTCGCCGTGCGGATGTTCTCCCACCTGTCCTCGCCCACTGCCTTCGCGGCGGCGGTGACCGAGGGCCGCAACAACCCGCTCCGCCTGCGCGGGGCGCCCGTCGAGGACGGGTTCGCGCTCTTCGCGTTCCTGACGCCCAACGGCGACGACGCGGTGTGCCACCTGCAGACGGAGATCGGCCCGATCGGCACCGAGGACCCCCGCGAGCACTTCGAGGCGTTCCACGCGTCGTTGACGGCGCGACGCCGTGACGGCGCGGCGACCCGGGAGTGACCCGGCCCCGGCCGCCCTGCGGGGGTGCGGGCGAGCGGGGCCGGGAGCCAGAGGGCCGTACCGGTGCGTCAGTGCTGCAGGATCTCGCCCAGGTAGCCGCCGCAGCCGTTGGTGGTGTACATCGAGGCGAGACCGCGGTCACCCTGGTCTGGGGTGTCTGGTGCTGGCAGCGGCCGGTGACCGTCCAGTCCGGTGCCCCGGCCCAGGCCGCCGGCGGCACCCTCCTGCTCTTCACCGAGCTCGACACCGGCCTGCGCGACCCTCTCGTCACCATCGACACCGCCGACCCGGTCTGTGCCGCCTTCGGCACCGCCGGCCCGACCTCCGTCGCCCCCCTCGCCACCGTCGATGCCAACCAGGGCTGGACCGGCGCCGAACCCACCGCCGAGACCCCGGACGACCCGTCGGCCCCCGCCGGGTAGGCGAGGGAGCCAAACTCCCGGCCCCGTCTCGTCCGGGCGTTCGACTCGCTGGTGCGGTCCCGTCGGTGCGGGGCGGGCCGGTGGGGCGTGGGGGCCGTTCCGGGGCGGTCGGGGCGGCGTGCGGGGGCGGGTGGTGGGTGGCTTCGTTGACGGCGGTCGTTCGGGTACGTCAGGCTCGGTGGACCGTCGGGGCGGGTGGCGCGTCGTTCGTGCAGTGCGTCCGGATGCCGCTCCCGGCCCGGTCGTTCGTCCCGCATCCTGCCTGGAGGTACCGCCATGTCCCTGCGCCGCCTCGCCGTGCCCGGAGCCGCCGTCGCCGCCCTGGCCCTCGCCGTCCCGCTGTTCCCGGCCGTGGGCGCCCATGCCGCCCCGGCCGCCGACTCCTGCACCCAGAACTGGAGCATCAGCTCCGCCGAGGGCTATGCGAACGGGAAGTGGTGCAACGACAACACCAAGGTCGTCGGGACGGTGCACGACACCAAGGCCGACGGCCGCTGTCCGTTCGTGCGCGGCAACCTGTCCAGCGGGGGCTACGTGGACAGCGATTGGGCGGGCGGCAAGGGGAAGTCCCGCGCCATCACCCTCCACGCGCCCTCGGGGGCGCACTTCACCAGCGTCACGATGCGCTACATCGGCTGCTGACCGCGGGCAGGTGGGCCGCGCCGGGCCCGGGCCCGGCCCGCCTCTCCCACCCGGGTGCCGGCTACCAGGCCCGCAACGCCCGGTGCCGGTGCACGAAGCCGAGGACGTCGCGGTAGCCGGCGCTGGTCGGCGGCGGGTCGGCGAGGTCGGCCCACACGAAGCGGTCGTGCTCGGTGAGGGCCACCGGGGTGTCGTCGGGCACGGTGGTGGTGAAGACGAACTGGCGGCACCTGCGGTGCTCGGCGTCGGTGAAGTCGAGGGTCCGCAGGTACTCGACGTCCTCGGGGGCGGCCGTGATGCCGGTCTCCTCGAACAGCTCGCGGAGCGCCCCCGCCCGGGCGTCCTCCCCGGGTTCCAGGCCGCCGGCCGGGTAGTCCCAGAGCCCCGGGAGCGCGTCGTCCTCGCGGCGGCGCAGCATCAGCACCCGCCCGGAGGTGTCCAGGACGACCACGCCGCCGGTCAGCCGCTCGAACCCCAGGGCGAGTGCCTGTCGGGTCAGGAGGTTGTGGTCGATCACGGTGTACTGCCTTCCGTCGGGTCGTCGGGTCGTTTCCAGTGGTGCCGTACCCACCTCGCCGCAGGGTGCAACGGGCGGTCCCGGGCCCTTCGGCTCTCCTGACCGGAAAACGGAAATCCGGCCCTCCGGAGAGCCGAAGGACCGGATGACCGGATGACCGGATGACCGGATGGCCGGAGGCCGTCAGAGCCGCTCGGGCACCGGGTTGCCGACCGCCTCGATGGCGCGGCGGAGCGGTACCTTCACGAGCACCGCGAAGCCGATGACGAAGAACACCAGCAGCGAGATGATCGCCGAGCGGTAGCTCCCGGTGAGCTGGTAGGCGAGGCCGAACACCAGCGGGCCCATCCAGCTGGTGCCGCGGTCGCTGACCTTGTAGAGGCTGAAGTACTCGGCCTCCCGGCCCGGCGGGATGAGGTGGGAGAACAGCGAGCGCGAGAGCGCCTGGCTGCCGCCGAGCACCAGGCCGATCATGCAGGCCAGCGCGTAGAACCAGAGCGGCTGGTGGGCGGGCATGAAGTACCCGAGGGCGAGGGTGACCACCCAGCCGACCAGCGAGCCCAGGATGGTCCGCTTGGCGCCGTACCGCCGGGCTATCCGGCCGAGCAGCAGGGCGCCGCCGATCGCCACCACCTGGACCAGGAGGACGGCGGTGACCAGGGAGGTCTGTTCCATGCCGAGCTCCTCGCTGCCGTAGAGCGAGGCCTGGGAGACGACGGTCTGGATGCCGTCGTTGTAGCAGAGGAAGGCGGCGAGGTAGAGCAGCGTCAGCGGGTGCTTGCGCATGCTCTTCAGGGTGCGGCCGAGTTCGCGCAGGCTCCCGGCGGTGGGCCGGTCGGCGTTGGCCGCGGCCCGCTCGGGCGCCGCTCCGGCCCGGGAGGGCAGCCACAGCAGCGGGACGATGGTGAACAGCGCCCACCACAGCCCGGCCGAGGCCAGGCAGATCCGCACCGCCGTGCCGGAGGAGACGCCGAGCGCGTCGTGGCCCTCGAACAGCGCCAGGTTGGCGATCAGCAGCAGCCCGCCGCCCGCGTAGCCGTAGGCCCAGCCCTTGGAGGAGACGGCGTCCCGCTCGTCGGGTGCGGCCAGGCCCGGCAGGTAGGCGTAGGACAGCGCGACCGACACCGCGTACGCGATGTTGGCGACCACCAACAGCGCCCCGCCGAGCAGGTAGCGGTCGCCGTCGAGGAGGAACATCCCCATCGTGGCGAGCGCGCCGACGTACGCGAAGCCGCACATCAGTTCCTTGTGCCGCCCGGTGCGGTCGGCGACCGTGCCGGTCAGCAGCATCACCGCGACCGAGATCAGCACGGAGAAGGAGACCGTGTACGGGAAGAACGATCCGGCGCGGATCGACAGGCCGAGCGGGTGCACGTCCCCGGCCGCGTCGGCGGCGTTCTTGGCCACCGTGGTCAGGTACGGCCCGAGGAACACCGTCAGGACGGTGGCGGAGAAGGCGGCGTTGGCCCAGTCGTTGATGTACCAGCCGAACTGCATCCGGCGCAGCGCCCGGCCGTCGGCGGCGGTCGCCGGGTCGACGCCGGGGTCGACGGCCGGGCCGGCCGGTGGATCGTCCGGCAGGTGCGTCGCGGAGTTCGTGGTGCTCATGGGGTCCCCATCACCGTGCTGGAGCCGGTACTGCCGTCCGTCCAGCAGCCGCGCTCGCCGAGGACGTCCCGGAGGACATCGATGCGATCGGCCATGATGCCATCCACACCGAGGTCGAGGAGAGCCCCGATCCGTGTGGGATCATCCACAGTCCAGACGTGGACCTGCAGGCCGAGGCGGTGGGCGGCCCGGACGAAGGCCCGGTCGACCACCCGCACGCCCCGGTGCCGCTCCGGCACCTGCGCGCACACCCCGGCGAACGGCGCCCCGCGCCCCCGCAGCAGCGGCCCGGCCAGCGAGCGCAGCCGCAGCCGGGCCACCTCGCGCGGGCCGAGGGAGGTGGCCAGCCGGGGGCCGGCGGCGGCGCGGACGGCGGCCAGCCGGCTGTCGGAGAAGCCGCCGACGCAGACCCGGTCCCAGGCGCCGGTCCGGCGGACGGCCTCGACCAGCGGGGCGACGGCCGGTGCCGCCTTGACGTCGATGTTGAAGCGGGCCTCCGGGAACGCGCCGAGCAGGTCCTCCAGCAGCGGCACCGGCTCGGTGCCGCCGATCCGGGCCCGCCTGACGCTCTCCCAGGGCAGCTCCGCCACCGCTCCGGCGCGGTCGGTGACCCGGTCGAGCCGGGAGTCGTGGAACGCCACCAGCACGCCGTCCCGGGTCGCGTGCACGTCCGTCTCCAGGTAGCGGTACCCGAGCGCGACGGCGGCCTCGAACGCGGCCAGCGAGTTCTCGGGGTGCCCGAGGTCGCCGCCCCGGTGCGCGAAGGCCAGCGGCCCCGGATGGTCGAGGAAGGCGTGCATGTGGTGCTCCGAGCTGCAGGGAGGAGGAGGCCGCGCCGTCCGACCCGCCGCCGTCCCGGAGCGCGCGCGTTACAGTATTACGCACTCTGTCAAGCAGTAATGGGTGCCGTCGGGGGTCGGGTGCCGTCTGGTGTCGGCGGGCGGCAGGCGGCGGGCGAAGGGGCTCGCGGTCGGGGCGGGGCGGGCCGGACTTCGACCCTCCGGGTCGACGGTCGTGTAGGAATCAACATTTCAGGGATATTTCGCGCACCCCGATCGATCGTGCGCCTCTTTCCTGTGACCTCTGCCACATCCCGATTTTCCGCCAGGCATTCGGTGACAGCCGTATTCATGGCCGAATCGCCGCGCAATGGCTTGATGTCAACTGACTGTTCGTCAGGGGTCCGGATTCGATGGCAATGTGTGGGTAGTCGTACCACCTTCTGACCTGGTGCACACCGATCGTGTACACGATGACGAATGGCTGAACTGTGCGCATGACCCGTTCGGATCGCAACGAAGCGACCACGCGGCCCCGCTTCCCCGGCGAGAAACTCACCACCCAGGAGTTCTCCCGGCTGGCCGGCACCGTCGGCGGCTACCCCTACGTGAAAATCGTGCTCGACCGCGCCGAGTCGGTGCTCCACTTCATCGACAGTGCGGACGGCATGCTCCACGTCCGCTACATCGCGTGCGAGATACTCGGCATGTCGATCGACGAACTCGCCGCCGGGCTTGATTCGTTCAATGACGATGTCTACCGGAATCCCGATCGCCGTTTCCTTCTCGGCACCCTCGCCCTGCACACCCGGGGCGGTTTGGCGGCGGAAACGGACCACGGCCGGGCGGCCGACACCTTCCTGTCCCTGGAGACCGTCGACGTCGACACCATGTCCCAGGACATGCTGCGCTTCTTCTACCACCGGGTGCGCGACCGGATCGACCCGGCGCTGCCGCTGCTCCTCAAGCCGGCCAACCACCGGCAGGAGGCCTACGTCGCGGGGATCCCGGAGAGCGAGATACCGCGCGTCCTGTCCCACGAGCTCTACTCCACGGCCTCGTTCGTGCCGCTGAACCCCGGCCGGGCCCACGGGCGGCTGCGGGTGTTCCGCTCGGAGGCGGAGTACCGGGCCGACCCGGAGCCGCTGGAGTGGCACGACATCGTCGTGATGCCCCGGGTGCCCGAGGACGTCCCCCGGGTGTCCGGCATCATCCACACCGAGCACACCACCCCGCTCTCCCACATCAACGTGATGGCCGCCGGGTGGCGGATCCCCAACGCCGTCGGCGTGGGGGCGGCCGACCGGATCGAGCGGGCCGGACTGGCCGGCCGGTGGGTCCACTACCGGGTCGACGCCGACGGCACCGACCTCCACCTCGCCGCCGCGCCGCCGCGCGAGGACGGTGACCGGCCGACGCCGGCACCGCGGGCCGAACGGGTCACCGTGGACCGGCCCGACCTCGCGCCCACCCCCGTCACCCCGCTGACCGACCTGCGCGCGGGCGACCACGTCCGCTTCGGCACCAAGGCCGCCAACCTCGGCGAACTCACCCACCTGCTGCAGCACGGCTCCCCGCACTGGCTCGGCTTCTACCGCGTCCCGCGGCCGCCCCGGGACAACCTGCTGCGCTACCTCGCCCGGCAGCTCGGCCTCCCGGACGACGCGGACGAGGCCGAGCTGGACCGCGCCGCGCAGCGCCTGGTGAAGGAGCACGCCCAGGTACCGCGCGGGATCGTGCTGCCCTTCTCCCTCCAGCAGCGCTTCCTGGACTCCTCCGCGGAACTGCGGGGTGCCCTCGACCGGCTCGACTCCGCGCTCCGGGACGGGACTCCGGACGTCGGCGGGCTCTGCCTCGACGCGCAGCGGCTGATCCGCGCCACCCCGCTGCCCGACCCGGTCCGCACCGAGCTCGACCGGGCGCTCGACCGGCACCTGTACGGCGCGCCCGTCCTGGTCGTCCGCAGTTCCTCGAACGCCGAGGACCTGTCCGGCTTCTCCGCCGCCGGACTGTACGAGTCGGTGGCGGACGTCAGCGGAACGGACGCGGTCGCCGACGCGGTCCGCGAGGTGTGGGCCTCGCTGCTGTCGCCGCGCGCCGTACGGCTGCGGCACCAGGCGGGCATCCCGCTGGACCGCTGCCGCATGGGCGTCGTCGTCCAGGAGCAGGTCGGCGCCACCGTCGGCGGCGTCCTGGTCACCTGCAACCCGCTGAGCCCGCAGGACTTCCGCAGCGTCTACCTCAACATCTCGCCGCGCTCGGTGACCGAGGTGGTCACCGGCGAGGGAGCCCCGCTCCAGTACCTCTGCAACACCATGGAGGGCGGCAGCCGCACGATCTCGCTGGGCAGCACCGGCACCGACCTGGACGGGCCGACCAAGGAACTCGTCGGCCGCCTCGCCCTGATCAGCCGGCTGCTGCAGGCGCACTTCTCGCCCGACGAGTCCTCCGCGGCCCCGGTCGACATCGAGTGGGCGATCGAGGGCGACCGGATCGACCTCTTGCAGCTGCGTCCCTTCCGCACCGCCGGCTGACACCTCCCTGGCGCGACGACGCCGGGCCGCCGAGCGCGCCCGGGGCCGACCGTGCCCCGGGCCCAGTGAACTTCCCTCAGGAGAGAGCACCGTGAAACGGATCCTGTACGTCTACGTCAAGGGCGGAGCCCCGCTCGAATACGCCTTCCCCCGCATCGCCGACTGCGGGGAACTGCACGTCCTCGCGCTGGCGCCGCTGCCCACCACCGCCGAGGAGCTGTGGCGGCCCAGCTGCAGCAGCATCGAGCTGGTCCCCGAGGCGCCGCGCGGCGACGCCCTGGTCGAGCTGATCGTGGCGCACGCGAGGTCCGTCGGGGCCGACGCGGTGCTGACGCTCTCGGAGTTCGCGGTGCTGGCCGTCGCGCACGCCGCGCGCCGGCTCGGCCTGGCCGGCCCGGGCGAGGGGATCGTCCGCGCCCGCGACAAGCGGCTGATGCGGGAGGCCTGGGCGGCCGCCGGGGTGCCGATCCCCGGGTTCCGCCGGGTCGACAGCCTCGCGGACCTGGAAGCCGCGCTGGCCGAGTTCACGCCACCGCTGCTGCTCAAGCCGGCCTGGGGCGCCGGTTCGGTCGCGCAGATCGTGCTCCACTCCGCGGCGGACGCCGCCCCGGCGTGGGGCGAGATCGAGCGCGGTCTCCGGGCGGGCGGCCGGGTCGGCATGAACGAGCTCTACGCCCCGGACACCGACCGGGACCGGCTGGTCGAGGAGATCGTCCAGGGGTCCACCGAGGGCTGGTACGAGGAGCCCGGCTACGGCGACTACGTGAGCGTGGAGGGGATCGTCGCGGACGGCGTCCACCGTCCGCTGGCCATCACCGCCAAGCTGCCGACCGTGCCGTCCTTCGTCGAGGTGGCCAGCACCTCGCCCTCCGTCATGGCGGTGCCGCTGCAGCGCCGGATCGAGGAGGTCGCGCGGCAGGCCGTCGACGCGCTCGGGCTGGAGAACTGCGGCACCCACACCGAGCTCAAGCTGATGAAGGACGGCGAGCTGGTGGTCATCGAGACCGCGGCCCGCTTCGGCGGACTGCTGACGACCCGGCAGGTCCACGAGGTGTTCGGGCTCGACCCGATCGGGATGCTGGTCCGGCAGTTGTTGGGCGAGCGGGTCGACTACCCCGAGGCCATGCTCACCGACGGGGTCCGGGCCGCCGCCTCGGTGGCCGTCGTCCCGGCCGACGCGTTCGGCGTGCCCTGGCGCACCCGGCCGGTCTGGAACCCGCAGGCCGTGGACTGGCCGGGCCTGCTGTCCCCGGGCAGCACCATCGAGGCCGTCCCCGGCTTCGCGATGCCGACCGGCGAGCCGGTGCCCGCCTTCGACCCCTCCGCGGGCTCGCGCAACTGGCTGGGGGTCTACCTGCTCGGCGCCGTCGACGCCGACACCCTGCGGCGCGACTGCAACGCGGTGCTGAACGGCCTGGAAGCCGCCCTGCACCGTGCCGCCGAGCACGCCACCGGTCCGGCCGACGACCGCGCCGCCGGCTGATCCGGTCCGTCACCTGCTGAGGAATCCGATGCGAGTACTGTTCGCCGGCGCACCCGGCGTCGGCCACCTCTTCCCGCTGGTCCCGCTGGCCAGGGCGATGCGCGAACTCGGCCACGAGGTCGCGGTGGCCTCGATGGACGGCGGCGAGCCGGTCGCCGCGTCCGGCCTGCCCTACCTGCCGCTCGCCCCGGGCGTCGACTGGCGCCGGGAGATCCGGGAGGCCGGCCGCACCGGGCGGCCCGACCTGATGCGGCGGGTCGTCGGGACCAACGCGGCCGACCGCGAGGCCTTCGTCCCGCTGGCCGCCCGGGTCAACAGCGCGGTGGCCGACGCGGCCGTCGACCTCGCCGCGCGGTGGCGGCCCGACCTGGTGGTGTACGAGTACCTGTTCCCGGTCGCCCTCCTCGCGGCGGGCACCCTGGGCGCGCCCGCCGTCCAGCACGACCTGGGATTCGTCCGCACCCCCGGGCTGCGCGCGCTGATGCTCGCGGAGATGGCGGACACCTTCGCCCGGCACGGCATCGACCCGCTGCCCGAACCGGCCGCCACCGTCGACCTCGCCCCGCCGAGCATGGCCGGGGCCCAGCGGTACGGTTGCGCGCTGCGGCCCGTCGCCTACAACGGCGAAGGCGCCCTCCCCGAGCCGCTGGCCGCACCCGCCGACCGCCCGCGGGTCGCGGTCACGCTGGGGACCGTACCGCCCAAGACCGACGGCCTGACCAGGATCGAACGGGTGATCGCGGCCGCCGCCGAGGTCGACGCCGACTTCGTCCTGGCCACCGGCGAACTCGACCTCGGCACGCTCGGCACCCTGCCGGACAACGTCCGCGCGTACGGCTGGGTGCCCTGGCGCGCCCTGCTGGGCACCAGCACCGCCGCGATCCACCACGGCGGCAGCGGCACCGCGCTCGCCGCCCTCGACGCGGGCATCCCGCAACTCGCCCTGCCCGACGGCTCCGACCGCTTCATCAACGCCGAGGCGGTCCGCGACCGCGGCGCCGGCCTCAGCGCGGGCGCCGAGGAGATCGGCCCGGCACTGCTGGACCGTCTGCTCACCGATGCCGCCCTGGCCCGGACGGCCCGTGAGGTCAGCGCCGAGATCGCGGCGATGCCGGGCCCGGCCGCGGTGGCGGAGAAGCTCGTGGGGCTCGCGGGCTGAGGCCGGTCGGCGGGGTGCTGGGGAACGCCGTCCGCCGCGCCGTCGTCCTGGGCGCGGGCGCGGGCGCGGGCGCGGGCGCGGGCGTGGGCAGCGGCCCCGGTTCAGGCGACCAGGTCGGGCAGCCGGGCCCCCGACGGGCGGGGCGGCGCCCCGGCCGACAGGTCGCGGCCGAGCGGGAGCAGCGCCTCCGCCGGGACTCCGTACGTCAGCACCCGGTCGGCGTCCCGGGCGTGCTGGACCGCGGTGTCCAGCACGCCGGGGAACCGGGTCCGGCTGCAGGTGCGCCGCTGGACGGCGGCGACCCACGGCAGGGCCATCCCGATGCCCGCGTAGGCGCGGGCGCGTCCATCCGGCCAGGTCGGGTCGAGGGCGTGGCCGTGGCCATCGGTGCACCAGGCGTGGTGGGTGACGGTGCCGTCGGCCTCGATCACGTAGCCCTCGACGTACGCCAGGTCGGGCGATCTACGGGCGATGCGCCAGGCGTTGGGGAAGCTGGCGCCGCCGTTGCCCCGGCGGGGCATGCCGGTCGGCCAGGGGGACGGGGTCTGGAACCGCCCCTGGGCGAGGACCACGGCCTCGGCGGTCAGCCTGCCGCGCGCGGCCCTCGCCCGCAGCGCGTCGACAAGGACCCGCTCGTCGCGGGAGGTTCCGGCGTTCACGGTGGAGGACACGTTCGTCAGTCTTCGCAGCCCCCAGGGGCGGCGCGAGAAGTACTACGCCATCCGATGCCGGGGCCGCCCTACACCGCGCCGAGGAAACCGGGGTCGCCCGGCCCCAGTCGGCCCGCGAACTCGGCCGCGATCCCGAGGACTTCGCGCATCGGCACGGCCCGCCGGGTGGTGGCTGACGGGTCCGCCTGCGCCTCCTCGGACCACAGGAACGGGTAGACCGTGATGCCCTGCGAGAGGGCGAGTTCCGCGGCCTCGGCGCGCCAACCGGGCCAGCGCAGTCCGGCGTAGAGCGCCTCCGGGCCGCTCGAGAGGAGCCAGGACACCCATGCGGAGTGGCCCATGTCCAGGGCCTCCCACTCCAGCGTGTCGGGGGCGAAGTAGGTCATCTGCCCCGGCACGCCCGGGCGGCCCGCGGCGGCGGGATCGTAACCGTTGAGCGTGAAGACCCCGCCCACGGCGTCGTGGCCGACGACCAGGCCGGTGGCCGGGTGCCAGGCGGGGTCGAACGCGGCGGGGAACCGGTTGACCCGCCCCAGGCTCGGCAGGCCGCCGTCCGCGGCCGGGCCGCCGCCGAAGACGCGCACCCAGCCGTGGTCCAGGACCAGCCCGCCGGTGTTGAGCACCAGGGCGCCGAGCACGGAACGCGCGGTGACCTGCAACTGCAGCAGGCAGCGGCGACCCTCCGCACGATCGGCGGGCAGCACCCGGGCGGGCACGGGACTTCCCGCGAGCGCCGCCTGCAGCTCCGGCCACGCCGGATCGTCCACTTCGGTCAGTTCGTCGATCGCGCGCATCCGAGGATGATCGCACCGCGGCGGGGCGCCGCGCCGGTCGGGGTCACACCCGGGGCATCACCGCCGCCGCGATCTCCCGGACGCGCTCGCGCATCCTCGCGTACGCCAGGTCGTGCCGCTCCGGCGGCGTTTGCCGTCGCGCACCGCGATGACCCGCTCCCACCAGCGGGACCGTTCCTCCTCGGCGCCGGCCCCCTCGCACCGGGTCGGATACCGCTGCCGTCGCCACCTCCACCCCTCCTCCGCCCGGGCCCGGAGACACCGAGCCGTACGACGCCATCCCACCCGGCTGGATCCCGACCGGGGTTCAGGGCAGGCGGGATGGCCATGGACCCTTCCGGGAAGCGAATGTGGCGGAAGGTCGGAGAAGGTGGTGACCATTCGTCGGGAGTTCCGGCTGCGGCCGACGACGGGTTGACAGCGCCGTGCCGGTGGCCTGTCGGTGCTGTGAGCGGTCTGTTCGTGTGCTGTGGGCGGCCCGCCGCAGGGTGGGTGACGGCAGCATCACCGACCCACGGGAGGTCCACCGTGTCGAGCAACACCGTGTCGAGCAACACCGCACCGAGCGGCGGCAGCGCGCGCACCACTTCGGTCCTGGTCTCCGGCGGAGGGATCGCCGGCACCGCCCTCGCCTACTGGCTGGAGCGCTACGGCTTCCGCGTCACCGTCGTCGAGCGCGCCCCCGCGCTGCGCGGCGGCGGCCAGGCGGTGGACATCCGCGGCAACGCCTTGGAGGTGGTCGAGCGGATGGGGCTGTCGGAGGAGGTCCGGGCCCGCCGGACCGGTCTGCGCGGGATGTCCGTGGTGGACGCGGCCGGCCGCGAGCTGAGCCGCTCCACCGAGTGGACGGCCACCGGCGGCCCGGTCGGCGGCCCCGACGTGGAGATCCTGCGCGACGAACTCGCGGACCTGATCGCGGGGGCCTCCGGGCCCGGCATCGAGTACCGGTTCGACGACTCGATCGACACGCTCGTCCAGTACGCGGACGGCGTCCAGGTCCGGTTCCGCAGCGGCACCGAGCGGTCCTTCGACCTGGTGGTGGGCGCCGACGGCCTGCACTCGAACACCCGCCGCCTGGTGTTCGGCCCCGAGGCCGACTACCTGCACCCCGTCGGCACCTACATCGCGGGCTGGAGCGCCCCCAACCACCTGGGCCTCGACCGCTGGGAGGTCGTCCACCAGGCCGCCGCGGGCTGGACCTGCCTGGCGATGACCGTCCGCGACAACACCGAACTGCGGGTCTTCGTCGGCTTCCGCAGCGACGAGCCGCTCGACCGCATGCTGCCCAGGGACCGTGGCGAGCAGCGCCGGCTGGTCGCCGAGCGGTGCGCCCACCTGGGCTGGGAGATGCCGCGCTTCCTCCGGGCGATGGCCGAGACGGAGGCCTTCCACTACGACGTCGTCGCCCAGATCCGGATGGACCGCTGGTCCCACGGCCGCGTCGTCCTGCTCGGCGACGCGGGCTACTGCTGCTCGCCGTTCACCGGCCAGGGCACCAGCGTGGCCCTGACCGCCGCCTACGTCCTGGCCGGGGAGCTGCACGCGGCGGACGGCGACCACCGCACCGCCTACCCGGCCTACGAGCGGCGGCTGCGCGACCACGTGGCGGCCAACCAGGCCATCCTGGAGCTGACCGCCGCCCGCTACGGCGGCGACACCGCGACTGACGGGACCATGGACGGCACGGCCCCCGGGCCGGAGATGGAGGCGGCCTTCCGCGCCGCCACCACCTTCGACCTGCCCGACTACTGACGGACCGACAGCCGGGGACACCGCCCCCGGCAGCCCGAGGCGGTCGAGCAGCGCGTGGCGGCGTCGGCCGGGTCCGGCACGTCGACGAGCTGGCCCGACTGCGCTCCGCCGTCGAGGACTTGGGCATCTACGGGGCCGGACGCGACGACGAGACGTACTCGACCTCGCTCGTCCTGGACGGGTCCAGGCTCGCGGAGCCGGCCGAGGCCTGGGTCCCGGTGGTCACTCCCGACGGCCCGTTGCGGGAGACATGGATCCGGTAGATGCGGCAGATCCGGTCGATCGGGCGGGTCGGGCACCTCCGGGCGGGTCCGTGCGGGATTCTGCGGCGGAGGACGTCGAGAAGGGCCCGCCGGCTCCGACCACCGGTCGGAGTGGTCCCGTCGGGGCCCGCGCATCCGAGGGAGTCACGAGATGAAGTTCCTGATCAGCCTGCACATCAACCCGGCCGTGCTGGACGCGCTGACCGACGAGGAGAGGGAGGCGATCGGCGTCGGGCACGGCAGGTTCATCGAGGAGTTGAAGGAGTCGGGCGAGCTGATCCTGACGCAGGCGCTGGTCGACCCGTCGCAGGCCGCCGTGGTGACCGTCCGCAACGGGCAGCCGGTGGTGACCGACGGGCCGTTCCTGGAGGCCAAGGAGTACCTGGGCGGCTTCTACCTGATCGACTGCGAGGACAAGCACCGGGCGGTCGAACTGGCGGCCCGGATCCCGGACACCCGGATCGAGGGTCTGGGTGTCGAGGTGCGGCAGGTGATGTTCTCCGACGGAAACTTGGAGGCATGACCGCACCGACACCACCGCCGACACCACCGAAGACACCGACACCACCGAAGTCACCGGCACCACCGACGGCGCCGGGCGTCGAGGACCTGCTGCGTGGGCTCACGCCGCAGGTCCTCGGCACGCTGGTCCGCAAGTACGGCCGGTTCGAGGGGTGCGAGGACGCGGTGCAGGAGGCCGGGCTCGCCGCCGCCGTGCAGTGGCCGTCCGAGGGGGTGCCGGGCAACCCGCGCGGCTGGCTGGTGACGGTCGCGTCCCGGCGGCTGGTCGACCAGGTGCGCAGCGACCGGGCGCGGCGCGAGCGGGAGTCGGCGACGGCGGCCGCCGAGGTGGTGCCGGAGGAGGTGCCGGACACCGACGACACGCTCCTGCTGCTGTTCCTGTGCTGCCACCCGGCGTTGACCGCCGCCTCGCAGACCGCCCTGACGCTGCGGGCGGTCGGCGGGCTGACCACGGCGGAGATCGCCCGCGCGTTCCTGGTGCCGGAGGCGACGATGGCGGCCCGGATCAGCCGGGCCAAGCAGCGGATCAGGGCCGCCGGCAGCTCGTTCGCCCTGCCCGGGGGTGCCGGGCGGGAGGACCGGCTGCGGGTCGTCCTGCACGTGCTCTACCTGATCTTCAACGAGGGCTACACCGCTTCCTCGGGCGGCGAGTTGGACCGGCCCGACCTCGCGCGCGAGGCGATCCGGCTGACCCGGTCGGTGTACGCGCAGCTGCCCGGGGACGGCGAGGTGGCCGGGCTGCTCGCGCTGATGCTGCTGACCCACGCCCGCCGGCCCGCCCGGACGACGGCCGCAGGCGACCTGGTCCCGCTGGGCGAGCAGGACCGTACGGCGTGGGACCGCGCGCTGATCGACGAGGGCACCGCGCTGGTCAAGGCGGCGCTGGCCGGGCCGTCGCTCGGGCCGTACCGGCTGCAGGCCGCCATCGCGGCCACGCACGCCGACGCGGCCACCGCCGGGGACACCGACTGGCGGCAGGTGCACGGCCTCTACCTGATCCTGGAGCGGATCGCGCCCAATCCGGTGGTCACCCTGAACCGCGCCATCGCGCTGGCCGAGGTCGAGGGCCCGCAGGCCGGTCTGGCGCTCCTCGCGCCCCTGGACGGCGACGCCCGGATGGCCGGGCACCACCGGCTGCTGTCGGTCCGGGCGCACCTGCTGGAGAAGGGCGGCGACCGGGCCGGGGCGTACGAGCACTACCGCCGGGCCGCCCGGGCCACCCCGAGCCTCGCCGAGCAGCGGTACCTGGAGGGCCGGGCGGGACGGGTGCGGCCGGCCTGACCGGCCCTTCGTCGTGGCCCGGCCCGATGCCCGTCGCCGTGGCCTCGGGTGGGGGTCAGAGGCCGAGGGCGTCGGCGGTCTGTTCCGCCGTCCAGGCGAAGAGGTCGCCCGCCGGGTCGATCGAGCCGACCAGGTGGCCGTGCAGCTCGAAGCCGATCAGGCCGACGAGCTGGATCCAGGCGGTGACGGCGCGGGCGAGGACGTGCGGCGGGAGGCCGGGGGCGAGGGCGGCGGCCAGCGCGGCCAGCTGCTCGGGCAGGGCGCCCCGGGGGGCGGGGCCGGGCGGGGTGGGCCGCAGGGGGGCGTCGCGGACCACCGCGAGTAGGGCGAGGGGCAGCCGGGTGGCCGGTTCGACGGTGTCCCGGGGTGCCGCGTAGCCGGGGACGGGGGTGCCGTAGACCAGGGCGAACTCGTGCGGGTTGGCGCGGGCCCAGTCGCGGGCGGCGGTCCACAGGGCGCACCAGCGGTCGCGGGGGGCGGCCCCCGCCGTTCCGGCCAGGGCGTGGTCGGCGACGTCGCCGAGTTCGTCGTAGGCGTCGATGATCAGCGCGGTCAGCAGCTCGTCCCGGCCGGCGAAGTAGCGGTACAGGGCGGACGAGGCCATGCCCAGCTCGCGGGCGACGGCCCGGAGCGACAGCTGCTGGGCGCCGACGGAGGCGAGCTGGCGGCGCGCTTCCTGCTTGATCTCGCGGGTGAGTTCCTCGCGGGCCCGTTCGCGGGCGGTCCGGATCGCTGGCATGGGGACAGCCTGCCACATGTCGGAGCGGTGCACACGAACGAGAGCAGTGCTCTTGCCCGGATCGCTCGCCGGTGCCATGCTGGACCCAGCGAAACGAGAGCAGTGCTCTCGAAAGGGATCGGCAGTCGCGAACCGCATGTCGCCGCGGTCACGAACCACGGCCACAAAGCACGGCCCAGGAACCACAGCCCACAAGGCACGGCCCCACGGAATCGAGGAAGACCGATGACCCGGAACGAGAACCCGAACCGGCAGCAGCAGCAGCCGACCGGCCCCGCCACCCGCGTGGTGATGCCGACCACCCGCCTCGGCGCCGTCGCCCTCCGGCTGGTCAACGACGCGGTCGCCGCCCTCACCCGGGCCGGTGTCAGCCTCTGGGGCTCCCGGGTGCTCGCCGTGCGCGGCCGCAAGAGCGGCGAGTGGCGCACCAACCCCGTCAACCTGCTCACCCACGACGGCGAGCGCTACCTGGTCGCCCCGCGCGGCCACACCCAGTGGGTCCGCAACCTCCGGGCGGCCGGCACCGGCGAACTGCGCGTCGGGCGCCGCGCCGAGGCCTTCCGCGCCGTCGAGCTCCCGGACGCCGACAAGCCCGAGGTGCTGCGCGCCTACCTGCGCCGCTGGAAGTGGGAGGTCGGCTACTTCTTCGACGGGATCGGCCCCGACGCCCCGGCCGAGGACCTGCTCCGAGTCGCCCCCGGGTACCCGGTCTTCCGGCTCACCGGTTCACCGGCGACCGACTGAGCGTGCCGGTAGCGGGGCCGGCCGGACGGTAGGGCGCCCCGCCCGCGTTCCCGGGAGCGGCAGTTCGGCGGTGGGCCCCCGCGCGGCCGTGGTCGCGCGGGGGCCGCAGGCGGCGGGGCGGGCGTCAGCCCTTGCCGCCCGCCGTGAGGACCTGGGCCGCCGCCACACCGGCCGCGCTGTTGCCGTGGCCGCCGCCCTCGACCTCGGCGGCGACGGCGAGGTCGCCGCGGTAGGCGATGAACCAGCTGTTGGTGGCCTGGCCGCCGGCCTCGACGGTGCCGGTCTTGGCGCCGATCTGCCCGGACAGGCCGGACATCGGGGCGCGGGCGGTGCCCTCGGTCGCGGTCTTGGCCATCATCGCGCGCAGGTCCCGGGCGACGTCGGCGGGCAGTTGCCCGGGCGCCGTCACGCGCTTGGCGTCCTCCCGCAGGACGGGCTGACGGAACGTTCCGCTCTGTACGGTGGCGGCGACCGAGGCCATCAGCAGCGAGTTGACCTGGATCCGGCCCTGGCCGATGTACTCGGCGGCGGCATCGTCCTTGGTGCCCGGCAGCGGGATGGTGGCGTCCCGGCTCGGGATGCCGATGTGCCACTCCAGACCGAGGCCGAACTGCTCGCGGGCCACCTTGGTGAGCGTGCCCGGCTGCAGCTTCTCCAGGCCCTTGTCGATGAAGCCGGTGTTGCAGGAGTGGGTGAAGTCGTCGGTGAGCGTGTACCCGGGGAAGTCGCCACGGTCGTCGTTGTGCCAGGGACGCGGTGAGTAGGTGGTGTCCTTGCACGGCGCCGCGCTGTCCGGCGTCACCCCGGCCTCGAGCAGGGCGGCGGAGGTGATCACCTTCATCGTGGAGCCGGGCGGCTGGCCGCCCGCGACCGCGCGGTTGAAGCCGCTCGGCGAGTAGGCCATCGCGAGGATCCGGCCGGTGCTCGGCTGGATGGCCACCAGCGAGGCGGGCTTGCCGCCCGCCGACTGCTGCTTGACCGCGTCCTCGGCGACCTGCTGGAGGTCGGCGTCCAGCGTGAGCTTGACCTGCGGCGCGCTCGGCGGGGTCAGCACGAACAGCTGCTCGGACTCCTTCCCGGAGCCGCCCGAGACCACCACGGCCCGCCCGGTGACGACGGTCGCGCCGTCGGCGGGCGCGATCTGCGGCAGGACGGCGCTCAGCGAGGGGAAGCCGTCGAGCGGCTTGCCGTTGCGGTCGGCCGGCTTCGACACCGGGTCCGGCAGCGCCTTCACGGCGATCGTCCGGCCCGGGCCGAGCTGCGGGTGGATCACGGTCGGCGCCCAGTGCACGACCGCCCGGCCGTCCTCGGCCCGGACCACGCTGAGCGCGCTGTCGTACTCCCAGGCGCCGGTCGCGCCCTCGAACTCGGCCTTCACCCGGAAGCCGAGGGTCGGCCCGCTCGCCGCGCCGGTCGCCGCCGGGCCCGTTGCCGCCGCGCCCGCCGCCGGCCCCGTGCCGGTCAGCGCGAGCGAGCGCGCCGGGACGTTCTCGTGGAAGGCGGTCAGCGCCGCGCGCGCCGTCTCCGGCCGGTCCGTGAGGGCGGAGGCGGCGGCCACGTCCCCGCGGCCCCAGGCCGCCAGGAAGTCCTTCGCCACCGACTCGGCCTGCTGGGCGGTCGGCGGCTCCTGCGGAGCCTTCGTCGCGGTGTCGGACCCCTGGCCGCCGCCGGTGCCCGAGGAACTGGTGCCGTTCGAGACGGCGTTCATGATGGTGTAGGCGCCGTACCCGCCGACGGCCAGCAGTGCGGCGAACACCCCGCCCACCGCCACCAGCACGGCCCGCCGCGCGCCCGGCCGGCGCGGCGCTTCCTCCTCGTCCTCGAACTCGACGTGGTTCCCGTCGAGTTCGGTGTATCCGGCGTACCCGTCGGGCTCCCGGTCCTCGCGCATGTCCTCGTCCCCCTGTGTCCTTCACGGCACTTCGGTGTTCCGCTGCCGCTCGGTGTTCCGTGTCGCGCGGACCTGCCCCCTCCGGCATCCCGGCCCGCCGCTGCCCGTCCGGCCGGTCGGTGATCCGTTCGGGCGCGGACCAGCCTATGCGGAGGCGGGCGATCGGTCGATAGCGGGAGGACCGGTGCCGGACCGCGGGCATCGGACCCTCCGGCCGCACGGCTCGGTGTGGGGAGACAACTCGCCCATCGACCAGCGGAGTTCCGCCCGCCCCGGGGGCTCCGGGTGGGCGGACCCGAGCGCCTGACGGATCGTCGGCTGCGCCGGTCGGGTGGCGGCCCGGGCCGTGGCCCGCGCGGTGGAGCGGTCCGACGTGTGCGAACGGGTACTGTGCGGCGGGGCCGACCGGCCCCGCTCGCTGCGCGGATGGGAGAACGCATGCCCGGGACCCGGCACACCGGAGGCGGTAGCACCGGCCGAGCGGCCCGACGGCTGGCCGCCGTCCTGTTCCTGCCGACGCTGTCGGCCTGCGGAGGCGGTGGCGGCGATTCCGGCAACGCTCCGGTCGACAGCGGGCAGAGCAACAGCCCGCAGACCGAGGAGCAGCGGACCAAGGCGCGCGCGATCGAGGGCGGGTTCCAGAACGCCGGCTCGGTGTCCGCCATCGCACACGGCTCCGGCACGAAGGCCGTCGTCGTGCTGAAGAGTTCCTCGCACACCCCGACCGAGGCCACCATCAGCAACGTCAGCGACTGCACGGAGAACGCCCGGCTCGCCACCCCGAGTCAGGCCACGGTGTCGGTGACCGACAGCGGCAGCGAGCCGGCGGAGTTCACCCTCCCGACGTCGAGCGCGTCGAGTCGACCGGTCTGCTACACGGTGACCATCGGCACGGAGAGCCGGGACCTCCAGGCCAGGGGAGCCGTCGAGGGTACGGTCTCTCCGGCCACGGGCACGGCCTCTCCGGGCGAGAGCACGTCTGGCACCGGTCCGAGCCACGGACCGACGAGCGCCGGCGGAGGCGAGACCCCGTACGGAGGCGGCGGGGGGACCGGTACCGAGAGCGGGAGCACCCCCTGAGCCCTGCCGGGGAGGAACGGCCCGCCGAGGAGGGGGAGCGGCCGTCCGACGCCGGGGAGCGGCCTGCCGCGAGTCCGTGGAGCGGCTGGATCGCCAAGCTCGCCGGCTGGATCGCCCCGACCACCTTCGTGACCGCGCTGCTCCTCTTCTTCGGCTACGCCTACACCGACGCCTTCTACGGCTACTTCGGCATCGACGCCGAGACGATCGGTTTCTCCACCCAGGAGCTGCTCCTGCGCAGCTCCTCGGCCCTCTACCTGCCCGCCGGGGTGGTGCTCAGCGGGCTCCTGGTGGCGGCCCTGGCGTTCCCGCTCGTGGCCGGTGCCGCCCGCCGCGGTACCGGAGGTGCCCGGGCGCTGCGCGGGATGTGCCTCGCCGCCGTCCTGCCGGCGGCCGCGCTGCTGGTACTCGGCATGCTGGCGGGGTTCGAGGCGATCGACGCCGGCCCGATGGGTGCCCCGGTGCTGATCGGTGGCGCACTGCTGCTCGCCCTCCTGGCGCGGCTGCTGTACGTGCGGGGCAGCGGTGCGACGTTCCCCGTGGCGGGAGAGCGGGCGGCGCTGGGCGTCACGACGGCGATCGTCGCCCTGTGTGCGTACTGGGCGGTCGGCAGCTACGCCCAGGAGAAGGGGCAGGCCGACGCCGAACAGCTCTCCCACAACCTCCACCTGAGGCCGGCCGTCCTGCTCGACACCTCGGAGCGGCTCTCGCTGGGCTGGCCCGGGGTGCGGGAGGCACCGCTGCCGGAGGCGGCGGCCGGGGCGCACTTCCGGTACCGCTACGAGGGCCTGCGGCTGCTGGCGCAGTCCGGCAACCGGATGTTCCTGATCCCGCGGCGCTGGACCTGGGACACCGGGAACGTCCTGGTCCTCCCGGTCGACGCCGACGTCCGGGTGGCCTTCCACGCCGGCTGACCGGTCCTGCCCCCACCCGCACCCGCCTGCACGGCTGCGCACGGCTGCGCACGGCTGCGCACGGCTGCGCCGCGGCCCGTCCCCCTCGGACGGACCGCGGCGCGGCGGCTTTCACGCGGCGTCAGGTCGCGCCGGTCACACCGGCTGCCACAGCGCCGGGACGATCGGCGGCTCCCAGCCGACCTGGGCGGTGTGGCCCTGGAGGCAGACGTAGGTGACCCCGTTGTACGTCACCGTGTCGCCGGTCTTGTAGGTGGCGCCGGGCGTCCAGGTGCCACCGGGGTTGGGGTTCCCGTTGCCCACGACCAGCGAGAAGCTGGTGCTGTGGGTGGCGGAGCCGGTCCCGGTGAGGGTGATGCTGTAGGTGCCGGCCGCGGTGGAGGCGGAGGTCGCGAGGGTCACCGTCGCGGAGCCGCCGGACTGCACCGAGGACGGGCTGAAGGAGACCGTGACGCCCGCCGGGGTGCCCGAGGCGGTCAGGGTGACCGTCTGGGCCGAGCCGGAGGTGGTCGCGGTGGCGACGGTCGCCGTGGCGGTGTCACCGGGGTTGACGGTGGCGGTGGCCGGGTTCACCGAGACGGAGAAGTCGTTGGCGGGCGTGCTGCCGCCGACCGAGGTCTTCCAGATGGTGTAGGCCACGCCGTCGGCGCTGCGGTTGAGCACCGTCGCGTCGACGTTGCCCGTGGTGTCGCAGGACTGGTGGTAGCAGGAGTCGTAGGAACGGCCCGCCGTGCCGCCCCACTTGGCCGCCTGCGCCGAGGTCTTGGTGGCGCTGGCGCCGGCCGCGTAGCCCGAGGTCGGGATGCCGGCCTGCTGGAAGGAGTAGTCGTCCGAGCGGCCCTGGCCCTCGACGTTCTCCTCCGGCTGCAGGTTGAGCGAGTCCCAGTAGGCCTTCATCGGCGCGGAGGCCGAGGAGGAGATGTTGTTGATGAAGTAGCCGGCGTTGGGCGAGCCGACCATGTCGAAGTTGTAGTAGGCCTTGATCGCGGAGCGCTGGGCGGAGCCGAGCTGGCCGACGTAGAACTGCGAGCCCTGCAGGCCCTGTTCCTCGCCGGTCCACCAGGCGAACCGGACGTGCCGGGTCAGCGAGGGGTTCTGCTGGGCGAGCACCAGGGCGTTCTCCAGCAGGGTGGCCGAGCCGGAGCCGTTGTCGTTGATGCCGGGGCCGGCGCCGACGCTGTCCAGGTGCGCGCCGAACATGGTGACCTGGTCGGACGGGCCGCCGGGCCAGTCGGCGATCAGGTTGTTGGACTGGTAGGTGCAGGAGGTGCAGGTCTGCTCGCTGACGGTGTACCCGGCCGCCTGCAGCTTGGCCTTGATGTACGCCACCGACTGGCTGTGCCCGGCGGTGCCCGCCCGGCGGTTGCCGCCGTTCTGGTTGGCGATGGTGTTCAGCTGCGACAGGTGGGCCTGGACCTTGGCGACGTCGATGTCGGGCGCGGGCCCGCCGGGGTTGCCCCCGCCGCCGACGGTCAGGGTGTACTGGGCGGTGTGGGTGGCCGCGCCGGCGGTGCCGGTCACGGTGATCACGTACGTCCCGGCCGGGGCGCCCGCGGAGGCCGACAGGGTCAGCGTGGCGGAGGAACCGGTCTGCACGGACGAGGGGCTGACCGTCGCGGTGACCCCGGACGGGGCGCCGGAGACGCTCAGGTTGACGGACTGCGCGGTGCCCGAGGTGAGGGCGGTGCCGACCGTCGCCGTGGTCGAGGAGCCGGGCTGGACCGAGCCGGCCGCGGGGGCGAGCGACAGCGAGAAGTCGTTGGTGCCGGACGGCGTGCAGGTCGGGTCACCGCTCTGCGCGGTCACGCTGACCGCGTCCCAGGCGGCCTTGGCCCGGTTGAAGAAGGTGCAGGACGGGTCCAGGTTCTTCGCCGCGGTCAGGGTGGCGGTGCGGTAGCGCTTGTACGTCATGCCGCTGGTCTTGAGCAGCATGCCGCCGTAGAAGACCCGGCCGGCGTCCTTGACACCGATGCCGGTGACCGAGGAGTTGTTGCAGGTCGGGCTGGTGGGCTTGCCGCCGCCCGGGTTGGAGCCCTCGGCCAGCAGGTAGAACCAGTGGTTCAGCGGGCCGGCCGCCGCGTGCTCCTCGGTGTTCGGGATGGAGGCGGAGTAGCAGTTGGGGTTGTTGCTCACCAGCGAGGGGTTGTACATGTTGCGGATCGGCCCGGTGCCGACCAGGTTGATCATCTCGCCGACGGTGTAGTCCGGACTGTCGTACGGCGCGGGCTCGTTGGCGTACGCCTCGGTGAGCGCGCCCATGATGTCGCCGGTGGACTCGCCGAGCCCGGCCTCGTTGTTGGCGCCGCCGGGGGTGTACTGGTCGATGCCGTGGCCGAACTCGTGGCCGACCACGTCGATCGAGGCGATCCACTCGTTGGCCTGGCTGTGGCCGATGGATATCGAGCTGCCGTCCCAGTAGGCGTTGACGTCGTTGAGGCCGACCTTCACCGGCCAGCTGCCGCCGTTGCCGTCGTGCCCGTTGCGACCCAGCCAGTCGCGGAGCATGTCCCATTCCTTCTGGGCCGCGAACATCGCGTCCCCGCAGCCGGTCTCCTTGCTGGTCGGGCTGCCGGTGCCCCAGGAGTCGCCGGACTTGGAGAACACCTGACCGGTGCTGTAGTCGGAACAGGACAGGCCCGGCCGGTTGGGGTCGCGCAGCGAGTACGAGCCGCCCGAGCCGGTGGTGCTGATGGTGACCGGGGCGGGCCCGTTCCACTTGCTGTTGACGGTGCCGGCGTGGACGTCGTCGTAGCTGTCGACGACCTCGCCGGTCGCCGCGTCGACGAAGACGTGCAGCCGGCTCGGGGCGCTGCCCCGGTGGCCGCTGAGCACGGTCTCCCAGGCGAGCCGGCCGCCGCTGCCGTCCTTGACCCGGACGACCAGGCGGTTCGACTCCACCGAGTCCACCGCGGGCAGTGCGGTGCGGGCCGTCTTCTCCGCCTTGTCCGCGCCGATCTTCGGGGTGACGGACCCGCCGACCGGGCCGGGGGCGGCGGACTGCAGGCCGCGGACCTTGCCCTGGCCGTCGGCGAGCACCACCGCGTCGCCGCCGACCACCGGCAGGCCGCGGTAGCTGCGCTCGTACGCGACGGAGTAGAGGCCGCCGACCCACGGGGTGACGGACGTGCGTTCATAGGACTCGTCGGGGCCCTTGGCCAGGGCGTCCAGGCCCGCCGAGGCCGCGGCGTCGGCGGCGTTGACGGCGGCGGCCAGGGCGGTGGGCGGTGCCGGGGCGGGGGTGGGCGCGGCGGTGGCCGGCCCCGTGCTGGCGGCGATCAGGCCGGCCAGCACGGTCAGGGTGGTCGCCGTGGTGAGCAACCTGCCGGTGGAAACTCTGCGTTGCATCGAGGCTCCTCGCATGTGGGGGTCCTCGACCGCGGACGGGCATGGCTGGTGGCGCACCGCAGGCCGTGTCGGGGGGCGGCCGTGCGGGCCGTCCGCGCTCGGGTGCCCGAACCCTCACATGGCGTCATGCTCGGGTCAATGGCTGGTGCGGGCGATGCATAGGGTTGGCAAATTCCGTCAAGCCCGCGGCCCGGCTTCGCGTCAAGCTGGGCTTTTCCGCGAGTGGTTGAGACCACATCATGTACGGCGAGGGTGGCCATCGAGTACCGTCGGCGATCGGGCGCGTCGGCACCGGGCACGTCGGTCGTCGAGCACGTCTGTCGTCGGGCAGGTGGGCGATCGGGCGCGTCGGCCACCGGGCACCGGGCACCGTCCTCGTCATCGGAGTCGTCGGAACCACTGGAATCGTCGGCGGGCCCCGCACCGGGCCGGGGCGGCGATGCACCCGGGGAGGAAGCCGTGGAGCGCAACCGCGTGGTCCCTGCGGCGGGGGCTCCGGCACCGCCGACCGGCCAGGGCCGGGGCGCCTGGCAGGAGTTCGGCGCCCGGCTGCGGCACTGGCGGCGCCGGGCCGGCCTCACCCAGGCGCAGCTCGGCGCCGGGATCGGCTACGACCACACCGCGGTCAGCAAGATCGAGCACGGAGCCCGCCGGGTCACCCCCAGGATCGCCGACCGGATCGACGAACTCCTGCTCGCCGGAGGGGAGGTGAGCGCCGCCTGCCTGCGCGCCGAGACCGCCGAGCTGTGCGCCCTCGACTCCTTCTCGCCCGCGCTGCTGCGGCCCCCGCTGCCCGGTGCCGCCGCGGCCGGTCCGGCTCCGGCCGTCCCCGCCCCTGCCCCGGCCGCCCCCGCCCGGTTGCCGGACTACGGCCTGCTCTGCCCGCTGCACGGCGCCGACGGCTGCGCCGTCCCCGGAGCCGGCGAACTCGCCGCCCTGCACGCCGAGTTCTGCGCCCCCGGAGCGCTCGCCGAGCCGGCCTCCGCCGCACCGCTGGACGCCGCCACCGCGCACGCCCTGACCGGACTGCTCGCCGCCCGGCTGCGCTCCGGCGAGACCGGCGACCGGCCGGGCCTCGCCGCCGCCGTCGAACGCACCCTGCACGCCGTGCTCGCCCGGCTCGCCGACGCCCCAGCCGGGCAGCGCGGTCCGCTCGCCCGGCTGGCCGCCGAACACGCCCACGCGGCCGGCGCGCTGCGCATGCAGGACGGCCGCAACGCCACCGCGATGGCCTGCTACGACCGCGCGTTCACCTGGGCCGGGCTCGCCGGGGACCGGGCCACCCAGGTCGGCACGCTCAGCGACCTGAGCATCCTGGCCCGGCTGGACGGCGATCCGGAGGCGGCGCTCGGCTACGCCCGCGAGATCGACCGGGTCGCGCCCGGCCGGCACTGGGCCGGTGCGATGGGCCGGATCAGCCGGGCCCGCGCGCACGCCCTGACCGGCGACGTCCGCTCGACCGTCCGGCAGATCGGGCTGGCCCGGGCGCACCTGGACCACATCGGCGCGCAGGACGAGGTCGACGCGCCCTGGCTCTCCATCGCCTCGATGCGGATGCGGGTCGAGTCCGCCGCGGCCGCCGCGCTGCGCGACCTCGCGGCGGCCGGTGACGACCCCCGGCTGGCCCGCCGGGCGCTGAGCGCCACCGAGACCGCGCTCGGCCTGCTCGGCCCGAACCAACTCCCCTCCAGCCGCCTGCTGTTCATCGTCCGGGCGGCGGACTGCCACGTCTGCGCGCACGATCCGCGGACGGCCGTCGAACTCCTCGCGCCCGCGCTGGAGGCGACTCCTGCGGCCGTCCTCCCGGCGCTGGTGGAGCACGAGCTGCGCGGCCTGCGCGACCGCCTGGCGGCGTACGAACCGCGCGCCGCCCACCAACTCGCGGAGCTGGTCCGGGCCTGAGCGGCGGCAGTCGCCAAGGGGCCGGCAAGGGGTCGTCAAGGGACGGGCCGGAAGGCGGTCGGAAGGCGGTCGGGACGTGTCCGGGCGGCGTTCGGGAGGCGTTCGGACGGGGCGCCCGCCGGCGCTCACTGTGCGGTGTGACGGTGCCGCGCCCCCACAACTCCCGCCCCTACGGGGAAATGCGCCCTCTTCGCGCCGTCCGAGCGTCAACTTCGTGTGCGCATCGTCCGCCGATCGGGTCATTCGTGGCGTTAACACGTCGAATGACTGCCCCAACCATCGGCTCCCGCTAGAGTCGAGACGTTTCCGGTCGTTGGTCTGCGAAGAACGGGGGGCGCGTGCTGTACGCCATCGCACGCCGACTCGCCCATCCGCTCCTGCTGTTGGGCGTCCTGTCCACCGCCGTCGTGACCTTGCGCCTGCACTGGGCACCCGACCGGGTCTCCCCGCTCGTCCTGGTGGCCGTCATCGGATACCTGGCGGTGCTGGAGAGGGTGATCCCGTACCGGACCGACTGGCACCCGACGCGGCGTGAACTCGGCTGGTACAGCGTCTACTTCGTGCTGAGCATGGTCGGCGGGGGGCTGGCCCAGGGTCTGGTGGCGGCGCTGGTGGAGCTGCTCGGCCCGGCGCACCCGGCGCTGCCCTTCGCGGCGGAGATCCCGCTCGCGCTGCTGGTCGGCTCGCTCGGCGACTACCTCGTGCACCGCTGGTCGCACCGCAACCGGTGGCTCTGGCGGCTGCACGGCGTGCACCACGTGCCGGAGAAGGTGAACGTCGCGAACAACGGCGTGAACCATTTCCTGGACGTCCTCGTCGCGCAGTCCGTGGTCCAACTTTCGCTGGCGCTGATCGGATTCTCGGCGGATTCAGTGTTCGTGGTCGGAATATTCGTCATGGCGCAGGGGTATTTCGTCCACGCGAACATCGACGTCCACCTCGGGCCGCTCGGCCACGTCCTGGCCGGCCCGGAACTCCACCGCCTGCACCACAGCACCGACCTGGCCGAAGCCGGCCACTACGCCTCCGACCTCTCGCTGTGGGACCACGTGTTCGGGAGCTACACCTGGCGGCCCGGCCGCGTGCCCACCGCCGTCGGCCTGACCGACCCGGCCGCGTTCCCCACGACCGGCGAGCTCGGCGCCAGCCTGCTGCACCCCTGGCGCCGGGTGAGGACCACCGAGCAGTCCGTCTGAACTCCGGTCCGCGCAGCCCCCTTGCCCGTGCCCCCGGCGCCACGCCATCACCCCCGGAATGGACCATGACCTCCTCGCCCTCCGCCGCGCCCCGCGAGCCCATCGCGATCACCGGTATCGGCTGCCGCCTGCCGGGACACGCCAACGACCACCGGACCTACTGGCGCAACCTGATCGAGGGCCGGGACTGTCTCACCGGGACGCCCGCCGACCGCTACGACACCGCCACCCTGGGCAGCCGGGACCGGGCCAAACCGGGGCGTCTGATCGGCGGCCGGGGCGGCTACATCGACGGCTTCGACACCTTCGACCCGGACTTCTTCGGGATCAGCCCGCGCGAGGCCGAGCACATGGACCCGCAGCAGCGCAAGCTCCTGGAGGTCAGCTGGGAGGCGCTGGAGGACGGCGGCCTGCGCCCGGCCGAGCTGGCCGGCCGCGACGTGGGCGTCTACATGGGTGCCTTCACCCTCGACTGGAAGATCCTGCAGTTCGCCGACCTCGACTTCGCGACCATCGCCGCGCACACCGCCACCGGCACCATGATGACGATGGTCTCCAACCGGATCTCGCACTGCTTCGACTTCCGCGGCCCCAGCGTCTCGATCGACACCGCCTGCAGCTCCTCGCTGGTCGCGGTCCACCTGGCCTGCCAGAGCCTGCTCCGCGGCGAGACCGAACTCGCCCTGGCCGGAGGCGCGTTGCTGCACATGGCGCCGCAGTACACGATCGCCGAGACCAAGGGCGGCTTCCTCTCCGCGGACGGCCGCTCGCGCGCCTTCGACGCCGCCGCCGACGGCTACGTCCGGGCCGAGGGCGTCGGCGTGGTCGTGCTCAAGCGGCTCTCCGACGCGCGGCGCGACGGGGATCCGGTGCACGCCGTGATCCTCGGCAGCGGCGTCAACCAGGACGGCCGCACCAACGGCATCACCGTCCCCAGCGCGGACGCCCAGGTCGCCCTGATCGAGCGGGTCTGCGCCGAGGCCGGGGTGCTGCCCGGCAGCCTGCAGTACGTCGAGGCGCACGGCACCTCCACCCCGGTCGGCGACCCGATCGAGGCCGCCGCGCTCGGCCGGGTGCTCGGCATCGGCCGCCGCGCCGGGGACCGCTGCTACGTCGGCTCGGTCAAGACCAACATCGGGCACACCGAGGCCGCCGCCGGGGTCGCCGGGCTGATCAAGACCGCGCTCGCCCTCAAGCACCGCCGCATCCCGCCGCACCTCAACCTGGAGCGCCCCAACCCCGGCATCGACCTGGCCGTGCTGCCCTTCGAGATCCCGACCGGGCCGGTCGACTGGCCCGAGCACCGGGGACCGGCCCGCGCGGGCGTCAATTCCTTCGGTTTCGGCGGCACCAACGCACACGTCCTGCTGGAGGAGCCGCCCGCCCCGGAGCCCGCCGGGCCGGTCGCGCGGCCGGTCTGCACCGTCCTGCCGCTGAGCACCAAGGACGCCGCCGCACTGCCCGAACTCGCCGCCGCCGTACGGCGGGAGCTCGCCGCCGGGGTCTCGCTCACCGACCTCGGCCACACCCTGGCGCACCGCCGCCAGCACCTGCCCGAGCGGCTCGCGGTCGCGTACGCCTCCCGGCCGGAGCTGGACGAGGCGCTGGCCGCGTGCGAGCGCGGCGAGGAGCACCCGCGGGTGGTCCGGGGCCGCGCCCGGGAGCGCCGACAGCGGCGCCTGGCCTGGGTGTTCACCGGCATGGGCCCGCAGTGGTGGGGGATGGGCCGCGGCCTGTACGAGCACGAGCCGGTCTACCGGGAGGCCGTCCGGGCCGTCGACGGGGAGATCCGCGAGCAGGCCGGCTGGTCGCTGCTGACCGAACTGGGCCGGGACGAGGCGGACTCCCGGATGGCCGAGACCTGGCTGGCCCAGCCCGCCAACTTCGCCGTCCAGGTGGGGCTCTCGGCACTCTGGCGAAGCCACGGCCTGCACCCCGACGCGGTGGTGGGCCACAGCACCGGCGAGGTGGCGGCCTTCCACGAGGCCGGGGTGTACGACCTCGCCGACGCCGTCCGGGTGGTGCTGGCCCGCAGCCGGCTCCAGCAGCGGCTGGCCGGCACCGGCGGCATGCTCGCGGTCGGCCTGCCGGAGGCGGAGGCGGAGCGCCGGATCCGGCCGTACCGCGCCCGGGTCTCGCTCGGCGCGGTCAACAGCCCGTCCGCGGTGACCCTGGCCGGGGACACCGACGCCCTCGGCGAACTGGCCGGGGAGCTGCGGCAGCAGGGCGTCTTCACCCGCCTGCTGGACGTCGAAGTCCCGTACCACAGCGTGCGGATGGAGCCGATCCGGGACGAGCTGACCGCCGCGCTCGCCGCCGTCAAACCACGGGAGGCGCGGCTGCCGCTCTACCTGACCGCGCGGGAGGGGCTCGCCCGCGGCCCCGAACTGGACGGCGGCTACTGGTGGGAGAACGTCCGCAACCCGGTGCGGTTCCGGGCCGCCGTCGAGCGGATGGCCGAGGACGGGCACGGTCTGTTCCTGGAGGTCGGGCCGCACCCGGTGCTCGGGCACGCGATCCGCGAGTGCGCCGAGCACGCCCACACCCTGCCGTCGATCCGTCGCGGCCAGCACGAGCCCACCCGCTTCGCCCACAGCCTGGCCGAACTGCACACCCTCGGCGTCGAGTTGAGCTGGCACGCGCTGCACCCGGCCGGCCGTCCGGTGCCGCTGCCGACGTACCCCTGGCGGCGCGACCGGTACTGGACCGAGCCCGAGCCGGTCGCGCGGGTCAGGCTCGGCCGGGTCGACCACCCGCTGCTCGGCCGCCGCACCGCGAGCGCCCAGCCCGGCTGGACCACCGCGCTGGACCCCGAGCGGCTGCCGTACCTGACCGACCACCGGATCGAGGGCCAGGCGGTCTTCCCGGCCGCCGGGTACCTGGAGATGGCCGCCCAGGCCGTCCGCGCCCTGACCGGCGGCACCGAGGTGGTGCTGGCCGAGGTCGAACTCAACCGGGCGCTGTTCCTCTCCGAGACCGAGCCCGTCCCGGTCCAGTTCGGCTACGCGCCGCAGGACGCCCGCTTCAGCGTCGCCGCCACCCCCGCCGGCGGCGAGCCGACCGTGCACGCCTGCGGCCGGGTCCGCACCGGCCAGCGCCGCTCGTACGGCCCCGCACTGGACCTCTCGGCGCCGGACGCCTACGGGCGGCACCTCGACGGACCGGACTGCTACCGGCGACTGGCCGAACGCGGCTACGACTACGGACCGGCCTTCCGGGCCATCGCGGAGGTCTGGGCCGGCCCCGGCCGGGCGCTCGCCCGGATCCGGCCGACCGCCGCCCTCGGCCCCGACGCGGCCGACCACCACCTGCACCCGGTACTGCTGGACGCCTGCTTCCAGACCCTGCTCACCACCACCCTGCACACCCCCGCCGGCGGCGGCGTCCGGCTGCCCGTCGCCATCGAGGAGGTCAGGCTCGACGCGATCGGCGACCGGCCGATCTGGGCACACGCCACCGTCACCCGGGACGGCGGCGGCGAACTCGTCGGCGACATCGCCCTGCACGCCGAGGACGGCACCCCGCTCGGCCGGATCACCGGCTTCCGGGTCGCCGACGTCGCCCAGGCACCGGCCTCGGTCGGCCTGGCCACCATCGACGGCTGGCTCACCGAGGTCGCCTGGCCGGAGGCGCCCGCGCCCGCCGCGCCCGGCCAGGACCCCGGCGACCTGCTGCTCCTCGCCGACCGGAGCGGCCTCGCCGAACGGCTGGCCGCGCTCGCCGCCGAGCGCGGCGCCCGCTGCCACCTCGTCCGGCCCGGCCCGGAGTACCGCCACGGCGACGGGCACTCGACCGTACGGCCCGACTCCGCCGAGGACCTCCGGCGGCTGCTCGCCGACCTGGCACCCGGCTACCGCACCGTCGTCCACCTCTGGAACCTCGACCTGCCCGCCCTCGACGCCACCCCGCCCGACCGGCTCGACGCACTCGCCACCCTCGGCGCCTACTCGCTGATCGCCCTCGCCCGGGCCCTGCCCGAGGCCCGCCCGGACGGCCGGCTGCACATCGTCACCCGGGGCACCCAGCCCGCCGCCCCCGGCGACCGGGTCGAACCGCTCGGCGCCCCCGCCTGGGGCATCGGGCGCGTCCTGTGGCAGCAGGAACTCACCGCCCAGCGCGGCAGCCTGATCGACCTCGATCCGGCCGCCCCCGCGGCCGACCAGGCCGAGGCGCTGCTCGCCGAACTCGCCGCCCGGGACGAGCAGGAGCTCGCGCTGCGGGCCGGCCGCCGCCTGACCGCCCGGCTGCGCCCGGCCCAGGGCCTCACCCGGCCGCTGCCGCCGGTCCTGCGCCCCGATGGCAGCTACCTGGTCACCGGCGCGTTCGGCGCCCTCGGCCGGCTGCTCTGCCGCACCCTGGTCAGGCGCGGCGCCCGGCGGCTGATCCTGGTCGGCCGCACCGCCCTGCCCGAGCGCTCCCGGTGGGCGCAGACCGATCCGGACACCCCCGCCGGGGAGCGGATCGCCTTCCTGCGCGAACTGCGGGCACTCGGCGCCGAACCGCTGCTCGCCCCGGTGGACGTCACCGACGAAACCGCCCTGGCCGACTGGCTCGCCGACTACCGGGAGCACCAACACCCGCCGATCCGGGGCGTGTTCCACCTCGCCGGGCAGGTCAAGGACACCCTGCTGGCGCAGATGGACCGCGCCGCCTTCGACGCCGGGTACGCCCCCAAGGTGGCCGGCGGCCACCTGCTGCACCGGCTGCTGCGCGACGAACCGCTCGACCACTTCGTGCTGTTCGCCTCCGTCGCCGCGCTGCTCACCACCGCCGGGCAGACCAACTACGCGGCCGGGAACGCCTTCCTGGACGCCCTCGCGCACCACCGCCGGGCCGCCGGCCTGCCCGCGCTCAGCCTGGACTGGGGCCCCTGGGCCACCGGCATGATCGAGGAACTGGGCCTGGTCGCCCACTACCGGGACGCCCGCGGGATGAGCTCGCTGCCGCCGCACGCCGGGACGGCCGTGCTGGAGCGCGTCCTCGGCCAGGACCACGCCCAGCTGCTGGTCGCCACCGTGGTCGACTGGCCGACCTTCCTCGCCTGGTACCCGGCGCCCCCGCCACTGGTCGCCGAGCTGGCCGCGAGCGCCGCCGAGCAGGCCCCGGCCGAGACCGGCGGCTTCCTGGACGCCTACCGGGCGGCCGACCCGGGGACCCGACGGGACCTGGTCACCGAGCGGTTCACCGCCGCCGCCGCGGCCGTGCTGCGGACCGGCGTCGACCGGATCGGCCCGGACACCGGGCTCGGCGCGCACGGCCTGGACTCGCTGCTCGCGATGGAGCTGCGCGCCCGGGTGCACGGCGACCTGGGCGTCGCCCTGCCGGTGGTGGCCCTGCTCGGCAACGGCACCGTCGGCGACCTGGTCGACCTGCTCGCCGAGGGCCTGGACGAGCGGCTCGAAGCCGACGCCGGCCCGGCGCGGGCCGAGGTCGAACCGCACACCGACGAGTCCCGCTACCCGCTCACCCACAACCAGCAGGCCCTCTGGTTCCTGCGCCAACTGCACCCCGAGGGCTTCGCGTACAACATCGGCGGCGCCGTCGAGATCCGCGCCGAGCTCGACCCGGAGCTGGTGTTCGCCGCCTTCCGCCGGCTGGTCGCCCGCCACCCCGGACTGCGCGCCGCCTTCACCAGCGAGGAGGGCCGTCCGGTCCAGCGCATCCGCGCGGAAGTCCTGTCCGACACCGGGCTGTTCGACGTCGAGGGCCGCCCGTGGGAGGAGATCCACGAACTGATCGTCCGCGAGTACCGGCGGCCCTACGACCTCGCCGAGGACCCGCTGGTCCGGCTGCGGCTGTTCCGGCGCGGGCCGGACCGCTGGGTGCTGATGAAGGCCGTCCACCACATCGTCTCGGACGCGATCTCCACCTTCACCTTCATCGAGGAGCTGTTCGAGGTCTACGAGGCGCTGCGCCGCGGGCGCACCCCCGAACTGCCCCCGGTGCCCGCCCGCTACCTGGACTTCCTCAACCACCAGAACCGCTTCCTGGCCGGCCCCGGGGCGCAGCGGATGCTCGACTACTGGCGCGGCCGGCTGCCCGCCGGGACGCCGGTGCTGGCGCTGCCCACCGACAAGCCCCGGCCGGCCGTGCAGACCCACAACGGTGCGTCCGAGTTCTTCCGGCTGGACGCCGAACTCACCTCCCGTGTAGGTGAGTTGGCCCGTGCGCAGCAGGTCACCCCGTTCATGGTGCTGCTCGCCGGCTACTACCTGCTGCTGCACCGGTGGTCCGGGCAGCCGGACATCGTGGTCGGCAGCCCGGTGACCGGCCGCACCCGGGAGGAGTTCGGTTCCGTCTACGGCTACTTCGTCAACCCGCTGCCGCTGCACGTGAGCCTGGCCGGGGAGCCGACGGTGGCCGAGCTGCTGGCCCGGGTGCGGGAGAGCGTGCTCGGCGGGCTGGACAATCAGGAGTACCCCTTCCCGCTGCTGGTCGAGCAGTTGGGGCTGCAGCACGACCCGAGCCGCTCCGCGGTGTTCCAGGCGATGTTCATCCTGCTCACCCACAAGGTCGCCGTGGAGCGCTTCGGCTACCGCCTGGAGTACATCGAACTCCCGGAGGAGGAGGGCCAGTTCGACCTGACGCTGTCCGCCTACGAGGACCGCTCGGACGACTGCTTCCACTGCGTCCTCAAGTACAACTCCGACCTCTTCGAGCCCGCCACCGTCCGGCGGCTGGCCGCGCACTACCGCAACCTGCTGGACGCCATGACCCGCGCCGCCGAGGGCGAGCCGGTCGGGCGGCTGCGGATGCTGGACGCGGCCGAACGCCGGGAGATCCTCACCGGGTTCAGCGGCGCCGGGTGCCGGACCGGCCACGGCACCCCCGTGCCGGAGCTGATCGCCCGGGCCGCCGCCGAGCACCCGGAGGCCGTCGCCGTGGTCGCGCCCGGCCGCGACGGGGCCCGGCGCCTCACCTACGGCGAGCTGGACCGGCGCTCCCGGCACACCGCCGGACGGCTGCGCGACCTGGGCGTCGGGGAGGGCTCGGTGGTGGCCGTCTGCCTGGACAAGTCGCCCGAGCTGATCACCACCCTGCTGGGGATCTGGCGGGCCGGCGCGGCCTACCTGCCGCTCGACCCCGGGCACCCGGCCGACCGGCTGGCGTACCAGGTGGCGGACGCCGGCGCCGCGCTGGTGGTGGTCGACGAGCGGCGCCCGCCCGCCGTGGCGCTGCCCGCCGAGCCGGTCACCCTGGCGGAGCTGGAGCTGGACCTTGACCTGGACGTCGACCCGGATCCGGACCGGTCGGCCGGGCCGCTGCCCGCCGCCGACCCGGACCGGGCCGCCTACGTGATCCACACCTCCGGCTCCACCGGCCGCCCGAAGGGGGTCCGGGTCGACCACCGCAACCTGGCCGCCGTCACCGCCGGCTGGCGCGCGGAGTACCGGCTGGACACCGAGGTCCGGGTGCACCTGCAGATGGCCGGGACGGCCTTCGACGTCTTCTCCGGCGACCTCGCCCGGGCGCTCGGCACCGGCGGCACCCTCGTCCTGGTCGACCGCGAACTGCTCTTCGACACCGCCCGGCTGTACCGGGTGATGCGCGAAGAGGCCGTCGACTGCGGCGAGTTCGTGCCCGCCGTGGCCCGCGCCCTGCTGACCCACTGCGAACGCGACGGCCTGCGGCTGGACTTCCTGAAGCTGCTCGTCGTCGGCTCCGACTCCTGGAAGGCCGCCGAGCACCGCCGGCTGCGGGCCCTGTGCGGCGAGCGGACCCGGCTGGTCAACTCCTACGGCCTGACCGAGGCCACCGTCGACAGCACCTACTACGAGGGCACGGCCGAGGAACTGGAACCCGGCCGGATGGTGCCGATCGGCCGACCCTTCCCGAACAGCGCGCTGTACATCCTGGACCCGTACGGCGAGCCCGTCCCGGTGGGCGTCCCCGGCGAGCTGTGGATCGGCGGCGCGGGCGTCGCGGCCGGCTACCCCAATGACCCGGAGCTGACCGCCCGGCGCTTCGCCACGCTGGAGCCGGACGGCACACCGCTGCGGCTCTACCGCACCGGCGACCTCGGGCACTGGGACACCGCCGGCACCGCGCACCTGCTCGGCCGGATCGACAACCAGGTCAAGGTCCGCGGCCACCGGATCGAGCCGGGCGAGATCGAGGCCCACCTCACCGCCCGCCCCGAACTCGCCCAGGCCTGCGTGGCGGTCCGCCCGGACGCCACGGGCGAGGCCGTGCTGGCCGCCTACGTGGTGCCCGCGGAGGGCGCCGTGCTGGACCGCCGCGAACTGCGCCGCCACTTGGCCGAGCACCTGCCCACCGTGATGATCCCCTCCTACCTCACCGAACTGCCCGCGCTACCGCTCACCCCGAACGGCAAGGTCGACCTCGCCGCCCTGCCGGAGCCGGAGGCCGACACCGGCGGAGCCCAGCACGAACCGCCCGTCACCCTCTACGAGACCCGGGTCGCCGAACACTGGCGGAACCTGCTCGGCCTGGACGACGTCGGCCTGCAGCACGACTTCTTCGAACTCGGCGGCAGCTCGATCCGGCTGATCGAGCTGATCCACCACCTGCAGACCGAGTTCAGCATCGCCATCCCGGTCGGCCTGCTGTTCAAGGTCACCACCCTGCACGGGATGGCCCGCACCGTCGAGCAGATCGTCACCGGCGAGGTGGCCGGCGGCCAGCCCCACCTCTGGTTCAACTCCGCGGCGGACGGCGACCGTACGGTGTTCTGCTTCCCGCCGGCCGGCGGGCACGGACTGGTCTACCGGCAGCTCGCCGCGCACCTGCCCGAGCACCGGATCGCCGCCTTCAACTACCTGACCGGCGACGACAAGACCGCCCGCTACGCCGACCTGGTCGAGGAACTGCACCCGGCCGGACCGTACGCGCTGCTCGGCTACTCGCTCGGCGGCAACCTCGCCTTCGAAGTGGCCAAGGAGCTGGAACGCCGCGGCCGCACGGTCGCTTCGGTGCTGCTGGTGGACGCCTACCGCGCCCTGGACGCCTTCGACCTCGGCGAGGAGCACGTGGCCGTCTTCGAGCGCGAACTCCGGGAACACCTGCACCGCCACACCGGCTCGCGGATCGTCGCCCGGCAGACCCTCGAACAGGCCCGGGACTACCTGGAGTTCTGTAGCCGCACGCCCAACACCGGCACGGTGCGGGCCCGGCTCGACGTGGTCTGCGAGCGCGAGCGGCTGGGCGTGCACGTCGACGGGGAGGAGGGCTCCTGGCACGGCGCCTCCACCACCGGCACCGCCGTGCACGCCGGCCACGGCAGCCACGCCGAGATGCTCGACGGCGCGCACGCCGCCCGCAACGCCGCACTCGCGGGCGCGATCCTGGCGGGCGGCTTCCCGGCGGACGACCTCCCGGCGGACGACCTCCCGGCCGGAGGCGCCGCCGATGGCCGCGACTGACCGCGGACCGGACTGGTCCGTCCGGGAGCGGGCCCCCGGCGGCCCGCCCCGGGTCATCGTGATCGGGGCCGGCCTGGCCGGCCTCGCCACCGGCTGCTACGCGCAGATGAGCGGCCTGGAGACCCGGGTCTTCGAGAAGCACGTCCTGCCCGGTGGCTGCTGCACCGCGTGGTCCCGGCACGGCTACCTGTTCGACTACTGCATCGACTGGCTGATCGGCACCGCCGAGGGCACCGGCGCGCACCAGGTCTGGCGCGAACTCGGCGCCCTGGACGGCAAGTCGGTGACCCGCTTCGACACCTTCACCCGGGTCGTCGACGAACACGGCCGCGCCGTCACCTTCTACGGCGACCCGGACCGGCTGGAACACCACCTGCTGGCCCTCGCCCCCGACGACGCCAAGCCGATCCGGGCCTTCTGCCGGGACCTGCGCCGCTTCGCCGCCATCGACCTGCCCTGGGACCTCACCCCGCCGCCGCTGCGCACCCCGGCGGAGCGGCTGCGCACCCTGCGCACCGTGCTGCCCGCCTGCCGGCTGTTCTGGCGCACCGCTACCACCCCGATGAGCGGCTTCGCCGAGCGCTTCCAGGACCCGCTGCTGCGCCGGGCCTTCCCGACCATGTTCCTGCAGGAGCCGACCGGCTTCCCGCTGCTGCCGTACCTGTACACGCTGGCCGCCGCGCACAACGGCAACGCGGGCTTCCCGCAGGGCGGTTCGCTGGGCCTGGCGCGCTCGGTGGAGGAGCGCTACACCGCACTCGGCGGGGTGATCGGCTACCGCTGCCGGGTGGAGCGGGTCCTGATCGAGGACGGCCGCGCCGTCGGCGTCGAACTCCGGGACGGATCACGGCACTTCGCCGACCACGTGGTCGCCGCCTGTGACGGCCCGACCGTCCTCGACCGGCTGCTCCAAGGCCGCTACTCCAGCCCCACCACCGACCGGCTGTACGGCGAACTGCTCGACAAACCGGGCAACCTGTACCCGGCCGTGGTCTCCGCCTTCGTCGGCGTCGACGGCCCGCTGCCGGCGGGCGAACCGCACAGCACCACCTACCTGCTGGCACCCGAGGAGGGCGCCCGGCTGCCCGGCTCGCTGCAGAGCAGCCTGGTGGTGCAGCTGCGTTCGGCCTACGCGGAGGGCTTCGCCCCGCCCGGCAAGTCGGTGCTGCACTGCACCTACTTCAGCGACTACCGCTCCTGGAAGGACCTGCGGGTCCGGGACCGCCGGGCGTACCGGGCCCGCAAGCAGGAGGTCGCCGGGTTCGTCCGGGGCTTCCTGGACCGGACGTACCCGGGGCTCGGCCGGCGGATCGAACTGGTCGACGTGGCCTCGCCGGTGACCACCGAGCGGTTCACCGGCAACACCTACGGCAGCATCCTCGCCTGGCAGGCCTTCTCCGAGGCCGAGGACGCCGCCAACCGGCTGGTCAACCGGGACCGGATGCGGCTGCCCGGCCTCGACGGCTTCTCGATGGCCGGGCAGTGGACCGCGCTCGGCGGACTGATCCGGGCCGCGACCAGCGGACGGTTCGCCGTGCAGTACCTCTGCCGGGAGCTGGGCCTGCCGTTCCGGGCCTGGCCCAGCGACAACCGGGAGCCCTGGCACCCCGGCAAGTGGGGCCGCCTGCCGCAACTCGGCCGGGCCACCGAGGGGCGGCCGGGCGAGGGCGGGCCGGAGGGGGCAAGGGAGGCGGCGGACGTGGGACGGGCGGACGTGGACGTGGAAGTGGGAGTGGCGGAGTGAGCGGGACGACGACCGGCGGGGCGGCCACCGGCGGCAGGCAGACCATGGTCATCGTGGGCGGCGGGCTCGGCGGCCTGTCCACCGGCTGCTACGCGCAGATGAACGGCTACCGCACCCGGATCCTGGAGATGCACGAGATCCCCGGCGGCTGCTGCACCGGCTGGGAGCGCGGCGAGTTCACCTTCGACTGCTGCGTCAGCTGGCTGCTGGGCAGCGGGCCGGGCAACGAGATGCACCGGATCTGGCTCGAACTCGGCGCGCTGCAGGGCAAGCGGATGCGCAACTTCGACGTCTTCAACGTGGTGCGCGCCCGGGACGGCCGGGCGGTCTACTTCTACTCCGACCCGGACCGGCTGGAGGCCCACCTGCTCGAACTGGCCCCGGAGGACGCCCGGCAGATCCGCCAGTTCTGCGCCGGACTGCGCAAGTTCCGCCTGGCGCTGGCGCGTTACCCCTTCCTCAAGCCGGTCGGGCTGATGGGCCGGCGGGAGCGGTGGCGGATGCTCGCCTCCTTCCTGCCGTACGTCAACGTGATCCGGCGCTCGATCACGGTACTGATGAGCGACTACTCGGCGCGGTTCCGGAGCCCGCTGCTGCGCGAGGCGTTCAACTTCGTCCTCTACGAGAAGCACCCCAACTTCCCGGTGCTGCCGACCTACTTCCAACTCGCCTCGCACGCGGGCCAGTCGGCCGGGGTGCCGGAGGGCGGCTCGCTCGGCCTGGCGCACTCGGTCGAGCAGCGCTACCGGCGGCTCGGCGGCGAGATCACGTACAACGCCAAGGTGACCGAGATCCTGGTCGAGCGGGACCGGGCGGTCGGGGTGCGGCTGAGCGACGGCCGGGAGGTGCGGGCGGACATCGTGGTGGCGGCCTGCGACGGCCGGACCACCGTGCTGGACCTGCTCAAGGGCCGCTACCTGAACGACACCTACCGCCGGCTGTACACCACGACCATCACCGAGCCCGGCATGGTCTTCCCCGGCTACCTGACCGTCTTCCTCGGCCTGCGCCGCCCCTTCCCGGCCGGGGACCCGTGCACCACCTACCTGCTGGAGGACGGGCTCGCCGCGCGGCTCACCGGGATCCGGCACCCCAGCATCAACGTCCAGTTCCGCAGCCGCCACTACCCGGAGCTGTCCCCGGCCGGGACCACCGTGGTCTACGCCAGCTACTTCTGCGACATCGCCCCCTGGCGCGAGCTGAGCACCGGTCCGGAGCAGGCACCCCGGCTGCGGCGCGGCGAGGAACTGCACACCCTGCCGGTCGGCCGCGGCCGGGAGTACCAGCGGGAGAAGCGCCGGGTCCGGGACGCCGTGATCGAGTTCCTGGACGGCCACCACCCGGGCCTCAAGGAGGCGGTGGCGGTCAGGGACGTCTCCACTCCGCTCACCCAGGTCCGCTACACCGGCAACTACGACGGCACGGTGCTGGGCTGGCAGCCCTTCGTGGAGAGCGGGGAGACGCTGGAGGAGGAGATCAAGCGCAACGGCCCGGGGCTGCCGGGCCTGCGGAACTTCTACCTCTCCGGCGTCTGGGCCACCACCGGCGGCCTGATCCGGGCCGCGGCGGCCGGCCGGCACGTCGTCCAGTTCATCTGCCGGGACGACCACAAGCCGTTCACCGCCGAGGTGGACGACAGCGCGCCGCCGCCCACCCTGCTCATCGACCCGGTCGGGCCGGTCGGCCGCCAGTTTGGAGTCACCTCGTGAGGATCGAGAGTTGGACCGTGCGGGAGCACGTGGACGGCGTGCCGGACGTCGAGCGGATGTACCGGAAGGTGGTGGAGGAGGTGGACGTCCGCCTCGGCGCGGACGAGATGCTGCTGCGCACCCGGTACGTCTCGGTCGACCCGTACCTGCAGGGCATCGCGCTGGACACCCCGATCGGCGACCACATGGGCGCCGACTCGATCATGGAGGTGCTGGAGGCCGGGCCGTTCGCGCCGTTCGCGGCCGGTGACCTGGTGCAGGGCTTCGGCGGCTGGCGCAGCCACGTGGTCAGCAACGGCGCGCCCCGGCTCTGGCAGACCGGTACCTTCCCGATGGTCTTCCCCGCCTTCCGCCGCCTCGACCCCGGCCACTACGACGAGGTGCTGCCGCTCTCCACCGCGCTCGGCGTCCTGGGCGGACCGGGGATGACGGCCTGGGGCACGGTGGAGAAGTTCCTGGACGTGCGCCCTGGTGCGACCGTGCTGGTCAGCGGGGCGTCCGGGGCGGTGGGGTCGCTGGTCGGCCAGCTGGCCAAGCACCGGGGCGCCCGGGTCATCGGCACCACGGCGACGCCGGAGAAGGCCGGGCGGTTGTGGGAGCTGGGCTTCGACGGGGTGGTGCTGTACCGCGACGGCGACGCCCCGGAGCGGCTGGAGAAGGAGCTCGCCGAGCTCGCCCCGGGCGGCGTCGACCGCTACTTCGACAGCCTCGGCGGGGTGCTGACCGACGTGGTCTTCGGCATGCTCGCGGTGGAGAGCCGGGTCGCGGTCTGCTGGCAGTGGGGGAGCCAGGTCGGAGGCGGCTGGGCGGGCCCCCGGCTGCTGCCGATGATCATGTACCCGCGCACCACGATCCGGGGCATCTTCTCGCTGGAGTGGTTCACCGAGGAGAACTGGGCGGCGCTGCGGCGGGACCTCGGCGCACTGGTCCGCGGCGGGGAGCTGAGCTACCAGCAGACCGTCCACCGGGGCTTCGACAGCATTCCGGCCGCCTATCGCAGCCTCTACCTCGACCGCTCGGCGACCCGGGGGAAGGTGCTGGTCGAACTCTGAGCGGGGCGGTGGGCCGGCTCGTCCGCCACCTGCCGGGCACGTGATGTGACGGTGCGTCAGGAGTGTGCCGGGTGGGGTTTGTGGGTCCGGTGGGGGTGGGCACACTCAGCGGGTCGGCGGAGAACGGACAGGAGTCGGGGGAGCGATGGACAGCGGCGTACGGGCGATGGTCGAGGCGGTCGACGAGGCGCGGCGGCAGCTGCGGGAGAACGCCCTCCCGAAGGCCCGGGAGACCGGACGCGAGCGCATCCCGGAGGCGGAGGAGGCGGCGCTGCTGCGCGCGCTCGCCGGGTTGGTGGAGGCCGTGGTGGAGCTGACCGACGCCGTCTCCGACCGGACGACCACCCTCGACAGCGGCACGGTGTACCTCAAGGCGGGGCGGCGGCTGCGGGACCAGGCCCGCTACCTGCGGGACGACGAGCGCAACGTGGCGGCCCGGGTGGAAGCTGCCGGGGCGGCGAAGACGACCTGAACCAGCCGGTGGCGCAGGGCCCTCGGCTGGTCGCGGGCGCGGCGGCAGCCCCCGTCGATCGTCCGACGGGGGCTGCCGGGTGCTCAGCGGTGGCCGGGGAACTGCACCACCTGCTGGTACGTCGGCCGGTTCTGCCAGGTGGTCCCGGCATCCGTCACGCCGCCCAGCGGGCGCTGGATGATCGTGTCGGCGCACCACTGGTCGCCGGCCGAGCAGCTCGCGTCGCCCGGGTAGACCTGCGCCGGGGTCTGGGCGGCCGCGCGCTCGAGGGTGTCGAGCAGGACGCCCCGGCAGGCGGTGAGGTCGCCCCCGCCGCAGAAGGGGCGGGCCAGCGGGCCCTTGACCGGGTCGCCGAGGACGGACCGCAGGTCCTTGTCCAGGTAGCTCCACCAACCGTACTGGAAGGCCGAACCCTTGTGCGGGATGCCCTCGTTGGCGCTCACCGGCCCGCCGCCGGGGCCGGTCTGCCCGCCGGAGGGCGACTCGTTGATCTGCAGGGCGCCGGTCAGGGCGCCGAACAGCTGGTCACCGAGGCCCGGCCGCATGACGCCCTCGGCGACCAGCGGCCACCAGGCGTCCAGCACCCGGATCGCGGTCGCGTCCGCGTAGGTGTGGCTGCCGGGCGAGGTCTCCTGCCGCCGGGCGCCGTCGGCGAGCCAGGTCTCCAGCTGTTGCAGGGCGGTGAGGGCGGCCGGGTCGGTGACCGGCGCGCTGCGCAGCACCCGGATCAGGTCGGGCAGCACGTCCTCGGCCCGGAGGTCGGCCAGGGCGGCGCTCTCCATGGCCTGGGTGAGCGAGACCCGGCTGACCTTGCCGCCGTTCCGCAGCAGCGCCTTGACCCGGTCGTCCAGCAGGTTGCCGCGGTGCACCGAGCCGTTGCCGAAGCCGGCCGCGGTGTAGCCGTCCGCCTGCTTGTTGTTCCAGGAGACGTAGTAGTCCTGGTCGACGGACTGCGGGTGCTCGGCCGCCGGGGTGTACCGGGCGGTGTTGGTGGCGGGGTCGAAGTCCGCCCACTCGTAGGCGGGTCGGGCGAGTACGGGCAGTCCGGCGTCGACCCCCGGGGCGCGCACCGGGTTGCTGCCGGAGTTGTAGTAGGCGATGTCGCGGGAGTCGGCGTAGAACCAGTTGAAGGTGTAGTCGATGTCCTGCGCGGCCCGCTGGAAGCTCGCCGCGTCGTGCACCGCGCCGGGGTCGTTCAGCTCCTGGAAGCCGATGATGGAGTCGGCCTCGTGGCGGTAGGTGGAGCGCAGCGAGGTGAAGGCGACGGGCGCGCCGCCGACCGTGCCGCGGGCGGTGACCAGGCCGTACCTGGAGCGGTACATCACCAGGGTGTAGGAGCCGGCCGGGGTGGAGTCGGCGGTGGTGGGGCTCCAGGCGTCCTGGCGTTCCAGACGGTCGAAGGGCAGGCACTGGCCGTGCCACAGGTAGGAGCCGGCGGCGGTGGTGACCGGTGAGCCGTCGGTGGTGCAGAGCGGGACGGCGTAGCTGTCGGTGATGTCCTGGCCGGCGGAGGTGGCGCTCCAGGCGTAGTCCTGGCCGCGGCCGAGCTGGACGTAGAAGCTCAGGCCGGCGAAGGCGGCGCCGCGGGCGCTGATCCCGGGGCCCTGGAGCTCCTCCAGCATCAGCAGCTGCGGGGCGAAGTAGCCGGTCTGCGGGCCGAACACGGCGACCGGGTGGCCGTCGTCGGTGTGCGCCCCGGAGACCAGCAGGGCGTTGGACATGCCGTGCCGGGCGGTGAGCAGGTTGCCGGGGAGCACGCCGTTCGCCGTGGTGGTCGCGGTGTTCGCCGAGCCGGTGGCGTCGTAGACCAGCCGCTCGGGCACCACCGAGCCGGGGTCGGGCAGTGCCTCGCCCTGCGGCCGGTCGGGCACGGTCGCGTACGGGAAGCTCTGCCCGTCGTGCAGGGTCTGGACGGCCTCGGGGTCGTCGGCCTCGCGCAGCGACGTCCAGAGCGCGTCCCCGGCGTCCTTGCCGAAACGGGCCTCGGCGGCCGACTTGACCTGGGCGGAGGCGAGTTCGTTGCCGCCGCCGGAGCCGAACAGGGCGCCGACCACGGAGGCGAGCGCGACCAGGTCGGTCAGCGCGAAGGGTTCGATCGACCCGGCGTTGGTGATCGGGTCGATGTGCCCGGTCAGGTCGTACTCGCCGGGGAACGTCCGGGCGTCGTGGGACTCCTTGGCGTACTGGTTGATGCCGTCGAGGTAGGCGGTGGCGTCGGCGAGGGCCTGGGTGGCCCGGCCGCCGCGGGCGGCGATGGCGTCGATCTGCTGCTGCAGCTCCGCCTCGGTGTACGGCGCGGCCTGCCAGAAGCTCTGCTCCAACTGGCGGTTGGCGGCGGCGCCGACCGCGAAGCCGGACAGCCGGCCGCGGCCGACGTGCCGGAAGAGGTCCATCACCCAGAGCCGGTCCTGGGCGGCGGCGTAGCCCGCGCCGAACTCGGTGCCGTAGCGGGTGGTGCCGGTGATGTGCGGGACTCCGGTGGCCTTGTCGCGCACGATGGTGACGTCCGGGCGGGGGCTGGTGGTGCTCGCGACCTGGTCGGCGGGGACGCCGAAGGAGGCGTCGTCGAAGAAGTCGCGCAGCTTGGCCTCGGTCAGGCCGGGGTAGCCGGAGGCGAGCGCGGCGTACGGGCCGAGCTGGTCGTCGGTGTGGGCGGGACGGGTGCCGAACATCCGGTTGAGCAGGATGTCGGCGAGGGTGGCGTTGCCGTTCTCGCCGGGCGGCAGGATGTCGGCGCAGCGGCCGCCGCAGTAGTCGCCGGCGGTGGCGGTCGGCGCGGCCGGTGCGGTGGGGGCGGCGGCCGCGGTGGGGGTGGTGGTCAGGGCGGCGGTGACGAGCAGGGCCGACGCGAGGGCGGCGGCCGCCCCGGATCGGAGCGGGTGTCGGAGGGGGTGGGGGCGTAGGCGCAAGGCGGACTCCTCCGTCGAAGCCACGGGGAGTCGACGGTAGGGGTGCTACTGGCCGGTTGGCTAGTGGCGTGCATGCCATTTCCGGTGGTGCGGAGGAAAGTTGACGCGGCGGCGGGCGCCGGCGGGGATGGGTGCTGCCGGGGCGGGGTGCTGCCGGGGTGGGGTTCTGCGGCTCGGAGGTCGTGGGGGAGGGTCACCGGTTCGCGGCGGCGTGTCCGGCGAGGCGGGCGGCGGCGGTGGCCGCGTCCGTGGCGGGCAGGCGTGGGGCGAGGTCGGCGAGGCGGTGCAGGAGGTGCTCGCGGACCGGGCCGGGTGAGGTGGCCACCGAGCCCGCGAGGACGAGTGGTTCGGCGGGTGCGGCGGTGGCGCGGGCCAGGGCGGCCAGGTGGTCGGCGGCGGCCCGGGTGATGGCGAGGGCGGTGGCGTCGCCGGTGTCGGCCAGTCGGGTGACCAGCGGGGCGAGGTCGGCGAGGCGGCGCGGCGGGCCGTCGTAGGCCCACCGCAGCAGCCGGTCGGCGGAGTCGGCGGCGCAGTGGGCGCGGACGGCGGTGCCGAGCGGGCCGTCCGGGTCGGCGTGGGCGTGCCGGACCGCCTCCCGGCCGAGCCAGAAGCCGCCGCCCTCGTCGCCGAGCAGCCAGCCGAGCCCGCCGCCGCGCGCGAGCGTGCGGGTGCCGTCGAGGCGGACGCAGACGGTGCCCGTCCCGGCGATCAGGACGGTGCCCCGGCCGTCGGTGACGCCGCCGGCGGCCAGGGCGGGGACGGTGTCCGGGACGAGCCGGACCGGGCGGTGCAGGCCGAGCGCGGTGCCGGCCCGCCGGGCGAAGCCGTCCGGGTCGGGCAGTGCCCGGTACCCGGCGAGGCCGACCAGGCAGGCCGTGACCAGGGCCGGATCGCGGGGCCCGAGTGCGGCGGACACGGCGGCGGCCAGCTGACCGATGGCGCGGGCCGGGTCCTGACCGGCGGGGTTGGCACCGCCGCTCTCGCCCCGGCCGAGCCGGGTGCCGGCGGCGTCGAGCAGGACGGCGCGGGTACGGCTGCCACCCGCGTCGACGCCGAGGTGGAGGGTGGTCACGGGCGGCTCCGGTGGGCGGAGGGGGACGGCCGCAGGGCTGATCGGTGGTCAGTCTGCCAGGTGCGGCGAACTGTTCGCCGGTTTCCGGGCGGCGCGGGTGCGCCGTGGAACGGTCCGGCCGGCGGGAACGCGGGGGTGGCTGTCGGGTGGTCGTCACGCCCTCCGGGACGAGGCGGTCCGCCGGGCGGGCGGCGAGATGCGGATCCGCTCGGTCGCGGGTGCCCGTTCGAGGTCGTCCAGTTGGGCGAGGACGGTGGCACGCAGGTCGTCGTCGTCCTCGAAGTGGTGGTCGTTGAAGAGGGTGTAGCCGGTCCACATCAGGTTGGCGCAGACCCGGGCCGGCACCCGGCCGGTCCGGGCACCCATCCCGACCAGGGCGACCGACCGGATGGAGCCCGGCGCCAGCCGGTTCTGGTGGTGGACCGCCTGGAAGGCGGCGGCGCAGGCCAGCGCGACGTTCAGGGTCTCGCTCACGTCCTGCGAGGAGGCCAGCATCGTCGGGGCCGAGATCAGGAACCGCGGGGTGACGGCCCCGGACGGGACGCACACCGCGCTGCCGACCGGGAGCGAACCGGCGTACCGCTCCCGGATCGCCTTCTGCACCCGCAGCTGGATGCCCGCGCCCAGGTGGCGCTTGATCGCCGCGTCCGTCCCGCCGTCCATCCGGCCGCGGGAGTTGGTGGGGCTGACCCAGGCGTCGGCCTCGGTGGCGAGGAGCGAGGCGTGCCGGATCTCCACTCCGGGGGTGTCGGCGAAGGCCGCCCGCCAGGACTCGACCACGGTGGCGTTGAGGTCGGTCAACACCACCTTGAGCGGCGACTGCGCGCGGTTCGTGGTCATGCGTGGGCTCCTGTCGGTCGGGTGCGGTTCCTGCTGACGACGACGAAGCTAGCGCGCGGCACTGACACCGGCGACGGACTCCGGCGGCACCCGTCGGCGGTGGTCGGAACCGATGCCCGGGCGGGCCGGATTGTCAGTCCCGGCTGGTAGGACTGTGGTGTCCGCCAGGGAACTGACGGACCGTCACCTCTATTCGGCCTGCCCATCGCACGGTCCCGACCAGCCGGACCGCCACACACCCTCAGGGACCACCATGAGCGCCGTCGACACCCCCGCCACCCAGCCCGACCCGAACGGTCCGAACGACCCGCTCGCCCTCGCGGAGTTGTTCGCGGGCGGCGGCGAGCCCTGGCTCCCGCTGCTGAAGCCGGTCATCGAGGCGCGGCCCGGGGCGGCCTCGTTCATCGGCCCCGGCCGCGGTCCGGACGTCGTCCCGGTCCGCGAGCTGACCTTCCAGGCGCTCAAGCCGCACGCCCCGCACAAGTGGAAGGTGGTGGTGTTCGGTCAGAACCCGTACCCGCGGCCGGAGAGCGCCACCGGCATCGCGATGTTCGACAACACCTTCCACGACTGGAAGGACAGCACGTTCGGCCGGGTGGTCAGCATCCGCTGCATCATCAAGGCGGCGGCGATGTGGAAGTACGGCATCCCCAAGAAGACGCCGATCGCCGACATCCGGGCGCTGCTGAAGGAGCAGGAGACGGTCCAGCCGCCGGAGTGGTTCCAGGCGATGCTCACCCAGGGCGTGCTGCTGCTGAACGCGGCGCTGACCGCGAGCAGCGACGGCGCGATGGGGCCGGACCGGCACACCGCGTTCTGGCGTCCGGTCGCCGAGCGGATCGTCGAGGAGATCCTCCGGGCCAAGCAGCAGGCCGCCGAGGAGGACCGCTACGTGGTGTTCGCGTGGTGGGGCGCGCACGCGCGCAGCCTGAAGAACGTCGTGCTGCGGCTGCAGAAGAAGTACCCCGAGGTCGAGGTCCGGCACATCGACCACGCCAACCCGGCGGCCCAGGGCGACATCTTCTGCGACGGCGAGCACTTCGCGACGGTGAACGCGGCGCTCGCCGCGGTCGGCGCCGAGGAGGTGGACTGGCTGCCCAGCACCGGGTGGAACGCGCGGGCGGCCGACGCGGGCGGGGCGGACGGCGCCGTCGCCGAGCGGATGGGCGCCTTCATCGCCTCCACGATGGAGCTGCACCAGCTCTACCTGGACCGCCTCGCGAGCGTCAAGGACGAGGGCCTCGTCCTGCCCGCCATCACCGGCGTGTTCGACACCCCGCTGATGGGGTTCCGGGAGGCCGCGGCGCCGGTCGCGGAGGTGCTGCGCGGGCTGGACCGGCACGTCGCGCTGTCGCACGACTTCGGCAAGCGGCGGGCGGACGAGGAGGCCGCCGCTCTCTCCGCCGACGAGATCGCCGCACTGTACCTGTACACCTGCGAGTCCGCGTTCTACCGGGAGATCAACGCCGTGCTGCGCTCGCCCGACCGCGGCCGACTGGTGCCCTACCTCCCGTACCTGCGGCTGCTGTTCGCGGCGGTGTCGCGGCTGCCCGTCCGCACCGAGCCGCTCTGGCGCGGGGTCTCGCTGGACCTGCGCCGGCAGTACCCGCTGGGCCGGACGGTGACGTGGTGGGGCGTGTCCTCCTGCACGTCCAAGCTCGGGGTGGCGCAGGCCTTCCTCGGCGGCCGCGGCAAGCGGACGCTCTTCGAGGTGCGCCCCGCCCGGGCCGCGGGCATCCAGAAGTTCTCGGCGTTCACCGGCGAGGAGGAGTTCATCCTGCTGCCCGGCACGCAGCTGGAGGTCACGGACGTCCGGACCGAGCGCGGCGGCCTCTGCACCGTGACGCTGACCGAGCTGGCGGAGGCGCCCCTGGTGTCCTGAGAACGACCCCGGCGTCCTTCGCCGCCTGCCCATCGTCCGGTGCCGCTCACCCTCTGAAAAGCATGACCAAGTCAGTAATTTTACTGAGTTCAGTTATGCTGGATCCCGAGCAAGCCGGCAAGCGAGCGGGCGCGCCCGTGGCGAGGGAAGGGACGCGAACGATGACCTCGGAATTCCAGCGGGTGGCACCGGAGGCCGGGGGCCTCGACGGCGAACTGCGGCGGGAGCGGGCCTATGTCGAGGTCTGCCGGGCGGCGATGGCCCGACAGGTCGAGGACGCGAGCCACCAGGTCGTCGCCGGAGAGGACGTCTCCGGCGACGGCGCCAGCGCGGAGGCGCTCGGCCGGTACCTGCGGACGCGCGCCAAGCGGATGGAGGAGCTGCCGGAGAGCCCGTCCTTCTTCGGCCGCCTCGACTTCGCCGACACCCCGGAGGCCGGGGACCACCGGCGGCAGCGCTACTACCTGGGCCGTCAGCGGATCTCCGAGGACCCGACGGTGCCGCCCCTGGTGGTCGACTGGCGGGCCCCGGTCTCCCGGGCGTTCTACCGGGCGAGCGCCCACGCCCCGCTCGGGCTCGCGCAGCGACGCCGGTTCGGCTGGGCGCCGTGGAGCCGCGGCCGGCCGGAGGAGCTGACCGGGCTGGAGGACGAGCGCCTCGACGCTGCCGACCCGGGCGGGGCGGGCGGCGGTGCGGACAGCTGGGCGGCAGGCGGTGGGGCAGGGGGCGCCACGGGCGGCGGCATCCTCGCGGCCGAGATCGAGCGGCCCCGCACCGGCCCGATGCGGGACATCGTCGCGACCATCCAGCCCGAGCAGGACGAGCTGGTGCGGGGCGAGCTGAGCGAGTCCGTCTGCGTGCAGGGCGCGCCCGGCAGCGGCAAGACCGCCGTCGGCCTGCACCGCGCCGCGTACCTGCTCTACAGCTTCCCGCAGTGGATCCGGCGCAGCGGCCTGCTGGTGATCGGCCCCAACCGGACCTTCCTGCGCCACATCGCCGAGGTCCTGCCCGCGCTCGGTGAGATCGACGTCGTCCAGCGCACCGTCGAGGACCTGGTCGCCACCCGGCCGGTCACCGCCGTGGACGACGAGCGGGCCGCCGCGGTCAAACAGGACGCCCGGATGGCGACGGTGCTGCGCCGGGCGCTGTACGGGCGGATCCGGACGATGGGCGCGGAGCCGCTGGTCGTCCCGGACGGCTCCTACCGGTGGCGGGTGGCGCCGGAGCGGCTCGACCGGATGGTCGCCGAACTGCGCGCGCAGGAGCCGCCGTACGCGGTCGGCCGGGAGAGCGTCCGCACCCGCGTGGTGGCCATGCTGCAGGACCAGGCCGAGCGGCGGGCGGGCGTGATGCCCGGCGCGTGGCAGCGGAAGGTCGGCCGCTGTCGGCCGGTCGCGGCGTTCCTGGCGGCGGCCTGGCCCGAGCTGCGCCCGGAGGCCGTGGTCGCCGCGCTGCTCGGCGACCCCGCGGTGCTGGCCGAGGCCGCCGAGGGGGTGCTCGGCCCGGAGGAGCAGGCGGCGATCCGGTGGCGCCGGCCGCCGCGTTCGGAGAAGAGCGCGACGTGGTCCGAGCACGACCTGATGCTGCTGGACGAGGTGGCGGGCCTGATCGAGCGCCCGGCCGGCTTCGGTCACGTCGTCGTGGACGAGGCCCAGGACCTCTCCCCGATGCAGTGCCGCGCGATCGCCCGCCGCAGTGCCTTCGGCTCCCTCACCGTCCTCGGCGACCTCGCCCAGGCGACCGCCCCGTGGGCCCCGCGCAGCTGGCCGGAGCAGCTCGCCCACCTGGGCAAGCCGGAGGCCGCCGTGGTGCCGCTGACCACCGGCTTCCGGGTCCCGGCCGCCGTGATGGCGCTCGCGAACCGGGTGCTGGGCGCACTGGAGGTGGACGTGCCGGAGGCCGTCTCGCTGCGGCGGGACGGCGAGCTGACGGTGCGCAGGGTCGACGGGCCGGGCCCGGGCGAGGCGGTCGGCCCACAGGCTGCGGTCGGCTCGGGCGGTGTGGCCGGCCTGGGCGGCGCGGTGGTGGTGGCGGTGCGGGCCGCGCTGGAGCGTGAGGGCTCGATCGCGGTGATCGCGGCGGACGGCGCGGTGGTGGAGGCCGCCGACGCCCTCCGGATGGCCGGGATCCCGACGGCCTCGGCCGAGCAGGTCGGCACCTCGGCCAGGGTGACGGTGCTGCCCGCCTCGCTGGTCAAGGGTCTTGAGTACGACCACGTGGTGGTCCTGGAGCCGGCCGCGATCGTCGAGGCCGAACCGCGCGGCCTGCACCGGCTCTACGTCGTGGTGACCCGGGCGGTCTCGCGGCTGGACATCCTGCACTCCCGGCCGCTGCCCGCACCGCTGGCGGGCTGACCGGGGCCCACTCGGGTGGGTGGTCGGGCGGGCGGGTGGTGGGGCCGGTCACGTTCCGGTGTGTCGCAGCGGTGCGCGCACGATGGCCAGGGCGGCGGCTGCGGAGGCGAGGCCGAGGACCGCTCCGGCAGCGACGTCGCCGGGGTAGTGCACGCCCGTGTGGACGCGGGAGTAGCCGACGGCGACCGCCAGCGCTCCGAGCGGTACCGCCGCCTGGGGCAGCACCACACCGACGGCGGTGGCGAAGGCCGTCGCCGACGCCGTGTGCCCGGACGGGAAGGAGGCCGACTCCGGCATCGGCACCTGCCGGGCCACGGTCACCCGGGCCTGCTCGCGGTCGGGCCGCCGCCGGTGGACCACCCGCTTGCCGAACAGGTTCGCGGTCACCGAGGCCAGGGCGACGGCGGTGACCCCGGCGGCGGCCGCCTGCCGGGGGCGGCCTGGCAGGAGCGCGAGGCCCGCGGCGACGGCCAGCGAGATCTTCGAGCGGTCGGCCGCGCGGGACAGCCGCCGCAGGGCGGAGTCAAGGGCCGGTGTCGGGGTGGCGGCCACGGCGGCGTAGAGGGCTCCGTCGATCGAACGGAGGTCGGTGAGCACGTCCGCCGGGGCGGGCCGGGGTGGGGAGGCGCTTCGGTCAGGCACGGGGCTGCCTCCCGTCGGTCGGCCCGGAGGACTGCCCGGAGCCCGGCCCGGAGGCCTGCGTGCCGTGGCTGAACGCGAGGGTGATGAGCTGCCGCCAGTCCATCCGCGGTGCGACGGGGACGACGCCCGGGCGGTCGCGCGGGACCAGGACCCGCAGCGCGCCGGGGCGCAGCGTGCACACCACCGGTGTGGGCATCCGCAGTGCCTCGCCGTCGACGGCGACCGGGATCTCCGGCTCCTCGGAGGTCACCTCGACCCGGTGCGCGGTCAGCACGGTCAGCCCGGTGGCCTGGGAGCCCCGTACGGCCAGTTCGGCGGCCTGCGCCGCGCCCTCGACCCGGATGGCCGTGACGCCGAGCAGGCCGCTGTCGAGCCGGGAGCGACGGCCGCCGCTCTCCAGGTCGTCGGGCGAGCCGTACGGGTTGTTGCTGACCAGCAGCGCCTGCTGGGCCGAGAGCGCCGGGGTCGCGCCGCCGTCGATGAGGGTGTCGACCCGGCGCACCCCCTCGCCGACCAGCAGGTCCGGCAGCAGGTTCAGTGCGGTGCCCGCCTTGGCGTCGCGGTACTCGGGGCGCTGCACGACGTCGGCGTACACCCCGAAGGACACGGTGTTGACGAAGGGCCGGCCGGCGACGTCGCCGAGGTCGATCCGCAGTTCCTCGCCGTCGGTCAGCGCGTCGAGGCAGCGGGACGGGTCGGACCGGTCGAGTCCGAGGTCCATGGCGAAGTGGTTGCGGGTGCCGGCGGCGATCACCAGGAACGGCAGGCCGTGCTCGGCGGCGACGGCCGCGACCAGGGCCTGGGTGCCGTCGCCGCCCGCGACGCCGAGCAGGTCGGCGCCGCCGGCCACCGCCTCGCGGGCGAGCGCGGTGACGTCGGCGTGGACGGCGGGGTCGAGCAGGACCACCCGGGCGCCGAGTCGCTCCGCCCGTTCGACCAGCCCGAAGCGGCCGACCTTCCCGCCCCCGGATTTCGGGTTCATGATGAGCACCGCCCGCTGCGGCCGGGCGGCGGCGGTCGCCGGTTTCGCCCGGGTCGGGCGCGCGCGGCGCAGCGCCGTCCGGCCGAGGGCGAGTGCCACGCCCGAGCAGAGCACCAGCAGCAGCGCCGTCGGCCACAGGTCGTGGCGGGCGAACAGCACCACGAGGGCGACCGGTGCGGCGATCGCGAGCACCGCTCCGACCACCCGCAGGACGCCGCGATGTGCCAGGAACCACCAGACGCCGGCCGCCCAGACCACCAGCTCCAGGAAGCCGATCAGCACCACTTGCAAGCCGCCGTCACCCAGGGCGAACAGCAGCACGACCACGGTGCCGATCGCGGCCAGCAGCGCGCAGCGCGCGAGCACCCGCGCGGTCACGTCCCCGGCGGAGTCCGTCTGCGGCGTCGCGTCGATGTCGTTCTCCCTGAGCCGTGTCCTGAGCCGTGTCCTGAGCGGTGTTCCGGGCGGTGTCCTGCGGCCCGGTCCGTGTCAGCAGCCTGCGCATTCCCGCAGTCGGGGGCATCCCGGCCAGGCTGTCCGGGTGAGCCCGGCGCCGTGGGCCGCGGAGCCCTCCCCGTTCGGCCGGGGCACGGCCGACGGTGGCGGCCCGGTCAGGCGTGCGGGACGAGCGCGACCGGGCAGTGGACGTGGTGGACGGCCGCGTGGGCGACCGGGCCGAGGTGGGCGCCGAGCAGGGTACGGCGGACGCGGCGGCCGAGGACGAGCAGCCGGGCGGTCGCGGCGGCGTCCACGAGGGCGACGGTGGGGCTGCCCCGGACGAGGTCGGCCGTGACGTCCACCGCGGGCCGGCGGGCCCGCCAGGGCTCCAGCAGCTCGGTGAAGCTGGTCCGCTCGGCGGCGGAGAGCTCCTCCTGCAGGCCGCCGATGGCGTCGAAGGCCATGTACTCGGAGCCGACCGGCGGGGACCAGACGTGCACGACGCGCAGCGGGGCCGAGCGTCGGGCGGCGGCCTCGAAGGCGAAGGCGAGCACCTCGTCCATCGGGTGGGTGAGGTCGATCCCCACCAGCACCGGGCCGGCCGGTTCGTCCTCGCCGGTCCGGACCAGCACCACCGGGCAGGCGGCCCGGCGCAGCACCTCCTGGCTCACCGAGCCGACCAGGAAGCCGCGCAGGGCGCCCAGCCCGCGGGAGCCGAGGACGAGCAGGGCGGCGGTCCGCGCGGCCTCGTCCAGTGCCTCGGCCGGGGCGTCCGGCACCTGCGAGGAGGACACCGGGACGGTGACGGTGGTGCGCAACTCGGCTTCGCGGGCGAGCAGTTGCTCCAACGGGCGGTGTTGCTCGGGGGCGCCCCGCTTCGGTCGGGGCCAGGCCTGGAGGAGGTGCAGGGGGCAGTCGCGGCGCTCTGCCTCGCGGGCGGCCCAGGAGGTGGCGGCGAGGCTCTCGGGCGAGCCGTCGAAGCCGACGACGACGGGCCCGGTCACGGCCGGCTCCCTCCCGCGCGCAGCGAGTCGAGGGCGGCGCCCAGCCGCCGGGCCGCCTCGTCGGCGACCGCGCCCAGCCCGCCGTCGGCGCCGGCCAGGGCGACCATCGTCTGCGGGTCGACGGCCTCCACGACGGTGGCGTCGCCGTCGGCGCGGACGACCACGTTGCAGGGCAGCAGCAGCCCGATGCGGCGGTCGGCGTCGAGCGCGCGGTGGGCGAGGGCGGGGTTGCAGGCGCCGAGGATCAGGTAGTCCTCGATCTCGGCGCCGATCTTCTCGCGCAGGGTCGCGCGGACGTCGATGGTGGTCAGGACGCCGAAGCCCTGCTCCTTGAGGGCGGCGGTGGCCGCCTCCACCGTCTCGGCGAACGGGCGGTCGAGTCGTACGCCGATCCCGTAGTCCATGGTTCCTCCCGGGGGTCGGGCCCAGTATCGGCGGCGGCCGGGCCCACCGCCTCCCGGGCGGCCGGGGCTCCTGCCGGGCCGGCCGGCCCGGGTCGGCAGGGCAGCGGGCGTGATCGTTCGGCGGAGGGCCCCGAGGGCGGAGGGGGCGAGACGGTGGGGCTCCGCGGGCGGTGGGGTGCAGGTCGAACGGGTCGAGCGGGTCGAGCGGGTCGAGCGGGGCGAGCGGGTTCGACGAGGCCCCGGGGGTGGGCGGCGCCGTGGTCCAGCGCCGGTCGAGGCGGACCGGCCAGAGTGTGGGCGCGGGCGCGGACGGCACCGCGTCCGCGCCCAGTCGGGCGCACGGTCGGACGGGACGAGGGAGAGTCATGGACGACGAAGCGGTAGCGGTACTCGTGGTCGGCGGCGGCCTGGTCGGGCTGTCGGCAGCCGCCTTCCTGTGCGGCCACGGCGTCACCACGGCGGTGGTCGAACGGCACCCGGGCACCTCGGTGCTGCCCCGCGGCGGGGCGGTGAACTCCCGTTCCATGGAGCTCTACCGGTCCTCCGGCCTGGAGCCGGCGATCCGGGCGGCGGCGCCGTCGGTGGTCGGCCGCCGCCCCGAACCGGCCCGGGTGGGCACGTTGGCCGGCCGCGGGGCCCCCGGCCCGGTGGCGCGCCTCAGTCCCTGCGAACCCGCCTTCGTGGACCGGCAGGTGCTGGAACCGCTCGTCCTCGCGCACGCCCGCAAGCTCGGCGCCGACGTCCGGTTCGCCAGCCGGATGGTGGAGTTCGAGCAGGACCCGGACGGCGTCACCGCGCTGATCGAGTCCACCGCCACCGGCCGCCGCCACCGGGTCCGCGCCCGCTACCTGATCGGTGCCGACGGGCACCGCTCGTCGGTCCGGCGGGCCCTCGGCATCGCGACCCACCGGCCCGGCGCGCTCCGCCGCGGCGCCGAGCTCGCCTTCGAGGCCGACCTCACCGCTGTGCCGCGCGGCCGGCCGATCCCGATCCCGGCCCGCACCGCCACCGGCGACCCGACGCCCGAGGCGGAGATCGTCCCGGTGCTCGACGGGGAGACCGCCCTGGCGCCCGAGGGCGCGGCCCGGCCGGTCGTCCAGGGCGGGGAACCGGCCGCCCGGGTGGCCGACCGGTTCCGGGAGGGGCGGGTCTTCCTGGCCGGGGACGCCGCGCACACGGTCCGGCCGGCCGGGGGTTTCGGCGCCGACACCGGCATCCAGGACGTGCACAACCTGGCCTGGAAGCTCGCCGCCGTCCTGACCGGCTGGGCCGGCCCCGGCCTGCTGGACTCCTACGAACCGGAGCGGCAGCCGGTCGCCGAGACCACCTGCGCCTTCGCCGCCGCCCGGCAGCGCGAGCACGGGCACGGGCACGGGCACAACCGGGCCCACGGCGGGGCCGCCGGCTTCTCGCCGCTCGCCCTCACCTTCGGCTACCACTACCGCTCGGCGGCGGTGGTCGGCGGGGCACCGGCCGGGACCGACCCGGGCGAACCCGCCGACCTGACCGGGCTCGCCGGCACCCGGGCACCGCACGTACGGCTGGAGCGCGACGGCGCGGCGCTCTCCACCCTGGACCTCTTCGGCGACCGCTTCGTGCTGCTCACCGGCCGCGACGGCACCCCGTGGGCCGAGGCCGGCACCCGCGCCGCCGCCCGGCTGCGCGCGCCGTTCGCCGCCCACCGGATCGGCACCGACCTCGCGGACCCGGACGGCGACTGGGGCGCCCGCTACCACCTCGCCCACACCGGGGCCGTGCTGGTGCGGCCGGACGGCTTCGTCTCCTGGCGCTCGGTCGGCCACGGCGGGCGGGGCGGCGTCGCGCTGGAGGCCGAACTGGCCCAGGTGCTGGGCCGGTTGCTGGCCCGTACGGCGTCCTGACCGGCCTGCCGCGCCCCGCACCGGATAGCCGGCAGCACGAAGGACCGCGCACCGCAGCGGCCGGCCCGGGAGACCGGACCGGCCGCTGTGCGTTGCCTCAAGTCCCTTCCGAAGCGGTCGAGTCGGCCGTCACGAAACGATGAGCAGCGGCCGCGTCAGAGGAAGTAGAGGCGGTTCAGCGGGACGGTGTCGGCGGGTTCGGTGCGGAGGGCGGCGCCGTCCAGGGTGACCAGTCCGTTGCGGGCGTTGACCAGGACCTCGCCGAGGCGGGTGTTGCGGACCAGGTCGCGCGGCCCGATGCCGCGGGTGCCCCGGACCGCGACGCGGCGGCGTCGGGTGGTCATCGCGTCGTAGGGGCGGTGGTCGGTGCCGGACTCGGCGGCGGCGCGGCTGGTGAAGGCGACCGAGAGGTCGGCGGGGGTGGCGCCGTGGGCACCGAACAGCGGCCCCATGACCAGGGGTTGGCAGGTTTCGGTGGCGCCGTTGGGGTCGCCCGTGACGCCGTACGCGGGGAACCCCGCCTTCAGGACCAGCTGCGGCTTGGCACCGAAGGAGGCGGGGCGCCACAGCACGATGTCGGCGAGCTTGCCGGTCTCGATCGAGCCGACCTCGTGGACAAGGCCGTGCGCGATGGCCGGGTTGATGGTGAGCTTGGCGATGTAGCGCAGCACGCGTTCGTTGTCGTCGTCCGGGCCGTCGCCCTCCATCGGGCCGAGTTCGGCCTTCATCTTGCCCGCGACGGCGAAGGTGCGGCGCACGGTCTCGCCGGCGCGGCCCATGCCCTGGGCGTCGGAGGAGGTGATGCCGATGGCGCCGAGGTCGTGCAGCACGTCCTCGGCGCCCATGGTGCCGGCCCGGATCCGGTCGCGGGCCATCGCGGCGTCGCCGGGCAGGTCGGTCTGGAGGGCGTGGACGGAGACGATCATGCCGTAGTGCTCGGCGACCGCGTCCCGGCCGAACGGGAGGGTGGGGTTGGTGGAGGAGCCGATGACGTTCGGCACGCCCGCCAGCTTGAGCACGTTGGGGACGTGTCCGCCGCCGCAGCCCTCGATGTGGAAGGCGTGGATGGTCCGCCCGTCGAGCACGCGCAGGGTGTCCTCGACCGACAGGCACTCGTTCAACCCGTCGGTGTGCAGGGCGACTTGGACGTCGTGGACTTCGGCGACGGACAGTGCGGTGTCCAGGGCGCGGGTGTGCGCGCCCATGTCCTCGTGCACCTTGAACCCGCAGGCGCCGCCCTCGGCGAGGGCCTCGACCAGCGGGGCCGGGTGGGAGGACGAACCGCGGCCCAGGAAGCCGATGTTGACCGGCCAGGCGTCGAAGGCGTTGAAGGCGTGCCGCAAGGCCCAGGGGGAGTTGACGCCGACGCCCCAGGCGGGGCCGACCTCCTGGCCGATGATCGTGGTGACACCGGAGGCCAGCGAGGCCTCCATGATCCGCGGGGACATCAGGTGGACGTGGGTGTCGATGGCCCCGGCGGTGGCGATCAGGCCCTCGCCGGAGACGATGGTGGTGCCGGTGCCGACGACCACGTCCACGCCGTCCAGGGTGTCCGGGTTGCCCGCGCGGCCGATCGAGGCGATCCGGCCCTCCCGGATGCCGATCGAGGTCTTGCGGATGCCCTGGACCGCGTCGATCACCAGGACGTTGCTGATCACGAGGTCGCAGGTGTCCCGCACGGCCGCGGCCTTGAGGTGCAGCCCGTCCCGGGCGGTCTTGCCGAAGCCGACCAGGAACTCGTCGCCGGGCGCCTGCGAGTCGGACTCCACGCGGACGACCAGGCCGCTGTCGCCGAGCCGGACCCGGTCCCCGGCGCGCGGGCCGTGCACCGCCGTGTACTCGGACGCTTCGATGCTGCTGCTCACGGCTGGTTCTCCTGTCCGTCGTCGACTGCTCCGAGGTAGCCCTGCTCGGCGGCCCGGCGCAGCGCCTCGCTCCTCACCCGGGGCGCGTCCAGTGGGCCGTCGACCAGGCCGGCGAAGCCGATCGCGACCCGCTCGCCGCCGATCGGCACCAGGCCGACCTCGACGGTGGCGGCCGGGTCGAAGCGCACCGAGGAGCCGGCCGGCACCGCGAGGTGCATGCCGTAGGCGGCGGCGCGGTCGAAGGCCAGGCGCGGGTTGGCCTCGAAGAAGTGGAAGTGCGAGGTGACCGAGACCGGCACCTCGGAGGTGTTGCGCACGGCGAGGGTGCGGACGGGCTCCGGCCCGGGCGCGGGGTTCCCGTCGGGGAGCACGGCGCCGGGTGCGGCCGCGCCGAGGGTGCCGCCGCCGAAGGGGTCGGCGACCACGGCGAGGCGGGTGCCGTCCTCGAACACGGCCTCGACGTGGATCTCGGTGACCAGGTCCGGCACGCCGGGCAGGACGTCGTCGGCGGCGAGGACGGACCGGCCGCGGGCGACGGCCTCGGCCAGTCGCAGCCCGTCGCGGGCGGCCTCGCAGACGGTGTCCGAGACGAGCGCGGTGGCCTCGGGGACGTTGAGCCGCAGGCCGCGGGCCCGGCGGGCGCGGGCGAGTTCGGCGGCCGTGAAGATCAGCAGCCGGTCGCGTTCGGTGGGGGTCAGCTGCACGGGGGTTCCCTTCTCCCTCGGTACGGGGCGGTGGGGGTCAGCCGGCGGGCTGGTCGTGGGTGGAGCAGTGGATGCCGCCGCCGCCGGAGGCGATGGTGTCGATCCGCACGGGGACGATCTCGCGGCCGGGGAACTGGTCCCGGAAGATCTCCTGGGCGTGGCCGTCGGCCCGGGCGTCGCCGAACAGCGGCAGGTAGACGCCCTTGTTGCCGATGTAGAAGTTCATGTAGGAGGAGACGAAGGCGTCGCCGCGGCCGGTGATCCTGTCCGGGTCGGGCTGGCTGATCTCGATCACCTTGAGCTTCCTGCCGGTCGCGTCGGTGGTCTCGGCGAGGACGGCGCGGGCCTGGTCGGCGGAGCGGGACCAGACGTCCGGCGGGGTGCCGGGGAAGGCACGGTCCAGGAGGACGACGCCGGGGGCGGCGAAGCGGGTGAGGCAGTCGACGTGGGCGTCGGTGATGTCCTGGCCCTTGACGCCCGCCAGCCAGATCACCGTGGTGACGCCGAGCGCCTTCTTGAGCTCCGCCTCGACCTGGTCCCGGCTCATGCCCGGGTTGCGGTTGTCGTTGACGACGGAACTCTCGGTCACCAGCAGGGTGCCCTGGCCGTCGGTCTCGAAGGAGCCGCCCTCGGCGGTGATCGGGGTCTCCAGTCGTTCGACGCCGTACTTCTCCAGGACCGCGCGGGCGATGCGGGCGTCGTTGGCGTGCTCCTGCTTGCCGCCCCAGCCGCTGAAGTTGAAGTCGACGCCCTTGACCTTGCCGCCCTCCTCCACGAACACCGGCACGGTGTCGCGGGCCCACAGGTCGTCCACCGGGACGGAGAGCAGTTCGACGTCCGAGCCGCAGGCGTTGCGGGCCGAGGACTCCTGGCCGGGGCGCACCAGCATGACCACCGGTTCGCGCGCGCCGATGGCCCGGGCCACCGAGGCGATGTCCGTGCGGACGGCGCCGAGCTGCTCGCCCCAGACGTTCTCGGAGGCGGGCCAGGCCATGAAGGTCCGTTCGTGCTTCTCCCACTCGCTGCCGAGCCGGCGTCCGCCGGCGGACGCCGCGGGCTGCCCGGGTGCGTCCGCGGGCGGCTGCTCGGTGGCGGGGGCGGACGGGGACGCCGGGTCGGCCGGGTCGTCGCCGGAGGCCGTGCAGGCGGTCGCGCCGAGGGCGATCACACCGGCGCCGGCGAGCGAGCGCAGCACCGTGCGACGGGCGAGGGGGGACTGGGACACGCTGGACTCCGGTGGGGCTGAGGGTGGATCCGGTCCGGCGGCGAGGGCGGGGCTCCGGGGGAGCGGACTGCGGGCGCCGGTGGGCGGCGGACGTGGCCGTCCTGGTGGACGGGGTGGTCCGGCATCGCCACTCCTGAACTCTCGCATTGACTGAAAAATCAGTCAAGCTTTACGGTGAAGCCACCCAAAACGCCCCGAGACGACCCGGGCCGCCGAGCGCGCGGCCCCGGTCACGACGATGAAAGGCCGGGTGAGGCGGCGATGCTGCGCAATGGTCTGGAGCCCTGGCACCTGCTGGTGATGGTGGCCGTCCTGGTGCTGCTGTTCGGCTCCAAGAAACTGCCCGAGACGGCGCGCGGACTGGGGAAGTCGATGCGCATCCTGAAGTCCGAGACGGCGGCGATGCGGGAGGAGGGGCGGCCCGCCGCCGCCGCCGTCGCCGCCGCGGCGGCGGCCGAGCCGGTGGGCGACCCGGGGAAGGCTCAGGCCCGCCCGGACGGGCCGCCGGTCCGACCGCACTGAGCGGCGCCGTCGACCTGGGCACCGCCCTCGACGCCGAGAGCCGTCGTCCCCCGCCACGCGGCCGGGTGGGCGACGGCTCTCGGCCGTGTGCGGGGCCGTCCGCGCGGCGGGCCGGCTCAGCCGTTGCGGCGGTAGTGGTCCACCGAGACCCTGACCGGGCCGTCCGCGCCCGCGGTCGACAGCACCCGGACGACCGCGAGGTCCCGCCCGTCCGCGGACCGGACGCAGAAGGCGCCGCGCGGCCCGACGGCGGTGAACGGGATCCGTCCGGCCGGACGGCTGCCGAGGCCCTTGAGGCACTCGGCCACGCCCAGGCCGGCGTCCCGGCCGATGAAGGAGTCGGCGGTCTCCGGGACGAGGAACTCGCCCTCCCCCCGGCCGACGTACCAGGTCGCGCTGTCGACCGGGACCACGGTGCCGGTGGCGAGGTCGAACTCGTAGCCGGAGTCCGCCGAGGTCAGCTCGACGGAGCGGTAGACCGGCGCGAAGTCGGCGGCGGGCCCGGACGGCGTCGAAGCTGCCGGTGCGGTCGGTGCGGCGGAGGCCGAGCGGGTGGGCGTCGGTGATCCCGCGGGCGTCGCCGGGGCGCTCGGGGCGACCGGCGTGGCGGAGCCGGAGACCGGGGCCTCGGCGGTCGCGGCCTCCACCGGCTCCTGGTCGTCGAGCAGGAACACCGCCGCCGCGGCGCCGACGGTCAGGGCGACGGCGGCGGTCAGCGCGGTCCGCCCGAGGGCGCGGCGGCGGCCCCGGCCCCGTTCGTCCTCGCGCCGGGCCGCGCGGGAGGCCGTCGACGACCCGGGCGGCCCGGAGGCGGAGCCGGAGCCGGAGCCGGGCACGGAGGAAGGGTCGGAGACGGAGGCGGGCGCGGAGCCGGGCCCGGGGGCGAGCAGGGTCGGCGTCGGCGCGGCCGTCGGCGCCAGGACCGTCCGGGCCGAGTCCCAGCCGGGCCGCGCGGCGGCTCCGGCGGCCTCCGCGGGCACCTGCGGCAGCTCGGCGTGCCGGGTGATCTGGCTGGTCAGCGGGTGCGGGAGCCAGTCGTCGCCGAACCGGAGGTGCCCGCCGACCGCCGGGTGGTTCCGGGCGGCGGCGATCACCTCGGCGGTGGTCGGACGGTCCTCGGGCCGCTTGGCGAGGCAGCGCAGCAGCAGCTCGTGCAGGGTCGGCGGCACCCGGCCGAGGTCGGGCTCCTCGTGGACGGTCCGGTAGAGCGCGGCCGGGTCCGGGCCGTCCCCGAAGGGCGGGGTGCCGCCCGCGACGTGGACGGTGAGCGCGCCCAGCGCGTACACGTCGGTGGCCGGGGTCGCGGCCCGGCCCATGGCCTGTTCGGGCGCCATGTAGGCGGGCGAGCCGATGCGCAGTCCGGTGCCGGTGAGCGCGCTGGCGTCGGCGGCGCGGGCGATGCCGAAGTCGATCACCCGGGGGCCGTCGGAGGCGATCAGCACGTTGCCGGGCTTGAGGTCGCGGTGGACCACGCCGCTGGCGTGGATCGCCTGCAGCGCCTCGGCGATGCCGGCCATCAGCAGCAGGACGGTCCGCTCCGGGAGCGGACCGAACCGCTGCACCACCTGCTGGAGCGAGGGGCCCGGCACGTAGGTGGTGGCCAGCCACGGGGTGGCGGCGTCCACGCCCGCGTCGACCACCTGCGCGGTGAACAGCCCGTGGATGCGCCGGGCGCTGGCCACCTCCTGGGCGAAGCGGGCCCGGAACTCGGGGTCCTCGGCCAGTTCGGGCCGGACCACCTTGAGCGCCACCGGCCGCCCGCCGGGGGTGTACGAGAGGTAGACCCGGCCCATGCCGCCGGCGCCGAGCCGGGCGTACAGCAGGTGGCCGCCGACCTCGCGCGGGTCGTCCGCGGTGAGTTCCTGGAAGACGGGCTGCAGGGCGAAGGGGGATCGGTCGGCGGACATGCGGTGGCCTCTCTCGGCGGACAGGGAGGGGGACGGGAGCCGGAACGGCGCCCCCGGGCGGCCACGGCGCTGGTCGGCGCAGACGGCATCGCGAAGTTTAGAGGTACCGTCAGGGTAGCCGTGACGGGCCGACCGGAGGCCGGAGCCGGCCGCCGGGCCGAGGCCGTTCAGCCCCGCAGTTCGGTCTCGACGGCACCGCGCAGGAGCCGGCGCGCGTGGTCCAGCGGCAGCGAGCCGCTCAGCCAGCGCACGCTGAGGCCCTCGACGAGGGTGGTGAGGCGCTCGGCGGCGGCCGCGTGTGCGGGTGCGGTGCCGGTCGGGTCGGCCCGGGCGAGCAGCTCGGCGATGTCGTGCACCCAGGTGTGGGTGGTCCGCGCCAGGTCCTCGCGCAGGCTCGGCTCGAACACCGCGGTGGCTCTCAACTCGCCCCAGGCGGTGCTGTTCTCGCGGACATCGGTGCTGTCCTGCAGTTCCCCGAGCAGCACCCGTTCGAGGTCGGCCCTGGGGTCCCGGCTCCGGGGCGCGGGGTCGTCCTCGTCGGTGGTGTAGTGGTCGGCGCGGTCGCTGATGAACTCCAGCGTCTGGCGCAGGAGGCCGGCCCGGTCGGTGAAGTGGTAGTAGATCAGCGAGGTGGACACCCCGGCCTCGGCGGCCAGTTCGCCCACGCGCAGCCCGCGTACGCCACGGCGGGCGATCGCCCGGGTGGCGGCCTTGAGTATTTCCGTCCGACGGTCCGACATGGTCGCCCACTCTACCGGGCTTCCCGGCTGGTCAGGCGCGGTTCCTGATGATCGTTTCAGTGACTTGCCCTGGCTTTGCCTCAAACGCTTGACTGAATTTTCAGTACGGTAGAGGATGCGGGGCAACCCCCACACCTCCCACGTCACTCAGGGAGTCCCATGCGATCCCCCACGCCTTCCCGCCGCGGTCTGCTCCGGTTCGGCGCGGCCGCCGTCCCGCTGATCGCCCTCGGTGCCGTGCTGCCGGCGAGCGCCCGGGCCGCGACCGCCGAAACGGCCGCCCCCACCGAAACGGCCGCCCCCGCGAGGCTGCGGATGCCGGCCGAGAGCGACCGGCACGACCGCACCTTCATGGCCTGGCCGGCCCTGTCCTCGATCTGGCGGACCCAGCTCTCCGCGGTCCGGGACGACATCGCCCGGGTCGCCCACGAGATCTCCCGCTACGAACCGGTCGTCGTGGTCGCCCGCCCCGGCCAGGCCGCCGACGCGCGGTACTACTGCGGCCCCGGCGCCTCCTACGGCATCACCGTGGTCGAGATCGCCAACGACGACCTGTGGATCCGCGACTTCGGCCCGACCTTCGTGGTCGCGCCGGGTGCCATCGCCGGGGTCGACACCAACTTCAACGGCTGGGGCAAGACCGGCACCCCGTACTACCAGCGCTTCACCGAGGACGCCGCGGTCGCGGCCGCCCTCCTCGCCGAGTACGGCGTCGACCGCGTCCAGGCCCCCTTCGTCGGCGAGGGCGGGGCCCTGGAGACGGACGGCCAGGGCACCCTGCTGGCCACCGTCAGCTCGCTCGTGAACCCCAACCGCAACCCCGGGATGTCCCAGGACCAGGTCGAACAGGCCCTGAAGAGCGCGCTCGGGATGGACAAGGTGATCTGGCTGGCCGGTCTGGCGGGCCAGGACATCACGGACGACCACATCGACTGCCTGGCGCGCTTCACCACGCCCGGCCGGGTCATCCTCGACCGGCCCGGCCCCGGCACCGACCGGATCTGGATCGACGTCTACGAGCAGGCCAAGGACGTCCTGCGGACCGCCACCGACGCCCGGGGCCGCCCGCTGACCGTCCTGGAACTGCCCGGCCCCGACCGGGCGAGGACCCGCCGGCGCGGCAAGGACTTCCTGTCCAGCTACACCAACTTCTACGTCGCCAACGGCGCCGTGTTCGTCCCGCAGTTCGGCGACGCCGTCGCCGACGGCCAGGCCTACGCGATCCTGCAGGCCGAGTTCCCCGGCCGCGACGTCGTCCAGCTGAACATCGACAACATCGCCTCCGGCGGTGGCGGCATCCACTGCGCCACCCAGTCCCAGCCGGCCGTGCCGCCGGCCCTCTGAGACCCCTCGGCGGCCCGTCCGGAACCCCACGGAGACGGGCCGCCGAGGACCACCGCTCACCCACCCTCCCTCCCGGCCGGCCGGCGCACCGAACGCGCCGGCCCGGCCGGACCCGAACAGAAGAGGTTTCCCGTGACGTACCGAATGCCCGCGGAGTGGACCGAGCACGAGGGCTGCCTGATGGCCTGGCCGGTTCGCCCGGAGCTGTGGGGCGACACCCTCGACGAGGTGCAGGGCGAGTACGCGGCGGTCGCCCGCGCCATCGCCGAGTTCGAGCCGGTCACCATGGTGGCGCCGCCCGGTCACGGCGAGGACGCGCGCGCCCGGTGCGGCGCGGGCATCACCGTCGTGGAGCTGCCGACGGACGACTCCTGGTTCCGCGACTCCGCGCCGATCTTCGTCCTGGACGGGGACGGCCGCCGGGCCGGCGTGGACTTCCGCTTCAACGCCTGGGGCCGCAAGCACCACCCCTGGGACGCCGACGACCGGATCAGCGGCCTGCTGCTGGAGCACCTCGGCGACCCGGCGATCCGCTCCGAGATGATCCTCGAAGGCGGTGCGATCACCGTCGACGGGGAGGGCACGCTGATCACCACCGAGCAGTGCCTGCTGCACCCCAACCGCAACCCGGAGCTGACCCGGGAGGAGATCGAGGCCGAGCTGAAGGCGCGGCTCGGCGTCACCAAGGTGATCTGGCTGCCCTACGGCGGCGCGCTGGACACCGAGACCGACGGGCACGTGGACGGCGTCTGCGCCTTCGTCGCCCCCGGCAAGGTCGTGGTGCAGCTGCCGGCCGACCCGGAGCACCCGGACCACGTGCGGATGCGGGCCAACCGCACCGTGCTGGAGCACTCCACCGACGCCCAGGGCCGGCCCTTCGAGATCGTCGACCTGACGCAGGCCGCCTTCGTCGAGGTCGCCGGCCGCGACGTCGAGGTAGGGTACCTGAACTTCTACCTGGCCAACGGCGGTGTCGTCGTGCCGGTAGCCGACCACCCCGAGGACGAGGGTGCGCTGGCCGTGCTCGCCGCCGCCTGCCCGGACCGGAAGGTCGTCGGCGTGCGGGCCAGGGTCATCGCCTACGGCGGCGGTGGCGTCCACTGCATCACCCAGCAGATCCCGGCCGCCCACGCCTGACCCCCTCGCCAGCGAACGGAGAACACCCCCTCATGACTCCCTCCGCGCCCGCGAGACGCGCCGGCGCCCCCGGCCGGCTCGCCCTCGCCACCGCCCTGCTCTCGGCCGCGGCCCTGGTCGCCGCCTGCTCCGGCCCGCCGCGCGGCGGCTCCGACCAGGCGTCGGTCCGGCTCTCCGCCGACACCCCGCCGGCCAAGGGCGAGCTCGACTCCTTCACCTGGGCCACCTACGCGGAGCCGCCCACCCTCGACTACGTCCAGGCCTTCGACTACCCGCAGAACACCGTCCTCGCGAACGTCTGCGAGAGCCTGATGCGCTGGACCCCCCGGCTCACCCTGGCCCCCGGCCTGGCCGAGAAGGCCACCAACCCCGATCCCACCACCTGGGTCTACGACCTGCGGTCCGGCGTGCACTTCCACGACGGCACGGTGATGACCGCCGACGACGTCGTCTACAGCCTCGGCCGGCAGACGAACCCCGACAACGCCTCGGCCTGGGCCCAGGTGTTCCAGAACGTCGACTCCGTCGGCAAGACCGGGCCGCTCCAGGTCACCGTCAAGCTCAAGCAGCCGGACTCCCAGTTCCCGCAGTACATGGCCACCGCCGCCGGCGTGGTCGCCGCCCGGGCCGGGGTGGAGGCGGCCGGCAAGGACTACGGCACCGGCGGCAGCCTCGACTGCACCGGCCCGTTCAAGCTCGGCGCCTGGGCGAAGGGCCAGTCGATCGAGCTCCAGCGCTTCGACGACTACTGGGGCGCCAAGGCCAAGGCCAGGAAGGTCGTCTTCAGCTTCCTCACCGACCCGTCCGCCCGCACCAACGCGATGCTCACCGGCGACGTCGACGGCGGCTACCTGATCCCGACCGAGAGCTACGACCGGCTGCGCAGGAGCGGCGCGGGCACGCTCTACTTCGGCGAGGGCCTGAGCACCGTCAACCTCAACGTCACCAGCATGCAGGGCCCGCTCGGCGACCTCCGGGTCCGCCAGGCCCTGTCCCTGGCGCTCGACCGCTCCGGCTTCGTCAAGACGGGCCTCGCCGGAGCCGGCACCGTCACCGGCTCGCTCACCACCCGGGCCGCCTGGGCCGGCGCCCCCGAGGACGTCCGGAAGGCGGCCTTCGACCACCTCACCCCGACCGCCCAGGACCTGGACCGGGCCAAGGCCCTGGTCAAGGAGGCCGGCGCCGAGGGCAGAACGCTCACCGTCGCCACCAGCACCATCGGCCAGGACGTCTCGCTGCTCGCCACCGCCGTCCAGGCCGCCGGTGCCAGGATCGGCCTGAACGTCCAGCTGAGGACGATCGCCCCGAACGCCTTCACCGCGCTGTTCACCGACCCCAAGGCCCGCGAAGGCCTGGACATGTTCCCCGAGACCTACTACGACTCGGTCACCGACCCGCTCGACCTGCTCACCAACTTCAGGACCGGGGCCTACCAGAACTTCGCCGGCTACAGTGACCCGGCCTACGACGCACTGGTCGACCAGGCCACCGCCGAGTACGACCCGGCCAAGCGCGCCGCGATCGAGGCGAAGCTCCAGCGGACCGCCTCCGAGCAGCTGCTGTGGCTCCCGGTCGCCGAGTGGCCCACCGCCGTCTTCCTCAACAAGCGCATCACCGGCGCCCCCACCACCATCTCGTACATGTACTACCCGTGGGCCGCCGACGTGGGAGCCGCACGGTGAACTTCCTGAGATTCGCCGTCCGGCGGCTGGCCGAGATGGCCGCCACCCTGCTCGGCGCGTCCTTCGTGGTGTTCGGCGCGATGTACCTCGCGCCGGGCAGCCCGGCGAGCTTCCTGCTGTCCGGCCGGTCGGCCTCGCCGGCCGCCCTGCGGGCGATCAACGACCAGTACCACCTCGACGACCCCTTCCTGGTCCGGTACTTCCGCTGGCTGGGCCAGGTGCTTCAGGGCGACTTCGGGCGCTCGATCACCTACCGCACCGACGTGTCCACCCTGCTCGCCGACCGGCTGCCCGCCACCCTGACGCTGGTCGCCATGGCCCTGGTCGTGGTCGTCCTGATCGGCCTGGCCCTGGGCTGGATCGGCGCGGTGCGCGGCGGCGCGACCGACTCGGCGATCCTGCTCTCCACCACGCTCGCGGTCGGCACCCCGTCCTTCGTCGCGGCGGTCCTGCTGCAGGGTCTGTTCGCGGTCACGCTGGGCTGGTTCCCGACCAGCGGCACCGGCGACGGCTTCGCCGACCTGCTGTGGCACCTCACCCTGCCGTCGATCGCCCTCGCGCTGTACCTGATCGGGATGCTCGCCCGGGTCACCCGCTCGGCGATGCTGGAGGCTCTGGAGGGCGAACACGTCGCCGTGGCCCGCAGCCGCGGTGTGCCCGAGCACGAGGTGATCCGCCGCCACGTGTTCCGCAACTCGCTGGGCACCGTCCTGACCACCGGCGGCCTGATCGTCTCCACCCTGCTGGTCTGCACGATCCTGGTGGAGTCCGCGTTCAGCATCGGCGGTATCGGCCAGCTCCTCGAACTGTCCACCACCACCAAGGACTTCCCGACCGTCCAGGCCATCTCGCTGCTGATCGTGGCCCTGTTCATGACCGTGAACCTGGTGGTCGACCTGCTGCACCCGCTGGTCGATCCCCGGGTCACCCTCGGCACCAGGAGGTCCGACGCATGAGTGTCGCCCTCACCCGACGGCCCGGCCTCGGCCGCCTCAAGGCCGCCCGCGCCCCGCTCCACCTGGCCTGCCTCGGCATCGTCGCCCTGGTCGTGCTCGCCGCCCTGCTCGCCCCCTGGGTGGCGCCGGCCGACCCGAACGCCGTCGACCTCGGCAACGCCCTCGCCGGCCCCTCGCCGGACCACCTGCTCGGCGTCGACGCGGCCGGCCGCGACACCCTCTCCCGGCTGCTGCTCGGCGCCCGCACCTCCCTGCTCGGCCCGCTCGGCGTGGTCGTCTTCTCCACCGTCGCGGGCGTGCTGGTCGGCCTGGTCGCCGGCTGGCGCGGCGGCTGGCTCGACTCCGTGCTGTCCCGCAGCACCGAGCTGGTCTTCGCCTTCCCCGGCATGCTGCTCGCCATCCTGATCGTCTCGGTGTACGGGGAGGGCCTGCTCGCCCCCGTCCTCGCCCTCGCGATCGCCTACCTGCCGTACGTCTCGCGGCTGACCCGCTCCCTGGTGCTGGCCGAACGCGAACGGCCGTACGTCAGCGCCTACCGGGTCCAGGGGCACTCCGCCGGGCAGATCTGCCTGCGGCACGTCCTGCCCAACATCGCCCCGATCGTCCTCGCCCAGTCCACCATCAACTTCGGATACGCCCTCATGGACCTGGCCGGCCTGTCCTTCCTCGGACTCGGCGTCCCCGCGCTCACCCCCGACTGGGGGCGGATGGTCTTCGACGGCCAGACCGCGATCCAGCACGGCTACCCGCTGTCCGCGATCCTGCCGTGCGTCCTCATCGTGCTCACCGTCGTCGCCTTCAACGTGGTCGGCGAGCGCTGGGCCGACCGCGTCGCCCGGAGGACCCCATGAACCCGGGGGAGCAGATGAATCCCGAGGACTCCGTGAACCCCGAGGCGCGCGTCAACCCCGAGGACCCCGGGGCGCGGGTGAACGCGCTCGACATCAGGGGCCTGCGGCTCCACCTGCCCGGCGCCGCCCGGCCCGTCCTCGACGGGGTCGACCTCACCGTCGCCCCCGGCGAGACCGTCGCCCTGGTCGGCGAGTCGGGCTCCGGCAAGACCCTCACCTCGCGCACCGCCCTCGGCCTGCTGCCGACCGGCGCCACCGCCGAGGGCAGCGTCCTGGTCGACGGCGAGGACGTCCTGACCATGGGCCCCGAGCGGCTGCGCGCGCTGCGCACCGGCCGGGCCGCGATGATCTTCCAGGACCCCCGGGCCGCCATCAACCCGCTGCGCCGCGTCGGCGACTTCCTGACCGAGGGCGTCCGCCGTACCGGTGTCATGGGCGCGGCCGACGCCGACCGGCGCGCGGCCGAACTGCTCGACGCCGTCGGCCTCGGCCCGGAGCTGCTGCGCCGCCACCCCGGCCGGCTGTCCGGCGGGATGCTCCAGCGCGTCATGATCGCCGCCGCGCTGATGGGTGACCCGGTCCTGCTGCTCGCCGACGAGCCGACCACCGCGCTCGACGTCACCAGCCAGGCCGAGGTGGTCGCGCTCCTCGACCGGCTGCGCGAACGCTTCGGCACCGGCCTGCTGTTCGTCACCCACGACCTCGGGCTCGCCGCCGCCATCAGCGACCGGGTGCACGTCATGTACGCCGGGCGGATCGTCGAGCACGGGCCTGCCGAGGCGCTGTTCGAACGGCCCCGCCACCCCTACACCGCCGCGCTGCTCGCCGCCACTCCCCGGCTGGACGCCGGGCGCGGCCGGCTCGCCGCCATCGACGGCCAACCGCCGGATCTGCGGCAGGAGTTGCCCGGCTGCGCGTTCGCCGCCCGCTGCCGGTACGCCACCGAGCCGTGCCGCACGGAGGCCCCCGCGCCGGGCCCGGTCGCCTGCCACCACCCGCTCGAAGGGAGCCGCGCCGATGACTGAGGCCGTCCTGCAGGTCAACGGGCTGTGCCGCAGCTTCGGCAGCGTACGGGCCGTGGACGAGGTCTCGTTCACCCTCCCGGCCGGCGGCTCGCTCGGCATCGTCGGCGAGTCCGGCTCCGGCAAGACCACCACCGCCCGGATCGTGGTCGGCCTCGAACAGGCCGACGCCGGCGAGGTGTCGGTCCGTGGCCGGGCCCGGACCGGGCGGGCCCGGGGGAGGGCCGAACGGCTGGCCCGCGCCCGCGAGGTGCAGATGGTCTTCCAGGACCCGTACCTCTCCCTGGACCCGCGCACCAGCGTCGAGGCCGTCCTGCGGGAGACCCTGCGGCTGCACTTCCCCGGCACCGACCACGCGGCCCGGATCCGGGAACTCCTCGACCAGGTCGGCCTCGGCACCCGGGCGGCGGAGGCGCTGCCCCGGCAGCTCTCCGGCGGCCAGCGCCAACGCGTCGCCATCGCAAGGGCGTTGGCCGTCGAGCCGGACGTACTGGTGCTGGACGAGGCGGTCGCCGCGCTGGACGTCTCGGTCCAGGCGCAGGTCCTCAACCTGCTCGCCGACATCCGCGAACGGACCGGCGTCGGCTACCTGTTCATCACCCACGACCTCGGCGTGGTCCGCTGCGTGACCGACGAGGTGATCGTGATGCGCCACGGCCGGATCGTCGAGTCCGGCCCCACCTCGCAGGTCCTCGACGCCCCGCAACACGCCTACACCCGGCTGCTGTTGGAGTCCGTCCCGCGGCCCGGCTGGGATCCCGAGCGGATCGCCGCCGCGCGCCGCGCCCTGTAGGACGGCCCCGGACCGGCAGGCGGTGGGACCTGCCGGTCCGGGGCGACCGGGCGGCGCCGGCCGCAGCGCGAACGGGAGCCGGGCACCGGGGCCCCGGCCCCCGGGGAGGGCTGTCCCCCGAACGGCGGAGCCCTGCCGCGCCGGATCCTGACCGTCCTGTCAGTAGCCTGCGGAGCCGAACCCGACACCAACCGGAACGAGGCCCCATGGCTCACCCCCGGCCGTCCCGCCGCTCGCTCCTGCGGTCCGGGGCCGCGCTCGCCGCCCTGGCCCTGGCCGGCGGCTGCTCCTCCGACGGCGGAGCACCGGAGCAGCCCGGTACCGGTGCCGCCGCCTCGGGCGCGGTGCCGTCCGGCAGCCCGACGGCCGGCGGCCAGACGTCCGGCGGCCCGCAGGCCGGCGGCCGGGCGATGCCCGCCGAGTCCGCCCCGCACACCCGCACCTTCATGGCGTGGCCCGCGCTGGAGGAGGTGTGGGGCGACCAACTGCCCGGCGTCCGCCAGGACATCGCGGGCCTGGCCCGGGCCGTCGCGGACTTCGAGCCGGTCGTCCTGCTGGCCCGCCCCGACCAGGCCGACCAGGCCCGGCAGGCCTGCGGCTCCTCGGTCGAGGTGCTCGACCTGATGGTCGACGACCTGTGGGCCCGGGACACCGGGCCGACCTTCGTCACCGGCCCGCAGGGGCTCGCCGGGATCGACTTCAACTTCAACGGCTGGGGCGGCAAACAGACCCACGCCAACGACAGCCAGGTCGCCCGCAACGTCCTCGCCCACTACGGCATCCCCCGGATCCAGGCGCCGATCACCGGCGAGGGCGGCGGCATCGAGGTGGACGGCGAGGGCACGCTGATGGCCACCGAGAGCTCCTGGGTCAACGACAACCGCAACCCCGGCATCTCCCGCGACCGGATCGAGGCGAGCTTCAAGGAACTGCTCGGCGTCGAGAAGGTGATCTGGTTCCAGGGCGTCGCCGGGCAGGACATCACCGACTGCCACATCGACGCCCTCGCCCGCTTCGCCGAGCCCGGCACCGTCGTCCTGCACCGCCCCGCCGCCGGCACCCCGCCGGACGTCTGGACCACCGCCTCCGCGCAGGCGGTGCGGGTGCTCGCGTCCGCGACCGACGCCAAGGGCCGCGCGCTCACGGTGGTCGACCTCCCCGAGCCCGACCTCGACCTGATCCCGGGCGCCGGCAAGAACTTCCTCGCCACCTACCTCAACTACTACGTCTGCAACGGCGGCGTCATCGTCCCGCGCTTCGGCGACCAGGCCGCCGACGACCGGGCGGCCGGCATCATCGGCGACCTCCACCCGGGCCGCCGGGTCACCCGGATCGACATCAACCACATCGCCGCGGGCGGCGGCGGCATCCACTGCGCCACCCAGCAGCAGCCGGTCACCGGATCGTGAGCGCGCCGAGGTTGCGCGGCAACCGTTTCCTCCTCGCCCTGCTGATCGTGGCGGTCCTGTGCTCGGTCGGCGTCGCGCTGTACCTGAACGAGCGCAACACCCGGCAGCAGCCGCACGAGCTGGCCCTGCCGAGCGCCGGTGACTGGATCGAACTGGACGTCACCTCCCAGGAGATCGACCCCGGGACGGGCAACCTCACCGTCTTCGTGGTGGCGGTCCCGCACGGCGGGCTCGCCGTGGGGCCGGACTCCTCCGCCTTCACCCGGCAGGTCGTGATCACCGTCCAGGCGGCGACCCGCACCGAGCTGCGGGCGGCGCCGGGGGAGGCCGCGACGCCCCAGGCCGTCCAGGCCGACTTCTACAGCGGCACCCTGACCGACTACCCCTTCGACCGCCACCACTTCGCGCTGTCGTTCGCGGCCTCGGACAGCGCGGGCGGCGTCCCGGTCGGCCTGGTCGTCGTGAACGCCGACCCGTTCTTCGTGGTCCACCCGACCAGCACCCCGAGCCCCTCCGGGGCGATCGTCCTGGAGGGCACGGTCACCAGGGCGCGCAGCACCTTCATCCTGGCCTGGTTCATGATCGCGGCCATGTGGGCGCTCGCCCTGGCGGTCGCGGCCGGGGCCGAGGTGCTCCACCGGGGACGGCAGGGGATGGTCTGGCCCTCGCTCGGGTGGATGGCCGCGACCCTGTTCGCGCTCATCGGCATGCGCAACGCCGCGCCCGGGTCGCCGCCGATCGGGTCGCTGATCGACTACCTGGCCTTCTTCTGGGCCGAGGGCATCATCGCGGCGTGCCTCACCTTCACCGTCGCGGCCGGCGCCCGGGTCGAGCGCCGCAAGCGCGCGGAGGCCGCGGAGGCCGCTGCGGCCGCGGCCGGTCCCGGTCCGTGACGGGAGGTGCCCCGGCCGGTCGGGTCACGGGTCAGGTGGGGGTGTGGCGGGTCAGCTCAGGTCGGGTCAGCTCAGCTCAGGTCGGGTCAGGTCGGGTCAGCTCAGGGCGGGTCGGGTCAGGCGGTGGCGGACAGCGAGTCCAGCAGGGTCCGCAGCACCCGCCCGGCGTCCACCGTCCCGTCGAGCGAGCCGATGGCGGCGAGGCCGTCCACGGCGGCGGCGAAGGCCTCGCCGAGCGGGACCGGGTCGGCGTCGCCGCCGCGCTCCTCGACCAGGCAGCGGAACAGGCGCACGAAGGCGGAGCGCCACCGCGCGTACTCGGCCTCCAGGCCCGCGCGGACGCGCTCGTCGTTGAGGGCGAGCCAGTGCAGGGCCGCGTGCAGCCGGGCCAGGTCGGGGCTCTCGGGCCGGGTGAGCAGCGCCAGCACCCGGTCGGCGCGCTCGGCGTAGCCGCCCGGGCCGGCGACGGCCTCCTCCAGCGGGGTGATCCACTCGGGCCGGATGTCCGCCACGACCGCGACGATCAGGTCGGTGCGGTCCGCGAAGTGGTAGTGGCACATCCCGTGCGAAACCCCGCACAGCGCGGCCACGTTGCGGGTGGTGAACCGCCCGGCGCCGTCGCCCGCGAGCAGGGTGCGGGCCGCGGCGATCAGCCGGGCCCTGGTCTGCTCGCCCTTGGCGGAAGCGCGCGCCCGGCCGGTGCCGCCGGATCCGGGGGCCGTTCGCGGGGCTGCGCCCGTCGCCTGTGTCGCCATGGCCGCCACTGTAACGACTGCGGGAGCGCGGCAGGGGCGCATCGGCACCGATAGCTGCGCAAAGTATTGACCGAGCGCTTGGCCAGTTTTACCTTTTCGGTCAACTGCTGCACCAGCAGCGGACTTTGACGTGGAGGCAATGATGGAGGAGAGCTCCAGACCCCGGCCGGCGTTCGACGGCGGGCTCGACCGGCGCCGGTTCCTGGCGGCCGCCGGGCTCACCGTGGCCGGCACCGCGCTGACCGCCGTGGCCGGCGGGCCGGCGCAGGCGCGGGCGGTGCGACCCCGCGGCGGCACCGCCGGCCCGGCCGTCGCCGCCGCCACCGGCTACCGCGTGCCGCTGGACACCGTCCGGCACACCCGGACCTGGATGGCCTGGCCGGACAACAGCGGCATCTGGCGGACCAAGCTCGGCGGCGTCCAGTCGAACATCGCGCTGATCGCCAAGACCATCGCGACGTACGAGCCGGTGACCATGTGCGCCAACCCGGCCAGTGTCGCCAAGGCGCGCTCGATGTGCGGCTCGGCCGTCACCGTCATCGGGGACATCCCGGTCGACGACTGCTGGATGCGCGACACCGGCCCGGTCTTCCGCACCGACGGCGCGGGCGGCCTCGACACCGTCGGCCTCAACTTCAACGGCTGGGGCAACCACCAGAACCCGCACGGCAACGACGCCCTGGTCGCCCAGCGCGTCGCCGCCTACCTCGGCCTGCCGTTCACCGCGGCCGGGCTGGTCGCCGAGGGCGGCGCCGTCGAGACCGACGCCGCGGGGACGCTGATGGCCACCCGCAGCAGCATCATCAACGCCAACCGCAACCCCGGCATGTCCCAGGCCGCGATCGAGAGCGCGCTGTGCGCCGCCTTCGGCGCCACCAAGGTGATCTGGTTCCCCGGCATCGCGGGCCAGGACATCACCGACGACCACGTGGACGCCACGTCCCGCTTCGTCGGCGCGGGCACCGCGACGGTCCAGATGCCCCTGGCGAGCGACACCGACGCCTGGTCCCAGGACGAGCGCCAGCAGTACCGGACCCTGACCACCTCCACCAGCGCCGAGGGCACCCCGTTCACGGTCAGCCGCATCCAGGGGCCCGACTACACCCTCATCCGCTCGACCGACCCCAACTTCGTCGGCTCCTACGCCAACTACTACCTGTGCAACAACGCGGTGATCTCCGCGCAGTTCGGCGACACCCGGGCCGACGCCGCCGCCAGGGCCGCCCTCGCCCGGCTGTTCCCCGGCCGCACCGTCGAACAGCTGAACATCGACTACCTCGGCGCGGGCGGCGGCGGCATCCACTGCGTCACCCAGCAGCAGCCCGCCGGGTGAATCCGCCGGGGCCGGGTCCGGTCCGCCGACCGGACCCGGCCCCGGCGGCGGCCGGCCCCCGGGACGCTCCCGGGGGCCGGCCCGTCCGGTCAGCCGAGGGCGGGGACGTCGTGCGTGGCGCAGTGGATGCCACCGCCGCCGGCCGCGATCGCGTCGATCTTCACCGGGACGATCTCGCGGCCGGGGAAGTACTGCTTCATGGTCTGCTGCGCCCGCTCGTCGGCCCTGGCGTCGCCGAACTTCGGCAGGTAGACGCCCTTGGTGCCGAGGTAGAAGTTCATGTAGGAGGAGACGAAGGCGTCACCGCGCCCGGTGATCCTGTCCGGGTCGGGCTGCTGGAGCTCCACCACCTGCAGCTTCCTGCCCGTCGCGTCGGTGGCCTCCTTCAGCACGGTGCGGGCCTGGTCGGCCGAGCGGGACCAGACGTCCGGCGGGGTGCCGGGGAAGGCACGGTCCAGGAGGACGACGCCGGGGGCGGCGAAGCGGGTCAGGCAGTCGACGTGGGCGTCGGTGATGTCCTTGCCCTTGACGCCCGCCAGCCAGATCACCTTGGTCACGCCGAGCAGCTTCTTCAGCTCGGCCTCGACCTGGTCCCGGCTCATGCCCGGGTTGCGGTTGTCGTTGACGACGGAGCTCTCGGTCACCAGCAGGGTGCCCTGGCCGTCGGTCTCGAAGGAGCCGCCCTCGGCGACCAGCCGGGTCTCGATCCGCTCGACGCCGTACGTGGCCAGCACCGCCCGGGCGACCTTGGAGTCGTTGCCGCGCTGCTGCTTGCCGCCCCAGCCGTTGAAGTTGAAGTCGACGCCCTTGACCGTGCCGCCCTCCTCCACGAACACCGGCAGGGTGTCCCGGGCCCACAGGTCGTCGACGGCGATCGGCACGACCTCGACGGCCGAGCCGCAGGCCTTCCGGGCGGCGTCCTGCTGCTCCGGGCGGGCCATCAGGACGACCGGCTCGCGGGCGGCGATGGCCTGGGCCAGGCCCGCGACGTCCCGGCGGACGTCCGCGAGCTGGTCGCCCCAGATGCTCTCGGAGGCGGGCCAGGACATCACCGTGCGCAGGTGCTTGTCCCACTCGGCCCCGAACCGGCGCACCCCGGGGGTGCCGCCGGGCTCCTGGGACGGCGGCGCGGCGCCGTCGACGTCCTCGACGCCGGTGGGGTCGCAGGCGGTGAGGCCGAGGGTGAGGGCGCCGACACCGAGGCCGACACCGGCGAGGGAACGCATCAGGGTGCGGCGGGGCAGGGCGTTGGTCATACGGGAACTCCAGCGGTGGGTCCGGGCGGTGGGCGTGGCGTGCGAGGTGGGACGGGCGTGTGCGGGAGGTCGGCCGGTGGCTACGGCAGCGGCTCGTGCATGGTCGAGCAGTGGATGCCGCCGCCTCCGGCCATCAGGCGGTCGACGTCGATCTGCACCACCTCGCGGCCGGGGAAGGCCGCGGCGAGCGCGTCCCTGGCGGCGGCGTCCTTGTAGGCGTCGCCGAACCGGGCGGTGATGACACCGCCGTTGACGACGTGGAAGTTGAGGTAGGAGTCCACGAACGCGGAGCTGCGGGAGCGGACGGTGTCCGGGCCGTGCACGGGGACGACCTGCAGCCGGCGGCCGCGGGCGTCGGTGGCGGCGGACAGGATCGCGAACTGCTCGCGGGCGTCCCGCGCCCAGGCGTCGTCGCGGTCCGCCGGCGGCAGCTGCACCATCACCACACCGGGGCGGACGAACCGGGAGGTGACGTCCACGTGGTCGTCGGTGATGTCCCGGCCCTTGATGCCGGGCAGCCAGATCATCCGGTCCGCGCCGTAGGCCTCCAGGACGGCCTCCTCGATCTCGTCCCGGCTCATCCCGCGGTTGCGGTTCTTGTTGACCAGGCTGCTCTCGGTGGCCATCACGGTGCCGTCGCCGTCGGTCTCGATCGCCCCGCCCTCGCCGACGAAGTCCGCGTAGGAGTGGCGCAGGCCGCGGCGGGTGGCGATCAGCTCGGCGGCCCGGGCGTCGTCGTGGTGCACCTGCTTGTTGCCCCAGCCGTTGAAGTTGAGCACCACGGCGTCCAGGCCGCCGTACCCGTCCCGGCGGAACACCGGCGCGATGTCGCGCATCCACAGGTCGTCGGTGGGGATCGCGGTGATCACCTCCACCCCGGAGCCGCACCGGGACCGGGCCTTGCCCGCGGTCCAGTCGTCGGGGGCGCACATGACCACCGGCTCGAACTCGGCGATCGTGCGGGCGATCAGGGCGATGTCCTCCTGGACGCCGCCCAGGCGCAGCCCCCACACGCCCCGGCGGGAGGGCCAGGACATCCAGGTCCGCGCGTGCGGGACGTCGTCCGCCGGCACCCAGGGGTAGGGCTCGGCGGAACGGTCATCGCGGTAGTGGGTCATGAGGGTCTCCAGATCGTGCGACGGTGCCGGGAAGGGTGCCGAAGAGCCGCCGACTCCACTCTTCGCGCCGCGACGCACCGGCGCACCACGGGAGCGGAGCGGGCGGGGGAGCGCCCTGCCTGCGGGTTCAGGCTGACACTGACTGAAAGTTCAGTCAAACTCGCGGGCGTGTCCTGACGCGTCCTTGACGGCTGCTGTGCGCAGCGTGACGACCGGGCGACTCCGGGCTGTTCCTGCTGCTCCGCCGTGCTGTGTGCGGCGGCGCGCGGCGCCGTGCCGCTGCGGGGAGTCGGGCCGAGCTCAGGAACCGAGCCGGGCCACCTCGGCCTCGATCGCGTCCGCCATCAGCGTCCGGGCGTGCGCCAGCGGCAGGCTGCCGCTGAGCCAGCGGGTACTCAGCCCCTCCAGCAGTGCGGTCAGCCGCTCCGCCGCGCCGGCCAGCGCGACCGCCGAGGACATCGGCCGGACGACGCCGAGCAGCTCGGCGATCTCCTGCACCCAGATCCGGGTGGCCCGCGCCAGGTCCTCGCGCAAGGTCTCGTCGAACACCGCGCTCGCCCGCAGCTCGCCCCAGGCGGTGCTGTTCTCCCGCACCTCGACGGTGTCCTGGAGCTCCAGCAGCAAGGTCTGCTCCAGCTCCTCACGCGCCGTCAGCGGCGGCGCGTCCGGGTCGCGGTCGGTCGTGTAGCGCTCCGCCCGGTCGTTGATGAACTCCAGCGTCTGCCGGAGGATCCCGGTGCGGTCCTTGAAGTGGTAGTAGATGAGCGCGGTCGACACGTTCGCCTCGGCCGCGAGTTCCTCCACCCGCAGCCCGCGCACCCCGCGGCGGGCGATCACCCGTGCCGCGGCTTCCAGGATCGACGTTTTACGACTGGCCACGGTCCACCACCTTACCGGTGCGTACCGGCAAGATCGGAACCGCGGTCTGAGAAACAGGTCAGCCACCGGGTCGGCGTGTCGGTGCTGCGGCGGGCGGGAAGGTCCCGGCTGCTCGCACGTCGCCCCCGACCCCTCCCGATCGGATGCCCGGCCTTGGACTCCCTGCTGCTCTCCCGCCGTGACCTCGACTTCCTGCTGCACGACTGGCTGGACGTCACCGCCCTGACCCGTCGCCCCCGCTACGCCGACCACGACCGGGACACCTTCGACGCGGTGCTGGACCTCAGCGAGTCCATCGCCACCCGGCACTTCGCCCCGCACAACAAGAAGGGCGACGCCGAGGAACCCCGCTTCGACGGCGAGCGGGTCCACCTCATCCCGGAGATCGGCCGGGCCCTGCGGGTCTATGCCGAGGCCGGCCTGGTCGGCGCCTCGATGGACCACGACCTCGGCGGCCAGCAGCTGCCCGTCGTGGTCGCCAACGCCTGCCGGGCCTGGTTCCAGGCCGCCAACATCGCCACCGCCTCCTATCCGCTGCTCACCGTCGGCAACGCCAACCTGCTGCTGGCGCACGGCAGCCGGGAGCAGATCGACACCTACGTGCGGCCGATGGTCGAGGGCCGGTTCTTCGGCACCATGTGCCTCTCCGAGCCGCAGGCCGGATCCTCGCTCGCCGACCTCACCACCCGGGCGGTGCCGGCGGCCGACGGCACGTACCGGATCTCCGGCACCAAGATGTGGATCTCCGGCGGCGACCACGAGCTCAGCGAGAACATCGTCCACCTGGTGCTGGCCCGGATCCCCGGCGGCCCGGCGGGCGTGAAGGGCATCTCGCTGTTCATCGTGCCCAAGTTCCTGGTCGGACCGGACGGCGCGCTCGGGGAGCGCAACGACGTGGTGCTCGCCGGCCTCAACCACAAGATGGGCTACCGCGGCACCACCAACACCCTGCTCAACTTCGGCGAGGGCCGGCACACCCCCGGCGGCGCCCCGGGCGCGGTCGGTCACCTGGTCGGCGAGGCCCACCACGGGCTCGCGTACATGTTCCACATGATGAACGAGGCCCGGATCGGCGTCGGCCAGGGCGCCACCGCGCTCGGTTACACCGGCTACCTGCACGCCCTCGACTACGCCCGCACCCGCCCGCAGGGCCGTCCGCTCGGGGCCAAGGACCCGAACGCCCCGCAGGTGCCGATCATCGAGCACCCGGACGTCCGCCGGATGCTGCTGGCGCAGAAGAGCTACGTGGAGGGCGCGCTCGCCCTCGGCCTGTACTGCAGCCGGCTGCTCGACGAGGAGGCCACCGGCGCCACGCCCGAGGACCGGGCCCGGGCGAAGCTGCTGCTGGACGTCCTCACGCCGATCGCCAAGAGCTGGCCGTCGCAGTGGTGCCTGGCCGCCAACGACCTCGCCATCCAGGTGCACGGCGGCTACGGCTACACCCGCGAGTACGACGTCGAGCAGTTCTACCGGGACAACCGGCTCAACCCCATCCACGAGGGCACGCACGGCATCCACGGCCTCGACCTGCTCGGCCGCAAGGTGGTGATGGCCGGCGGCGCGGGGCTGCGCCTGCTCCTCGACACCCTCGCGGCGACCACCGCGCGGGCCGCGGCGGCCGGCGGCGAGGCGGCCGGGCTCGCCGCCCGGCTGGACGCCGCCGCGGCCCGGATCGGGCGGACCACCGCCGCGCTGTGGGCGACCGGGGACCCGGCGACCGCGCTGGCCAACGCCTCCGTCTACCTGGAGGCCGTCGGCCACGTGGTGCTGGCCTGGATCTGGCTGGAGCAGTTCCTCGCGCTGGGCGAGGGCGCGGACGCCTTCCGGGCCGGGAAGCGGCAGGCCGCCCGGTACTTCTTCCGGGTCGAACTGCCGCGCACCGGGCCGCAGTTCGACCTGCTGGACAGCCTCGACCGGACGGCGGCGGAGTGCCGCCCCGAGTGGTTCTGACGGTCCCGCGCGTTCGGCCTGTCCCCGCCGGGGCGGGCCGTACCGGCGTGCGGCCCGTCACGGCGCGGCCGGTGCCGTCAGCCGTGCGGGGTGTGCGTCCGGCGGCGGGCGGCGAACCGGCGGCGGGCGGCGAGGGCGGCGGCGAGGTGGCAGGCCAGGCCGACCGCGACGGCGAGCAGCGGCCCCTTCGTGCCGAGCCACAGGTGGAGGAGCAGGCCCGCGGGGATCAGCAGGATCGCCGCGGTGCGCAGGGCGCGGTTGCCGCGGGGCGCGGTGGTGATCACGCGCGCTCCCCGGGCGCCGCGGACGCCCCGGGCGTGCCGGGCCCCGCAGGCGTGCCGGGATCCGTGGGCTTGGCGGCCCGGACGTAGTGGATCCACGGGTGCAGGTCGCCGGTCTCGATGCCGGTGAAGCCGGCGTCCCGGACGAGCGGCTGGAGCAGGTGGACCGGGTTGTGCTCCATGACCGGCCCGGTGACGGCGCCGACCAGGTGACGGGCCAGCGGGTTGGCGGGCGGGCGGAAGTCCGCGAGCAGGAGACGGCCGCCCGGGCGCAGGACGCGGTACATCTCGGCGGCGGCGCGGGCGCGGACGTCCTCGGGCAGGTGGTGGACCATCAGGCTGCTGACCACGAGGTCGTAGCCGCCGTCGGGGCCCGGGAGGTCCTCGGCGATGCCGTCGGCGAAGGCGCACTGCGGGTGGCGGACGGCGCGCCGGCGCGCGTGGGCGAGGACGTCGGGGGAGGGGTCGATGCCGAGCGCGCTGCCGGTCGGGCCGACGGCGTCGGCGACGCACAGGGTGAGGTAGCCGGTGCCGCAGCCGACGTCGAGGGCGCGGTCGCCGGGGCGGGCGCCGCTGAGGCGGGCGAGGCGGGTGAAGACCTGGCGGCGCCGGCCGCCGAAGAAGACGTTGCCGAAGGCCTCGTAGGCGCGTCCGTGGGTGAGCGTCTGCCCGCCGGTGCGGGTGTCCGAGGTGCCGTGCAGAAAGCGTGCGAGTTCCATGCCGGGCTCTTTCTTAGTGGCGACTAAGTAGCACTGAACTTAGTCGCCACTAAGTTTTCTCGCAAGGGGGTGGATAGGATGCGGGCGTGCCCGAGTCAGAACCCGAAGCGAAGCGTCCGCGCACGCGGACACGCCTGAAGCCGGCCGACCGGCAGGCGCTGATCCTCGCGGCGGCCACCGAGGTCTTCGCCGAAGTCGGCTACCAGCGCGGCCGGATGTCGGAGGTCGCCCGCCGGGTCGGCGTCAGCGAGCCGGTGGTGTTCCAGAACTTCGGTTCCAAGGCGGCGGTCTTCGCCGCCGTCCTCGACCACGCCGCCGGGCAGTTGGACGCCGCGCTGCGGGAGTGGGCGGGGCGCAGCCCCAGCATCGGCGGGTGGCTGTCCGAGCTGCTCGCCCCCGGGCACCTCGCCCGGGTCCATGCCCGGGGCACCCTCGGGGTGCTGTTCGCCGACGCCATGACCCTCACCGCCGAACCGGTGGTCCTCGACGCGGCCCGGCGCGGGAACCGGCTCATCGCGGCGACGCTCGCCGAACTGCTCGCCGACGGGCAGCGCGACGGCAGCGTCCGGCCGGACCTCGAACCGGCGACCGGGGCGTGGTGGCTGATCTCGCTGCTTGCCTCCCAGCAGTTCCGCTTCGCCGTGGCGCCCGGGGTGGAGGGGCTGGAGGGCGAGTTGGGCGGTCTCACGCTGGACGCCCTGCTCGGCGGGCCCGGCCGGGAGGCCGGCTGACCTCGGCCCCGGCCCCGGCATCGGCCCCGGCATCGGTCCGCATCGGCCCGGGAACGTCCCGGTGCGGCGCGGCCGTGGGGTCAGCCGGCCGTGGCGTGGGGGCGGGGGCCGCTCGGGCGGGGCCAGGTGTGGTGGTGCCGGTCGATGACGTAGTGGTGGCCGTGCTGCCAGGCGCCGCCGGCGGTCGCGTGCGCGTCGGCGAGGTGGGGGTGGCCTGCGGGCAGGTCGGTGTGCAGGTGCTCCAGCGCCTCGGGGTCGCGGGACGGCCAGAGCGCGGCGGCGCCGGTCGCGGCCGCCAGCGCGACGACGCCGAGGACCACGGCGGTGACGGGCAGCCCGGCGCCGGCCGCGAGCCAGCCGGCCAGCGGGTAGGTGAGCAGCCAGCAGGCGTGCGACAGCGAGAACTGGGCGGCGAACGCGGCGGGCAGGTCGGCGTCGGCGGCCGAGCGGCGGATCAGGCGTCCGCCGGGGGTGAGCACGGCGGAGCTGCCGGCGCCGACGAGCGCCCAGGCGGCGAGCAGGGCCGCCCACGTCCCGGTGCCGGCCGGGGCGGCGGAGATCGCCGTGACGGCCGCCAGGACGGCGGGCAGGGCGAAGGCGGCGGGCAGCATGATCGCGCGGTCGCCGACCCGGGCCAGCAGGCGGGGCAGCAGGAGTGCGGTGAGCATCGAGCCGACGCCGTAGGCGCCGAGCGCGAGCGAGACGGCCCCGGCCGGGCGGTGGAAGTGGTCGCGGACCACGTTGACGGTGTCGACGAAGACGATCGCGCCGGCGGCGGCGACCGCGAGGTCGAGGGCGAGCAGCGCGCGCAGCCGGGGGGTGGCCCGGAACAGGCGGGTGCCGAGGGCGGCCCTGGCGTAGCCGCCGCCGGCGGGTTCGACCGGGGCGGGCTTGGGCAGGACGGCCGAGACCACCAGGGCGGCGGAGGCCAGGAACCCGACCGCCGTCCCGGCGAACAGCCAGTCGTAGGACACCACGGACAGCAGCAGCGCGGCGAGCGCGGGGCTGAACAGCGACTCCAGGTCGTAGGCGAGCCGGGACATCGACAGGGCGTGGGTGTAGTCGCGTTCGGCGGGCAGGACGTCCGGGATGGTGGCCTGGAACGTCGGGGTGAAGGCGGCCGAAGCGGCCTGGAGCAGGAAGATCAGGACGTAGACCTGCCAGACCCGGTCGACGAACGGCAGGGTGAGCGCGACGCAGGCCCGGGTGAGGTCCATCGCGACCATCAGGGTCCGTCGAGGCAGTCGCCCGGCGAGTGCGCCGGCGAGCGGCGCGATCGCGACGTAGGCGACCATCTTGATCGCCAGGGCGGTGCCGAGGACGGCCGAGGCGTCGTCGCCGGCGATCCGGTACGCCAGCAGGGACAGCGCCACCGTGGCCAGGCCGGTGCCGACCAGGGCCACGGCCTGTGCGGTGAAGAGGTGGCGGTAGGCACGGTTGCGCAGCACGGACAGCACGGGTTCCGTCCAGGTCGGCGGTGGGGTGGTGTGCCCATCATAAAAACAAGTGCGTACCTGTGCACCTATTCGCCGGAAGTCCGCCCTCGGATCCGGGGCGGTGCCCGCGCGGGCGGGTCGGTCGTGGGGCGGGTCGGCTGCGCGGTGGGTCGGCTGCGCGGTCGGGTCAGTCGTGCGGCGGCAGGTGGCCGATCTGGTGGTCGGCGACGTTGAGCGCCTCGTCGACGAGGCGGCGCAGGTGCCCGTGGCGCAGCGAGTAGACGACGCGCCGGCCCTCCTTGCGGGTGGTGACCAGGCCGGCCAGTCGGAGCTTGGCCAGGTGCTGGCTGACGGACGGCCGGGCGGCGCCGGTGGCCCCGGTCAGCGTGGTGACGTCCGCCTCGCCCCGGCCGAGCCGTTCCAGCAGGGCGAGCCGGGTCCGGTCGGCGAGCAGCGTCAGCACGGACGCGGCGACGTCCAGGCGCTCCCCGGCCCGCTGCTGCGAGCGATGCGCATCTGCCAGATCGGTGCCGGTGCTCATCCGCCCATCGTAGGGCGTTCCGTGCGTACGTACGCACCTGAGTCCGGGAGTCGTCCGGATCGTGTCCCCGCTGTGTCCGGGGCGCGGACCGGCCGTCGCGGGGCCGGCGTGAGAGGCTCGTCCCATGGAACAGCGCGTACTCGGCCGCACCGGTCGGCCCGTCTCGATCGTCGGACTCGGCACCTGGCAGCTCGGCGCGGACTGGGGGGACGTCCGGGAGGAGGACGCCCTGGCCGTGCTGGAGGCCTCGGTGGAGGCCGGCGTCACGCTCTTCGACACCGCCGACGTCTACGGCGACGGGCGCAGCGAGCGGCTGATCGGCCGCTTCCGGAAGGACCGCCCGGACGCGGAGGTGTTCGTCGCCACCAAGTTCGGGCGCCGGGTCGAGCAGCGGCCCGAGCACTACCACCTCGCCAACTTCCGCGCCTGGGCGGACCGTTCGCGGGCCAACCTGGGGGTGGAGCGGCTCGACCTGGTGCAGCTGCACTGCCCGCCGACGCCGGTCTACTCCTCGGACGAGGTCTTCGACGCCCTCGACACCCTGGTCGCGGAGGAGCGGATCGCCGCGTACGGGGTGAGCGTGGAGACCTGCGCGGAGGCGCTGACCGCGATCGCGCGCCCGGGCGTGGCGAGCGTGCAGATCATCCTGAACGCGTTCCGGCTCAAGCCGCTGGAGCGGGTGCTGCCCGCCGCCGAGGCGGCCGGGGTGGGGATCCTGGCCCGGGTGCCGCTGGCCTCGGGGCTGCTCTCGGGCCGCTACAGCGAACGAACGGTCTTCCCGCCGGACGACCACCGCAGCTACAACCGCCACGGCGAGGCCTTCGACCAGGGCGAGACCTTCTCCGGGGTGGACTTCGCGACCGGTGTCGAGGCGGCGGTGGAGTTCGCCGCGCTCGCGCCGGAGGGCGCCACCGCCGCCCAGACGGCGCTGCGCTGGATCGTCCAGCAGCCGGGGGTGACCACGGTGATCCCCGGCGCCCGCAACGTGGCGCAGGCGCGGGCCAACGCGGCCGCCGCCGGGCTCGCGCCGCTGCCGCCGGCCACCCTGGAGGCGGTGCGGGAGCTGTATGACCGCCGGATCCGGCCGCAGGTGCACGACCGCTGGTGACGGCGTGGCGGGCGTCGGCCGGGGTCGACTCCCGACGTCCGTCAGCCCGTTGCTAGCGCGGGGGCTCGGCGGGCGGGTCGAAGGCGCGGAAGAGCAGGAGGTCCGGCGCCTGTGCGCGGATCGCGGTCCAGCGCTCCTGGAAGGCGTGCCGCAGCCGCGCGGGCGGCCAGGGTGAGGGCCGCAACTCCGGTGGGAGCAGCGGGTCCTGCTCCAGCGCGTGGCCGAACGCGTCGGCCAGGCGCAGCGCGGTGGCGACGAGTCCGGTGGATTCGTGAGCAGCGGTGCGGGCGTCGGCGGCGCCGAGGGCGTCGGCGAGCGGGCCGTACGCCGCGACGGTGTCGGCCGCTGGCCAGAGGCGTTCCGCGATGGAGGCGGGGTCGGCGAAGCCCGGGCCGGTCAGCCGGGTGGCCTCCGCCGTGATCAGGTAGGTGTCGACCGTCGACTGCGCGGTCTCGCCGAGGAGTTCGGGCAGGAGGTCGTGCGGGCTGACGTAGGTGCCGGGCGCGAGCGGGACGCCGCCGAGCCGGGTCAGCGCGGTGCGGAGCGCGTCGCGTTCGGCCCGGCGCTGTTCGGGGACGGAGAAGGTGTAGAGGCGCCAGAGGCCGTCCCAGGGGGCGAGTCCGGCGTCCTGCGCGTAGGCGAGCGCGATGAACCGGGCGTCCGTGTCGGTGCGGAGGCGGCCCGCGTCGGTCAGCCGGAGGCGGCCCTTGCGGCCCCGCCCCTCCTGGCGCAGCACGCCCGCCGCCTCCAGCCGGCGGACCGCCAGCCGGACCGGTTGGTCCGCGAGGCCGGCCGCCGCGGCGACGTCGTAGACGTAGTCGAGCGAGGCGGTGCCCCGGGGGTCGAAGCAGGCCTCGACCACCGTGCGCGGCGCGGGCTTGTAGTCGGGCACGGGAGTCCTCGGTTCGTGACGGCACGGCCCCGGCTGGGGGTGGTCCGGCCACTGTGCCACACGGGGGTGGGCGGGGTGCCGGGCCGTCGGCGGGGGCGGTGCGTCCCCGGCCCAGGGGCCCGCTGCCGCCCGCGTGTGGCGGGGGGAGGATTGACGGGGCGGCCGGGGAATCTTGTATGGTTCCTGGCGAATCATCCAGAGGGGTGGAGGGACCGGCCCTACGAAGCCCCGGCAGCTCCCCGGTCGACCCGGCGTCCGAAGTACGCGCCGTGCCGCCCGGGATCAGTGCCAACTCCGGCCTGTCGCCACTGTGGCGCGGGAAAGATGAGGAGACACGGTGCTCTCTGTGCTGTCCTTCGCCCGGGCGCTTCCCGCCCCGGCCCTTTCGCGTACCCGTCTCGTGCCCGGCGCAGGCAATCGGCCGACTTCTCCGGCCCGTCCGCGCTGACCACCCCCCGGCTCCACGCCCGGGGCCTCCGTGAGCACGGCCCACCCGCCGCTCACGGGATTCGAGACGGAGTACCCATTCCCATGCAGAACACGAGCGGCGTCGGCGTGCTCGACAAGGTCACCTCGATCCTCGGCACCTTGGAGGCCGGTCCGGCCACCCTCGCCGGGCTGGTCGCGGCCACCGGGCTGGCGCGGCCCACCGCCCACCGGCTGGCCGTCGCACTCGAACACCACCGCCTGGTCACCAGGGACCTGCAGGGCCGGTTCGTCCTCGGCCCCCGGCTCTCCGAGCTGTCGGCGGCCGCGGGGGAGGACCGGCTGCTGGCCGCCGCCGGCTCCGTCCTGACCCACCTGCGCGACGTCACCGGCGAGAGCGCCCAGCTCTACCGCCGGCAGGGCGAGGTCCGGATCTGCGTGGCCGCCGCCGAGCGGCTGTCCGGCCTGCGCGACACCGTGCCGGTGGGCATCACCTTCCCGATGAAGGTCGGCTCGGCCGCCCAGGTCCTGCTCGCCTGGGAGGAGCCCGAGCGGCTCCACCGCGGCCTGCAGGGTGCCCGGTTCACCGCCACCGCCCTCAGCGGCGTGCGGCGCCGCGGCTGGGCGCAGTCCATCGGCGAGCGCGAACTCGGCGTCGCCTCCGTCTCCGCGCCGGTCCGCGGCCCGTCGAACCGGGTGGTGGCCGCCGTCTCCGTCTCCGGCCCGATCGAACGGCTGACCCGCCACCCCGGCGCGCAGCTCTCCCGGGCGGTGGTCGAGGCGGCCGACCGCCTCACCGAGGCCCTGCGCCACCCCTGACCGCCGGGCCTCCCCGCCTCTCCCCGTCCCTTCCGTCTCCGCCCCGCCGCTCAGGCCCGGAGCTGCGGGACGACGAGGGAGGGGCGGGGGATCCGGCTGATCACCGAGCCGATCAGGGTGCCGATCGACACCCCGAACACCGCCGACACGGCCGCCAGCACGGATTGCGCCCCGTTCCCGACCTCGATCTGCGCGGTGTTCAACAGGCCGAAGGAGCCCGGCACCACGATCCAGAACGCCGGGAGGTAGAGCACCTGCCAGAGCCGACCGCCCGGCAGCCAGTGCACCAGGGTGGCCGCGACCGCGGCGGAGACCGCCCCGGCCAGGCCGCCGATCGCGGCGCCGTGCGCCATCCCCACCGCCACCTGGACGGTCACGCTCACCGCGATCACCGCGACGATCCACGGGACGGCCGCGGGCGGGGTGTGGACGTTGACCACCACCCCGGCCACCGCGATCGCCAGCCCCAGCCCGATCACCCACCAGCTCGGCTTCGCGACCTGCACGTTGGCCAGTGCCGTGGCCGGCATGCCGGTCGCCGTCGCGGCCGCGGCCACCCCCGCGAGGAACAGCGCCAGCTGCACCGCGCCGGACACCAGCCGGGCCGTACCCGCGCTGGCCGCGCCCGCGGCGATCTCCGACAGCCCGGTGACCAGCAGTCCGCCCGGCAGCAGGATCGCCAGGGTGGCCACGATCGTCCGCAGCGGCCCGTCCAGCACGGCGGCCCGGGCGAGCGACAGGACCAGCAGCGCGACCAGGAACCCGGCGGTGACGGGCAGCAGCGGTCGCAGGTACGGCAGGCGCCGGGCGAGCGCGGTCAGCCCCACCACGATCAGCGAGCCGAGCCCGGCCACCAGCACGTTCGCCGCCACCGGCTGCAGGAAGAGGCAGACCCCCACCCCGACCGGCAGTGCCCCGAGGTCCGCCACCCAGGTGGGCCAGCGGGCCGGCGCCCGCCGGATCCCGTCCAGTTCGGCCAGCGCCCGCGGCCCGTCGAGCTCACCGGCGCGCAGCCGGTGCACCAGGTGCAGGACGTCCGCCGTCTGTTCGAACCGCAGCGCGGTGCCCACCGGCTGGAAGCGGGTGCCCTCGTCCGGGCCCAGGGCGACGAACAGCCCGTTGGTCAGGGCCGCGACCCGGACCTCCGGCGCCCCCGACGCCTTTCCCAGTCCGCGCAGTTCCTCCTCGACCTCGTGGACGGGCAGACCACCGCCCAGCAGGGCCTCCCCCAGGTCGAGCAGCAGGCGGCAGAGCGGGTCGGGCGGGGTGCCGGGGCCCCGGACCGAGGGAGACTTGCTAGGCATGGCAGGTATCGTCCCATCCCGACCGTTTCGGTCCTTCTCTGCCCCGGTCTGTTCGGTTCGGGCTCGGCGGGGCCTTTGCTTCCGGCGGGGCCGCTGCCCCGGGTGTTCGAGGCCGGTCCGGGATGGCTCGGCGCGCCGGTGAGGCCGTCGTGGGTGTTGTCGTCGGGGCTCCCGGCCGGGGTGCCGAACGTGATGTGAGGCCTGCGTGAAGGTCGCGGGTGGGGCCGGTGATCGGCCGTTGATCGGGCGTAGACGGCGAGCCTGGAGCATCGGGAACCGGAGGGAACCGGTTCGGAGGCCACAGCCTGACCACCGGTACCAGTACGGCCGGACCACGGGCCGCGCGGGTGCCCAGTGCTGATGCCGCCGGATCGGAGCTCCCGTGAGTGTCCGAACCACGGAAGGGCAGGCGAGGCATGGACAGCGGGCAGTCGGTGCGAGCGGCGGCGGGCTTCGGCGAGCAGCTGCGGGTACGGCGCGAGCGGATCGGGCTGACCCAGCAGTGCCTCGCCGATCACGCGACCCTGAGCGTGCGGGCGATCCGGGACATGGAGAGCGGCCGGGTGCGCCGGCCCCGCAACGAGACCGTCCGGCTGCTGGCGGACGCGCTGCGGCTGGAGGGCCGCAACCGGACGGAGTTCGAGGAGGCCGCCCGCCGGCACCCGCTCGCCGACGAGCCGGCGGCGGTGCCGGCCCCGGCCGCCCCGCCGGTGGCGCGCGGGGCGATCGTCGGCCGGGAGGTGGAGACCGAGGTGCTGGTCGACGCCTTCGCCCTGCACGGCGACCGGCTGGTCTCTCTGGTCGGGCTCGGCGGGGTGGGCAAGACCCGGCTCGCCCTGGAGGTGGCCCGCCGGGTGCACCTGGCCGCGCACTGGTCGGTGCGGTGGGTGGACTGCGGCGGCGGCCCGCACCCCTGGCGCGGCCGGCCGGACGACCTGGTCCGGGAGATCGGCGACCGGCCCGCCCTGCTGGTGCTGGACGGCGCCGACGGCGGCGTGGACGCCGGGCAGTTGGACGCCCTGTTCCACCACTGCCCCGGACTCCGGGTGCTGATCACCGCCCGGGAGGCCCGGCCGCTGCCCGGCGGCCAGGTCATCCCGCTCGCGCCGCTGCCCGTCCCGGCCCCCGAACTGGACGCCGAACCGGAGGCGTTGGCGCAGGTCGGGGCCGTCCGGCTGCTGCTCTCGCACCTGTGCAGACTTCGTCCCGGTTACACCCTGGAGCGCTCCGAGGCGCCCGCCGTCGCGGAGCTCTGCCGCCACCTGGACGGCCTGCCGGGCGCGTTGGAGCGCGCGGCGGGCTGGGCGCTGGTGCAGTCCACCGGCCAGCTGGTGGCCCGGCTGGCCGCCGTCCCGTTCACGCTGGCGGCACCGCCGCTGGTGTTCGGCGCGCGCGGCGACGTGCGGGACGAGGTGGAGCCGGCGATCCGAAAGCTGACGGATCGTCAGCGCGCACTGCTGGACGTGCTGGTGGACGAGCCGGGGGACTGGTCGGGGGAGGACGCGGTGGTGCGCACCGGCTGGGCGCTGCAGACCTGCCTGGCGACGGTGCACGAGCTGCTGTCGCGCGGGCTGATCCGCAGCGTGCCCGCCCGGGACGGCGTGCGCTTCACGGTGCTCAACCTGTGCCGGCGACTCGTCCGGGAGGAGCCGGGGCTCCGGCTGGCCCCGACCGGGGACGTGCCGCTGCTGGCCGTCGCGGGCTGACGGCTCGGCCGACGGCGCGGCCGACGGCGCGGGCCGGTGGTGCGGGCCGGTGGTGCGGCAGTGCCTCGGCCGGGCGCCGATTCTGCCGCATTGTGCCGCAGGAGCTGCCGCTCGCCGGGCCCGATCGTTCCTAACGTTCTCCGCGGGGCTGGGCCGTCGCGGAACACGCGCCGGAATTCCCGGACCGCCGGCCCGGCGTCGGCGGAATTCCATCGACGATCTCTACCGATGAGGGCTGAGCTGTGGAGCACGGAAATGCCGAACACGGCGGGCTGGACGTCGTCGTGACGACGACGGCCTCGGATTCGCACACCTGGAACCTGGTGTTCCTGCAGCTCCTGCTGGAGGAGATGGGCCACCGGGTGACGAATCTGGGGGCCTGCGTTCCGGACGCGCTGCTGCTCGCCGAATGCCGCCGGATCGTGCCGGACTTGATCGTGATCAGCAGCGTCAACGGGCACGGCCACCAGGAGGGCCTGCGGGTGATCCCGGCGCTGCGCGCCTGCCCGGAGCTGCGGCGCACGCCGACCGTCATCGGCGGCAAGCTCGGCATCGCCGGGGCCGACGACCCCGACCGCGAGCGGACGCTGCTGGCGGCCGGTTTCGACGCCGTCTTCGAGGAGGGCTCCGCGGTGGCCCCGTTCCGCGCCTTCGTCGACGGGCTGCGCTCCCGGGTCCTGCTGTGACCGGTTTCGGCGCGTTCGTGGCGCAGGCGGCGGAGGCCGGCGCCCTGGTGGTCCAGCCCCGGATGGGGATGGCGGAGGCGGCCCGGATGCGGGACGGCCTGCTCGCCACCCGGGGAGCGGCCGCCGTCACCGTCGGCACCATCACCCTGGACAGCTACACCCGCACCGGCGACCTCGACGCGGCGCGCCGCGCCCTGGCCGCCGGGGCGGGCCTCAACGGCTACCCGATCGCCACCCACCCGGTCGAGGTCACCCGGGCGGTGCTGCGCGGGGTGGCGGACGCCGGCTTCCCGGTGCAGGTCCGGCACGGCTCGGCGTCACCGGAGCGGATCTTCGAGGCGCTGCTGGCGGCCGGCCTGGACGCCACCGAGGGCGGACCGGTCTCCTACTGCCTGCCGTACGGCCGCACCCCGCTCCACGAGGCGGTGGCCCGCTGGCGGCGCAGCTGCGAACTCCTCGCCTCCATGCGGGAGGTCGGTGCGGAGCCGCACCTGGAGACGTTCGGCGGCTGCATGATGGGCCAGCTCTGCCCGCCCTCGCTGCTGATCGCCATCAGCGTGCTGGAGGCGCTGTTCTTCCGGCAGCACGGGCTGCGCAGCATCTCGCTCAGCTACGCCCAGCAGGCCGACGCCCGGCAGGACGAGGAGGCGCTGGCCGCGCTCGGCCGGATCGCGGACGAGCTGCTCGCGGACGTCGACCGGCACCTGGTGGTGTACGCCTACATGGGCGTGTACCCGCGCTCGCCCGGTGGCGCCCGGCTGCTGCTGGAGGACGCGGCGCGGCTCGCCGTGCGCGGCGGCGCCGCCCGGCTGATCGTCAAGACCACGGCCGAGGCGCACCGGATCCCGACCGTCGCCGAGAACGTCCGGGCGCTGGAGGCCGCCGCCGCGGCCGCCACGGCGGAGCGCACCCGTCCGCGGCCCGCCACGCCGCCGGACACCGGGGTCGAGGCCGAGGCCAGGGCGCTGATCGGCGCGGTGCTCGACCTGGACGCCGACGTCGGCCGGGCCCTGGTGCGGGCGTTCGCGGCCGGCTACCTGGACGTGCCGTACTGCCTCCACCCCGACAACGCCGGGCGGGCGCGCAGCTCGCTGGGCCCGGACGGGCGGCTGCACTGGTCCGCCGTCGGCTCGATGCCGATCGCCGGGCTGGTCGAGGGCGGCCGCCCGCCGATCCTCGGCTCGACCGGGCTGCTGGCCGCCCTCTCGCACGTCCAGCGGTGCTACGACGGCCGGGACGTGCGGTCGGACGCGGTGCCCGAAAGCCGGGGCCTGCCGGCCGCGCGCTGAGCGGGCCGCGCGCCGGTCCGACCGGCGACCGATGCCTCCCGATCACAGCCGCTCCCCGAACACAGCCGCTCCCCGAGCGCGGATGCCTCCCGATCACAGCCGCCCCCGAACACAGTCGCTCCCCGAGACCCGACCTCCCCCGAGAGAAGAGGACCCCGACCATGCCCGACTCCGCCCCTTTGCCCCCGACCGATCCGGGCCGCCACCTGACCGCGCCGACCACCCGCAGCGCGCTCCGGGTCCAGCAGCAACTGCTCACCGCCGCCCGCGCGTTCCTGCGCGGCCGGGGCTTCACCGAGCTGCTGCCGCCGATCATCGGCCCGGTCACCGACCCCGGCGCGCGCGGCTCCAAGCAGGTGGACATCGACTACTACGGCCACCGCTACAAGCTGATGACCAGCGCGATCCTCTACAAGCAGGCCTCGCTGCTCGCCTTCGACAAGATCTTCTGCATCGCCCCGAACGTCCGCCTGGAGCCGCTGGAGACCGCGGGGACGAGCCGGCACCTGGCCGAGTTCCACCAGCTGGACGTGGAGGTCGCCGGCGCGAGCCGGGACGAGGTCGTCCAGTTGGCCGAGGAGCTGGTGGTGCACATGGTCGACAGCGCGGTGCGCGAGCTGCCCAAGGAGTTCGCCGAACTCGGCCGGGATCCGCAGGCGTTCGCCGAACTCCTGAAGGGCTCCTTCGGGCGCGTCCGGCACGCCGAGGCGGTCACCGAACTCCGGGGCATCGGCCACCCGCAGAGCGCCGATGCCGAACTCGACTGGGAGGGCGAGGCGTTGCTGTCGGCCCGGCGGGACCGGCCGTTCTTCGTCACCGACTACCCCAAGGGCTCGCGCGGCTTCTACGACCGCGAGCACCCCGACGACCCGGGCCTGCTGCGGAACTTCGACCTGCTCGCGCCCGAGGGCTACGGCGAGCTGTGCAGCGGCAGCCAGCGCACCAACGACTACGCGGAGATCATCACCCGGATGCGGGAGACCGGCGAGAATCCGCAGAAGTACCGCTGGTACCTGGACCTGGTGCGCGAGGGCGTGCCGGCCAGCGCGGGCTTCGGCATCGGGGTCGAGCGGCTCACCCGGTACGTCGCCGGGCTGGACGCGGTCTGGCAGGCCAGCGCCTTCCCGAAGCTCGCCGGAGTGGTGTCCCCGTGAGCGAGCGGTTGAGTGACCTCGTCGGCGAGCGGCCGAATGCCTCCGTGAGCGGGCCGCCGGGCGGCCTCGTCGGTGAGCGGCCGGGTGACCTCGCGAGCGGGCGGCCGGGTGACCTGGTGGCGCCCGGCTTCCCGGAGCAGGAGGTCCGGCGGCGGGCCCGCGCCGGGGCGGCCGCCGCGTTCCCGCCCGCCGAGGAGTACGGGCGGGTGCTGTTCGGCGCCGCCGAACCCGGCCCGGCCGACCGGCCCGCGCGGCCGGACGCCCTGGACGCGCTGCGGATCGTCCCGCCGCTGTTCCTGCCGCAGCGGCTCGCCAAGCTGATCGACCTCGGCCGCGAACCCGACTACCGGGACGTCGAACTCGCCACCGCCATCGGCGGGTTCGCCTCCGCGCTGCCGGTGTACGTCTCCGCGACCGGATCCACCCGGGCGGCCGGCGGCGATGTGGGCCTGGCGCTGAGCCGGCAGGCCGGGGCGCTCGGGATCCCGATGGTGATCGGCGAGAACGTGGTGCCGGTCAACGGCTACGGCCGGCTCGGCGAGGCGGCCGACCGAACGCTGCTCGGCCGGCTGCGCGCCTACGGCGAGGAACTCCCGGACGGGCTCGGCGGCGTGGCCGTGCAGCAGAGCACGGAGGACGCCGACGCCGAGGTGTGGAACCTCGTCCACAGCGATCCGGCGGCCCTGCCGCTGCTCGAATCCGGGCGGTTGGCCTTCGAGTTGAAGGTCGGGCAGGGGGCCAAGCCGGGCCTGGGCGGGATGACCGTGCTGGCGGCCGAGGCCGCCGCCGCGCTCGGCGACCGCTTCGGGATCGACCCGCTGTTCGGCGACGGGCGGGTGCTGCGCGCCGCGACCCCGGGCACCTTCACCGCGGAGATCCTGCGCCAGCAGATCCGGCTGATGCGCAACAACTACCCGCGGGTGCGGATCTGGGTGAAGCTCTACCCCGGCCGGGACGTGGCCGAGGCCGCCCGGGTGGCGCACGAGGCCGGCGCGGACGCCGTCGTGGTGGACGGCGCCGAGGGCGGCACCGGCTGGGCGCCCGGGGTGTTCCTGCCGCACGTCGGCCTGCCGCTCGCCGAGTGCCTGCGCCGACTCGCGGTCGACCCGCCGCCGAGCCTGCTGGTCTCCGGGCGGATCTGGGAGGGGGCCCGGGCGGTCAAGAGCCTGGCGCTGGGCGCCCGCGCGGTGGGCCTCGGGCGGGCGGCGCTGCTGGCCGTCGCGGAGGACCGGGAATCCGGGCTGCGCCGTTTCGCGGAATGCCTGGCGCTGGAACTCAGACTGCTGATCAGTTCGCTCGGAAAGTACGCGCCGCAGGCCCTCGACCGGGAGGACGTCTGGTCTCCCGAGGGTTTCGGGACCGCCCCCGGCCGATAGCGCCGGCCTGCTCGGAAAGCGGCACGATCAAACTGCCGATTTCCTTCCGCTCATTCTGCCGATAGGGCCGTCGAATTCCCCCTATCGTCGCTCTCGTCGCCGATTTTCTCTCACGATCTGGGGTTGGATGATGTCCTCACGCGGTTTCCCCGTCGAATTCCCGGCGCCCGGATTCTCGGCACCGGAATCCACGGCACCGGAATGCGCGGCGCCCGGATTCGCGCCGTTCGCCTCCGCCGTCCGCCGCTTCCCGGAGCGGCCGGCCGTCCGGACCGGCGGCCGGACCCTCAGCTACCGGGAGCTGGACGGCCTGACCGCCGCCCTGGCCGCCCGGCTCGCTCCCGGGCGGACGGTCGCCGTCACCGGCCGCGACCGGCTGGACCACGTGGTCGCGCTGCTGGCGGTCCTGCGGGCGGGGGCCACCTACCTGCCGCTGGACCGAGAGGCCCCCGAGGAGCGCAACCGCTGGATCGCCGAGGACGCCGGAGCCTCCCTGGCCCTCGACGGCGAGGCGCTCACCGAGGTGGGCGAGCCGACCGCGGACGCGAACGCCGCTGCGGGCTACGTCATCTACACCTCCGGCACCACCGGCCGCCCCAAGGGCGTGCACGTGCCGCTCGCCGCGCTCACCGGCCACCTGGCCGCCGTGGTCGACACCTTCGGCCTCACCGAGCGGGACGTGGTGCTGCACTTCGCCCGCCCGACCGTGGACGTGGCGGTGGAGCAGGTGCTCGGCGCGCTGTCCGCCGGGGCCTGCCTGGTCCTCCCGGAGCAGCACCTGCTGGCCCCGGCCGAGGTGCTGGACCTGCTGGACGCCGAGGGCATCACCGTCGCCAACCTGGCCGCCGGCTACTTCCAGGACGTGGTGGCGGCCCTCGGCGGCCGGGTGCCGCGCACCCTGCGGCTGATGATCTCGGGCAGCGACAAGCTGGAGCCCGCCACCGCGGCCGCCTGGTGGGCGGCGACCGGGGTGCCGCTGCTGAACGCGTACGGGCCGACCGAGACGGTGGTCACCGCCACCACCCACCGGCTGGCCGGTGAGCAGCCGGCCTCCCGGGTGCCGATCGGCACCGCGCTCGGCGCCCGGCGGCTCTACGTCCTGGACGAGCGGCTGCGGCCGGTGCCGCCCGGCGAGACCGGCGAACTGTACGTCGGCGGGACGCTGTTGGCCTCCGGCTACCTCGGGCGCCCCGGCCTCACCGCCGACCGCTTCGTCGCGGACCCCTTCGCGGAGCAGGAACCGGCACACGAACCGGCGGCGGAGCAGGAACCTGCACCGGCGCGGACACCGGCACCCGGCGGCGGCGCCCGGATGTACCGCACCGGCGACCTGGTGCGCCGCCCGGCCGAGGACGGCCCGCTGGAGTTCCTCGGCCGCAGCGACCACCAGGTGAAGATCCGGGGCTTCCGGGTCGAGCCCGGGGAGGTCGAGCAGGTGCTGGCGGGCCACCCCGGCGTCACCGGCTGCGTCGTGGTGGCGCACGAGGGCCGGCTGGCCGCGTACGTGACCGGCGCCGTGCCGGAGTACGCCGAGGTCCGGCCCTGGCTGGCCGAGCGGCTGCCCGAGCACCTGGTCCCGGCGACGCTGACCGCCCTGGCGGCCTTCCCGCTGACCGCCGGCGGCAAGGTGGACCGCGCGGCGCTGCCCGCGCCGCGGGCCGCCGCCGAGGGCAAGCCGGTCGGCCGCCCGCCGCGCACCCCCGCCGAGCAGCTGATCGCGGCGGTGTGGGCGGACGTGCTCGGGGTGCCCGAGGTCGGCGCCGACGACAACTTCTTCCACCTGGGCGGCGATTCGCTGACCGCCGTCCGGGTGGTCGGCCGGGTCTTCGACGTCTTCGGCATGGTGTCGCCGTACACCATCTTCGACGCGCCGACGCTCGCCGAGTTCGCCGCCGCGGTGAGCTCCTCGGCCGGTGGCGAGCGCCCGGAGCTGGTCCGCTCGGGCGCCACCGAGGCCCCGTTGTCCACGTTCCAGCGCGGCCTCTGGTTCCTCGACCAGTGGAACCCGGACGCGCCGACCTACGTGGTGCCCTGGGTGTTCCGCTTCGCCGGGCCGGTCGACCCGGAGCTGCTGCGGCGGGCGCTGGCGGGGGTGGTGGCGCGGCACGAGAGCCTGCGGACGACCTTCGAGCTCGCCGAGGACGGTCCGCGCCAGGTCGTCCACCCGGCCGTGGAACTGCCGTTCACGCTCACCGAGACCACCGCCGACCGGGTGGACGGCCTGGTCGCCGAGGCGGCGCTGGAACCCTTCGACCTCGAGCGGGGACCGCTGGTGCGGGCCCGGGTGTTCCGGGCCGACGGCGCCACCACGCTGCTGCTGCTCCTCCACCACATCGTCTGGGACGAGGGCTCGCTGGCCGTGCTGGAGACGGAGCTCCAGGAGCTGTACGCCGCCGCGGCCGAGGGCCGTCCGGCCGAGCTGCCGGAACTTGCCTTCCAGTACGGCGACTACGCCGCCTGGCAGTACCGGGACGACGCCACTGGACGTCAACTCGACTACTGGCGTGAGCAGTTGCGCGACGCTCCGACGACGCCGGCACTGGCCCCGGAGCACCCCCGGCCGGCCGAGCAGGCCTTCCGCGGGGCCTTCCACCGCTTCACGATGCCGGACCCGGTGGCCGCGGCCGTCCGGGCGCTCGCCCGCAGCGAGGACGCCACCCCGTTCATGGTGCTGCTCGCCGGGCTGGCGCTCACCCTGCACCGCCGGTCCGGGCAGCGGGACCTGGTGCTCGGCTCGCCGGTGAACGTCCGCGGCCGGGCCGAACTCGACAGCCTGATCGGCTACTTCGTCAACCTGCTGCCGCTGCGGCTGACGCTGGAGGAGGGTGCCTCCTTCCGTGAGCTGGTCCGGCACGTGCGCGAGGTGTCGATCGGCGGCTACCGGCACCAGGAGGTGCCTTTCGACGACATCGCGAACGCCGTCCTCGACGAGCGCCCCGAGGACCGCAACCCGCTCTGCCAGGTGCTGCTGGAGCTGCACCCGCTGGACACCCGGCCGTTCACCGTCGGCGGCCACCCGGTCACCCGCGCCCTGCACTCCAACCCGGTCTCCCGCTTCGACCTGTCCGTCTCGGTGGACGACCTCGGCACCGGCTTCACCGGCCGCTTCGAGTACGACAGCGACCTCTTCGGCGCCGCCGGCATGGCCGCCCTGTGCGAGGAGTGGCTGGGCACCCTGGCCGCCGCCCTCGAGGTGCCGGTGCACGCCCTGTTCGAGGCCCAGGCCGCCCGAGCCCCGCACGCCACCGCCCTGGTCTCCGGCGAACGGACCGTCGGCTACGGCGAGTTGAACGCCGCCGCGAACCGGCTCGGGCGCCACCTGGCGGGCCTCGGCGTCGGTCGCGGCGACACCGTCGCGGTGCTGGCCGACCGCGGGCCCGAGCTGGTCACCGCGCTGCTGGCGGCCCTCAAGACCGGCGCCGCCTACACCCTGCTGGACCCGGACTTCCCGGCCGAGCGGCTGGCCGGCGCGGTCGCCGACACCGGCGCCGCCACGGTGGTCACCCACCGGCGCGCCACCGTGCCGTTCGCCGTCCGGAACCAGGTGGACCTGGACGCCTCGGCCGCCGAAATCGCCCGTCACCCGGCGCACGACCTCGGTCTGCCGGTCGGCGGCGCCGACCTGGCCTGCGTGATGTTCACCTCCGGTTCCACCGGCCGCCCCAAGGGCGTGGCCGTCCCGCACCGGGCGCTCACCACCACCTACCTCGGCCAGGACTACGCCCGCTTCGGCCCGCAGGAGGTCTGGCTGCAGTGCTCGCCGGTCTCCTGGGACGCGTTCGCGCTGGAGCTCTACGGCGCCCTCTGCTTCGGCGGCAGCTGCGTCCTGCAGCCCGGCCAGCGGCCCGACCCGCAGACCATCGCCGAGCTGACCCGTCGCCACGGTGTCACCCAACTCCAGCTTTCCGCCAGCCTGTTCAACTTCCTACTGGAGGAGTTCCCGGAGACCTACGACGGACTCAAGCTCGCCTTCACGGCCGGCGAACGGGCCTCCGTCACCCACGTCGCGAAGGCCCTGGAGAACCACCCGGGCCTCGGGGTCGCCAACGGTTACGGCCCGGTCGAGAGCCTCGGCCTGACCACCTGCCACCGGGTCACCGCCGCCGACCCGACCGGCGGATCGGTGCCGATCGGCGTCGCGCTGCACGGCAAGGGCATCCACGTCCTGGACGAGCGGCTGCGCCCCGTCGAGCCCGGCGTCACGGGCGAGCTGTACGCCTCCGGCGGCGGCCTCGCGCACGGCTACCTCGGCCGGCCCGGACTCACCGCCGAACGCTTCGTCGCCGCCCCGTTCGGCGCCCCCGGCGAGCGCCTCTACCGCACCGGCGACCTCGGTTACGTCAACGCCGAGGGCCTGCTGGAGGTCACCGGCCGGATCGACGACCAGATCAAGATCCGCGGCTTCCGGGTCGAGCCCGGCGAGGTCGAGGACGCGCTCACCCGGCACCCGGCCGTCCAGGAGGCCGTGGTCACCGTGCACGAGCCCGCCCCGGGGGACCGCCGGCTCGCCGCCTACGTCACCCCCGGCGCGGACGCCCCCGACCCCGACGCGCTGCTCGACCACCTGGCGGCCCTGCTGCCCGAGCACATGGTGCCCGCCACCCTCGACGTCCTGGCCGCCCTGCCGCTGAACCACAACGGCAAGGTCGACCGCAAGGCCCTGCCCGCCCCCGCGGAGCGCCGCGCCGCCGTGCGGGACCCGCTGACCGAGGCCGAGCGGCTGGTCGCCGAGGCCGTGCGCGAGGTGCTCGACCTCGCCGAGGTCGGCCGCGAGGACAACTTCTTCCGGATCGGCGGCAACTCGCTGGCCGCCGTCCGGGTCGCGATGCGGCTGTCCCGGGAGACCGGCAGCCGCGTCCCCCCGCAGCTGGTGTTCCGGGCCAGGACCGTGAGCGCCATCGCCGAACGGCTGGCCGCCCGATGACGGGCCGTGCCGCACACGAAGGGAACGAGGCCGTGAGCCCGTCCGACCACCCGGCGCGCACCGCGCCCGTCTCCGGGCTGCAGCGCGGCCTCTGGTTCCTCGACCGCCTCGACCCGCGGGCCGTCACCTACTGCACCCCCTGGACCGTCGAGGTCACCGGCCCGCTCGACCTCGCGCTGCTCCGGCGCGCGCTGGACGCCCTGTCGGCTCGGCACGAGGTGCTGCGCACCACCTTCGCGCTGCACCCGGACGGCCCCCGCCAGCAGGTGCACCACGCCCTGCCGGTGCCGCTCGCGGTCACCGACCTGCGCCCGTCGGCCGGCTCGGGACAGGCCGGCCCCGCGCAGGCCGAACGCCCGGAGGAACGCCCGGAGGACCGCCTGGAGGAGCTGCTCGCCGCCCGCTGCGCCGAGCCCTTCGACCTGGCCACCGGCCCGCTGCTACGGGCCGAGGCCTTCCGGCTCGCGGACGAGCGCACCACGGTGCTGTTCACCGTCCACCACATCGTCTGGGACGGCTGGTCCGCCGAGGTCTTCGCCCGCGAACTCGCCGAGCTGTACGGCGCGGCGGTGGCGGGCCGGGAGGCCGTCCTGCCGGAGCTGACCGTGCAGTACGCCGACCACGCGCAGGAACGGCACGGCACCTCCTACGAGGAGCACCTGACCTACTGGAAGGAGCAACTGGACGGCGCGCCCGGCCTGCTGGAGCTGCCCACCGACCGGCCCCGGCCCGCCGAGCGCGGCGCGGCCGGGCGGACCGAGGAGTTCGGCACCGCCCCCGGCACGGCGGCGCGGGTCCGCGCCCTGGCCGAAGCGGCGGGCGTCACCCCGTTCACCGTCCACCTGGCCGCTTTCGCCCTGCTGCTGAACCGCTGGACCGGCGCCGACGACCTGGTGATCGGTACCCCGGTCACCACCCGCGACCGCCCCGAACTGGAGCACCTGCTCGGCTACTTCGTCAACCTGCTGCCGCTGCGCCTGCGGCTCTCGCCCGACCTGTCCTTCCGGGGCCTGCTGGAGCACGTCCAGGACGTCGCCTTCGAGGCCTACGGCTACCTCGACGTGCCCTTCGACCAGCTGGTCGACCACCTCGGCGCCGCCCGCACCGCGCAGCACCCGCCGCTGGTCCAGGTGGTGTTCGGCGCCCACGGCGAGGACCGCACCCCGTTCGCACTCGGCCCGGCCACCGCCGAGAGCCGGGTCCGCTCCAACGGCACCAGCAAGTTCGACCTGACCTGGTCCGTCTTCGACGGCGGCGGGAACGGCGGCGGGAACGGCGGCGAACTGCGCGGCGAGGCCGAGTACCGCAGCGAGCTGTTCGACCCGGAGACCGTCCGGCGCCTCGCCGCCGACTGGAGCGCGCTGCTCACCGCGGCCCTGGACGATCCCGACGCCACCGTGCTGCGGCTGACCACCCGCGACGCCGACGCCCCGCGCGCCACCGACACCCCCGGCCACTGCCTGCACCGGCTGTTCGAGCGGGCCGCCGACGCCCACCCGGACCGGCCCGCCGTCAGCGACCCGGACCGCACCCTGAGCTACGCCGAGCTCGACCGCCGGGCCAACCGCCTCGCGCACGCCCTGCGCGCCCGCGGCGCCGGCCCCGGCGACCGGATCGGCGTGCTGCTGGACCGCACGGCCGACGTCCTGGTCACCGTCCTCGGCGTGCTCAAGACCGGCGCCGCGTACGTGCCCGTCGACCTGGCCGCCCCCGCCGACCGCGCCGCGCTCGTCTTCGGTGACACGGACGTCGCCCTGGTGGTCACCGACCGCGCGGACCGGGTGCCCGAAGGCCCCTGGCAGGCCTACGACCTGACCGCGGAGGCCGCCGACCTGGACGCCCGGCCGGACACCCGCCCGCCCGCCGCCGGCCGCCCCGGCGACGTCGCCTACGTGATCTTCACCTCCGGCTCCACCGGCCGCCCCAAGGGCGTCGCCGTCGCCCACGAGCACGTCAGCCGGCTCATGGCGGACGGCGCCGAGCACTTCGGCTTCGGCCCGGAGGAGACCTGGACGCTCTTCCACAGCTACGCCTTCGACTGGACGGTCTGGGAGATGTGGGGCGCCCTGCTGCACGGCGCCCGGCTGGTCGTCGTCCCGTACGTCACCAGCCGCTCGCCGGAGGAGTTCGCCCAGCTGCTGGAGGAGGAGCGGGTCTCCTTCCTCTGCCTCACCCCCTCGGCGCTGCGCCAACTGGAGCCGGTGCTGCGCCGCAGCCCGCGCGCCCTGCCCGCACTGAAGTGGATCATGCTCGGCGGGGAGGCGCTGGACCCGGCCGTCGTCCAGCGCTGGTTCGAGCTCGACCCGCCGCCGCCGGCCCGGCTCTGCAACCTCTACGGCATCACCGAGACCACCGTCCACGTCACCACCCACGACCTGGCCGGCAGCACGGGCTTCCAGCGCAGCCTGATCGGCGCGCCCATGCCGCACCTGACCGCGCAGGTCCTGGACGACTGGCTGCGGCCCTGCCCGCCCGGCGCGCCCGGCGAGCTCTACATCGGCGGCGGCAGCCTCGCCCACGGCTACTGGGGCCGCCCCGGCCTCACCGCCGGCCGCTTCGTCGCCGACCCCTACGGCCCGCCCGGCGCCCGGCTCTACCGCACCGGCGACGTCGCCCGCCGCCTGCCCGGCGGCGGCCTGGAGTACATCGGCCGCGCCGACTTCCAGGTCAAGCTGCGCGGCTTCCGGATCGAGCTCGGCGAGATCGAGAACGCCCTCGCCGCGCACCCGGACGTCGACGCCTGCGTGGTCACCGTGCACGAGGACCGCCTCGCGGCGTACGTCACCGGGCGCGAACCCGCCGACGTCCGCGCCTTCCTCGGCCGCTCGCTCCCCCCGTACATGGTTCCGGCGAGCTTCACCGTGCTGGAGTCGCTGCCGCTCACCGTCAACGGCAAGGTGGACCGCGCCGCGCTGCCCGCCCCCGGCCAGCGCAGCGCGGCCACCGGCGGCCGCCACGTCGAACCGCGCACCCCGGAGGAGGAGGCCTTCGCCGCCGTCTGGACGGAGGTCCTCGGGGTGGACGGCATCGGCGTCCACGACGACTTCTTCCACCTCGGCGGGGACTCCATCCGGGCCGTCCAGCTGGCCGGCGCGCTGCACGAGCGCGGCTGGGGGGTGAGCCTGCGGGACGTCTTCGACGCCCCCACCGTCGCCGCCCTGCTGCCGCTGGCCGAGCCCGTCACCGGCGGGGCCGAGGCCCACGAGCCCTTCGCCCTGCTCACCCCGGAGGACCGCGCCGACCTGCCGCCCGGCCTCGCCGACGCCTACCCGATGGTGTCCATGCAGCTCTCCATGGTCTTCCACATGGAGATCGCCGGCGGCACCGACAGCTACCACAACGTCAACTCCTACCGGATCTCCGGCGACCTCGACGAACCGGCCTTCCGCCGCTCCGTCGCCGAGGCGATGGACCGGCACGCGGTGCTGCGCACCGGCCTCGACCTGTCCGGCTACGGCGAGCCGCTGCAGCTCGTCCACGGCCGGCTGCCCGCCCCCGTCGAGTTCACCGACCTGCGCGGCGCGCCGGACCAGGACGCGGCGGTCCGGGAGGTCTTCGACACCCACCGCCGGACCCCCTTCGACCTCGCCGAGCCGCCGCTGTTCCGGATCACCGTGCAGCGCCTCGCCGAGGACGCCTTCCAGCTCACCGTCTCCGAGCACCACGCGATCCTGGACGGCTGGAGCTTCACCTCGCTGCTCACCGAGATCCTGGAACGGCACACCGCCCTCGCCGCCGACCCGCTCGGCGCCCCCACCCCGCCGCCGCGCACCGCCTTCCGCGACTTCGTGGCCGTCGAACGGCAGGCCGCCCGGGACGAGCGGTCGCTCGACTACTGGCGCGAGCGGCTGTCCGGCGCCAGCGGCCAGCTGTTCCCCGGCAGCGAGGACGTGCACGAGGCGCCGCGCACCGTCGAACGCGTGCTGCCCGAGGCGCCCGGACAGCTGCGGCTGGTCGCCGAGGCGCTGGCCGTCCCGGTCAAGTCGGTCGCGCTCGCCGCCCACCTGCACGCCCTCGCCGCCGTCACCGGGCGGGCGCGGGTCACCACCGGCCTGGCCGTCAACGGCCGGCTGGAACGGCTCGGCGGCACCGAGGTGTACGGGCTGTTCCTCAACACCGTCCCGCTGAGCTGCGAGCCCACCGACGACCTGCTCGCCCTGGCCCGCGAGGTGCACCGGGAGGAGCTCGACATGATGCCGCACCGCCGGGTGCCCTTCGCCCGCCTCGCCCGGCTGATGACCGACACCGCGCTGGACAGCCAGTTCGGCTTCCTGCGCTTCCACGCCCTGGGCCGGCTCAGCTCGGCCCGCATCGTGGACGGCCGGATCGGCTGCGAGCCGACCCTGCGCCACGAACCCAACAGCTTCGCCTTCGGCGCCTCGCTGATCCAGGACCCGGTCTCGCAGCGGGTGCTGCTCGCCGTGGACCACCAGCGCTCCCTGGTCACCGACCGCACCGCCGAACAGTTCATCGACACCTACACGGCCGCCCTGCACACCATGGCCGCCGCCGCCCGCGACCTCCGAGGACCGTCATGACCGACCTGCTGCAGCGCCTGCGCGACACCGTCGCCGCCCACCCCGAGCGCACCGCCGTGATCGCCGGCGCGGACCGCCTCGACTTCGCCGCACTCGACCGCCGCACCGCCGACCTGGCCCGCGCCCTGCGCGCCCTCGGCGTCGGCCGCGGCGACCGGGTCGGCGTCCACCTCGCCCGCACCGTCGACCTGCCGGTCGCCCTCCTCGCGGTCTGGCGGGCCGGCGCCGCCTACGTCCCGCTCGACCCGGCCTACCCCGCCGAGCGGCTGGCCTTCATGGCCGCCGACGCCCGGCTCGCCGCCCTGATCAGCGCCGACGGCCTCCCGGCGGCCGAGGGCGTGCCGGTGCTGCGCCCGGACGTCGCCGACCTGCCGGACGCCGCCGACGGGCCGGACGTCGCGGACCTGCCGGAGCGGGCCCACCCGCTCGACCCGGCCTACGTCATCCACACCTCCGGCTCCACCGGGCGCCCCAAGGGCGTCGAGGTGGCGCGCGGCGCCGTCGCCGGACTGATCGAGGGGCTGGAGGCCACCGGCGCCTTCCGCGCCGAGCCCGGCGTGGTCGGCTGGAACGCCAGCATCTCCTTCGACGCCTCCGTCCCGCAGTGGACCCGGATCTGCCGCGGCGACACCGTCCTGGTCATCGGCGAGGAGCACCGCGCCGACCCGGCCCGGCTGGCCGCCCTGCTGGCCGAGCACGCCGTCACCGACTTCGACCTGACCCCGTCGCACTGGGAGCTGCTGCGCGAGCCGCTCGCCGGCGCCCGGGTGCCGCGGCTGTTCATGGGCGGCGAGGCCGTCCCCGAGCGCACCTGGCGGGAGCTGGCCGACGGCGGCATCGACGCCCTCAACCTGTACGGGCCCACCGAGTGCACCGTCGAGGCCGTCACCACGCCGATCAGCGGTCCCGGACCGCACCTGGGCGAGCCGATGCCCGGCGTGCGCCTGTACCTGCTGGACGAGAAGCTCGCCCCGGTCGCCGACGGTGTGGTCGGCGAGCTGTACCTGGCCGGGCCCGGGCTCGCCCACGGCTACGTCGGCCGGCCCGGACTGACCGCCGAACGCTTCGTCGCCGACCCGTTCGGCGGGTCCGGCGACGGGCGGAGGATGTACCGCACCGGCGACCAGGCCCGGCGCGGCGCGGGCGGCCTGCTGGAGTACGTCGGCCGGGTGGACCGCCAGGTCAAACTGCGCGGCTTCCGGGTCGAACTCGGCGAGGTCGAGCACGCCCTGGCCCGGCTGGAGGGTGTCCAGGCCGCCGCCGTCACCGTGCACGAGCCGGCCCCCGACGACCGCCGGCTGATCGGCTACGTCACCGGCGGCGTCACCCCCGCCGAGCTGACCGAACGGCTGCGGGCCACCGTGCCCGCCCACCTGGTGCCGTCGGCGATCACCGTGCTGGACGCCTTGCCGCTCACCCCGAACGGCAAGGTCGACCTGGCCGCGCTGCCCGTCCCGGCCGCCGGGGCGGACCCGGCTTCGGACCCGGGGGCGGACCCGTCCTCGGCGGCGGGCACGTCCGCGGATACGGCGGAGCGGGCCGGGGGACTGGCGGACCAGGTCACCGAGGTCTGGAGCACCGTCCTCGGCATGCCCGGCCTGGCGCCCACCGACGACTTCTTCTCGCTCGGCGGTCACTCCCTCGCCGCGCTGCGGGTCGTCCACCTGCTGCGCCGCCGGCTCGGCATCGAGCTCCAGCTGCGCCACCTGCTGGACTCGGCCGACCTGGCCGCCTTCACCGCCACCGTCGAGCAGGCCGTCCGGGCCGGCACCGCCGCCCCCCGCCCCGCCCTGACCGCCCGCGCCCGGTGAGCGGCGGATGACCACCGCCACGCGGGTCCGGCCCCGCGTCGAGGGGGACTGGCTGTTCGTCCCCGCGCCCCAACCGCACCGCCCGTTCCGGCTGTTCTGCTTCCCGCACGCCGGGGGCGACGCCACCGCCTACACCCCGCTGGCCCGCGCCCTCGCCCCGGCCGCCGAGGTCTGGGCGGTGCGCCCGCCCGCCCGCGGCGGCCGCCGCGGCCACCCGATGCCCGCGAGCTTCGACCTGCTGGTCGATGCCGTCGTGGAGGCCCTCACCCCGCACCTGACCGGGCGGTTCGGCTTCTACGGGCAGAGCTTCGGCGCCCTGCTCGGCTACGAGGTCGCCCGGGCCCTGCCCGCCGAACGGCGGCCCGAGCTGGTCGTCGCCGCCTCCGCCTCGCCGCCGGCCGCCTGGGCCGGACCGGACCGCCCCCGGCACACCGCCGACGACCTGCTCCGCCTCGCCGGAATGGCCGAACTCGTCGAGGGACAGGCGGACTTGAAGGAACACGCGCTGCGCGGCATCCGGACCGACCTGGACGTGGTCGCCACCTACCGGCCGCGGCCGCACCCGCCGATCGGCTCCCGCCTGCACACCGTGGTCGGTGTCGAGGACCCGCTGCTCGCGGTCGGCGGCCTCGAAGGCTGGGCCGTCCACACCCGCGGCGGCTCCGGCCACCACGTCGTCCCCGGCGGTCACCTGCTCGCCACCGTCGACCGGCCCGGCCCGGTCGACCTGCTGACCTCGCTCGTCGCGCGGCCCGGCGCCGCCGACCAGTCCACGACGGAGTACCCATGCTGACCACCACCTCGGTCGACCTCACCGACCCCGACCTGTGGGCCCGCCCCGACACCTCCGGCCTGATCGCCGAACTGCGCCGGGAGGCCGCCGTCCACCGCACCGACACCGTCGACGACGGGCCGGTCTGGTCGGTGCTGTCCTACCGCCACGCCGCGGAGGTACTGCGCGACGCCACCCTCTACAGCTCCGAGCAGGGTTCGCTGCTCGGCGCCGGCGAGGGCAACGTCCCGGTCGGCTCCGGCCGGATGATGGCCCTCACCGACCCGCCCCGGCACCGCGAACTGCGCGCCCCCGCCAACCCGTTCTTCGCCCCCGGCCCGGTGCGCGGCGCCGTCCGCGGCATCACCGACCTGGCCGCCTCGATCGTCGACCGGGCCGTCGAACTGGGCGAGGTGGACCTGGTCGACGCCGTCTCCGCCCTCCCGCTGTCCGTCATGTGCGACCTCCTGGACGTCCCCGAGCAGGACCGCGAGATGGTCGAACGGGTCTGCGACGTCGCCTTCCTCGGCGGCACCCCCGAGGAGCGCCGGGCCGGCCACCAGCAGCTCATCCCGTACCTGCTGCACCAGGTGATGCTGCGCCGCACCGACCCGCGGGACGACCTGATCAGCAAGATGGCGACCTACCGGGTCGGCGGCAAGCTGCTGCCGGTCGAGGACGTCGTCCTCAACCTGGACAACATCGTGGTCGGCGGCGTCCAGACCGTCCGCCACACCGCCGCCATGGGCCTCTACACCCTCGTCCGGAACCCGGACCTGTGGCGGACGTTGCAGCGGGGCGAGGTCGGCATGGACTCGGCCCTGGACGAACTCCTGCGCTGGACCTCGGTCGGGCTGCACACCCTGCGCACCGCGAGCCGGGACACCGAACTCGACGGCCGCAGCATCCGGCGCGGCGACCGGGTCGCCGTCTGGGTGTGGTCCGCCAACCGGGACCCGGAGGCCTTCGACCGGCCCGAGGAGATCCGGCTGGACCGCAGCCCCAACAAGCACCTCTCGCTCGGCCTCGGCGCCCACTACTGCATCGGCGCACCGCTGGCCAAGGCCGAACTCGGCGCCCTGTTCACGGCGGTGCTGGAGCGCGTCGCCACCATCGAGCCGACCGGCCCGGTCACCCACAACCGATCGATCATCAACTTCGGCCTGGACCACTTCCCGGTCCGCCTGGTCCCGCGCTGACCGGCGCCCGACGGCGGCAGTCGTGCGTACCGAACTGCCGCGTTCCTGCCGCGCCTCCTGCCCTTCCGGGCCACGGCCCGCCCCTACCTTCGAAGCAACCCAAGGAGGACACCATGAGCAACCCGTTCGAGGACGACAACGCCGGCTACCTGGTGCTGGTCAACGACGAGAACCAGCACTCGCTGTGGCCGGTCTGGATCGACGTGCCCGCCGGCTGGACCACCGTCCACGGCGAGGACACCCGGCAGGGCTGCCTCGACCACATCGAGGCGAACTGGACCGACATCAGGCCCGCCAGCCTGGTCGCCTCCCTCGCCCGCCAGTGAGCGCCACCATGCCGACCTGGGAACTGAACCCCGGCCGCCCGGCCCTCGCCCACGCCCCGCGCACCGCCGACCTCGGCGAGGCCTGCGACTGGCTGCGCGAGAACGAGACCGAGCTCACCGCCGCCCTGCACCGCCACGGCACGATCTTCCTGCGCGGCCTGCCGGTCGCGAGCACCGAGGACGTCGCGGCCGTGCGCGACGTGCTCATCCCCGAGCGCACCCCCTACCGCGAGAAGGCCACCCCGCGCAGCGACTACGGCAACGGGGTCTTCTCCTCCACCGACCTGCCGCCGGCCCAGCCGATCCGGATGCACAACGAGAACAGCTACACCCTCACCTTCCCGGGCCGGCTGCTGTTCGCCTGCCTGATCGCCCCCGAGGAGGGCGGTGCCACCCCGACCGCCGACTGCCGCCAGGTGCTGAGCCACCTGCCGGCGCACCTGGTCGAGCGGGGGCGCGGCTCCGGCTGGACGCTCACCCGCACCTACTCCGACTACGTCTCGCTCGGCTGGCGCACCGCCTTCGCCACCGAGGACCGGGCCGAGGTCGAGGCCTACTGCCGGGAGAACGGCATCAGCTGCGAGTGGCTGCCGGACGGCAACCTGCGCACCGGCCAGCTGCGCCCCGCCACCATCCACCACCCGGAGACCGGGGAGGAGGTCTGGTTCAACCACCTCGCGTTCTGGAACGAGTGGTCGCTCGACCCGGACATCCGGGAGGCGATGACCGAGGAGTTCGGCGCGGACGGCCTTCCGTTCAACACCGGGTTCGGCGACGGCGAACCGCTCGGGCGCGCCGACGTCGACGCCCTCAACGAGGCGTACCACGCCGCGACCGTGCGCGAGCGCTGGCAGGTCGGCGACGTGATGCTGGTCGACAACGTGCTCTGCGCGCACGGCCGGGACCCGTACCGCGGCGACCGCAGGATCGCCGTGTCGATGGGGCGGCCGGTCGAGGTCCTGGACTGCCGGCCCAGCGTCCGGCCGGTCCTGACCGCCGTCTGACCGCCGTCGGGCCCTCGTCGGACCGCCGTCCGACCGCCGTCCGACCGAGGTTCGACCGTCCGCCCCGAACACCCCGTGCCGTGCCGTTCCGTGAGTAGAGGAAGCACCGTGATCCCGGTTTCGTACGCCCAACAGCGTCTCTGGCTGGTCGACCAGATCGAGGGGCCGACCGCGCTGTACAACCTGCCGTTCGCCCTGCGCCTGCGCGGCGAGCTCGACACCGCCGCGCTGCGCGCCGCGACGGCGGACGTGGTCGCCCGGCACGAGGCCCTCCGCACGGTGTTCCCGGTGGCCGGGGGAGTCCCGGTGCAACGGATCCTGCCCGCCGAGGAGGCGCAGCCGCGCTTCCTGGCGGTGGACCTCGCACCGGCCGACTACCCCGCCCACCGGGACGCGGCCGCCGCCGAAACCTTCGACCTGAGCTGCGAACTGCCCATCCGGGTCACGGTGTTCACCCTCTCCCCGACCGAGCACGTGCTGCTGGTCGTGCTGCACCACATCGCCGGTGACGGCTGGTCGCTCGGCCCGCTGCTGCGCGACCTCGCCACCGCCTACCGGGCCCGGCTCACCGGCCGCGGCCCCGACTGGGAGCCGCTGCCCGTCCAGTACGCCGACTACGCGCTCTGGCAGCGCGACCTGCTCGGCGACGAACACGACCCCGAGAGCCTGCTTGCCCGTCAACTCACCTACTGGCGAGCGGCGTTGGCCGACCTCCCGGAGGAACTGGAGCTGCCCGCCGACCGACCCCGACCGACCACGCCCACCGGCGCCGCCGACGCCGTCGACCTCTCCTACGGCGCCGACCTGCACACCGCCCTGCTCGACCTCGCCCGCGCGCACCGCACCACCCTGTTCACCGTCCTGCAGGCCGGACTGGCCGCGCTGTTCACCCGGCTCGGCGCCGGCACCGACATCCCGCTCGGCACGGCGGTGGCCGGCCGGTCCGACCCGGCCCTCGACGACCTGGTCGGCTTCTTCGTCAACTCCCTGGTGCTGCGGGCCGACACATCGGGGGACCCGAGCTTCGCCGACCTGCTCGGCCGGGTCCGGGAGGCCCAGCTCGACGCCTTCGCCCACCAGGACGTCCCGTTCGAGCGCCTGGTCGAGGAGCTCAACCCGGCCCGGGCGCTCGGCCGCCACCCGCTGTTCCAGACCCTGCTCGTGGTCCAGAACGCCGGGAAGGCCGAACTCGACCTCCCCGGACTGGAGTCCGCGCCCGAGCCGATCGGCCTGCGGGTCGCCAAGTTCGACCTCAACATCGGCATCACCGAACAGCACGGCCCCGATGGCGCACCCGCCGGGCTCAGCGGCTCGATCGAGTACGCCGCCGACCGCTACGACCACGCCACCGTCACCGCCCTGATCGACCGGCTCGGCCGGGTCCTCGCGGGCGCCGCCGCCGACCCGCACGCCCCGATCGGCACCCTCGACGTGCTCGCCCCCGAGGAGCGCACCCGCATCCTCACCGGCTGGAACGCCACCGGCGTCCCCCGCCCCGCCGGCACCCTGCCCGAGCGCTTCGAACGGCAGGCCGACCGCACCCCGGACGCCGTCGCCCTCGCCCACGACGGCGGCACCCTGCGCTACGCCGAACTCGACGCCCGCGCCAACCGCCTCGCCCACCACCTGACCACCCTCGGCGTCGGCACCGAGACCCCGGTCGCGATGCTGATGGAACGTTCCGTCGACCTCGTCGTCGCCACCCTCGCGATCCTCAAGGCCGGCGGCTGCTACGTGCCGATGCACACGAGCCTGCCGCCCGAGCGGATGGCCGCCGTGCTGGCCGACACCGGGGCCCCCGTCCTGCTCACCGACCGCGCCGACCCCGGCTTCCCGCACCACGCGGTGGTGGTCCGCCCCGGCGAGGAGTCCGCGTCCCCCGCCCACCGGCCCGGCGTACCCGTCCACCCGGACCAGCTCGCCTACGTGATGTACACCTCCGGCTCCACCGGCCGCCCCAAGGGCGTCGCCGTCCGGCACCGCGACGTGGCCGACCTCGCCGCGGACCGGCGCTGGCAGGACGGCCGGCACCGGCGCGTCCTGCTGCACTCCCCGCACGCCTTCGACGCCGCCACCTTCGAGCTCTGGACGCCGCTGCTGGCCGGCGGCACCGTCGTGGTCGCCCCGCCCGGCCCCCTCGACGCCGCCGCCCTGCGCGCCGTCACCACCCGTCACCAGGTCACCGCCGCCTGGCTGACCAAGGGCCTGTTCGACGTGATCGCCGAGGAGGCGCCCGGGACCCTCGGCGCGCTGCGGGTCGTCTGCACCGGCGGTGACGCCGCCTCGCCCACCCTGGTGCGCCGGGTCCTCGACGCCTGCCCCGGCCTGGTCGTCGCCAACGGCTACGGCCCCACCGAGACCACCACCTTCGCCACCCACCACACCCTCACCGCCGCCGACCTCGACGGCCCGCACGTCCCGATCGGACGCCCGCTGGACAACACGCGCGCCTACGTCCTCGACGCCCGGCTGCGGCCGGTGCCGCCCGGGGTGCCCGGCGAGCTGTACCTCGCGGGGGCCGGCCTGGCCCGCGGCTACCTCGGCCGGCCCGGGCTGACCGCCGAACGCTTCGTCGCCTGCCCGTACGGCACCGCTGACCGGATGTACCGCACCGGCGACCTCGTCCGGCTGCGGGCGGACGGCGCGATCGAGTTCCTCGGGCGGATCGACGGGCAGATCAAGCTGCGCGGCTTCCGGATCGAGCCCGGCGAGATCGAGGCGGCCCTCGCCCGCCACCCGGCGGTCCGTCAGGTCGTCGTGCTCGCCCGGGAGGACCGGCCGGGCGACACCCGGCTGGTCGCCTACTGCACCACGGAGACCGCCCCCGACGCCGCCCCCGAAGCCGCCACGGCGGCCGCCACCGACGCCGTCACGCCCGCCGACCTGCGCGCCTTCGCGAGCGCCTCGCTGCCGGCCTACATGGTCCCCTCCGCCGTCGTCCTCCTCGACGCCCTCCCGCTGAACGCCAACGGCAAGGTCGACCGCCGCGCCCTGCCCGCCCCCGACCACGCCGCCGACAGCTCCGGCCGCGCCCCCCGCGACGACCGCGAGCGCGCCCTGTGCGCGCTGTTCGGCGAACTCCTCGGCCTCGACGACATCACCATCGACGACGACTTCTTCGCCCTCGGCGGCCACTCGCTGATGGCCACCCGGCTGGTCGGCCGGGCCCGCGCCGAACTCGGCGTCGAACTCGCCATCGGCGACCTCTTCCGCACGCCGACCGTCGCCGGGCTCGCCGGGCGCCTCACCGGACCCGCCGCCGTGCGGCCCGTCCCGCGTCCCGGCCCCCGCCCCGAGCGCGTGCCGCTCTCCGCCGCCCAGCGCCGCCTGTGGTTCGTCGCCCGGTCCGAGGGCCCCGCCGCCACCTACAACATCACCCTCGCCCTGCGGCTGCGCGGCACGCTCGACCCCGCCGCCCTCGAAGCCGCCCTCGGTGACGTCGTCCGGCGGCACGAGGCCCTGCGCACCGTCTTCGCCGAGCAGGACGGCACCCCCCATCAGCTCGTCCTCGACGGGCCCGCCGCAGCCCTGCTCACCGTCACGGACCGCCCGGTCGACGAACTCGCCCGGCACACCTTCGACCTGGCCACCGACCTGCCCCTGCACGCCTACCTGCGGCCCGAGGGCCCGCAGGAGCACGTCCTGGTCCTCGTCCTGCACCACATCGCGGGGGACGGCGCCTCGCTGCGCCCGCTCTACCGCGACCTCGCCGACGCCTACCGGGCCCGCCTCGACGGCGCCGCGCCCGCCTGGGAGCCACTGCCCCTCCAGTACGCCGACTACGCGCTCTGGCAGCACCGCCTGCTCGGCGCCGACCGCGACCCCGACAGCCTCGCCGCGCGCCAACTCGCCTACTGGCGCGCGGCCCTGTCCGGCCTCCCGGACGAGCTGCCGCTGCCGCTGGACCGCCCCCGCCCGGCGGTCGCCGGCCACCGCGGCGCGGTCGTCCCGCTGGAACTCGACGCCGCCCTGCACGCCCGGCTCACCGAGCTGGCCGCCGAGCACGGCGTCACCCTGTTCATGGTCCTCCAGGCCGCCTACGCCACTCTGCTGCACCGCTTCGGCGCCGGCACCGACCTGCCCATCGGCACCCCGCTGGCCGGCCGGCTCGACGAGACGCTCACCGACCTGGTCGGCTTCTTCGCCAACACGCTGGTGCTGCGCACCGACCTCTCCGGCCGCCCGAGCTTCGCCGAGCTGCTGAGCCGGATCAGGACGGCCGACCTGGCCGCCTACGAGCACCAGGACATCCCGTTCGAGCGCCTGGTCGAGGAGCTGAACCCGCCCCGCTCGACCGCCCGCCACCCGCTGTTCCAGGTGATGCTCGCCTTCGCGGCCGGCGCCGAGGACGGCCCCGCCCTGCCCGGCGTGACGGTGCGGGAGGAGCCGGTCGAGCACGGCACCGCCGCCTTCGACCTCACGCTGACCCTCACCGGGCGCCACCGGCCCGACGGCACGCCGGACGGGCTCGCCGGCGGCCTGGAGTACGCCACCGAGCTGTTCGACCGGGAGACCGTCCAGCGGCTCGGCACCGCCCTGGAGCTGATCCTCCGCCAGGCCGCCGCCGACCCGACCCGACGGATCGGCGAGCCGGCCGTGCTCCCGGCGGGCGAGCGCACCGAGCTGCTGCACGGCGGCGTGACGCCGCTGCCCGGGGAGGTGCCGCTCGTCCCCGCCGCCTTCGAGGCCCAGGCCGAACGGACCCCGGACGCGGTGGCGCTGGTGTGCGGCGAGGACGCGCTGACCTTCGCCGAGCTGAACGCCCGGGCGAACGGCCTCGCGCACCGGCTGATCGCGGCCGGGGTCGGACCGGAATCGGTGGTGGCGCTCGCCCTGCCCCGCTCGGCGGACGCGGTGGTCGGGCTGCTGGCCGTGCTCAAGGCGGGCGGCGTCCACCTGCCGCTGGACGCCGGCTACCCGGCGGAGCGCACCGCCCAGGTGGTCGCCGACGCGGCGCCGACGGCCGTCGTCGCCGACCCGCGCCACCCGCTGCCCGAGCCGCTGCGCGGGCTGCCCGTCCTCGACCCCGCCGGGCCGCCCGCACCGGCCGGGAACCCGGCCCCGCGCGCCACCGCCTCCGACGCCGCGTACGTGATCCACACCTCGGGCTCCACCGGCCGACCCAAGGGCGTGGTGGTCCAGCACGGCAGCCTCGCCGCGCTGCTGGCCTCCCACCGGTCCGGCCCGATGGCGGTCGACCGGCGGCTGAAGGTGGCGCTCGCGGCGTCGCTCTGCTTCGACGCCTCCTGGGACGGCCTGCTGTGGATGGTCGCCGGCCACGAACTGCACCTGCTCGGCGACGACCTGCGCCAGGACGCCGGCGCGCTGGTCCGGCACGTCCGCGCGCGCGGCATCGACGTCGTCGACGTCACCCCGTCCTTCGCCGAGCAGCTGGTGGACGAGGGCCTGCTGGACGCCCCCGCGCCCCGGCTCGTCGTCCTGGGCGGCGAGGCCGTCGGCAAGAGCCTGTGGACCCGCCTGCGCGAGACGCCCGGCACGACCGGTCTCAACCTCTACGGCCCCACCGAGTGCACCGTCGACGCGCTGATCGCGGACCTGGACAGCGCCGAACGGCCCGTGCTGGGAAGCACCGTGGCCGGCGTCCGCGCCTACGTGCTGGACGAGTACCTCAACCCGGTGCCGCCCGGGGTGCCCGGCGAGCTGTACCTCGCCGGGTCGGGCCTGGCCCGCGGCTACCTCGGCCGCCCGGCACTGACGGCCGAACGCTTCGTCGCCGACCCCTTCGTCCCGGGTGACGGGCCCCTCCTGTCCGGTGGCGGGCAAGGAGGTGGGCCCCTCCTGTCCGGTGGCGGGCAAGGAGGTGGGCCCCTCCTGTCCGGTGGCGGGCAAGGAGGTGGGCCCTTCCTGTCCGGTGGCGGGCAAGGAGGGAGGATGTACCGCACCGGCGACCTGGTCCGCCGCACCCGCACGGGCGCCCTCGACTTCCTCGGCCGCACCGACGAGCAGGTGAAGATCCGGGGCTTCCGGATCGAACCCGGCGAGATCGAGGCGGTGCTGACCGCCCATCCGCAGGTGGACCGCGCCGCCGTCCTCCCGGACGAGGACGGCCTGCGGCTGGTGGCCTACGTCGTCACCGACGGCCGGCCCGACCCGGCCGACCTGCGGGCCTTCGTCGCCGCCAGGCTGCCCGGCCACCTGGTCCCGGCCGCGGTCGTGCCGCTCGACACCCTGCCGCTCACCGCCAACGGCAAGCTGGACCGCCGCGCCCTGCCCGCGCCCGACTTCACCACCGGCGGCTCCGGGCGGGCCGCGCGGACCCCGCGGGAGGAGATCCTCGCCGGGCTGTTCGCCGAAGTCCTCGGCCTGGACACGGTCGGCGTCGACGACGACTTCTTCGCCCTCGGCGGCCACTCGCTGCTCGCCACCAGGCTGCTCAGCCGGATCCGGGCCGTGCTGGGCGCCGAGCCGGGCATCCGGGACGTCTTCGAAGCGCCCACCGTGGCCGGGCTCGCGGCCCGGCTGGACACGGCCGAGCGCAGGCTCGCGCCGACGGCGGTCCGGGAGCGGCCCGCCCGGATCCCGCTGTCGTTCGCGCAGCGGCGGCTCTGGCTGATCGACCGGATGGAGGGCCCGAGCGCGCTCTACAACGTGCCGCTCGCGCTGCGCCTGACCGGTGAACTGGACGCGGCCGCGCTGGAGGCGGCCCTGAACGACGTGGTGACCCGGCACGAGAGCCTGCGCACGCTCGTCGCGGAGGCCGACGGCGAACCGTACCAGCGGATCCGGCCGGCCGGGCGGGCCCGCGTCACCGTCGAGGTCCTGCCCGCCGGCACCGACCCGCGGGACTGCGCCGAGCGCCCGTTCGACCTGGCCGCCGACCTGCCCGTCCGCGCCCACCTGATCCCGGCCGGGCCGGACGAGCACCTCCTCGTCCTGGTGCTGCACCACATCGCCGGTGACGGCTGGTCGATGGGCCCGCTGCTGCGGGACCTCACCGAGGCGTACACCCACCGCCTCGGCGGCGAGTCGCCGACGTGGGAGCCGCTGCCGGTGCAGTACGCGGACTACGCCCTGTGGCAGCGCGCCCTGCTCGGCGACGAGGCCGACCCGGACAGCCCGGCCGCCCGTCAACTCGCCTACTGGCGCGCCACCCTGGCCGACCTCCCGGAGGAGCTGACGCTCCCGGCCGACCGCCCTCGGCGCGCCGACAGCGGCCACCGCGGCGACCGCGTCGCCCGGACGCTGGGCGCCGACCTGCACCGCGCGCTGGCCGCGCTGTCCCGCGAGCACCGGGTCACGCTGTTCATGACCCTCCAGGCGGCCCTGGCCGCCCTGCTCACCCGGCTCGGCGCGGGCACCGACGTGCCGATCGGCTCGGTGGTCGCGGGGCGCTCGGACGAGTCCCTGGACGACCTGGTCGGCTTCTTCGTCAACACCCTGGTGCTGCGCACCGACACGTCCGGCGACCCGACCTTCGCCGAACTGCTGGCCCGGGTCCGGGAGACCGACCTCGGCGCGTACGCCCACCAGGACGTGCCGTTCGACCGGCTGGTCGAGGAGCTCAACCCGGCCCGCTCGCTCGCCCGGCACCCGCTGTTCCAGGTGATGCTGGTCCTGCAGAGCAACGAGGACGCCGACCTGGAGCTGCCCGGCCTGCGCGCCGGGGCCCTGCCGGCCACCACCGGGGTCGCCAAGTTCGACCTCAGCGCGATCCTGGAGGAGTCCTTCGACCCGGCCGGCGAGCCCGCCGGCATCGACTTCGCGATCGACTTCGCGACGGACCTGTTCGACCGGGAGACGGTCGAGGCGCTCGCCCGGCGGTTCGAGCGGCTGCTGACGGCCGTGACGTCCCGTCCCGAGCTGCGGATCGGCGCGGTGGACCTGCTGGCGGCCGACGAGCGGGCCGAGCTGGTGACCGGCGGGTACACCCCGCTCGGCGAGGCCCCGCTGGTGCCGGCGGCGTTCGAGGCCCTGGCGGCCACGACCCCGGACGCCGTCGCGCTGGTCTGCGGCTCCGACACGCTGACCTTCGCCGAGCTCAACGCCCGGGCGAACACCCTCGCCCACCGCCTGATCGCGGCCGGGATCGGACCGGACACCGTGGTCGCCCTGGCCCTGCCCCGCTCGGCGGAGGCCGTGGTCGCCCTGCTCGCGGTGCTCAAGGCCGGCGGCGCCTACCTCCCGCTGGACGCCGGCTACCCGGCCGACCGGACCGCCGCCACCCTGGCCGACGCGACGCCCGGGCTCGTCCTCACCGACGACCGCTGGGCGCGCCCCGACCTGCTGGCCGGCCTGCCGCTGATGGACGTCCACGCCGACGCCACCGGCCCGGCCACCGGCCCGGCCACCGATCCGGCCCCGCGCGCCTCGGCACAGCACGCGGCCTACGTCATCCACACCTCCGGATCGACCGGCCGCCCCAAGGGCGTGGTCGTCCCGCACGACAGCATCGCGGCCCGCCTGGTCGCCCACCGCGCCCGGCTGACGGAGGGCCACGGCCGCCGCCGGGTGGCCCTGGTGACCTCCCTCTGCTTCGACGGCTCGTGGGAGGGCCTGCTCTGGCTGCTCTCCGGCCACGAGCTGCACCTGGTCGGCGACGACGTCCGCAGCGACGCGGGCGCCCTGGTCCGGTACGTCCGGCGGGAACGCGTCGACGCGCTCTGCGTCACCCCGTCCTTCGCCGAGCAGCTGATCGAGGCCGGCCTGCTGGACGACCCCGCCCCGGCCGTGCTGGTGCTCGGTGGCGAGGCCGTCGGCCGGCGCCTCTGGACACGGGTGCGCGAAGCCCCGGCCACCGCCGGGCACAACCTGTACGGGCCCACCGAGGCCGCCCTGTACGCGCTCGGCCGGCCGATCGACACCGCGCCCACCCCCGGCCTCGGCAGCGTCGTCCCGGGCAGCCGCGCCTACGTCCTGGACGAGCGGCTCGCCCCGGTGCCGCCCGGCGTCCCCGGCGAGCTGTACCTGGCCGGCGCCGGACTGGCCCGCGGCTACCTCGGCCGCCCCGGCCAGACGGCCGAACGCTTCGTCGCCGACCCCTTCGTACCGGGCGCCCGGATGTACCGCACCGGCGACCTCGTCCGCCGCACCCGGGACGGCGGCACCGACTACCTCGGCCGCACCGACCACCAGGTGAAGATCCGCGGCTTCCGGATCGAACCCGGCGAGATCGAGCACGTCCTGACCAGGCACCCGCTCGTGACGGCGGCCGCGGTCCTGCCCCACGAGCACCCCACCGCCGGCACCCGCCTGGTCGCCTACGTGGCGGCCGAGGACGGACTCGACCCCGCCGAACTGCGCTCCCTCGCCGCCGGGTCCCTGCCCGGCTACATGGTCCCCGTGGCCGTCGTGCCGCTGGCCGCCCTTCCGCTCACCGGCACCGGCAAGCTCGACCGCGCCGCCCTGCCGGAACCGGACTTCGGGCAGTTCACCGGCGGCCGGCCCGCCCGCACCCCGCAGGAGCGGGAGCTGTGCGCCCTGTTCGCGCAAGCCCTCGGCCTGGACACCGTCGGCATCGACGACGACTTCTTCGACCTCGGCGGCCACTCGCTGCTCGCGACCGGACTGCTCGCCGGCATCCGCGCCACCCTCGGGGTCGACCTGGGCATGCGCACCCTGTTCGAGGCGCCGACCGTCGCCGCGCTCGCCCGGCGGCTGGACACCGGCCGGCCGGAGCAGCCCCGGGACGCCCTCGACGTCCTGCTGCCGCTGCGCACCGGCGGCAGCCGCGCCCCGCTGTTCTGCGTGCACCCGGCGGCCGGCATCAGCTGGGTCTACTCCGGGCTGCTGCGCCACCTCGACGACCGGCCGGTCTACGGCCTGCAGGCCCGCGGGCTGCGAGGCGGGGCCCCGGCGAGCGTCGCGGAGATGGCCGAGGACTACGTGCGGCAGATCCGCTCGGTACGGCCGACCGGCCCCTACCACCTGCTCGGCTGGTCCTTCGGGGCGGTGGTGGCGCAGGAGATGGCCGTCCGGCTCCAGGCCGAGGGGGAGACGGTCGGGGTGCTCGCCCTGCTCGACGGCCTGCCGGTCACCGCGGCCGATGCCGATGTCGAGGCCGGCGCCGGTGAGCCGCTGGACGAACCCGCCGACGCCCTGGCCGAGTTGCTGCTGTCCCTGGGCTACGACCCGGCGGACGGCCGCGGCCAGGCCGAGCTGACCGCCGTGCTCGGCGAGGCCGCCGCCGAACTGCCCGAGGTGTTCGCACGGCACCGCAAACTGATGGCCGAGCACGTGCCCGGCCGCTACCGGGGCGACGCCGTCTACGTCGGCGCGACCCTCGACAAGCCCGCCGACTGGCCCCACGAGCGGAGCTGGCGGCCGTACCTGGACGGCCGGATCGAGCCGCACCGCCTCGCCTGCGCGCACGGCGAGCTGACCCGACCGGAACCCCTCGCACGGATCGCCGCCGTGCTCGTCGAGAAGCTTGGAGAGTGACCCGCGATGTCCGTCACCACCCCCGCCACGGCTCCGCCGGAGCCGCCCCGCAGCCGCTGGGGGCTGTGGGCGCAGGGCGACTTCCGTCGGCTCTGGATCGGTGAGACCACCAGCGGTCTCGGGACGGCGGTCGGCAACGTGGCGCTGGCCCTGGTGGCCGTGGTCACCCTGGACGCCAGTCCCTTCGCGGTCGGCCTGCTGACCGCCTCGGCCTGGCTGCCCTGGCTGTTCCTCGGGCTGCCGGCCGGCGCCTGGGTGGACCGCTGGCCCCGGCTGCGGGTGATGCTGGTCTGCGACGTGCTGCTGCTCGCCCTGTTCGCGAGCGTGCCGGTGGCCGGCTGGCTCGGTGTCCTGACCATGGCCCACCTGGTGCTGGTGGCACTGCTGACCGGCGCGGTGAAGGTCTTCTTCTCCACCGCGTACGGGGCGGTGCTGCCCTCGCTGGTCGCCAAGGACGACCTGCTGGAGGCCAACGTCCAGCTGCGTTCGGGGGAGTCCGCGGCGGAGATCGCCGGGCCCGGGGTGGCCGGTCTGCTGGCGCAGGCCTTCGGCGCGGCCAGCGGGCTGCTCGCCGACGCGGTCAGCTACCTCGTGTCGGCGGTCTGCGTGGCCCGGATCACCGTGGTGGAGGAGCCCCCGCCGCCGTCGCAGCGGCAGGGGATCCTCCGGGAGATCGGCGAGGGCCTGCGCTTCCTGACCCGCGACCCCTACCTGCGGACGCTGGCCTGCTTCGGGGCCGTCGGCAACCTCGGCCTGAACGGCATCCAGGCCGTGCAGACGGTCTTCCTGGTGCGCAGCGTCGGCCTCGACGCCGGCCGGGTGGGCCTGGTGTTCGCGGTGGTGAGCGTCGGCGGGCTGGCCGGCGCGGCGGTGGCCGGGCGGGTGGCCCGGCGGCTGGGCAGCGCGCGAGGGCTGCTGCTGTGCGAGCTGGTGGTCGCGCCGTTCATCGTCCTGCTGCCGATGGCGGGCGACGGGCTGCCGCTCGCGGTGAGCGCGCTCGGCTGGTCCGTGGCGGTCTGCGGGGTCGTCGCCGGGAACGTGCTGGCCGGCAGCTTCTACCAGTCCTACTGCCCGCCCGCGATGATCGGCCGGATCCGGGCGAGCGCCTCGACCGTCAACTACAGCGCGATCCCGCTGGGCGCGGTGCTCGGCGGCTGGCTCGGCGAGGTGCTGGGCGCCCGGACCACGATCTGGATCATGACGGGCGTGCTGCTCTCGGCGGGCGTCGTGCTGCTGGCGAGTCCGCTGCGCGGGCTGCGGAACTTCCCCGAGCGGCCCGAGCCGGCCGTGTGATCCCGCTCCCTCGCCGACCCCCCTGCCGATCCCCTCGCCGTACCTCTGCCGATCCCCCCCGCCGTACCCCTGCCGATCCTCCCGCCGTGCCCCTGCCGACAGTCCCGCACCCTCACCCGGAGAACCCGATGACCCGCACCGCCCGCCCGCGCCGCTACCTGATGTGCCGTCCGGATCACTTCGACGTCACCTACGCGATCAACCCCTGGATGGACCCCGCCAAGCCGGTCGACACCGGCCTCGCCGTCGCCCAGTGGGAGCGGCTGTACGCCCTGTACGGCGAACTCGGCCACCGGGTCGACCTGATCGACCCGCTGCCCGGCCTGCCCGACATGGTCTACGCGGCCAACGGCGCCACCGTGGTGGACGGCCGGGTGCTCGGCGCGCGCTTCCGCGACGCCGAGCGGGCCGCTGAGGGCCCCGCCTACCTGGAGTGGTTCCGCAACCGGGGCTTCGCGACGCACGACCCGGAGCACGTCAACGAGGGCGAGGGGGACCTCCTGCTGACCGCGGGCTTCGTGCTGGCCGGGCGGGGCTTCCGCAGCGTGGCCGAGGGGCACGCGGAGGCGCAGGAGTTCTTCGGCCGGCCGGTGGTCGGCCTGGAGCTGGTCGACCCGCGCTTCTACCACCTGGACACCGCGCTCTCGGTGCTCGACGGCGACGAGATCATGTACTACCCGGAGGCGTTCTCGCCCGGCAGCCGGGCCGTGCTGCGGCGGCTCTTCCCGGACGCCCTGCTGGTGAGCGAGGCGGACGCCGAGGTGTTCGGCCTCAACGCGGTGAGCGACGGCCTGCACGTGGTGCTGCCCGAGGCGGCCGTGGGCCTGGCGGCCCGGCTGCGGGAGCGCGGGTTCCGGCCGATCGGGATGGACCTGAGCGAACTGCTCAAGGGCGGGGGCAGCGTGAAGTGCTGCACCCTGGAGATCCGGACGGTGGCGGCCTGATCACCGTCCGGTGATCACCGGTGCTCCGCCGTAGATCGACCGTTGACCGGCCCCCGCAAGACTGGTGCCACACCACGAGGAGACCTTCCCCACCAGGGAAGCCAGCAAAGGAGCACCAGAGATGACGCAGCGTCCGGCCACCGCCTCCGCCCGCCTCCGGCTCTTCACCGTCGGCCTCGGGGCGGCCGTCGCCCTGGGCGCGGGTCTCTCCGCCACGGCGGCGGTGGCGGCGGCCGGCACCGGGACGGCGACGGCGGTGGTCGGCGACGCGACGCCGACGCCCACCCCCGTCACCCCGACCGCCCCCGGTCCGACCCCCACCACCGGGCACGGCAGCACCGCCGACTGGAACAGCACCGGCTCCTGACCGGCCCGAGCCGGGTGCAGGATCGATTCTTCTCGGTCCTGGTCAGCCCGGAACCCGGTACCGGCTCAGCACCGGCCGGTCAGCGGAAATCCGGCCGCCTCCCGGCAGCAATCCCGACAGTCCTCCCGGTGGTCCTGCCGACCGCCCCCCGGACAGTTCTCGCGGCAGCTCTCGCGGCAGTCCCCGCACCGCCCCTCCCGCGCCGACGGGACGCCGTCCCCGCCCCGGGCCAGCAGCCCCGCCACCTCCTGGGCGTCCGGCAGCCCCAGCCGGACGAAGATCGCGTGAGCCTCCCGCCACCGGTCCCGCGCCTCCGCCGCGCGCCCGAGGTCCGCCAGCGTCGAGCCCAGCACCACCAGCGCGTGCCCGTGGTCCCGCTCGGCCCCCAACTCCTCGCACAGCGCCAGCGCCCGCCCCGCGTGCTCCAACGCCTCCTCGGTACGGCCCAGCGACCGCAGGCTGTCCGCCAAGCGGTAGCGGGCGTGCCCGGCCCGGGCCTGCAGACCGGCCGCGGTGGCCACCGCCAGGCACTCGCCGAACCAGGTGACGGCCTCCTCGTGCCGCTCCAGCCCGTGCAGCGCCAGCCCCAGCACGTACAGCGTGTACGCCCGGCCGGGATCGTCGTTGCGGGTGCGCAGGTCGGCCAGCGCCCCGTGGCAGATCGCCACCGCCTCGGTGGCCCGGCCGCTGCGCACCCGGGCCAGTGCGGAGTTCACCGTCGTCACCAGCTCCCCCGAGCGGTGGCCGAGCCGGCGGGCCAGCAGCAGGGCCTCGTCGTAGAGCTCGACGGCCTCGTCGTAGCGGCTGAGGAACTGGCAGACCAGGCCGAGGTCGTTGAGCGCCTGGCGCAGGATCACCGTGTCGCCGGCCGCACGGGAGGCGGCCACGGCCAGCCTGGCGGCCGTCTCGGCCTCCTCCAGCCGGGTGGCGGCCAGCGCGACGCTGCCGCGCAGGAAGTGCGCCCGACCGGCTGCCCGGTGGTCGGCGCGGTGGATGGCCGCGGCGGCCAGGGCCTCGGCGGCGGTGGCCAGCTTGCGGTCGGGCGGGGCGAGGGCGAAGGGCGTGAGCGCGATCAGCAGGTCGATCGCCGCGCGCAGCGGGTCCGGCGGGGCGTCCCGCTCACCGGGTTCACCGGGTTCACCGGCGCCGGTGGTTTCGGTGGTTTCGGTGGTTTCGGTCGGGCCGCCGGGGCCGGCGGGGGAGGGGGCCTCGGCCACCGTCCAGGCGGCGACCTGCGCGGCCAGCGCGATCGCCCCGGCGCCCTCCGCCTCGGCCCAGGCCCGGGCACCGTCCGGGCCGGCCAGCTCCACCCCGGCAGTGCGGGCGGGCCCGAGCGCACCGGCCGCCGGATCCCCGGGCACGGCGTGCTGGAAGGCGGCGCACGCGGTCGCCAGCAGGTGGTCCAGCAGCCGGTCGCGGGCCCGGAGGGTCGCGCCGGGGTCGTCGGGCGCGTCGGGTCGTCGTCGGGCGAAGGCGCGCAGCAGGTCGTGGTAGCGGTAGCGGCCGGGGAAGGGCGATTCCATCATCGCCACGTCCACCAGGGCCTCCAGCAGGTCCTCGGCGTCGTACTCGTCCAGGTCCAGCAGGGCGGCCGCGGCGGCCAGGCCGATGTCCGGGCCGTCCACCGAGGCGGCCAGCCGGAAGGCCCGGGCCTGGGCGGGCGTCAGCTGGCGGTAGCTCAGTTCGAAGGCGGCCTCCACCGCCAGGTCGCCGATCCGCAGCTCGTCGATCCGGCGGCGTTCGACCGCGAGCCGGCGGCCCAGGGTCTGCACCGTCCAGCTCGGCCGGGCGGCCAGCCGGGCGGCCACGATCCGCACCGCGAGCGGCAGGTGGCCGCAGACCCGCAGCAGGTCCCGGGCGGCCTGTGCCTCGGCGGCCAGCCGCTCGGCGCCGATGGTGCGGCCGAGGAGTTCGAGCGCCTCCTCGGGGGCGAAGACGTCCAGGTCGGTCTGGACGGTCGCGGGCAGGCCGGACAGGCGGGTACGGCTGGTGGTGAGCACGGCGCAGCCGACCGCGCCCGGCAGCAGGGGCCGGATCTGCGCGGTGTCGTGGACGTTGTCGAGCACCAGCAGCAGCCGTCGGCCGTCCACCACCGAGCGGAACAGCGCCGAGCGGGCGTCCAGCCCCTCCGGCACCGCGTCGGCCGGCACCCCGAGCGCCAGCAGGAAGCCGCAGAGCACCGCCTCCGGGTCGGCCGGGGTGGGGTCGGCGCCCCGCAGGTCGACGTAGAGCTGCCCGTCGGGGTAGGTCTCGCGGACGCGGTGGGCGACGTGCAGGGCCAGCGCGGTCTTGCCGACCCCGCCCATGCCGACCACGGTGGCGATCACCAGCGCCGGCTGCCCCGGGGTGCCGAGGGCCGTGCCGAGCCGTTCGACCAGGACCGTGCGGCCGGTGAAGTCCGCCGCGTCGGGCGGAAGTTGGGCGGGCCGGGGCGGTGCCGTCACGGTGGGCTCGGCGGGCGGGTCCTGCGGCGCGGGCTCGGCCGCGGCGGGCTCCGCCGGGCCGGCCGGCGCGGCGACGGCCGGGGCGGCGGGCGTCGGGGCGGCGAGCGCCGGGTCGCCCTCCAGGATCCGCCGGTGCAGCAGGTCCAGCTCGGCCCCCGGCTCCACCCCCAGCTCGTCCAGGAACAGCTGACGGGCGCCCCGGTAGACCGCCAGCGCGTCCGCCTGCCGGCCGGCCTGGTACAGCGCGCGCATCAGCAGCCCGTACGTCCGCTCGTGCAGCGGGTGTTCGGTGGTCAGCGCGGTCAGCTCCGGGACGCACCGGGAGAACCGGCCCAGCGACAGGTCCAGGGCGATCCGCTCCTCCAGCAGGGTCAGCCGCAGCTCCTGCAGCCGCTGCCGCTGGCGCTGCGCGAACGGCCCGGGGATGCCGGCCAGCGGCTCGCCCTGCCACAGGTCCAGGGCCTGGTTCAGCAGGTCGCGCGCCTGCTGCGGCTGTCCGGCCGCCGCCGTGCGCTCGGCCTGCGCCGCCAGCTCCTCGGCCTGCGCCGCGTCCACGGCGTGCTTGGGCAGCACCAGCCGGTAGCCGTCCCCGACGGAGGTCAGCACGGTCGGCGCGTCCGGCTCCTCGCCGTGCAGGATCTTGCGCCACCGCCAGGCGTAGGTCCGCACCGTCGTCATCGCGGTGCCCGGGGGCTCCTCGCCCCACAGGGCGTCGATCAGGTCCGTGGCGCTCGCGCCGTGCCCCGGCCGCAGCAGCAGCACCGCCAGCATCGCCTGCTGCTGCGGACTTCCGACCTTCAGTACGGTGGTGCCACGTTGCGCCCGCATCAGTCCCAGCACCGAGAACCGGAAATCACCCATTCCTGCACCTGCTCGCCTCATGTGCCGGCCCCCGCCCGCGCACGTGCTTCCCCCCGATTGATGAGTCCCTATCAACCCACGCCACCCCGGCAGCTGTCGAGGGATCGTCTACCGGGTGGTGATCCGGTGTTGATCGGTCGTCACCACAATCGTGGGTGTGGCTCCCCCCTGCCGTCGGCCCGGCACGATACGCCGGGCCCGCCACACTCCGGTCGCCGGACCGCTGCCCGGCGACCACCACAGCTCTCGGAGGCGGACGCCCGTGAACACCGACCTGCTCCACCGGTTGCTCGACCTCGACCCGGACGCCGGACCGGTCGAACTCCTCCACCGCGCCCGCGGCGTCCGCCACCTCCCGTACCTGGTGCTCGCCGCGCTCGCCCGGGAGGACGTCCGGATGGGCGAGCACGCCCGGGCCGAACTCCGGCGCGCCCGGGCGCGCTCCGAGCGCTACGCCCGGCTCGCCGGCGACCTCACCGACGCCACCGGGGTCCGCCCGATCCGCGAGCTCCCGCTGGCCGGCTACTACCCGGCCGACCTGCCCCGGCCGCTGGGCGAGCTCACCCTCGTCAGCCCCACCGAGGCCGCGCTCTGGCAGGCGGTCAACCGGCTCGTCACCGACCACCCGGTCGAGTCCGTCGAGGTCACCCTGTTCGGCGAGCGCCCCCGGCACACCGCCGTCACCCTGCGCTGGCCGGCCGAGGACCCGCTGCTCGACCCCTGGTACCAGGTGCGGCTCGGCACCGCCGCGCTCACCGGCGACCTCGCAACCGTCCCGGTCCGCCCCTACCTGGCCGCCGACGACCACGTCGAGTGCCTGATCGCCCTCGCCGAGGAGGGCCTCGGCCGCGCCTTCCACCCGGGCGACGTGCTCGACGTGGCGCAGCTGGCCGGGCAGCCCTTCGAACCCGTCGAGACCGCCGAGGTGGTCGCCGCCTACCGGCTCGCCCCGGAGACCGCCGCCCTGCTCGACCTCGCCGCCGAGCACGTGCCGCTGGGCCCGCTGGCGGGCGTGCGCACCGTCCTGGAGGCCGAGGTCGCCCCCGAGCTCCGGCGCCGCCGGGACACCGCCCGCCCGCTCCGGCCGCGGCACGGCACCCTGCTGCGCCGCATCGTCACCCGGCACGCCTGGGACGAGGCCGTCCTGCTCCCGTGCGGAGCCGCCACCGTGCTGCTCACCCCGGTCGCCGACTACCTGCTCACCCCGGCGGACTCCGGTCCGACCGCCGCCGAACGCACCGCCGCCCTCGCCGCCCTGCACGCCTGGGACGCGACGACCCCCACCGCTCCGAGCCCGACCCCCTGCCCCTCGAAGCCCCACCACCGCTGACCCCGATCCGCCGAGGTGAGCCCGCCGCACCCGGCCGGCCCGCACGCGCACCGACTCCCTCATCTGATGCCTGCCGTACCGGATGGCCGCTGGTCAGTCGTCGGCAGCCATCCGGTCCATCGGCACGAGGCGAGGGTGGTCGGGGCCGAGGAACCGCCGAAAGACCTCTCGTGCCTCGTTCATCAGGCGGTTCGCGTCGGTCCCGGCCCCGGCGGCGGCCATCACCTGGGCCAGGCGCCAGCGGTTCTCGGCCAGGGCCGGGTGCTGATCGCCGTGCACCCGGCGATGGAGGTGCGCCGCCTCGTCGAGTGCCGCCACCGCCAAGTCGCCGCTGTGCTGTCGGGCGTTCAGCAGCATGCCGTACATGTCGAGCGCGGTGGCCAACCGGTGCGGCTGTACCGCCGCTCGGTCCCTGCGGTACGCGAGCACCGCCTCGGCGATGGCCGTCATCGCACTCAGCTGCCGCTCTATGAGCTGCTGGTAGGTCCTCCAGCTGTTCTCCCCGCTTGTGTCCAGGGTTCCGAGGTACGCGCGCATGACGTCCACCAGCGTCTCACTGGCACTCATGACCACGTCGAGCGCCTCGACGTCCCGCCGACGCCCGGCCTTGCGGATACTGGCGGCCAGGACCTCGCAGGCCGCGAGGCTCGGACGCTCCTGCAACAGCGAGAGCCGGGCACGGTCCTGGCGGATCCCTACTTCCAGCAGGTCCCCGTCATACGGTCGGTCCGAGCCGAGGCGGAGCAACTCACGCCATGCCAGCTCCAGATGTTCCTCGGCCTCGCTCAGTCGGCCGGCCTCCAGTTCGGTCAGGCCGAGTTCGCGGCGGACCCGGGCTTCGTCGAGCCGGGCACCCCCGGCCGGCGCCCCGCTCCGGGCGAGCGCCATCGTCCGGGCGATGGCCTCCAGGTCCAGCCTGGACTCGTGCAGCTGGTACAGCTCGCGGTGGACGGCGGCGGCCAGGAGACGGGCGCGGACGCTCCGCCGGTCGGATTCCGGACCGGTGGCGGGCAGTGCCGCGAGCGCCCGCCGAATGCTGCCGAGGGCGGCTCCGTGGCGACCGGCGGCGAAGAGCACCTGGGCCATCAGGAGGTTCGCCTCCGCGTTCGCTGATGTGTCGTCCCCTCCGCCGGACACGGAGCCGCGCACGCGCAGGTACGCCTCGGCTGCGTCGAACTCGCCCTGGGCCGCGCGGAACCTGGCCAGTTGGTGCAGCAAGTCGGCACGCTCCGCCGCCGACCCGCTGTCGAGCTCGGGCAGTTGGAGTACCGCGTGGGCGTGCGGGAGGAGTGCCGTGCAGAGGGCCCACTGCTGGCGGCGCGTCGGGTCAGGAGGGAAGGCCGCGAGCACGCCCCGGATCGCGGCCGTCCCCCAGTCGGTCCGTTCCGCGGGAGTGAGGCGCATCCGGATCGCTTGCTGCAGCGGAGCGGGCACCCGGAGCGAGACGGAACCGTGCGGGTTGGGGGCGGCGCTGAGCAGATGCCGGCCCGAGAGCCGGCCGACCAGCCCGGGCGGCAGCCCCCGGTCGCCCGACCCGACTCCGGTGCGTGTCGGGCGGGCGGCGGCACGCAGGCCCTTGATGACCAGGTCGATGGGCAGCTCGACCGGGCCCAGGACGGCGCAGAGGGTGAGGACGTCCAGTGCCTCCCGGTCCTCCCTGGCGAGCTCGTCGAGGACCGGGCCGTAGCGGACCTCGGGTTCGCCTCCGGCATGGGCGGGAGCCGGGTCGGGTCGCGTGTCCTGAGGCACCGACGTGTCCGCGGCCCGGGCGAGCAGACCGGGCAGGGCCGCCAGGTCGTCGTCCGGGGCGTTCGCCGCGCCGGCCGGCCGGGCGTCCCGTTGGGAGGTGCGGAACTGGAGGAGGTGGCCTTCCAGGACGGTGCGGTCGTTGGTGGTCGCCCTGGTGGTGATCAGGACGCTGCCGTACCCTTCGGGCGGCCACCGCTCGCCGAGCATCGCGCGCGGCGCGTAGCCGGCCATCCAGCGCTCCGACTCCGCGAAGTCCCGGCCGAGGTCGTCGATGACGATCAGCCAGCCGGGGTGTTCGGCCAGCCACCGGTTCAGCATGGCCGGAGCGTCGCCTTCGAGTGGGACGCCCTGGAGGATGGCCAGTTGGTCGAGCGACTGGCCGATAGTCTCCGGGCTGCCCCCATCGACCCACCAGACCAGGGAGTAGTCGGCCAGGTGCAGGTGGGCGTAGGCGAGCGCCACGGCGGTCTTGCCGGTGCCGTTCGGGCCCTGGACCACGCAGAGCGAACGCCGTTCGGACGGAAGGCCCGGCCGGGCGGCGGCCACGGCGGTCCCGGCCGGGTCCAGGATCTGTTCGATCCGGAGGACCCGGTGCTCCCAGCCGGTCACGTCGGGCAGGTCAGGCGGCAGATTGTGCCAGGTCGGCGAGCTGGGCCGGGTTCCGGACCCGACGGGTGACGCCGCGGTCACCTCGGCGGCCGGTGGGCGTCGCTGCCACCAGCGCCGCTCCGGTCGCGAAGGACCGATAGCGGTGGACGGGTGGGCGGGAACGGCGGACTCGGCCGCGGCCCTCCGCAGCCGTGACCCGGTCGGCAGGCTGACCGCCAGCCGCTCTGCCAGCGCGCGGTCCGCGCCGCCGAGGCCGCGCAGCACCTCGACCGCCACCTCGGCGAACGGAACGCTCTCCGGCGGCAGCACCGGGCCCGGCCCGGACCCGCCCTCGGCGAGCGCTGCGAGAGCGCGGAAGTCCAGCGTGCCGCCGAAGGCGCCCGCCACCGACCGCGACACTCCTGCCAGCACCCGCAGCACGGCGACGGACTCACCCCGGGTCAGGGTGCCGAGCAGCCGTTCCCGTACTCCGGGTCGGAAGTCGTACAGCACCGCCTCCGGGTCCTCTCCTGCCCGCTCCGGGGAGCGGCGCTCCATCAGCCCGGACAGGTAGATCTCGGCGAGGTGGGTGGTCGAGGAGTCACCGAGCATCGCCGTCTGGACGTGCCGCATCACCGGCAGGCTGAGTGGTGCGGCGGCGAGGAAACCGGCCAGCTCGTACGCGGTCGGGGAGGCGTCCCGACGGAACCTCGCGAGCAGTTCGGCAGGTGTCTCCTCGGCGGGCTGGGCCTCCCCGGCCGGTGCTGGTCCGGCAGCCGGGCCGACGGCCCCGTCCAGCGGCACCGCGAGCACAGGGGTCCAGTCCGACGTCCGCCCCGACAACATCCGGGCCCAGGGCATGAGCCAGTCGGCTCGCAGTTCCAGCACCCCTGCCCAGGCGGTCCCGGGTCTGCCCCAGCCCTCCTCCTCCGGCGCGTGGATCACCGTCGGTCGGTCCCCCGGCCGCATCCGGGCCCGGGCCGGGACGGGGTGCAGCGCGGTGCGGTGCCAGTGCCGACGCGGCAGGACCTGCAGGACGGTGACCGGGGCGTGCCGGCTCCAGACGTGCATGACGGCGCGCAGGGCGCCGCTGTGCCAGAGCGGGCCGACGCCGTCGGTGAGCAGCAGTACCACCCGGCGGCCGCGCGGGTCGGCGGTCGGCCCGGGCCCGGTGCCGTACGTCCCCGGGCCGCGCGGCGTGAGGACGGGCTTCCCGGCACGGTCGTGTACCGACCAGGCGCGCACCTGGTGGAACGCGCCGTGCCGACGCAGCATGGCGACGAGTTCGTCGCCGAGGGTGGACCAGACCGCCATGGTTGGTCCGGCGTCGATCACCACGTCGACGTCCAGCCAGCGTTCGGGGGCGCTCCGCCAGACCGGGAGCAGCAGTCCGGCCTGGCCGGAGACGGAGACGGTGGCCTCCTCGTCCAAGACCAACTCGTGGGCCGACCGGACTGTACGACGCAGCGGCCGCAGTGCGCGGGAGAGGGCCAGGGTGCCGGTGAGCGTCGGGCGGGCGGGGGCCCGGACGATGGCGGCCGGCGCGCCGCCCGGCACCTGACGGCCCGGGACGGACGGCAGGTGGAACGGGACGACCGGCTCCGGCTCCTCCGGGACCGTTCCGGCTTGCTGAGCGGGTGACAGTGGTTCGGGTCCTGCCACGGGAGCGGACTCCGGAGCCGGCTCCGGTGCGTCCTGCTGTGCGGCCTGTGCCACCGCGGCCCGCAGTGCGGCGTTCCACGCGGCCGTGGCCCGTTCGTCCTCGACCGCGTCCACGGCGGGCAGCGGCGGTAGCTCCCACCCCGGGCGGCCCACAGGTCCGTCCCGGCGCAGCCCGCAGACCCGCGTGAGCCACAGCACATCGGCCAGGTCACGCGGGTCGGTGCTGCTCCCGGGCCCCGCCTCGTGAGGAGTCAGCAGCCGGCTGAGCTCACGCAGCAGCTCTGGGGGCACTGGAGCAGCGGACATCGCTCGGTCAGCTTTCCTCAAGCGAGCGCAGCAGATGACGGTCGACCAGCTGTCGGCCGCTGTCGTCCTCCCACAGTCCGTGGGCGGCCATCAGCAGGGCGTTGAGCAGCTGGTCGTTGGCGAGGTTGGTGCCCTCCTCCTGCTGCTTGGCGAGGAAGCGGGCGATCAACTGTTCGCGGACCCCGGCGGGGACGGCAGCCGGGCCGGTGAGGTGGGCGGCGACCATGCGGGCCAGCTTGGCGGGGCCCGGACGGGGGATCTCCAACCGCAGGCAGCGGCGCAGGAAGGCGGGCGGGAACTCGCGTTCTTCGTTGCTGGTCAGGATGACCAGCGGGAACTCGTCACAGCCGACCCGCCCTCGGTGGAGTGTCGTCCAGCCCTTGTCGTCGGCGGTCATCACCCGGGTGCCCTCCTCGTCCAGACGGCCGAGTTCGGGGATGACGAACTCGCCCTCCTCGAAGACGGTGAGCAGGTCGTTCGGCAGGTCGAGGTCGGCCTTGTCGATCTCGTCGACGAGCAACACCCGGGGCCGGTCCCAGGGCAGCAGGGCAGTGCCGAGCGGGCCGAGTCGCAGGTAGGGGCCGATGCCGGGGGCGGCCGCGGCCCGTCCGTCGGTGTCGGCGGGGCGCAGCCCGGTGTCCTGGAGCCGGCCGATCGCGTCGTAGTGGTACTGGCCCTCGCGGAGGGTGGAGCGGCTGGTGATCGGCCAGTGGAGTACCGGGCCGAGGCGCAGCTCGTGCGCGACGCTGTACGCCAGCGTGGACTTGCCGACTCCGGGCGGGCCGGTGACCAGTAGCGGACGCCGCAGGTGCAACGCCATGTTGACGAGGTGGATCTCCTTCTCGTCGGCCTGGTAGGCGGAAGCCTGGTGAGCCCGGCCGAGCTTGCGGGCGGCCATCGCCTCGGCCATCTCGGGCGGTGCCGGCAGTTCGGCACGGGCCCGGTCGTCGCGGCGGAAGGACCGCCAGGGCGGGGCGTCGGGCAGGCCGCGGATGCCGTCGTGTGAGGTGCCGGTGGAGCGGTAGATCCACCAGTCCGGGATCGCCGTGCCGTCCTGGGCGGTGGTCATACGGAGCTTCCTTCCTGCCGTGCGGGGATGGCGGCCGGGGCACGAAACGGGGCGGGGGCAAGCCAGGCGGCGTGCCCGGGCTCGTCCCAGAGGAGGGTGAGGTGGCGTCCGAGGTCGCTCTGGTCGTCCTCCCGGGCGGCCCGTCGGCGGCGCTGGACGTGCGCGGCGAGCGCGGGCAGCTGGGCGGTGGCCAGTTCGCCCAGTAGCGCGTGCAGTTCGGTGGGGCTGCCGGTGTCGCGCCGCCAGATCATCACCGGGATGCCCTCGCGGACAGCGTCCTTGACGGCCTGGTAGGGGGCCGCGCGCTTCTTGGGATGGTAGGCGTACGGGAAGGACAGCGCCAGGATCGCCGTGTGCGGCCGACTGTCCAGCCAGCGCCGTACATCGCCCTTGCCACTGCCGATGTGCAGGGTGCGCGCGGAGACCTCGGCTTCGATCGGGGCTGCGCCGTCCGTGAGGACGAACCAGCCGGGCAGGTCGGCGACCGTGCCCGGGCCGCTGCCCTCCATCGCGGCCTCGAGGGCGCGCCACTTGTTCTTCCACGCGGTGTGCCAGAACGCGGACCTGATCCGGTCCAGGGAACGCACCACCACGGGGAAGTGCATGCCGACGGGGTAGTCGTCCTCGTCCATCGGCCACAGCTCGGCGGGGTGGCCGAGCAGGGACCACGGGAGCAGGAACTCCACCCGCAGGCCCTCGGCGTGTGCCGCGGCGGAGGCCAGCTCGGTCCAGCTGGTCAGGTGGTGGCTGCCGTGCCGGAGGAGGTCGGACTGGGACACCGGTTCGTTGCCCGCCTGTTTGGCGAGCAGCTTCCACGGCTGTTCGGAGGTGTCGAAGAGGACGGCCTCGAAAGCGTAGACGGGCTCTGTGTCCGAGCCGACCGGCGAGACGTCGTCCAGGGTGATCTGCAGGACGAGCGGGTGGTCCTCGGCCGGCCTGGTGGTGGCGGGCTGCCGCACGGTGGCAGTCAGTTCGGCCTCGGTCAGGTTCCGTTCGCGCGCGATTTTCTTCACCAGGTCGGCAAGCCGGTCGCCCTCCGGGCCGGGACGGTCGACAGCGAGTCGGAGCAGGAAGCGGAGCAGCAGCGGTGGTCCGTCGATCTGCCGGGCCCGGTGGAGCCGGCTGACCGCCTCGGGCAGGCTGTCCCGGGCGCGGACCGGGTGGGTCTCGCCGTCCGTGCACATGGACTCCACCAGGCGCTGTACCTCGACGGACGTGGGCGGCGGGCTCAGCGCGCGCACCGTCCGCAGCACGGCGAGCTGCAGCTCTGGGGAGAGCAGCCCCGACTCGGTGACGGACTCGACGGCGGCGCCCAGCCAGTCGACGGCGGAGGTACCCGGCCGCAGCGTCCGCAAGGAGGCGGCGAGTTCGGCCAGGGCGCTGTGCGGTTCGTGCCAGCTGCGGCAGGCGTGGACCAGATTCAACAGGTGGTCCGCCGTCTGCGGGCTGTACGGGACAGCGAACGCGGTGCCCGGTCCGAGGCGGCGGCCCAGGTCCCTCAGCACGGTCCGGCGGAACTCCGGATCGTCCAGGTCGGGGACCTGGTGGAGGAACTCGTGCAGCGCGGTGTCGGCCTTTGCCGACCACGGCTCGGCTGCGACCGGTCTGCTGTCGGACTCCCCGGTGTTGGTCGGCACACCGCCGAGCGGTTCGGTTTCGGGAGGGGGCGGACGGCGGCCGCCACCGGCCAGTTTGCCCAGGACGACGCGGAGATTGTTCACGGACCGTCCTTCGGGAGGCAGGTCAGCGCGCGCAGCTCGTGCACGGGGGCCAGGCCTGGGCGCAGGAAGTCCAGCGCGTCGACCACGGCGGCCAGGGCCGCCGCCGGCTCCCGGTGTTGCAGGCAGGTGTCCAGCAGCTCCAGCAGGTGGTCGGTGGCGTGGGAACGGTGGGCGACCCGCAGCGGGCCACGGTCGGCAAGGACTTGGTCGGCGGTCCGGATGACCCGTCGGCGGAACTCGGGGTCGTCCATGTCGGGTACCCGGAGCAGAACGGGCAGCAACTCGCGCGCGCCGGGCAGCATGGCCGGGCGGTGGGCCGCCGGCGATCCCGTGAGCAGTGCCTGAAGCGGGTCGTCGGCGGGCAGCGCGGCGGCCAGCGCCCCGAGCGGGGTGTACCAGCCGCCGCGCACGCCGTCGAAGTCCCGGCTGCCCTTGAGCACCCCACAGACGGCGCCGGTGTCCAGGCGGGACACCACGCCGCCGCTGAAGCCGTCCCGCACCTCATCGCCGGTAAGCCGGAGGTACCCGGCGGCAGGTCCGGCGACGGTGAGCAGCAGGGAGTCGGCCTGGACACCGGCGGCGGGCGTGTAGGGCGAGAAGCCGGCCACCGACACGGCGGTCCCGCTCGGGGGCTCCCCGGTGTCCAGGATGAGCGGCGGCGGTTCGACCGGGGTGGCGAGGGTGAGCAGGGCGAGGTCCGGGAAGGCGTGGAAGCGGCCGTTCCCCGGGTCGGCTGGGAACAGCCGGACCGGGTGGACCGCTGCCGCGCGCCCCCAAGGGCCGGTCACGAAGGGTTCGTTCCGGGCGCGGTGTGCGACATGGGCCGCGGTCAGCACGATGCCGGGGGCGAGGAGGAGTCCACTGCCCCGGAAGTAGGGCCCGTCGTGCACCTCGACGGCGGCGCCCCGGACGACCGGGTCGGTCATCGGTCGTCGCCCACCCGCGTTCCGACCGGGCCGGTGGGGGCGGGCGGGTCGCCGGCCGGGGCGGACCCGGTGGCCAGACCTGCGCGAGCTGCCGCTACCCGAGCGGTGTCCCAACTCATCCGCACCGTGAACGACGCCTCACCGCCGGCCTCGGCCAGTATGCCGACCAGCGCACCCGACTTGACGGCCAACTTGAGCCCGAACTCGATCTCCAGCGTGTCCGGAACGGCCGGACCAGTGCTGGAAACGCTGTCGGCGGCCCATCGTCCGACGTTTCGCACCACCTCGCGCACTGCGTCCAGCCGTTGCGGGAACTCGGCGAACATGCGGGAGGCGGTGTCCCGGACTCCGGCGTCGCCGCCCGGCTCGGCAGCGTCGGCGCTGAAGCCGGTATCTGCCCGGTCCAGCACCGCCACCTCGGCGTGCACGAACGCGCCCTCACCGAGGTCCACCGTGATGACGTCCCCCACCTGCGACTCCCCTCGGTTCCCTGCACGGCCGGTCCCGGCACAGGGGTCCATTCGATAACACGACAGAACTATAGGGCGAGGAAGGTGAGGTGACTGTTGTTCAGCACAATCCCGGATGGCCGTCCCGCTGCCCTGGGGCAGGTGCTCTTTCGGGCGACCCGTACGGCGCGACCGGGGGGAGCCGGCCGGGACGCGTGGAGGCGGTGCCGCGGCAGCGGGTGCGAACCGTTTGCGTCCCGGAACGCCCGGCACCGCTCATCACCGTTTCTCGCTGCCCATCGACTCGGAGAAACCCCTTTGTGTGCCAGCAGGTTCACTGCGGTCCTCCTGTCTGGCGCTATGGTGTCGGCGCTCACCACGGACAGGGGCCCTCGCGTCCGGCTCGGACGCCAGGGCCCGGGCGGCTTGTTCGGACTCGCCGGCCTTCGGCGACGGCGGCCTTCACTGGGCTGGGCCTCGGCTGCGGCGGGCGCCGCCTTCAACGATGCCTCCGCCGGTTTTCACTGCCCGAGAGCCCCGGGGTCACCCTGCAGGCCAGGCGCGAGATCCCCGAACTCCCGATCCTCGTGCTCCCTCGGCGAGTCGAAAGATGTGCGCCAGGGAGTCGCCAGCCGACGGCTGCTCTCGTAGCGCCTTCGTACAGCCCCCCTTCATCACCTGGGGGCCGGCCGGCCGACGAACGGCCGCGCCGCCGGGCCGGGGTGTCCCGGGCCGGCGGCGCGGCTGTGGATGGGGTTCAGGACAGGTGGCTGACCACGGGCCAGTCGATGTCGACGGCGGCGGCCTTGTTGAAGTAGTTGGTGAAGACGTTGAGCGCGACGTTGGCGATCACCTCGGCCACCTCGGCGTCGCCGAGGCCCGCCTCCCGGGCGGCCTTGAGGTCGGCGTCGTCCAGGTCGCCGCGGGTGCGGACGAGGGCGGCGGCGAGCTGCAGCGCCGCCCGGGTCCGGGCGTCGGCGGACTCGGCGCGGCGCGCGGCCTCGGCCTCGGCGGGGGTGAGGCCCGCGAGGGCGGTGGCGATGTGGGTGTGGGCGGACAGGCAGTAGTCGCAGGCGTTCTCCTGGGCGACGGTGAGCGCGATGCCCTCGCGGACCTTCGCGGAGAGCTTGCCGCCGGCCAGCGCGCCCGAGAACTCCAGGTAGCCCTTGAGGACGGCGGGGCTGTTGGCCATCACCTTGGTCATGTTCGGCGTGACGCCGAGCGCCTTGCCGACCGCGGCCAGCAGGTCGGCGGCGGGGGCCTGGGCGGTGGCGGGCTCGATGATCGGGAGTCGGGACACGGTGTTCCTCCGGTAGTGCGGTGATCCGATTTCTCACGGTTGCCAGCTTCAGCAACCGTGAGAACCATAGGCAGACTTTTCTCATGGATGCAAGCCGGAGCTACCATGAGGTGGTGAACGTAGAAGAGCTGGAAGGCGGGGGCGCGCCCGCCCTGGGCGAGCCGCTGCCGATCGAGCTGGCCAACGCCACGTACGCGGTCCGCGGCCGCCTGGTGGACGGCCTGCAGACCGTCGAGCACGTCGCCGCGTGGTTGCGCGACAACCGCGCGCGGTTCGCGGAGCCGTGCGCCGACGGTGACCTGCTCGGCGTCGGCCCCGAGGAGCTGCGCGCCACCCGCGCCCTGCGCGACGCGATCCGCGAGCTGGCCGGCGTCGCGGTCCGCGGCGGCGCGGCCCCGGCGGGCGCGGTCGAGGAGGTCAACCGGCAGGTCCGCGCGGCCGCCCGCTGGCGGGAGCTGTCCTGGGGTGACGGGCCCTCGGCGCTGGCCCGGAGCGCGACCCCGCCGGTCACCACGGCGCTCGCCGAGATCGCCCAGCAGGCCGTCGACCTCTTCGGCGGCGACCGGATCGCCGACCTCCGCGCGTGCCAGGCGCCGGGCTGCGTCCTGTACTTCGTCAAGGACCACCCCCGCCGCGAATGGTGCTCGGCCGGCTGCGGGACCAGGGCCCGTGCGGCCCGCCACTACGAACGGACCAAGGCCGCGCGCTGAGGCCGCCCCGAGGGGTCCTTCGCGACCCGGGGGGCTCGGCGGCGCTTGTTCTTGAATGGTCGCTCATGTATGTTGTCGTCATGCCCAGACCGCGTGAGTTCGACCCCGACACCGTCCTCGACCAGGCGATGCTGCGGTTCTGGGAGCGCGGGTACCGGGCCACGTCCATCGAGGACCTGGTGAAGGCCACCGGCGTCAAGCCCGGCAGCATCTACAGCGCGTTCCCGGGCGGCAAGCGCGCGCTCTTCGTGAAGTCGCTGGAGCGCTACTCGAAGCTGGTCGTGCCCCAGAAGCTCGGGGAGCTGGCGGCGGCGGGCGCGTCGGTGGCGGAGGTCCGGGGCTACTTCGACGGGCTGGTGCGCGATCTGCTCAGCCCCGAGGGGCGGCAGGGCTGCCTCCTGGTCAACACGGCGATCGAGAAGGCCGCCGAGGACGACGAGGCGGCGGCCGTCGTGCGCGGCCACCTGGCGCGCCTGGAGCAGTGCATGACCCATGCCCTGGAGAACGCCGTTCGCCGGGGCGAGGTCCGGGCCTCGCTGGATGCGGGGGGCAGTGCCAAGCTGCTCGTCGCGACCTGCCAGGGGCTGATGGTCGTCGGCAAGGCCAATCCCGACGAGGCGGTCCTGCGGGCCATCGTGGACAACGCCTTCGCCGCACTCTCCTGAGGTCGCGGGTTCCAGGGCCACCGTGCGCGGTGGCCCTTTCGTCGGCCCAATAGTTGAATGACTACTCAAGAATGAGGTTGATCCATGAAGGCCATCGTCATCTCCACCCACGGCGGCCCCGAGGTGCTCACGGTCACCGAACTGCCCGACCCGGTCGCCGCGGCCGGCGAAGTCCTCATCAGGGTCCGGGCGTTCGGCCTCAACCACGCCGAGGCGTACATGCGCAGCGGCGCCTGGGGCCCGGTGGCCGACGTCCCGGGGATCGAGTGCGCGGGCCTGGTCGAGGACGATCCCTCGGGCCGACTCCCCGTCGGGACCACGGTGGTGGCGATCCTCGGCGGCATGGGACGGACCCGCAACGGCAGCTACGCGGAGCTGGTGACCGTCCCCGCGACCAACGTGGCGGTGGTGGACTCGCGGTTGCCCTGGGCGGATCTGGCCGCGGTGCCCGAGGTCTACGCCACGGCCTACAACGCCCTGCACGGCAACCTCGGCCTCAGGGCCGGGGAGACGCTGCTGGTCCGGGGCGCGACCTCCTCCCTCGGGCAGGCCGCCGTCAACCTGGGCGTCCGGCACGGCGCGACGGTGCTCGCCACCACCCGCCACCCGGCCCACGCGCCCCTGCTCAAGGAGCTCGGGGCCTCCGAGGTGCTCATCGACGACGGACGGCTGGCGCCGGTGGCCGGACGCCGGGGCCTCGCCGTCGACGCGCTGCTCGACGTCGTCGGCAACTCGGTGCTGCGCGACTCCCTGGCCGCGGTCGGGCCGCGCGGGCGGGTCTGTCAGGTCGGCTTCCTCGGCGGATTCGAACCGGTGGCGGACTTCGACCCGATCGCCGACCTGCCCAGCGGCGTCCGGCTCAGCTTCTTCGGCAGCGCCTTCGTCCTCGGAACCCCGGCGTTCCCGCTCTCGGACGTCCCGCTGGACGAGATCTACGCCCTGGTCGAGGCCGGCGCCCTGCGGGCCCGCCCCACCCGGATCTTCCGCTTCGACGAGATCGTCGAGGCCCACCGGGTGATGGAGGCGGGCCGGGCACTGGGGAAGATGGTCGTCACTCTCGACTGACGCGTTCGGCGGGCCTCGTGACACCCGGCAGGCCGGGCGCCGCGCCCCCCTCGCGGCGGGGCGGAGCGGGGTGAGGTGAGGCGGGGTGGGGCGGGGTGGGGCGCGGCGGACGTTCGCGATCCGTAAGGACCGGTGCACCCGGTACCGGCGCCGTCCGTTCCTACAGTGGCCGGGAGGTTGTTCCCGACAGAAGAGAGGTGGACCGGGATGACGGTCGACCAGGACGTGCCGCCGCGTGCCGAGCTGGGCGTGATCGGCGGCTCCGGGCTGTACGAGCTGCTGGACGACGTGACCGAGGTACGGGTGGACACCCCGTACGGCGCGCCGAGCGACGCGCTGTTCGTGGGGGAGGTGGCCGGCCGCCGGGTCGCCTTCCTGCCCCGGCACGGGCGCGGCCACCGGATCCCCCCGCACCGGATCGACTACCGCGCCAACCTGTGGGCGCTGCACTCGCTGGGCGTGCGGCAGGTGGTCGCGCCGTGCGCGGTCGGCGGGCTGCGGCCGGAGTACGGGCCGGGCACCCTGCTGGTGCCCGACCAGTTCGTGGACCGGACCTCGGGGCGGGTGCAGACCTTCTACGACGGGCTGCCGCTGCCGGACGGCACGGTGCCCGAGGTGGTGCACGTGTCGATGGCCGACCCGTACTGCCCGGCGGGGCGGCGCGCGGCGCTGGCGGCCGCCGGGGAGGCGGCCTGGGAGCCGGTCGACGGCGGCACGCTGGTGGTGATCGAGGGCCCGCGGTTCTCCACCCGCGCGGAGTCCCGCTGGTTCGCCGGCAACGGCTGGTCGGTGGTCGGCATGACGGGCCATCCGGAAGCCGTCCTCGCCCGTGAACTCGGGCTCTGCTACACCTCGGTGGCCCTGGTGACCGACCTCGACGCCGGGGTGGAGAGCGGGGCGGGCGTCACCCACGGGGAGGTGCTGGCGGAGTTCGCCCGCACCGTCGACCGGCTGCGCGCCGTGCTGTTCAAGGCACTGGAACGGCTGCCGCTGCTGCGCGAGTGCCCCTGCCCGCACGCCCTGGACGGTCTCACGACCGGTCTTCCCGGGGTGCCGGGCGCCTGACGGCCCGATCCCGCGGCCCGACGGCCCGGTCCCGGCGCCGCCACCGCCCGACGAGCGCGATCAGCAGCGCGACGCCGGCGGTGGCGGCCAGCGTCAGCAGCCAGTTGCGCAGGTAGGGCAGCGGCAGCACCGACGGGTTGCCGTGGTCGTCGCCGGCCCGCAGGACGGCGGGCAGGCCGACGGCGGTCACGGCCACCGCGACGACCAGCCAGCCGCGCAGCACCGGCCCACCCGGCCCGGGCCCGCCCGACTCGGCGCCCGCCCCGGCCCGGCGCACCAGGAGCACGCCCAGCAGGCACACCAGCGGCACCCACAGCCCGTCGTGGATCACCAGCCCGCCGACCGCCCAGGTCAGGACGTCCAGCGGGTCGGTGATGTACGGGTCGCCGAGCAGGCCGTACACGCCGTAGCCGGTCACGGCGAGGCCGGCGGCCAACAGGAAGGCCCGGACGACCCGGACAGCCCGGCCGGCCCGGGCGGGAGCGGTGCCGGTCATACGATCACCTCGATGCGCGCGACCCACTTGGTCTGCAGGACACCCGGCCGGTTCGGCGTGATGACGCGGGCCGGGAACCCGTGGTCCGCCGCCAGGACCTCCCCGTCGACCCGCAGGGCGAGCAGGCTGAGCGGATCGTCGACGTACGGCGCGGGCATCTCCATCACCCGGTACGGCCCCTCGGCCTCCAGCGAGGTGACCCGCACCGCCGAGCCGGGCGGGGCCCCGGCCCGCCGCACCAGGTCGGAGATCCGGACCCCGGTCCACCGGGCCGAGGCGCTCCAGCCCTCCACGCAGGCGATCGGCAACTCGGCCGAGTACTGCGGGAGTTCACCGAGTTCGGCCAGGGTGAGCCGGTACGGCCGGGGCCCGTCCACCCGGAGCCGCCAGTCGGCGGGCACCGTCACGGTGCCGGCCTGGGCGGCGGTGCGGTTCACCGGCAGGCCCTGCGGGCCGAGGTCGGGGCGGCGCGGGGCCAGCAGGTCCAGGGCGCGCAGCCAGGGCACGGTCTGACCGGCCGTGACGAGGGTGACGGCGCCGACCGCGGCGGTGGTCGCGGTGAGGAACGCGCGGCGCTGGGCGAGCGCCGGAGCGGCCCGGCGCCACCAGACCGAGGCGATCAGCGGCGCCTTGACGGCGAGGTGGACCAGCAGTCCGCCGGTGGCCAGCCAGCCCAGCCAGAAGTGCGTCTGCCGGAACGGGAACGGCCACGGGTACCACTGCAGGGTGTTCAGCAGGCCGGTGAACAGCTCCAGCAGGACGGCCGCGACGAGCACGGCGATGCCGAGCCGCTCCAGGGCGTGCAGCACGCTGCGCGCCGGCGGCCACTCGAACAGCCGGGGGTAGACCGCCCACAGCTTCACGCCCACCAGCGGGATCGCGGCCAGACCACTGATCACGTGCAGTCCCTGGGTGACCCGGTAGCCGTTCACCGGCCGCGCGGGCAGGTGCGGTGCGAGCCAGCCGGGCGGGTCCTGCAGCAGATGGCTGGTCAGGCCGGTCAGGAAGCAGACCAGGAGGGCCGCGCCCAGCCAGCGGCCGACGACGACCACGGTCCGCGGCTCGCGCGGCGGTGAGGTGAACGCATCCTCGCGGAACGGTCCGCGGCGCAGGAACGCCGGGGGAGCGGGCAGCGGCGGGTCGTAGCGGCGGCGGGTGGCAGGGGTGCCGGAGTCGGCGGGTTCGGTTTCCACCCGCCCATCGAAGCGCCCCGGCGGGCCCGGACGGTGCTCCGGCGTGCTTACGGATTTCGAACGGCGGCCTCGCCGCCGGGGCCGGGGCGGCGGGCCGGTGGGAGGGTGAGCGGCGTGATCCCCCGTACCGTTCCACCCTGTCTCCTCGCCCTCGCCGCCCTGGTCACCGCCCTGGCGCTGACCGTCACCCGCGGCGGCGCCGACCCGCTGCACGGCCGGCACCCGCTCTGGTACCTCCTCGATGCCGCCCTCTTCGCCGTCGCGGTGCTGCTGCTGCGCCGGGTGCCCGCCGCCCGGGTCGTGCCGCTGGTCCTGGCCGGCGGCGTGGCCGTGGCCGCCGTCGGGCTGCTGGCGCCGCCGCGCACCAGCGACGACGCCTACCGCTACGTCTGGGACGGCCGGGTCCAGGCGGCCGGGATCTCGCCGTACGCCCGTACCCCGGACGACCCGGCGCTGGCGCGGTTGCGCGATCCGGGGCTCTTCCCGGTGGGGGACGGCTGCACGGGCTGGGACGAGCGGCGCACCGCGGCCGGGGACTGCACCCGGATCAACCGGCCCGCCGTGCACACCATCTACCCGCCGGTGGCGCAGGCCTGGTTCGTCGGGCTGCACCCGTTCGGCGGCGGGGTGCGCGGGGTGCAGGTCGGCGGGGCGGTGCTGGCGGTGGCGACCACCGGGCTCCTGCTGGCGGTGGGCCGGGTCAAGTGGCGGGCCGCGCTGTGGGGGTGGTTCCCCGGAGTGACGGTCTGGGCGGTCAACGACGCGCACGTGGACACGCTCGGCGTGCTGCTCACGGTCGCCGGGCTCGGCTGCGCGGCGCGCGGCCGGGCCGTGCGCGGCGGGCTGGCGCTGGGCGGCGCGGTCGCGGCCAAGCTGCTGCCGGCCCTCGCCCTCCCGGGCGCGCTGTCGGGTGCGCTGGCAGGCCTGCCGACCCGGCGCCGGACCTGGCGCCCGAGCCGGAGCGACGTGCTGCTGCTCGGCTCCGCGCTCGCCGCCTTCGCCCTGTCCTACCTGCCGTACGTGCTGGCCTCCGGCACCTCCGTGCTGGGCTACCTGCCGGGCTACCTGCGGGAGGAGGGCTACGAGCAGGGCCACATCGACCGGTTCGGACTGCTGCGGCTGGTGCTGCCCGACCGCCTCCTGCCGTGGGGGGCGGCCCTGGTCCTGACGGCCGTGCTGCTCCGGGTGCTGTACCGGGGCGACCCGCACCGGCCGTGGGCCGGCGCGCTGCTGGTGACGGGCACCGCGCTGCTGCTGGTCGCGCCCTCCTACCCCTGGTACGGGCTGCTCGTGGTCGGGCTGGTCGCGCTCGACGGCCGCTGGGAGTGGCTGGCCGTCCCGGCCGCCGGGCAGGTGCTCTACCTGACGGGAGGCCAGACCGCCCAGCAGCTCTCCTACGGGGCGGCGCTGTGCGTGGTCCTCGCGGTTCCGCTCCTGCGGCGGCGCCGGGCGGGACGGCCGACGGTGCAGGCGATGCCCGTGGTGCCGGTGGATCCGGTGGCGCCGGTGGCGCCGGTGGGCGGGGCCGGCGAGGTCGGAACGGCGGCGGCGGGCCGGGACGGGTGACGGCAGGCCGGGAGAGGTGACGGTGGACCGTGAAGGGCGGCGCCGGGAATGGTGACGAAAGTCTGACGGGCCGGCGCAGGCCCTGGCCGTTTCGTCCCCCGACTGGTCGAATCGGCGGCGTGAGCGAACAGAGCGAAGAGAGCCGGGGCACGCCGGTCGGCCGTCGCGTGGTGCTGGGGCTGCTCGGCCTCGGCGCGGCGGGCGTCGCGGCCGGCCCGTACCTCCAGCGGGCCCAGGAGACGGTGGCCGGCAAGGACCCGACGGGTCTCACCGGCCTGCTGCCGGGCGGAGGCGGCTTCCGGTACTACTCGGTGACCGCCTCGGTCCCGACCCGGGGTCCGGACACCTACACCCTGACGGTGGACGGGCTGGTGGACCGCCCGGGCAGCTACCGGCTGGCCGACCTCCAGGCGATGCCCCAGCGCCGGATCGTGCGGGACGTGCAGTGCGTGACCGGCTGGCGGGTGGCGGACACCCCGTTCGAGGGCGTGCCGCTGGCCCACCTGCTCGACGCCGCCGGCGTCAGGGCGGGCGCCCGCGCGGTGCGGTTCAGCTGCTTCGACGGCGAGTACACCGAGAGCCTCACCCTGGAGCAGGCCCGGCGTGACGACGTGCTGGTCGCGCTCAAGCTCCAGGACGCCCCGATCTCCCACTCCCACGGCGGGCCGGTGCGCCTGTACGTGGCGCCGATGTACTTCTACAAGTCGGCCAAGTGGCTGTCGGGGATCACCGTGACCGACTCGGTGGAGCCGGGCTACTGGGAGCAGAACGGCTATGACATCGACGCCTGGGTCGGCCGCTCGAACGGACGTGACGATGCACCGACCGCCTGACCTCCGACTCCGCTTCACCCGCGCCGAGCGCTGGGTGCACCGCACCACGGCCACCCTGCTGCTGACCTGCCTGGCCACGGCCGCCTGCCTCTACCTGCCGCCGCTGGCGGAACTGGTCGGACGCCGGCGGCTCGTCGTCACCGTGCACGTGTGGTGCGGCCTGGCGCTGCCGGTGCCGCTGCTGCTCGGACTGGCCTTCCGGGCGGTGCGCGCGGACGTGTCGCGGCTGAGCCGCTTCCACCCCGTGGACCGGGCGTGGCTGCGGGCCACCTGGGCCAGGGCGGTGCACCGCCCGGCGGGGAAGTTCAACGCCGGGCAGAAGCTGTACGCCCAGTGGACGCTCGGCGCGATGCTGGTGATCATCGGCACCGGCCTGTTGATGTGGCTCACCCACCTGGCACCGGCGGACTGGCGGACCGGCGCGACCTTCGTCCACGACTGGCTCGCGGCGGCCATCGCCGTGGTGACCGCCGGGCACATCCGGATGGCCCTGCGGGATCCGGAGGCCCGGCGCGGGATGCGGACCGGGCTGGTCGACCGCGACTGGGCCGAGCGGGAGCACCCGCAGTGGCCGGACCCGGAACCGGGTCAGGGGAGTCCGGCGGGTGCGGCGAGCCCGGCGGGCGCGCGGGAGTAGCACCGGCGGCCCGCTGCGCCCGGTCGGCCGCGCCCGGGTCCGCCGCACCCCGGTCCGCCGCGCCCCTGTCGGCGGGGTCGGCCCGGCGGGGTCGGCCGGTGGGGCCGGATCAGCGGGGCCGGATCACCTTCCGGAAGGCGAGGAAGTGCCGGCCGTGCGAGGACCAGCGCTCGGTCTCGACCAGCCCCGCCCGGTCGGCCCGCCGGGCGGTGGCCGTCGCGCCGCAGCGGGCCCAGGCGAACGACGGCCCGACCCGCCCGTCGGGGCCCTCGACCCGGACGGTGATCCGTTCGTCGATCTCCTCCGGTTCCACCTCGACCAGCAACGCCCCGCCCGGAGCGAGCAGTTCGGCGCTCCGGCGGAGCAACAGCCCCGGGTCGCCGCCGATGCCGAGGTTGCCGTCGGCGAGCAGCGCGCCGCCCCAGCGGCCCTCCGCGGGGAGCCGGTCGAACACCGAGCGGCGCAGCGCCGGCCCGCCGAGTCGCCTGGTCCGGGCCACGGCCGCTCCGGTGACGTCGACCCCGAGCGCCGGCACGCCCAGGCCCAGCAGGGCCGCGACGAGCCGGCCCGGGCCGCAGCCGAGGTCCACCACCGGGGCGGCCAGCCGGGTGCAGCGCCGCAGCATCCCGTGGTCCGCCCCGGCGGCGGGCGCGCACCAGCGTTCGACGTCGAGCGGGATCCGGCGGCCGTCCTCGCGGCGGAGCCAGAGCGGGCCCCGGCCGGCCCGGACGGCCTCGGCGAACGGGTCGTCCACCCATGCCTCGGTGGCGACGGTCACCGGCTCACCTCCCGGGCGGTGTCGATCGACCGCAGGCGGGCCGCGAACCTGCTGCCCGGCGCCTCGGCGGCGACCTGCCGCGCGTCCTCGATGGTGTCCACGTCGGTGACCACCGGGAGACGGCCGATCGTCAGCCGCTCGGCGAGCAGCCGGTCGAGCAGGGCCTGCCCGGTCTCCGGCGTGGACATCGGCACGCCCAGGAGCAGCCGCCGGGCCAGCTGCCCGGTGGGCCCGGCCAGCCCGAACGCCCAGAAGCCGCCGTCACCGGCCGGGCCGAACCAGGCGTCGACGCCGGTGCGCCGGGCGGGCGACAGGGCCTCGGCGAGGAGGGCGGCGTCCAGCTGCGGGGTGTCCATGCCGACCAGCAGCGCGGGTGCGTCCGGGGCGATCCGGGCGGCGTGCGCGAAGGCGGCCGCGAGCCGTTCGTCCAGCCCGCCGCCCACCTGCGGCACGACCTGCCAGCCGGGCGGCAGCCAGTCACCGACGGCGCCGTCCAGCACCAGCAGCCGCCGGCCGGCCGGCATCCGGGAGAGGGCGGTGAGGGTGTCGGTGAGGGCGGCCTCGGCCAGCGCCGCCGCCTGCTCGGGCGTGCACGGCGGGGTGAGGCGGGTCTTGACCCGCCCCGGGACCGGCGACTTGGCGATCACCAGCAGGGTCGGGGCCGGCGCGGCCAGCACGGCCCGCATGTCGCGGACGGCCTGCCGGGTGCCGCGCACGGTACCGGTGACCTTGGAACGCCCCGCGCGCGGCAGGTAGTCGACGGACGTCTCGGCGATCCGCATCCCGGCCGCCGACGCGGCGAGCACCATCTCCAGCGGGTAGCCGGAGCGGCGGTCGCCCAGGCCCAGCGCCAGCAGCCGGTCCCGGCGGACGGCCCGCATCGGCCCGAGGTCGTGCAGCGGCGCCCCCGTCCTCGCGCGCAGCCGGCGGGCCAGGACGGCGTTGGCCAGGCGGGCGTGCGCCGGCCACGCCCCGGCGCTCGCGGGGCGGCGCCGGCCGAGCACCAGGTCCGCCGAGCCGGCCAGGACGGGTGCGGCGACCCGCGGCAGCTGGGCGGGGTCCAACGAGCCGTCGCAGTCCAGGAAGCAGACCAGCTCGGCGGTCGCGGCGAGCAGCCCGGCGTGGCACGCGGCGCCGAAGCCGCGCCGCGGCTCCTCGACGACCGTCGCGCCCAGCGAGCGCGCCAGCTCGGCCGAGCCGTCACGGGAGCCGTTGTCCACCACGATCGCCCGCCAGCCTGCGGGCACCCGCCCGAGCACCCAGGGCAGGGCCTCGGCCTCGTCCAGGCACGGCAGGATCACATCGGCGGACGGCACCGGGGGCGTCGGACCCGGGGAAGCCGGAATCGGGGGAGTCGGAGAAGGGGGAGTCGGAGAGATCACGTCGGCCACGCTAAGCGCGGGCGGGGCCGCCGCGGCCGAACCGGGCCCTTACGAAAGTCGTACGTCGGCCCACCCGCAGCGGCCCCCGCGTTCCCCCAGCCCGGCGTTCCCCCAGCCCGGCGTTCCGCCGGACCCGCGATATTACGGAACCCGAACGTCGCCCCCGGCGCGGCGCCCCACCGCGGCCGGCACTCGTATCCTCGGCGAGGTGAACGACAGCCCCGCCTCCGCCGGCCCTCCGGACCCCGCCCGCATCCTGGTGATCGACGACGACCTCACCGTGGGCGAGGTCGTCGCCGGCTACCTCACCCGGGCCGGCCACCACGTCGACCGGGCCTGCGACGGAAACCATGGCCTCGCCCTGGCCCGCGCCCACCGCCCCGACCTCCTGGTCCTGGACCTCATGCTCCCCGGGATCGACGGCCTGGAGATCCTGCGCCGGCTGCGCGCGACCGCCGACGGCGCCGATCTCCCGGTGGTCATGCTCACCGCCAAGGGCGACGAGGCCGACCGCATCCTCGGCCTGGAACTGGGCGCCGACGACTACGTCACCAAACCCTTCAGCCCGCGGGAGCTCGTCCTGCGCGTCCAGTCCGTGCTGCGCCGCTCCCGCGCCGCCGCCCCCAGCACGCCGTCCCCCGCACCGCTCACGTCCGGGGACATCACGCTCGACCCGCAGGCCCGCCGGGCGCGCCGGGGCGGGCGCGAACTCCTGCTCACGCTCAGGGAGTTCGACCTGCTGGCGTTCCTCCTCCGGCACCCCCGGACGGTCTTCCCCCGGCAGGAGCTGATGCAGCGGGTCTGGGGCTGGGACTTCGGCGACCTGTCCACCGTCACCGTCCACGTCCGCCGGCTGCGCGAGAAGATCGAGGACGACCCCGCCGCACCGACCCTGATCACCACGGTCTGGGGCGTCGGCTACCGCTACGACCCCGTGACGGACGAGAAGGACGGCCCGGCGTGAAGGACCTGCTGCTCATCGCCCTGTTCGCGGGGCTCGGCGCGACCGGCGCCGGCCTGCTCGGCTGGCTGGCCGTCCGGCTGCTGCGCCGCCGCTCGGTGGCCCTCTCGCTCTTCTGCGTCGCCGTCGTCACCGTCCTCGCCGTCACCTCCGGGACGTTCGCCGTCGCCCAGGCGATGTTCCTGTCCGGACACGACCTCGGCGTGGTGATCACCGTGCTCGGCATGGCGTCCGTGGTCTCGCTGCTCACCGCCGCACTGCTCGGACGCCAGGTGGTGGCCGGCAGCCGCGCCCTGACCGCGGCCGCCCGTACCGTCGGGAGCGACACCGGCTTCACCGCGCCGGAGCATCCGCTCGGGCTCGAACTGGCCCAGCTCAGCGCGGAACTCGCCGCCACCAGCGCCCGGCTCGCCGAGTCGCGCGCCCGGGCGCAGGCGCTGGACGCCTCGCGGCGCGAGCTGATCGCCTGGATCTCCCACGACCTGCGCACCCCGCTCGCCGGGCTGCGTGCCATGGCCGAAGCCCTGGAGGACGGGGTCGTCGAGCAGCCGGAGCACTACCTCAGGCGGATCCGCACCGAGGTGGAACGGCTCACCGGGATGGTCGACGACCTCTTCGAACTCTCCCGCATCCAGGCCGGCGCGCTGTCCCTCTCGGTGTCCCGGGTGTCCGTCTACGACCTGGTGGACGACGCGCTGGCCGGCGCCCACCCGCTGGCCCGCCAGCGCGGGGTCCGGCTGGAGGGCCGTCAGGTCGCCGCCGAGCCGGTCGAGGTGGACAGCCGGGAGATCACCCGGGTGCTGGGCAACCTCCTGGTCAACGCGATCCGCTCGACCCCCGAGGACGGTGTGGTCGCGGTCTCGGCCCGCCGGGAGGTGGACGAGGTCGTCCTCTCGGTCACCGACGGCTGCGGGGGCATCCCGGAGCAGGACCTCTCCCGCGTGTTCGAGACCGGCTGGCGCGGCAGTGCCGCCCGGACACCGCGGCGTGACCCCGGCGAGGGCGGGGACAGCGGCGCCGGGCTCGGGCTGGCCATCGTCCGCGGCATCGTCGAGGCGCACTCCGGCCGCGCCCGGGTGCGCAACGTCACCGGGGGCTGCTGCTTCGAGATCGCGCTCCCGGCGGCGCCCGGGTGACCGGGGCCGCCGGGGCGCGGGCGGTCGGGTCCGTCGTGTGGGTCGTCAGGCCCGCAGGGGCGCGGCGGCGAACTCGGCCATCCCCGCGCGGAACGGCACCCGGGCCCGCCAGCCCAGCTCCTCCCGCAGCCGGGAGGAGTCGGCGGTGATGTGCCGGACGTCCCCGAGCCGGTACTGCCCGGTCACCACCGGCGCGGGCCCGCCGTAGGCGTCGGCCAGCGCCCGGGCCATCTCGCCGACCGTGCGCACCTCCCCGCTGCCGACGTTGTACGCCCGGGCCAGGCCGGGCGGCCGGCCCCCGACGTCCTCGAGGGCGGCCAGGTTCGCCACCGCGACGTCGTCGACGTGGACGAAGTCGCGGCGCTGGCCGCCGTCCTCGAACACCCGGGGGGCCTCGCCCCGGGCGAGCGCCGACCGGAACAGCGAGGCCACCCCCGCGTACGGGGTGTCGCGCGGCATGCCCGGGCCGTAGACGTTGTGGTAGCGCAGCGCCAGGACGGACCCGCCGCACGCGCGGGCCCAGGCGGCGGCCAGGTGCTCCTGGGCGAGCTTGGTCGCGGCGTACACGTTGCGGGGATCGCCCGGCGCGTCCTCCGCGACCAGGCCCGGCCGGAGCGGGGCCGCACACACCGGGCAGGGCGGCTCGAACCGGCCGGCGTCGAGATCCTCCGGGCGCCGCGGACCGGGGGCCACGCTCCCGTGCTCGGGGCAGGCGTACCGGCCCTCGCCGTAGACGACCATCGACCCGGCCAGCACCAGGTTCCGCACCCCCGCGCGGGCCATCGCGGACAGCAGCACCGCCGTGCCGAGGTCGTTGCAGCCGACGTACTCGGGCGCGTCGTCGAGGTCGAGGCCGAGGCCGACCATCGCGGCCTGGTGGCAGACCGCGTCCACCCCGGCCAGGGCGCCCTCCACCGTCGCCGCGTCCCGGACGTCGCCGTGCCGGAACCCGACCCCGGCGGGCAGCTCGGGAGCCGACCCCGAGGGGTGGACCGCGGGCAGCAGGGCGTCCAGCACCCGGACCTCGTGGCCCGCGGCGACCAGAGCACGCACGACGGCCGAACCGATGAACCCGGCGCCGCCGGTGACCAGAATCCTCATGACCGGCGACGCTACCGGCCGGCCGGCCCGACCGGCGGTCGCGGCGGGCCGGCGTCAGCAATCCGTAAGGCGGGACGCTCGACGTGGGTCTCGATGCGCCCCGCCCCTGTCCTACGTCAGGTGTCCTACATCAGGCGGTCTCGGTGGGCAGGCCCGCCTCGACCCAGTCCTGGATGCCCTCGCGGTACTTGCGGACATCGGTGTAGCCGAGGGCGGTGAGCCGGTCGGCGACCTGGCCGCTGTTGGGGCACGCCGGGTTGGAGCAGTAGGTGACGATCGCGGCGTCGCGGTCGGGCAGCAGGGCGGCCGCCCGGGCGTCGACCTCGGCCGGGACCAGCTCCAGCGCGCCGGGCAGGTGCTGCTGGGCGTAGTACGCGCCGCCGAGCGTGTCCACGACGGTCACGGAGTCGGTCTCGATCGCCGCCGCCAGTTCGTCACGGGTGATGAGTGCGGTCATGCCAGTGCCTCCAGAAGAATCGGACTACAGTCCTCTTATGACTCGAGACAGTAGCGGACCGCAGTCCGCTTCCGCAATCCCGCTCGACCTGCTGCGGACCCCGCCGCCCAAGGAGCGCGCCGACGCGGCCCGCAACCGGGCCGCGGTGCTGGAGGCGGCCGCCGGGCTCTTCGCCGAACTGGGCGTCGACGCCGTGTCCATGGACCAGGTGGCCGCGGCCGCCGGCGTCGGCAAGGGCACCCTGTTCCGCCGGTTCGGCGACAAGTCGGGGCTGGCCGTCGCCCTGCTGGACGCCCGCGAACGCGAACTCCAGGAGGCGATCCTGCACGGCCCGCCCCCCCTCGGCCCCGGCGCGCCGGCCGCCGAGCGCCTGACCGCGTTCCTCGACGCCTACCTCGACTACCTGCTGGAACACCTGGCCCTGGTCCGGATGTCCGAGACCGCCACCCCCGGCGCCCGGTACCGCATCGGCGCCTACCGCTTCTGGCACCGCCACCTGGCGATCCTGCTGGCCACCGCCCCCGACCCCGAGCACACCGCCCACGCCCTGCTCGCCGCCCTGGCCGCCGACCACGTCGCCGCCCTCCTGCCGGAACTCGGCGAACAGCGCATCCGCACCAACCTGATCCGCCTCGCCCACCGCGCCATGTGACGCCCGGCGGCGGTGCCCGGTGGCGGAACGCGACAGGCCCCGCCGGTCCGGGTGGGGCGGCGGGTTCCGTGGCCGGACGGCCGGGTGCGGGTGCGTCCCAGCCGTCCGGACTGCGACGACCGGGGATTCCCGAAGGGACCGGTCACCGGATCCCGGGACCTGGCGTCGGGAACGGCGGTACCCGCCCGAGGCCGATGCTGCGGGTTTCAGACCATCATCCGCGGTGTGCGGGGGGATCGTTGGGGTTCGGGGGAGTGGGCCCGGGCGTCCGCCGGTGGTGCGCGCGGTGGCGGGCGCGGAACGGCAGTCGGCCCAGGGCGGCGTCGAGGGTGGCGGCGGTCGGGTCGGCGCCTGTCAGGTCGGCGGCCGTCGGGTCGGTCGTCAGGTCGGTGGAGCGCCAGGCGATGTGGCCGTCGGGGCGGACGAGGACGGCGCCGTCCGGGGCGGTGCCGGCCAGGGCGGCGAACTCGGGCCCCGGGTCGGTGTGGCGCAGGCCGGCGGCGTCGGCGGGCAGGTGCCAGGCGGGTGGGCCGAGCAGGATCCAGTCGCCGGCGGGCAGGTCGAGGGTGGAGCGGGTCCGGGCGGGGTCGGTCCAGGCGTGCGGGAGGCGGGTGCCGGGGCTGCCGTCGAGGCCGGTGGCGACGGGGCCCGCCGGGTCCTCCTCGCCGGTGAGGACGGCGGCGGAGCGGTAGCGGTCGCCGAGGCCGTGGGCGGCCGGGGTGGTCCAGTCGGGATCGGCCGAGGGGCTGCCGGGCGTCATGGCCCGGGCGTTGGCGCCCGAGGCGGCCACCGCGTGGACGGCGGCGGGGTGGCGCTCGTCGTGGTAGGTGTCCAGCAGGGTCTCGTCCGCCCGCCCGCCGAGGACGGCGGCGAGCTTCCAGACCAGGTTGTGGACGTCGGCGATGCCGGTACTGGCGCCGCGGGCGCCGGCCGGGGGCATCTGGTGGGCCGCGTCGCCGGCGAAGAACACCCGGCCCGCGCGCAGGCGGTCGAGCGTGCGCTCGCGGGCCTCCCAGGGCAGCACGCTGACCACCCGGGGCTCGACCCCGGGCACCCCGAGGACGTCCCGCAGGATCTGCTCGCACCGCTCGGGCGGGTAGTCGGCGGGGCTCTCGACGGCCGGGTCGTAGCGCAGGTGGAAGGCCCAGCGGGTGCGGGCGTCGATGGCGGTGAGCATCCCGCGCACGCCGGGGCGTGCGATCAGGACGACGCTGAACTCCCTTCCCCGGACGAGCTGTTCGAGGTCGGCGCGGAACAGGATGTTGAGCTGGTGGCCGTGGCTGGTGCCGTATGTCGAGGCGACGCCCAGTTCGTGGCGCAGCGCGCCGCCCGCGCCGTCGGCGGCTATCAGGTAGTCGGCGGTGACGGTTTCGGTGGCGCCGGTGGCCACGTCCGTCAGGTCGACGGCGAGGTGGTCGTCGTGGTGCCGCAGGCCGGTGCGCAGCGTGCCGAAGCGGATCTCGGCCGGTCGGCGGCGGGCCGCCGCCAGCAGGACGGGTTCGACGGCGTCGAGGGTCGCGCGGCGGCCGGTGGTCGGGCTCCAGCGGGCCATCGCGGCGGGGGCGAAGATGCTCGCGGGCCGGTCGCCGGACTCCGGCCGGCGCGGGACCGCGGCGAGGGCGGTGGCGAGGTCGGGGCCGCGGTGGAGCCCTTCGGCGCGGGCCAGTGGGGCGCCGGCCTCGCGGACGGCGTCCGCCACGCCGAGTTCGCGGTAGATCTCCATCGCGCGGGCGTTGAGGCTGCGGGCGCGCGGGTGGTCGTGGGTGCCGGGGTGGGCCTCGACCAGGAGCGAGGGCACCCCGTGGTGGGAGAGGGCGAGGGAGGCGGACAGGCCGACGATGCCGCCGCCGACGACGAGGACGGGGTGGTGCTTGCCGGTGTGCATGGGTGTTCTCCGGTCTTCGGGGAGGTGCGGAGGTGCTGAGGCGGAGTCAGCACCGTTGGTGCGTAGCGGTGCCGGCGTCGGTGCCGGTGCCGGTCGTGCTGCTGGTGCCGGCGCCGACGGTCCCGCCGGCGCTCCGGGCTCCGGGCAGGAGCAGGGAGGTGAGCGCGCCCAGCAGGCTGAGCGCCGCCGCGGCGACCAACGCCGCCCGGGAGCCGTGCAGGAGCGCGGCGGCTCCGGAGGCCGTGCCGGTGACGGACTGGGCGAGGGCGCCGAGCAGGGCGAGGCCGAGGGCGCCGCCCAGCTGGCGGGAGGTGTTGAGCAGGCCCGAGGCGAGGCCGGCTTCGGCGGGCGGGACGGCGGCGGTGGCCGCCGTGGTGGCGGACATCAGCATCAGGCCGAGGCCGGTTCCGATCAGCAGCAGCGGGCCGAGCAGGTCGGCCGCGAAACCGGCGTCGGCCGGCAGGGTGGCGAGCCACAGCAGCCCGGCTGCCGCGACGGTGCCCCCGTACAGCGGCAGTCGGCGGGCCCCGGCGTCGAGCAGGCGCCGGGAGACCAGGGCGGCCGCGGCCAGGCACCCGCCCATCGGCAGCATCGCCAGGCCGGCCTGCTGGGCGGAGTAGCCGAGGACCTGCTGGAGCAGTTGGGAGACGAGGAACAGCGACGCCGTCAGGCTCGAACCGAGCAGGAGGACGACGAGGTTCCCGGCCGGTACGCCGGGCAGCCGGAAGACCGGCAGGCGGACCAGCGGGTTCGCGCTGCGGGCCTCGATCCGCACGAAGGCGGTGAGCAGCAGGGCCGCCGCGGCGAGGCTGACGAGGGTGGTGGGGGACGTCCAGCCGCTCTCGGAACCGCGCGTGACACCGAACAGGAGCAGGCCGACGCCGGTGGTCGAGACGAAGGCCCCGGGCAGGTCGAGCCGGCCCAGGGAGCCGCGGACGTCGGTGGGCCGCAGGCAGAGCTGGACGGCGGTCAGCAGCGCGATGCCGACGGGCACGTTGACGTACATCACCCAGCGCCAGCCGGCGTGTTCGGTGAGCACGCCGCCGAGCAGCACGCCGAGCGCGGCGGCCGACGAACTCGACGCGGCCCAGGCCGACATGGCGCGCCGGCGCAGCTCGGGCCGGTCGGCGGTGGCGGCGAGGACGACGCCCAGGGTCGAGGTCGCCAGTGCCGACGCGCCCAGCCCTTGGGCGGCGCGGGCGGCGATCAGGACCTGGCCGCTGCCGGCCAGTCCGCCGAGGGCGCCGGCGGCGGTGAACAGCAGCAGGCCCGCCTGGAGGGTGGCGCGGCGGCCGAAGAGGTCGCCGGCGCGGGCCGCGAGCAAGGTGCAGCCGCCGAGCACCAGCAGGTAGGCGTCCACCACCCAGCGGGCGGCGGCGGAGGCGAGTCCGAGGTCGGCGCTCATCGCGGGCAGGGCCACGTTCACGATGGCGCCGTCGGTGACGACCATGAACGACGCGGTGCAGGCGATCGCCACCGCCGCCGCGACGGGCAGGCCGGGCCGCAGCAGAGGCGGTGCTCCGGACGGCGGCGGGCCGGTGCGGGGTGGGCCGGTGTGCGGCGGCGCGGCGGCCGGAGGGGGCGCGGCGGGGTCGTGGGAAGGGGGCGGCGCGGGCATGGCGACTCCTGACCTGAACGGTGTTCTAGTAGAACGGTGTTCAGGTTAGGGTAGGCTCAATGACGTGTCAACACGGGGTGACCAGGGCCGCGAAGGTGCCCAACCCGCCTGCCCAGCAAGGAGATCCGCGTGCGCCTGCACCGCGAGGACGTGCTCGCCGGAGCCCTCGGCCTGCTCGACCAGGACGGCCTGGACGGGCTCACCATGCGCCGCCTCGCCACCTCCCTGGGTGTCGGTCCCAGCGCCCTGTACTGGCACTACCGCGACAAGCAGGCCCTGCTGGAGGCCATCGCGGAGGAGATCATGAGCGGCGTCGCCGACGTCGACCTCGCACTGCCGCCGGGTGAGCGGACCGCCGAACTCGCCCGACGCCTGCGCCGCGCGCTGCTCGCCCGCCGGGACGGCGCCCGCGTCCTGTCCGGCACGTACGTCCGCCGGCCCAACACCCTCGGCTTCGGCGAGGCCGCCGTCCGGGCCCTCGCCGAAGCCGGAGTGCCGGAGACGGAGACCGCGCTGGCCTTCTTCACCCTCCAGGACTACGTGCTCGGCCACGTCATCGAGGAACAGAGCCGGGAGCACCAGCTCGCCACCACCGACCGCACCCCGACTCCGGACGCCGCCACCACCGGCGACTACCCGGCGATCGGCACGGCCATCCGCCACTGGGCCGAGCGCACCCCGGACGACCGCTTCGAGTACGGCCTCCGCCTCCTGCTCGACGGCCTCGACCGCCGCACGGGGGTCTGACCACCGACCGCGGGCCCGGGACCGATCCGGGGCAGTGACCGCCCGCGCCCGGCCGAGAACCCTGGGGGGACGTTGAGCACGAACAGGCCGGTCGGGGATTCGGCGCGGGTGCTGTGGCGGCACAAGGCACTGCTGCTCCTGCCCGGGATGGCCGGCCTGGTGCTGACCGCGGTGGCCTGGGGCTCGTCCTGGCGGCGGCGGGGCTGTGGTCGGGGGCCGTCGCGGGGAACCTCGCGCTGGTGGTGGCCGCGCTCCTGGTGCTGGCGGTCTTCGCCACCTTCTTCAACGCGGTGCTGATCGTCGCGGCGGACGACGCGCTGCGGGGGCGGCCGGTCCGGATCGGGGCGAGCTACCGGCGGGCGCTGCGGCGGTTGCCGGCCGTCGTGGCGTGGGCACTGGTCGGGGCGGTGGTGATCGTCCTCGGGTCGGTGCTGCTGGTCGGGCTCCCGTGGGTGATGGCGTCCTACCTGGTGCTGCCGGCGATGATGATCGACGGCAGCGGCGTCCGCGAGGCGATGCGGACCTCCCGGCAGGCGTTCCGGGCCCACGGCGGGGACACCACGCGCGGTTCGATCCGGACCGCGCTGCCCGTCACGCTGTCGTTCGTTCCCTCGGCGGTGGTCTTCGCCCTGGGCCTCACGGCGGCCGACCGGCTGCTCGGGGTGCTGGCCGTGGCGGGTGCGGCCCTGTGGCTGGCGCTCGCCGTGACGGTGACGGCGAGCCTGTCCGGGGTGTTCCGGGTTTCCCACTACCGCGAGATGACGGAACGTCGGGTCGAGCCGGTGGGGCGCCCGGCGATCCGGGTGTCGCCGGTGGAGTAGCGCGGCCGGACCGATCCGATGGGAGGCCGGCGCGCATCGGCCGCGCGGGTTCTCGCGGGGTGGACACCCGAGCGCGGGGCGGCCGGGGTGAGCCCGGGCCGGGCGACGCGCGCCGCGGTCGAGGCGAGTCCTCGCGCCCCGGGCACGCGCCCGGCCACCGCCTACTGGTCAGGCGGGGAGCAGCAGGGTCCGGCCGCTGGGGCCCTGGCGGTGGACGGCGGCGAGGTCGGTCAGCGGGCGGCGGTCGCCGACGTCGATGTGCAGGCGGCCGGCGTCGACCTCGGCCACCAGGTGGGCGAGTCGGGCGGTGTTGCCGCGGGCGGCGATCTTGATGCCGCGGACCTCGCGGGCCGGGTCGCTCTTGGCGGGCGTGGTGGCGGAGACGAGCACGCCGCCGGGGCGGACCAGGCCGAGGAGGTCGGCGGTGTCGGTCGGGGCGAGGTTGAGTGCGAGGTCGACGGGCTCGGTGACGGCCTCCGCCGGCGTGGTGGTGGTGTGGTCGACGATCTGGTCGGCCCCGTACGAGCGGACGCGGTCGGCGCTGGCCGGGCCGGCGGTCGCGACGACCACGGCTCCGGCCTGCTTGGCCGGCCGGCGCGCGGAGCGCGGCCGGGTCCGCGCCCGCCACCGGCGCATCGGGTCGTTCCTGGTCGGATGCCGGATCGCCGGCGATCGGCTGTGATCTCAACTATCGAAATCCAGCACATGCGAAACAATCAAGTTGAAAAATTCTTCATGTCGCTACATGATGTCGGCTGTCCGACGGACACGGGCAGCCGACGGCTGCTCCGGCGGACCGGCCGAACGCGCGGAGGGGTGGCGATGACCGAGGTCTTCGAGCAGGAACTGCGGGAACAACTCGCCCGGGCGCGTCGGGCCCGGCAGGCCGCCGAAGCCGACGGTGACGAGGACGGCGCCCAGGCCTACGCCGGCCGGGTCGCGGAGCTCGTGCGCATCGCGAACCGCCACGGCCTCGCGGAGGGGGAGCACACCGAACCCAGGCAAGGAGCGAGCTGAGTCATGGCCGTCCCGCTGTACCAGGCGAAGGCGGAGTTCTTCCGCACCCTGGGCCACCCCGTCCGCATCCGGGTGCTGGAGCTCCTGCGGGACGGTCCGCTGCCGGTGCGCGATCTCCTCGCCGCCCTCGACATCGAGGCCTCCAACCTCTCCCAGCAGCTCGCCGTCCTGCGTCGCGCGAACCTGGTGACCGCGACCCGCGGTGGCAGCACCGTGGTCTACGCGCTCGCCACCCCGGACGTCGCCGAACTGCTGCTGGCCGCCCGCCGGATCCTCGGCTGGGTGATCAGCGACCAAGGGCAGCTGCTCGCCGAACTCGGGGCGACGCCCGGCACGGTCCGGTCGTGAGCGCCCATGGTCCGATCGGGAACGCCCGCCGTCCGGTCGCGAACACCCTCGGTCCGGTCGTGAACACCGTCACGCGTCGGGTGCGTGCGGTCCTGCCGACCCGGCCGATCCTGGCCACGATGGGACGGTCCCCGCGCCGGGACCTGGTGGCCGGCCTCACCGTGGCGGTCGTCGCGCTGCCGCTGGCCCTGGGTTTCGGCATCTCCTCCGGCGCGGGCGCCGAGGCGGGCCTGGCCACGGCGGTCGTCGCCGGGGCGCTCGCCGCGGTCTTCGGCGGCTCCGACTTCCAGGTGTCCGGGCCGACCGGGGCGATGACCGTCGTCCTGGTCCCGATCGTCGCCCGCCACGGCACCGCCGGCGTACTGACCGTCGGCCTGCTCGCCGGGGTGCTGCTGGTGGCCCTCGCCCTGGCCCGGGCCGGGCGGTGGATGGCGTACGTCCCGGTGCCCGTGGTGGAGGGCTTCACCGTCGGCATCGCCGGGGTCATCGCGCTCCAGCAGGTGCCGGGCGCGCTCGGCGTCCGCAAGCCCGAGGGCGACAACCCGGCCGTCGTCGCCGCGCGGGCGGTGGGCGAGTTCGCCGCCGCGCCGCACTGGGCGGCCGTCGGCGAGGCCCTCGCGGTGGCGGCCGTGATGCTGATCGGCGTCCGGCTGCGGCCCGCGCTGCCGTTCTCGCTGATCGCCGTCGTCGCGGCGACCGTCCTCACCAAGCTCGCCGACCTGCCGGTCGCCACCATCGGCCACCTGCCCGCGGGCCTCCCGGCACCCTCGCTCGGCTTCCTCGACCTCTCCGCCGTCCCCGCGCTGCTGCCCTCGGCCCTGGCCGTGGCCGCCCTGGCCGCGCTGGAATCGCTGATGTCGGCGACGGCCGCGGACGCGATGAGCGTCTCCGAGCGCCACGACAGCGACCGCGAACTGTTCGGCCAGGGGCTGGCCAACCTGGTCGCCCCGCTGTTCGGCGGCGTCGCCGCGACCGGGGCGATCGCCCGCACCGCCGTCAACGTCCGTTCGGGTGCGGCCTCCCGGCTCGCCGCGCTGGTCCATGCGGCCGTGCTGGCGGTGATCGTCTTCGCCGCCGCCCCGCTGGTCGCCGGGGTCCCGCTGGCGGCCCTGGCCGGGGTGCTGATCGCCACCGCCGTCCGCATGGTCGAGGTCGGCTCGCTGCGGGCGCTGGCCCGGACCGGGCGGGGCGAGGCGGCCGTGATGATCCTGACCGCCGCCGCCACCCTGGCCTTCGACCTGGTCACCGCCGTCGTGATCGGCCTGCTGGTGGCCGGCGTCCTGGCGCTCGCGGCCGTCGCGAAGGCGGCCAGGGTGGAGCAGGTCCCGCTGCACGAGGGCGTTCCCCCGGCCGACCACCACGAGGAGGAGCGGGCACTGCTCGCCGAGCACATCGTCGCCTACCGGATCGACGGCCCGCTGCTGTTCGCCGCCGCGCACCGCTTCCTGCTGGAGCTCACCGAATCGGCCGAGGTCAGGGTCGTCATCCTGCGGATGTCCAGGGTCAGCGCGATCGACGCCAGCGGTGCCACCGTCCTCGGCGACGCGATCACCAAGCTGCAGCGCCGCGGCACGCTCGTCCTGGTCTCCGGCATCCGCGACGAACACCACCGCACGCTCGACGCCCTCGGCACCCTCGACCGGCTTCGCGCCGAGGGCCACGTTTTCGCGGCGACCCCGGACGCCATCGCCCACGCCCGCACCCACCTGTACGGTGCCGCCGCCCCGGCGGGCCGCCCGGCGGGGGATGTCGCCACCGCGGAGGCGGGCCGTTGACCACGCTCGCCGAGGAACCCCGATGACGCTCGCCGAGGAACCCCGATGATCCGGCGCTGGAGGGACCGCAGGCAGCACGGCCACACCTCCGCCACGCCACCCCGACCGGTCGGCCACCGACGGCAGTACCGGATGAGCCTGGCCAGCACCTGGGCCGCGGCCAAGGTCGTCCGCCGGATCACGGTGACCCTCCTCACCTCGTGGCGGGTGCCGCCGAAGTCCACGGTCCACGACGTCGCGGTCTTCGCGGTCACCGAACTGGCCGCCAACGTGGTTCGGCATGCCGCGGAGCGGTCCCCGTACTTCGAACTGTGGCTGGCCGTCGGCGATGACGGCCTGGAGGTCGCCGTCCGGGACGGTCACCCGCGCCTGCTCGACCTGCCGCTCCCGGGGCCGGGCGGGGAGAGCGGCCTGGCCGCCGTCGCGGACCTCGCCCGGCACCTCGGCGGCGACCTGACGATCGAGCCCGCCCCCGAGGGCGGCAAGACCGTGCGGGTCCGGCTGCCGCTCGACCCACCCCTGAACTCACCTACCACGACTGTGGATTGAGGTCCAGCGTGCGCTTCACCGTCACGCCCTACGACGACGACCGGGGCACCCCTGGGCCGCCGGAGAGCGTCGACCTGCCGACTCTGCGGGCCGTCCTCGCCGAGGCCGCCGTGACCGGCCGGCGCCTCCACATCCGCCCCCGGCCCCGACCCGAGCGTGCCCCCACCCCCACCCAGGAGTCCCGGTGAGCGACAGCGTCGGCAACGGCGTCAACGACGGCGTCAGCAACGGCGTCAGCGACGAGAAGAAGCGCCGCAAGGCCATGCTGATCCGTGCCGGGATCTACATCCTCGGCACCCACCTGTTCGCCGGGTTCGTGATCCTGCTCTTCGCCCTCGGCAACCGGCACTGAGCCGACAGGGGCCTCGGAGCGCCCCGCTCGGGGCGCGGTGCCCCATCCGCTCCCGCCCACGCGGACGCGGGGTTACGCCTTGGGGTGGCGCACCGGGCCGGCCTCGGTGCGGAGTTCGTCGAGGAGCCCGGCCCGGTCGGTCAGGAGCGCGCCGAGGATGGACCGGGCGACCGCCAGGAGATCGGCGACCTCGGGGGTGGTCAGCCGGTAGTAGACGCCGGCGCCCTCCCGGCGGGAGGTGACCAGTCCGGTGCGGCGCAGGATCGCGAGCTGCTGGGACAGGTGGGCGGCCTCGACGCCGACCTCGGGAAGCAGGTCCGCGACGGCCTGCTCGTGCTCGCTCAGCAGCTCCAGGACCCGGATGCGGACGGGGTGGCCGAGCGTCTTGAAGAACTCGGCCTTGTGCTGGTAGAGCGGCACGGTGACGACCGACGGCTGGCGTGGGGCGTCGGCATTCACCGGGCTCACCATTCCCCTCAGGTGCTGGTCAGGCGGGACATCAACACCGACGACTCTAGCAATCCCGCCGACACGTAGATCATCTCGCCGCCGGAGCCGCCGGAGCCGCCGGAGCCGCAGACACGGCTGCAAGCGCCGGACGCCCGCGCCGGGCCGCCGCCGTCGACCTGTCGCGACCACCGGAGGATGCTCGCCGCCACCCCTGTCCAGCACACCCGGGGTGGCGGCGAGCGAACGCGAGGCCCCGACGACCCATCGGTGGCTGGGGCCCGGGATGCCCGACCCGCGTTTACGGATCCCGCCGCTTGCTGCCGACCGCCCCGGGGTATGCGGCCCCGGGGCGTGCGGCACCACGAACGGAGCGAGCGGCGCCCGCACACACCGGCACGGTGGAACGCAGCCCGATTCCCTTCCTCGCAGTTGCCAATCTTAGCAACTGCTAACATTCATTGTGCTGAGGCCCCCCGGAAGCGGCCGACGCTCGGGCGGGCCGCCTCGGAACCGACGCCGAGGCGGCCCGCCGCCGGTTCCGGCGAGCGCCGCGGCCCTCCGAACAGCGTGCCGACCCGAGGGTGGCGCGCGTCGGCCGATGACGACCAGTGAGGCACCGCCGGGGCGGCGCCCGGAACGACCGCAGCCGCGCCCGGATGCCTCCCGGCGCCGCCCACACGGGCGGCGGCGTCGCGCCGCGGTGAGCCCGTCGAGCCCCGCCCGTACCGGCCGGGTCGTCACGACCGCTCCTTGCCGGTCGTCCGGGCACCGGGCGCGGGTGCCGTCCGGCTGCGCACCGATCTCCCGTCGCGCCCGGCAGGAGCCGAGGAGAGCCGCCGGGACCATCGGGCGCGGGAAGCAGGGACCGCCGGGGCGGGGGAACGGGACTGTCGGCCCCTGGGATGCGCGGCCCGCCGGTCCGAAGATCTTTCTCGACGGGTCGCGGCGAAGGCCGGTCCCCATCCGCACGATGTCGACGCCTGACGAGGGAGCCCCTGATGTCCGGACACGATCGCGCCAGAGCGCGGGCGAGCACGACGGAGGACGGAACACGAGGACGGAGCGGCACGTTCGGGCTTCCGGGCGCCACCGCGCTGGTGGTCGGCAGCATCATCGGGACCGGCGTGTTCGCGCTGCCGTCGGCCCTCGCGCCGTACGGGCCGATCGCGCTGGTGGCGTTCGTGCTGGTGACCCTCGGGGCGCTGGCGCTCGCCGTGACCTTCGGGCGGCTGTCGGAGCGGGTCCCGGGCAGCGGCGGACCGTACGTCTACGCCCGGGCGGCGTTCGGCGAGTTCGCCGGGTTCCTCACCGCCTGGTCGTACTGGATCACGGCCTGGGCCGGGAACGCGGCCATCGTGGTGGCCTGGGTCGGCTACGTCGAGGTGTTCGTCAACAAGGGCCACCACACCTGGGCCTCGATCGCGATAGCCCTGGTGGGCCTGTGGCTGCCCGCGATCGTCAACCTGACCGGCGTCCGCAGCATCGGGGCGTTCCAGGTGGTCACCACGGTGCTGAAGTTCCTGCCGCTGGCGTTCATGGCCACGGCCGGACTGCTGTTCGTGCGGTCCGGCAACTTCGGGGCCTTCAACGCGAGCGGCGGCTCGGCGCTGGGCGCCGTGTCGGCGGCCGGGGCGATCGCGCTGTTCAGCTACATCGGCCTGGAGACCGCCTCGGTGGCGGCCGGACGGGTGCGGGAACCGGAGCGCAACGTGCCACGGGCGACCGTCTACGGCACCCTGGCCTGCGCGGCGATCTACCTGCTCGGCACCCTGGCCGTGTTCGGCACCGTGCCGCACGCCCGACTCGGCTCCTCCGTCGCGCCGTTCACCGACGCCATGAACAGCATCGCGGGCGGCACCTGGGCCGGGAACCTGGTCGCCGTCGCCGCGATCGTCTCCGGGCTCGGCGCGCTCAACGGCTGGACGCTGATCTGCGCCGAGATGCCGATGGCCGCCGCCCGCGACGGACTCTTCCCGGCCGCCTTCGCCGGCACCCGCGGCCGGGGCGAGGTCCCGGCCTTCGGCATCGTCTCGGCGACCGTCCTCGCCTCGGTGCTCACCGTGATCAGCTACACCCGGTTCACCCGGGTGTTCACCGAGATCGTGCTGCTGAGCGTGCTCACCGCCGTCATCCCGTACCTGGTGTCGGCCGCCGCCCAGCTGTACTGGCTGGCGCTGCACGGCAGGGAGCAGGCGGACCGGCGCCGCCTCGCCCGTGACACGGCCGTCACCGTCCTCGCGCTGGCCTTCTCCTACTGGTCGATCCAGGGCAGCGGCTACCAGACCGTCTACTACGGCCTGTTCACCATCCTGCTCGGCATCCCGGTCTACATCTGGCTCAAGCGGCCGCACGCCCGAACGGCGGCCGACACCCTCACCGGTACCGACACCCTCACCGGTGCCGACACCGGCATCGACCCCGACACCCGGCCGACCGAGACCCGGCCGACCGGCACCCTGCAGCCGGGCCGCCCCGACGCACCGCCCGCCACGAAGGCGGCCCGCACCGTCCGTCCGGTCGGCCTCACCGCCGCCGTCCTGCGTGCGCTGACGCCGCGCCACCTCCACTGAGAACAAGGGAGCACACCGAGATGTCCACTCTGCGTGTCGACTCGGAAGCCGGCCGGCTCCGGCAGGTGATCCTGCACCGCCCGGGCCTGGAGCTCGCCCGGCTGACCCCGCGCAACGTCGACGAGCTGCTCTTCGACGACATCCTGTGGGCCAAGCGCGCCCGCGAGGAACACGACGCCTTCGCCCAGGTCCTGCGCGACCACGGGGTGCGCGTCCACCACTACGCCGATCTCCTCGCCGAGACCCTCGACCTGCCGCCCGCCCGGGCCTGGCTGCTCGGCCAGGTGGTCACCGGGGCCACCGTCGGCCCCGCGCTCGTCGAGCCGGTCCGGGAGCTGTGCTCGCAGTTCGACGGCACCACCCTGGCCGAATACCTGATCGGCGGCGTCCTCAAGGAGGACCTGCCGCTGCACCGCCCCCACAGCCTGCACTGGAACACCCTGGGCGAGCAGGACTTCGCCCTTCCGCCGCTGCCCAACCACCTCTTCCCGCGCGACAACTCCTGCTGGATCGGCGGCCGTTACAGCCTGAACCCGATGGCGAAGGCGGCCCGCCGACGGGAGAGCCTGCACACCGCCGCGATCTACCGCTTCCACCCGCTGTTCGCCGAGACCGCGCCCGCGCTGCTCGACGGCACCACCACGGCACCCGGGCTGAGCCTGGAGGGCGGGGACGTGCACGTCGTCGCCCCGGGCGTCGTCATGGTCGGGATGGGCGAGCGCACCACCGCGCAGGCCGTCGAAACCCTCGCCCAGCAGCTGTTCCTGACCGGCACCGCGCACCGGCTGATCGCCGTCCGGCTGCCGGAGAGCCGGGCGTTCATGCACCTGGACACCGTCCTGACGATGATCGACCGGGACACCTTCACCGTCTACCCGGGCCTGGCCGACGGCCTGCGCTCCTGGACCCTCACCCCCGCGCCCGAACGTCCGGCCGGCTTCGACGTGCGGACCGACGCCGACCTCGCCGCCTCGCTCGCCGAGGCCCTCGGCCTGGACAAGGTCCGGTTCCTGTCCGCCGAACAGGACCAGCGGGCCGCCGAGCGCGAACAGTGGGACGACGGCAGCAACTTCCTCGCCCTGGAGCCCGGCGTCGTCGTCGGCTACGAGCGCAACACCACCACCAACACCTACCTGCGCAAGCAGGGCGTCGAGATCGTCACCATCGCCGGCTCCGAGCTCGGCCGCGGCCGCGGCGGCCCGCGCTGCATGAGCTGCCCGATCCAGCGCGACCCCGCCAACTGACCGACACCCGGGAGAACCTGCCATGACCGTCGACCTCACCGGCCGCCACTACCTGCGCGAACTCGACTTCACCGCCGCCGAGATCCACCACCTCCTCGACCTCGCCGCCGACCTGAAGGCCGCTCGCCGGGCGGGCACCGAGACGCCCGCCCTGACCGGCCGCCGGATCGCCCTGATCTTTGAGAAGAGCTCCACCCGGACCCGCTGCGCCTTCGAGGTCGCGGCGGCCGACCAGGGTGCCATGACCACCTACCTCGGCCCGGACGGCTCGCACATCGGCCACAAGGAGAGCATCGCCGACACCGCCCGGGTCCTGGGCCGGATGTACGACGCCATCGAGTACCGCGGCTTCGACCAGGACGCCGTCACCGAACTCGCCCACCATGCCGGCGTCCCCGTGTACAACGGCCTCACCGACCAGTGCCACCCCACCCAGAGCCTGTGCGACGTGTTCACGATGCGTGAGCACAGCGGAAAGCCGCTGCGGGAGATCTCCTTCTGCTACCTCGGCGACGCCCGCAACAACACCGCCAACTCCCTGCTGGTCATGGGCAGTCTGCTCGGCATGGACGTCCGCGTCGCGGCCCCGCGGGACCTGTGGCCCGACCCGGGGCTGGTCGCGGAGTGCATCCGGCTCGGCCGGGACAGCGGCGCCCGGCTGACGCTCACCGACGAGGTCGAGGAAGGCGTGCGCGGAGCGGACTACCTCTACACCGACGTCTGGGTCTCCATGGGTGAGGACCACGCCCGATGGCCCGAGCGCATCGCCCGGTTGCTGCCCTACCAGGTCAACGCCAAGACGCTGGCGGCCACCGGCAACCCGGACACCGCCTTCCTGCACTGCCTGCCCGCCCTGCACGACCGCCGTACCGACCTCGGTGCCGAACTCGCCGCCGAGCCGCTGCTCGCCGCCGAGCACGGGCTCGTCGGCCTCGACGTCGCCGCCGGGCACCGGCTCGACGGCCTCGAAGTCACCGACGAGGTCTTCGAGTCGCCGGCCTCGCTGGTCTTCGACCAGGCCGAGAACCGCATGCACACCATCAAGGCGATCCTGGTCGCCACCCTGGGGAGGAAGTGACGATGCGCATCGTCGCCGCACTCGGCGGGAACGCCCTGCTCCAGCGGGGCGAGCACCCCGACGCCGAGATCCAGCAGCACCACGTCCACGACGCCGCCCGGTCGCTGGCCGAACTCGTCACCGCCGGACACGAGTTGGTGATCACCCACGGCAACGGCCCGCAGATCGGCCTGCTCGCCGTGGAGAGCGAGACCGACCCGGCCCTCACCGCGCCCTACCCGCTGGACGTCCTCGGCGCCCAGACCCAGGGCATGATCGGCACCCTGCTCGCCCGCGAGCTGCTGGGCCGGCTGCCCGGGCACGCCGTCACCGCGCTGATCACCCACACCGAGGTGGACCCGCACGACCCCGCGTTCGAGCGGCCCGGGAAGTTCATCGGCGGCCGGCTCACCGAGCACCAGGCCAGGATGATGGAGATCGAGCGCGGCTGGACCACCGCGCGCGACGGTGCGCACCCGCGCCGGGTCGTCCCCTCGCCCCGCCCCACGGCGATCGTCGAACTCGCGGCCGTCCGAGCCCTCCTGGCCACGGGGGCGGTGGTGATCGCCGCCGGGGGCGGCGGTGTCCCGGTCACCCGGGACCCGGACACCGGCCGGGTACGCGGCGTCGAGGCCGTCGTCGACAAGGACCTGGCCGCGGCGCTGCTCGCCGAACAGCTCGACGCCGACGCGCTGTTGATCCTCACCGACGTCACCCACGTGTTCACCCGCTTCGGCTCCACCCGTCCCGGCCCGTTGATCAGCGTCACCCCCGACCGGCTGCGCGAACTGGACCTGCCGGAAGGTTCGATGCGGCCCAAGGCCGAAGCCGCCGCCGCGTTCGCGGAGCGGACCGGCGGCCTCGCGGCCATCGGTCCGCTGGACAACGCCCTCGGCACCATCCTCGGCACCACGGGCACCGCCGTCCGCGCACTGCCGGGGGCCGCGGGGGAGGGACCCAAGGCGTTGCCGGCGGGACCTTCGGCACTCGGCCCGGCCGATCAGCGCGCGGCAGTCTGACAACCACCCGGAAAGGAAACTGTGATGACCCGTCTGCAGACCCGAACCGCCACCGAGGTCCTGGTGGCGACCCGCGGTGAAGTCTCCCTGGCCGCGCCCGAATACGCCCGGACCAAGCTGCTCGCGGTGCTCGAACGCCTCGACGAGCCGGTCCTCGAAGCCCGGGTGAAGCTCACCCAGGAGGCCAACCACGCGGTCGCCAAGCCGTCGATCGCCCAGGCCACGATCGACCTCAACGGCCGGCCCGTGCGGGCCCACGTCGCCGCCGCCACCATGCAGGAGGCCGTCGATCTGCTCCAGGACCGGCTGAACGCCCGGATCGCCCGCGTCCGGACCCACCGGCACCACCGCCACCACGCCGAGGCGCCCGCTGCCGCGGCCTCGGCCGCGTCCTCGGCCGCCGGGCACGAACACCGTCCGCAGCGCCGTGCGTTGGACGCGGAGGAGCGCCGGGTCGAGCGGCACAAGACCTACAGCCTCGCGCGGCAGACGGCGTGGGCGGCGGTGTTCGAACTGGAGGCGATGGACTACGACTTCCACCTGTACACCGACACCGCGACGGGCCGCGACAGCGTCATCTACCGGGACGGGGCGACGGGGGCGTACCGGATCTCCTCGGCCGGCCCGGCGGCCGCGGCCGGATCGGCGCCCGAGGCCGTCCCGGGCATCACGGTGAGCACCGCCGGCGTCCCCGAGCTCACCGCGGCCGAGGCGGTCGCCCACCTCGACCTGGGCGGCCGGCCGTTCGTCTTCTTCACGGACGCCACGACCGGTCGCGGCAACATCCTGTACCACCGGTACGACGGCCACTACGGCCTGATCACTCCCGCGGACCAGTAGCACGCGAGTGACATGCGGTACGGCCGTGGGGACGTGACCCCGGCCAGGGCCGAGCGCCGGAAGCGGGACCGACCGCTTCCGGCGCCGTTGCCGTTGGCACCCGTCCGGCACACCGTCCGACGGTTTCGGACCCGGACCCGGACCCGGACCCGGCTCCAGGCGCAGGCGCAGGCGCGCGCACGGACGCATCGCACGGACGCATCGCACGGACGCATCGCACGAGAGCGAGGCTCCCCGACGGGAAGCCTCGCTCTCGTGCCTCATCCGCCCCGGCCCGGTGCGCTCACTCGCGGTGCATGGTGTGCAGGGCCTCGGCCAGGACGTGCGGGTCGTGGTGGCCCTTGTAGACGGCCGGGGGCCGCCGGTCGAGGTCGAGCAGCTGCGCGACGGCGGTCCAGGCGGTGCGCACGGAGTATTCGACGGTGAAGACGACGTCGTCGGGGACCTCGGCGTACTGGCCGATGAAGGCGAGGTTGGCGGAGCCCTTCGGGACCACCTGCGGCCGGTCGCCGTGGCTGCGCACCAGGAACTGGCTGGTGATGTAGGGCATCAGGCAGGGGATGACGGTCGAGGTCCCGGCCACCCGTTCCGCGGTGGCGGGGTCCACGGTCAGGTGCCGGAGGACCTCCTGGAGGATCTCCGCACCGCTGCACTCCCGCATCGGCTTCCTGACGAAGGTGCCGGGCCGGTCGGGGAAGAGGCCGTAGCCCCACCACACCGAGACGTCCTCGGGCTGCTGCTGGTAGACCGGCTGGCGGTTGACCACGATGGTCAGCAGCCACGGGGAGTCGGTGAGGGTGAGCAGGCCGCCGCGACCGGTCGGGCGGCCGGTGAACTTCGCCATCCAGTCGACGAAGGCCGGGTCCTCGGCGGTGACGGTGAACGACTCCCAGGTGGATTCGGCCGGGTGGTGGTCGAAGACGGCGGGGTGGCCGAAGTCGTCGCGGCCGCGGGAGATCCGGTGCCACAGCAGGAAGGACTCGGGGTCGCGGGAGGTGCGGGGGCTCGCCGGCGGGGCGGTGTGGGAGCCGAGGACGGAGTCGGCGGTCATCGAGCCGTTGGTGACGAACACGAGGTCGTCCTCGGCGACCGGGATGTCGTCGTGCGCGCCGAGGAAGTTGATCCGCTCGACGCTGGTGCCCGGCCCGTGCCGGAAGGCCAGGTCCGCGACCAGGTGGCCGGTGTGGAGGTGGACTCCCTGCTCCTGGAGCCAGGCGGAGAGCGGGCGGACGATCGAGTCGTACTGGTTGTAGCGGGTCCGGTGGATCCCGGACATGCTCTCGAACTCCGGGAAGAGGTGGATGAAGCGCCTGAGGTAGCGCCGGAACTCGATGGCACTGTGCCAGGGTTCGAACGCGAAGGTGGTGCACCACATGTACCAGAAGTCGGTGGTGAAGAAGCCCTCGTCGAAGCAGTCCGTGATCCGCTTGCCGTCCAGCAGCCGTTCGGGCGTGGCCAGGCACGTGACCAGTTCCAGCCGGTGGCGTTCGGAGAAGCCCATCGCGTGCCCGTCGCGGATCTCGCCGCCCGCGCGCACCAGCCGGGCGGTGTCGTCCCAGGGGGACTCCTCGTGCGAGTCGAGGATGTCCTGGGTGGCCGACTTCGACGGGTCGTCCAGCGAGGGGATGCCGGACAGCAGGTCGTACGTGCAGCGGAACTGTGCCTCGAACATCCGGCCGCCGCGCATCGTGTACCCCGTCTCGGGCGTGCCGCCCGCGTCGAGGCTGCCGCCGACCTCGTCCTGCCCCTCGTAGAGGTGGATGTCGTCGCCGGCGAAACCTCCGTCCCGGATGAGGAACGCGGCGGCGGACAGGGCGGCTATGCCGCCACCGACCAGGTGGGCCTTGGGCATCGCTTTTCTCCTCAACTGTCGTGCACCGAAACGCCGTCGGCCGGCCGAGCAGCGGTCCCGGCGGTCGGCGCCGGGCGATCGGGTCCGCCGATCGAGTCCGTCGATCGAGGGGTGCGGACGACAGCTTGCTCCCGGGTCGGGTGGTGGGTCGTTGGGCCATTGGTCACCGGCGACGGAACGACGGTCCCGCGGCGTCCCGGGCACGCGTGCGGGGCGGACTGTCACGGGCGGACCGGGACCGACGGACCGGGACCTTCGGGCCCGCCCGAAGGGCATCGTGGACCCTGCCGAACACGGCTGCGGAGAGGAAGAGTTGACCATGCCGGACAGCCACCGCAGGACCCGAGGAGGAGCCCCATGAACAGCCACGGACCGATCCCCGCCGTGCCCGTGCCCGTGCCCGCGCCCATGTTCGTGCCCGTGCCCGTGCTCGTGTCCGGTCCCGTGGTCGTCGGCGTCGGCCGCTCCGCGGCCGGCCGCGGAGCCGTCACCTGGGCGGCGGACGAGGCCGCCCGCACCGGCCGGGTGCTGCGACTGGTCCACGCCCTGAAGTGGCCGCAGACCGACCCGGACGAGGACACCCCGCGCCTGCTGGACGATCACGTCCGGGTCGGCGGCGACATCGTCCTGGCCCAGGCCCGCACGTTCGTGGAGGAGCGGCACCCGGGGCTGGAGACCGAGACCCGTACGGTCGACGGGCCGCGGGCACGCGGGCTGCTGGAGCAGGCCGCGGACGCCTCGCTCCTGGTGGTCGGTGCCAAGCGCAGGCCGGTGGTCGAGCAGGTGCTCACCCTCCCGCCGATCGGCGTCCAGCTCAGCGCCCACGCCCCCTGCCCGGTGGCGGTCGTCCGCGAGACGGCGGACCCGGCCGCGCATGCCCCTGCCCCCAGGCCGCTGGTCGTCGTCGGAGTGGACGGATCACCGGGCTCCCTGGCGGCTCTGGAACTCGCCTTCGCCCAGGCCGCGGCCCACGGGGCGGTGCTGCGCGTGGTCCGGGTCTGCCGGGACCGGCCGGGGCGGACCGCCGCCGCACACACGGCCGCCGCAGGCCGGTGCGAGTCCCGACTGCTCAGCGCGACGGCCGAGTTGCGCCACCGGGACCCGCGCGTCGAGGTCGAACACGAGGTGGTGTTCGGACGCCCCGTGGGAGCCCTGCTGGGCGAGGCCGCCCGGGCCCGGTGCCTCGTCGTCGGCTCACGGGGCCTCGGCGGCTTCCGCGGCCTGCTCCTCGGCTCGGTGAGCCACGCCCTGATCGAGCACGCGGAGTGCCCGCTGATCGTCGTCCCCCCGGGCAAGGACTACTGAACGGCCCGGCCCGGCCCGCCCGCACAGCCCGGATCCCGGCCTCGCCCGCCCGCCGAGCCCGGTCCGGGCGAGCGGGCCGTGGTCGCCACGACTGACCCACACCCCGTCACCGACGCGCGGCCGTGCCGCCGATCGGAAAGGAGCGAACCGACCATGCGACACCGGATCGTGGGAGAACTGATGACGTCGGCCGTCGTGCACGTGAAACCCGACACCGGCTTCAAGGAGATCGCCCGGCTGCTCGCCGAGCACGACATCACCGCGGTGCCCGTCCTGGACCACGACGACCGCCCGCTCGGCGTGGTCTCCGAGGCCGACCTGCTGCTCAACGAGGCGGCCCAGGAAGACCCGGCAGGGCTGCTGCTCGCCCCGGACCTGCCGCCCCGGGACCGCACCCGCAGCCGCGCGACCACCGCCGTGGGCCTGATGACCGGCCCGGCCGTGTGCGCGCGCCCGGAGTGGACGGTCGTGGAGGCGGCCCGCCTGATGCAGAGCGAGCGCGTCAAGCGCCTGCCCGTCGTGGACGAGGCCGGCCGCCTGGTGGGCATCGTCAGCCGCAGCGACCTGCTCCGGGTGTTCCTCCGGCACGACCGGGCCATCCGCGAGGAGATCCGCGCCGAGGTCCTGCGCCGCACCCTGGGCATCGACCCGGACACCGTCGACGTCCGGGTCCAGGACGGCCGGGTCACCCTGGCCGGCGGCCCCGGCGGCGGGGGCCAGGCGGCAGCGATCGAGCGCCTCTGCCGCAGCGTGGACGGCGTGGTCGACGTCACCAACCACCTCGGCCACCCCCCGAACCCCACCGCCTGACCCGCCATCGCACCCCTCGCCAAGTCCCTCCCGAGTCCCGTCCGCTGACGGGGGAGTTCCGTATCGACGTGGTGACGTGAAGCCGACGCGCTCCCTGCCGTCGCACTCTCGCCGACGAGAGCGCGCCGGCAGGGAACTCCGGTTTTCCGCAGGTCAGTTGTCGCCGAGGTCGAACTCGGCGGTGTCAGTGCGACCAGTAGGGGTCGTCGACCGTCGCGCAGGTGGCGGCGTAGGCCTGCCCTCCCGGTCCGAACCTGTCGATCCACTCGCGATCGCCGATGTCGGTGACATTGAACACGGAAGCCCACACCTCGGCACAACCCTCCACCCCCGAGACGAACCGGAGGCTGAACCCTGAACCCTTCACCTCCACCGAGCCCTTGTTGCGCTCGACCACGTAGCCCTTCCCGGTCCAGAGTGCCTGGACGATGTCGAGCGGCTCCTGATTCCGGGTAGGGGTGATCCGGACTCGGGCCGCTTGGCGGGCGGACATCTCCGCCCGGCCCGTCCTCTTGCACCCGGACGTACCGCAGAGTCCGGTCAGGTCGGGGTCGCTCTCGTACCTGGCCTCGGCCCACTGCAGCCCCGGGTGGAAGGCCCCGGCGACATCGGCGAGTTCGGCCTCGATCCGGTGCTGCGCCTGCTCGACCGGCACGGCGGGTTTCTCGGGCTCCGGCCAGGCGTACCAGCCGATCAGGAGTGCCAGCAGTACTCCTGGGACGGTCATGCGCCATACCTTGGCCCTCACCTCGGGTCCTCCCTGGTGATCGTGTTCCCGTGGCCGCTCACGATCTTCCCGATGTTGGGGAGCGAGTCGCCGCCCTTGTCGTGCTTGCCGAAGTAGTTGTCGTGGGAGTCGGTCACGGTCCCGTCCGCCACCGAGAAGCGCTGCCCACCGAAGCTCTGGCTCGCCGGGTCCGTGCCGTGCCACGACCCGTCGGGATTCGTGAACGCCTCGACCGCGGACCAGCCGGGGATGAGCATTCCGGGGGACGGCGCGTCCGCGACGGGATCGTACTTGGCCGTGCCGACGTACACGTGGTCCGCGCCGATCCCGAGCTGCGATGCCTTGTCCACCCCGACGCCCGGGCTGCCGACCAGGACGATGTCGTCGACGGGCAGGCCACCGGGGTGCTGGGTCGCCTTCCCGACCACCAGGGAGCCGTAGCTGTGCCCCTGCGCGGTCATGTGTGCGGGCGCGCCCTCGTGGGTGGCCCGGAGCCCGGTGAGGAACTTGTTGTACGCGGCCCCGCCCTCCTCCGCCCGGTCCTGCATGAGTACGGAGGGACCGTCCAACTGCGGCGCGTCGTACCCCAGCCAGAACACGGACGCGATGCTCGGCGTCTCGCTGTTGGCCCGCGCGCTGCTCGCCGCGGACTGATAGATGCGCTTCGCCGTCATGGCGTCGCCGTTTCCGGCGCCGGCCAGGTTGCTGTTCAGCCCGGGCACCAGCGAGGAGACGTTCCGGGCCTTGTCCGGGTCGCCCCAGGACAGGATCGCGCGGCCCTGCCCCTGATCGCCGATCCCCAGCAACAGCAGCGGCGGCTCGGAGCCCGGCCCGCCACCACCTTCGAACTTGCCGTCGAGCCGGTCCTGAATGGACTGGAAGCCGTCGAGCTTCTCCTTCAGGGCGTCGCGCTTGGCCTTCCACTTTTCGTACTCGGGGTTCGTGACGGGCTCGCCCTTGACGTACCCCAGGTACTGCTTCGGCTCGGGGCCGAGGTTGGCCAGTTGGTTAGTGCGGTCCTGGATCAGGTTCTTCAGGTTGGTCCGGTTGGCCTGGTCGCGGGCGGCGGCGGGGATGCCGTCGAGGTTGCCGATCTGGTCCGGGTGGTTGAGGATCATCCGCTGCTGCTGGTCATCGGTCAGGCCGTTCCACCAGGCCTTGACGCTGTTCGGGTCGGTGGCGGCGGCGGGGACCTGCTGGAGCGCGTTGGCGGCGTCCGTGTCGGCCTTCACGGTGGCGGAGTCGAGGCCGGTGCCGTTGCTCGCGTTGGTGGCGAGGTGGGCGAGCCGGGCGCTGATGGTCTGGTCCGCGTGGTCGGCCTCGGTGAGCGCGGCGGTGATCCGCTTGCTGATCAGCTGGGCCTGCGCCTCGGCGTCGGTGCCGGCGAAGTTCGCGGATGCGGGGTCGTTGTCCCAGGTGATCCCGCCGTCGGGGGCGACGGTCAGCTTGTGGGTCTTCGCGTCGTCGAGGGCGCTGATCAGGTGCGCCTGGGCGGCGGCGAAGCCGTCGTAGGCGTCCTGCAGGGCCCTGCTGACGAGGCCGATCTCCTGCTGGGCGGCTTGGAGCTCGTTCTCCAGGAGCTGGATCCGGGCCTGGGCGTGGCCGGCGGCGGTGCCCGTCCACTGGGAGCGGTTCAGCCGGTCGATGACCTCGGTCTGCCAGTTGTCCTTGTGCTGACCGAAGGCGGTGGCCAGGGTGTCGAAGGCGTTCTTCGCGGTGGTGATGCCGATGACGTCGGCGTCGTGAAGGGTCTTGATGTCCACGGGGCTACTCGGCCGCCTTCGCGATCGAAGGCTTCGCGGGGCCGTCCGGGACGACCGTCGTACCGACGTCGCTCATGTCGCCCGCGAGCTTCGACGTCTCGCCCGGTATCAGACTCCCGAGGTGTTGCCGACTCTGCCCGCAGCCGTCCCGTTCAGCCGGTGTGACCTCGACTACCGAGCCCGCGTCAGGATCTGCCATGCATGCCCCCCATGCGCTCGGGCCGACTGCCGGTCAGCCCGTGTGTTCGAAAACCAACGACGCATGCTAACGGATTCGATCCGGAGGAAGATCGACGGACGTGCGGGGGGACGGTGAGCATCCTCTCGGCCTCACCGCGCCCTCGCCGGTGTTGCCGGCAAGGTCGGGGTGAGGCCGTCGGCCGAGATGTCGACCTCGCGGTTGGCGACGGTGGGGCTCAAGGTCCCTTCTCGGTAGGGTAATTCAGGCAGTTTCCCGCCTCTTGCGCCGCTGTTGCGCGGGCTGACAGGCTCTGCGCTGTGATCGGTGACAACGCGTTCGCAGCAGCGGAGGCGGTCGCCTCGCCGCGGTGGTCGCCGACCATCATGCCGGGGGAGTCCGCGGGCCTGCGACACCTCGAATCGGCCGAGTTCGTCGAGGCCGCCCTCGCCGCTGCGCCCGGCGAGCCAGTCCTGCCGGCCGGGCCGCTGCCCGGGACGGCCGGCTTCGCCGTCGTGATGGCGCCGTTCGCGGAGCTGGCGGGGCGGCGGTTGCTCGGCGAGCTCGATCCGGGGGTGGGTCGGGCGATCGAACTGCCTGCGATCGTAGCGAAGTTCACCGAGGCTACGGCCGCCGCGCTCGGTGGCCTGGCGGCCCGGGCGCTGGTGCTGGAGCTGCGGGTGGCGCGGGGGGAGGGGCGGCTGGCGGGGGCGAGTCCGCAGGACAGGTTCCGGGACTTCGTCGCCGCTGTCGGTACTCGTGACGGGTTGGCCCGGTTGTTCGCCGAGTACCCGCTGCTGCCGCTGCTGGTCGGCCGGACCTGTGTGGACGCCGTCGCGGCGATGGCCGAGGTGCTCACCCGGTACGCCGCCGACCGCTCCGAGCTGGTCGCCCGGCTGTGGGGCGGGCGCGATCCGGGGCCGCTGGTCGCCGTGGACCGGGCCGCCGGCGATGCGCACCGGGGTGGCCGTCGGGTCGCCGTACTCGGCTTCGCCGACGGCAGTCGGGTGGTCTACAAGCCGCGTTCGCTGGCGGTCGACCGCCACTTCGGTGAACTGGTGGACTGGTTCAACGCCCGCCCTGGGACACCCGGGTTGCGCACGCCCGCCCTGGTGAGCCGGCCGGGCTACGGCTGGTCGGAGTTCGTCGAGGCCCGGCCCTGCGCCTCCCCGTCGGAGCTGGCGCGGTTCTACCGGCGACAGGGTGCGCTGCTCGCCGTCGCGCACGTCCTGGACCTCACCGACCTGCACCACGAGAACCTGATCGCCTGCGCCGACCACCCGGTGCCGGTGGACGTCGAGACGCTCTTCCACCCGCCCTTGCCCGAGAACGAGGGCGAGGGCGAGGGCGAGGACCGCGCCGCCGACGACCCGGCGGGCCGCGCGCTGGAGGCGTCCGTCCAGCGGACCGGCCTGCTGCCGCAGCTGGTGCTCGGGGACGAGGCCGCGCTCGACCTCTCCGGCCTCGGGGGCGGCGCCGGCCACCGTTCGCCGCTGGAGACGGTCGGCTGGGAGGCCGCCGGCACCGACGGGATGCGGCTGGTCCGTCGGCCCGGCGTCGTGGGCGGTGGTGTCAACCGCCCCCGGCTGGGCGATGTCGAGGCCGAGCCCGCGGCTCACGCCGAGGCGCTGGTGGCCGGCTTCCGCGTGGGCTACCGCGCGATCCTGGCCGGGCGGCGGGAGTTGACCGGACTGCTGTGCCGCTTCGCCGACGACGAGGTCCGGGTGGTGACCCGGGCCACCCAGGTCTACGCGACGGTCCTCGCCGAGGCGACCCACCCCGACGTGCTGCGGGAGCCGGGCGACCGGGAGGGGCTGCTGCGGCTGCTCGGTACGGATGCCGTGGACGACCAGGGCTGGCCGGGACTGCTCGACCACGAGGTCGCCGAGCTGTGGGGCGGCGACGTGCCGGTGTTCACCGCGCGCCCGGGCGGCGTCGACCTGTGGAGCGGCACCGGCGCCCGCATCCCCGGTGCCCTCGACCGGCCCGGACTCGCCCGGGTGGCGTCCCGCCTCGCGGCGATGGACGAGGCCGACCTCGCCGGGCAGGAGCGGATCATCCTGGCGTCGCTGTCCTGCCGCGCCTCGGAAGCCGAAGCGGCCCATCCCGCCGCGGTGCCCGGCCCGCGCACCGCCGGACCGGGCGAGCCGGGCTCGACGGGCGACACAGGTGAACCCGGCGACACGGGCGAGCCGGGGGATGAACCGCTCGCTCCCGAGCGGCTGCTCGCCGCCGCCCGGGCGCTCGGCGACCTGCTGGTCGAGCAGGCCCACCGGGGGTCGGGGCGGGCGAACTGGCTGGCCATGGAGCTGCTCGGCGAGCGCTACCGCAGGCTCGCGGCCTGCGGTGCCGACCTGGGGCACGGATACACCGGGGTCGCCCTGTTCCTCGCCCAACTCGCCGCGGTCACCGGCGCGGACCGCTACGCGGACACGGCGCTCGCCGCGCTGCACCCGGTGCCGGAGCTGCTGGAGCGCCTCGCCGCGCTCCCGGACGAGGACCTGGGCGCGGTCGGCTCGGGCGGCTTCGCCGGGCTCGGCGGCATCCTGTACGCCGTCACGCAGACGGCGGTCGCCGTGGACGACGCCGGGCTGCGCGCCCTGGTCGAGCCGGCGGCCGACCTGACCGTCCGGGCCGCCGGAGCCGAGCAACCGGTCGGTGTCCTCGACGGCACCGCGGGCGGCCTGGTCGCGCTGCTGGCCGCGCACCGGGTGTGCCCGTCGGCCGGGCTCCGGCGCGGTGCGGGTGCCTGCGCCGACCGGCTGGCCGCCGCGCCCGTCCCGGCGGAGCCGGGCTTCGGCACCGGCGCGGCCGGGGTCGGCTGGGCGCTGCTCCGCTTCGCCTCCGACGGGGGCGGCGAGCGGTACCGCCGGCCGGGGCTGGCCGCGCTGCGTTCGGCCGTGGCCGCTGTGCCGTCCGTGGGGGCGGACGTCTCCTGGTGCACCGGCCGGGCCGGGGTGGCGCTGGCGGTCGCCGACCGGGCCGAGGCGATGGCGGACCCGGGGCCGGCCGAGGCCGTCGCCGAGGTCGTCGGGCGCCTCGCGGGCGCCGGACCGCTGCCCGATCACAGCCTGTGTCACGGCGAGTGGGGCGCCCTGGAGCTGCTGCACCGGACGTCCGACCGTTCGGCACTCCAGGACCGTGCCACCGCTGCGGTCCGGCGCGGCCCGCGCTGCGCGACCCCCGGCGGGATCGCGCCGCCCGGACTGCTCACCGGTCTGGCCGGCCTCGGCCATGGCCTGCTGCGGCTCGGCTTCGCCGACCGCGTCCCGTCGGCACTGCTGCTGCGGGCACCGAACCCCTGAGCCCCGCCGTCAGCCCGACCACCGGACCACCGTGCCCGACCGATCCACCGCGCTCGACCACCGGACCACCGTGCCCGACCGATCCACCGCGCTCGACCACCGGACCACCGTGCCCGACCGATCCACCGCGCTCGACCACCGGACCACCGTGC